>NZ_JBIUBT010000004.1:0-654928 GCF_044548235.1 Streptomyces sp. NPDC052043
CGGGTGCCATCGTCTCCGGTTCCTCCGGCACGGCCCAGGCCAAGAAGGAGGCCCTCGAGGCCGCGGGCGTCAAGGTCGGCAAGACCCCGACCGAGACGGCCAAGCTGGCTCGCGCCATCCTCGGCAGCTGAGCACGGCACCTTCGGACGGCAGCTGAGCACGGCCGCCTTCGTCGGCCGAGTTCCGCACGCTGAGCCGGTCCGGTGGGCCCGCCCCTTTCGGGGGCGGGCCCACCGGCGTTTTCCGGTCGGCGGCGTGCAGCCTGAGTGCCTCCGGTGGGAGCGGGCCGAGCTGGTCCTGCGCCGGTGCCTCCTGGACCACGTGTCCGGGGGACACCGGGGCCAGGTGGTGCGTGGGCGCGGTGCGCAGGGTGAGGGTCGTCGCGCCGATGACGGTGGCCGTCAACGCGACGGCGGACCGGGTCCAGAACCGGGTCAGGCGTTCCCCGGCCGTGCGCACGCCCTCCGGTTCTCCCGCCCCGAGACGTTCCGCCGAGGCCAGGCGGATCAGCCGCCGGCGCAGCTCCGCCGGGTCGGACAGCTCCGGCAGGCACGCGGCGAGCGCCTGCCGCGCGTGCATCAACCGGTTCGCGGTGGCCGGGGTGCTCGCCTCCGTCTCCGCCGCCGTCTCCGGCAGGCCGAGGCCGACACCGTCGTAGAGCACCAGGGCGCGGCGGTACGACGGCGGGAGCAGCATCAGGGCGCGTTGCAGCGCGCGGTCCGCGGGGTCGGACGGAGCGTCGGGGGCGCGGTCCCGCCGGCGGAAGCGATGCCAGGGGGACAGCGCGCAGTCGTACGCCATGGCTCGCACCCAGCCCGCCGGGTCCCGGTCGCGGGCCACCTCCGGCCAGCGCTGCCAGGCCAGTTGGAAGGCCTGTTCCACGGACTCGCGGGCCCCCTCGTGCCGGCCGGTGAGCAGATAGGCCTGCCGTACGAGGGCGGGTGCGCAGAACCGGTACAAGGCGTCAAAGGCCTGAGCGGGTGTCAGGGGCGTGTCCGCAGCGTCGACCGGTTGATCCGCAGTCAGGGAGGCGGCCGTGCCGGAGCGTCGGTCCCCCGTGGGCGATGGCAGCGGGTTCGCATGACTGTTCGTCATGAGGCGTCCCTCGGTGTGAATAGGCACATGATCGTATATTGAGCGACACAGCGGAGGTTCGCCTGTTGCGCCCGGAATGCCGGTGTCGTTGGGAGCATGGAGGCCGTGATCCAGACGACCCGCCGCCGTCCACCGCTGTCGCGCCTGCGCACCCTCCTGCGGGACCGCTCACCCGGCCTCGGGTCCGGCTTCCTGGGCGGTGCGGTCGCGGCGGGGCTCGGTCTCGGCTCGTTCACCCTGCTCGTCATCGCCCTGTGGATCAGCTCGCCGTATCCGGACAGCGGACCCGGCGGCGCGCTGCACGTCGCCGCCGCGCTGTGGCTGCTGGCGCACGGCTGCGAACTGGTCCGCACCGAAACCCTCACGGGGGTCCCCGCGCCCGTCGGAGTGACCCCGCTGCTGCTGCTCGCCCTGCCCGCGCTGCTGGTGCACCGGTCGGCGCGGGACGCGGCCAACGGGGGCGACGGCGGGCCGCTCGTCCCTGCGCGCACCGCCTGGGCGGGCGTCGTGCTCGGCTACCTGGCCGTCGGATCCGGTGCCGCCGCCTACGCGGCCGGCGGTGTGCTGCGGCCGTCGTGGGCGTGGGCGGCGGTGTGCGTACCGCTGGTCGCCGCGGCGGCGGCGGGCAGCGGCGTGTGGAAGGCGTACGGCTGCCCGCGCGCACCCCTGGAGCGGGCACTGCGCCGACTGCCGGGCGGTGCACGGCGGTTGCTTCTCGGACCGGGCCCGCGGACGCGCCTGGGTGCCGCGGCGCGGGCGGCGGGGGCCGGGGTCACGGTGTTCGCCGGCGGCGGGGCGGTGGTGCTCGTGGTGTCGCTGGCGGCGCACGCCGGGACGGCCCAGGAGGCCTTCCTGGAGCTGACCGAGGGCTGGTCGGGACGGTTCGCCGTACTGCTGCTGTGCCTGGCGCTGCTGCCGAACGCGGTGCTGTGGGCGGCGGCGTACTCCCTCGGACCCGGCTTCGTGCTCGGCGCCGGTCATGTCGTCGGCCCGCTGTCCTCCGCGTCGGCCCCGCTGCTGCCGCCCTTCCCGCTGCTCGCCGCGGTTCCGGACCCGGGCCCCGGCACCGCGCTGAACTGGGCGGCGGCGTCCGTGCCGATGACGGCCGGGCTGACGATGGGCTGGTTCGTGGCCAGGGCGGCGGTGCGGGAGGAGCGAGGCGGCACGGACCGGGACGGCGGGGAGGCGGGCGCGCGTCCGCGGGCCTGGTCGTGGCGGCGGACGGTGGCCGGTGCCGGGCTGGCCTGCCTGCTGTGCGCGGCGGCTCTCGCGGTGCTCGCGGCACTGGCCGGCGGTCCGCTCGGGGACGCCGCACTCGCCCGCTTCGGGCCGGTGGGATGGCAGGTGGGTGCGGCGGCGCTGGTGTGGACCGCGACGGCGGCCGTGCCGACGGCGGTGGCGCTGCGGGCGTGGCGCTGCCGTTCGGGCCGGGTGCCGGTGAGCGGCGCGGCTCGGCCGAAGACCGGTGAATCCCGGCCGGGTGCGACCGTCACGGTGCCGCGTCCCTCGCCCGCCGAAGCCCTGCGCGGGCGAGTGCGCCGATGGGGCCTGCTCCTGCGGGCGAAGGCTCCCAAGCCCCGGCCCCCGCGGCCCACGCCGGTGCCCGTCCACTACGACGACCTTCTGGAGCCGTACGACGTCCTGCTCCTCGACCCGCCGGTACCGGGCCCCTCCGCCTGGCTCGACAACGACGAAGCCCTGCGGGCCCACCGGCCCGCGCTGAGGGAAGCGGCGGCGGGGACGGAGGCACCGGGGACGGAGGTGCCGGGGAAGGCCATGGAGGCGGAGAAGAGCACGAATCCGGAGGGAGCCGTGGGGCAGGCCGTGCCCGCGCGGCCCGTGGATCCGCCCGCGGACCCCGCTCCGGCTCCCGGTCACACGAGTCCCGCGGCCCCGCCCACCTGGCGGGAGCCTTCCGCGCCGCGATCCCCGCACGGAACCCGCACGCCGCGGTCTTCCGCACAGGACCCCGGCGCCGAGGAACCCCCCGCGCCGGACGCCCCCGTCAGTCGCTGACCCCGAGCACTCCCCGCAGCTCCGCCGGCAGATGCTGGTCGCAGGACTGCTTGGCCTCGTTGGTGAGGGCGTCGTTCACGCACGAGTAGTAGTCGCGGTAGACCAGTTGCGCCGTGAAGTTCACGGCGACCAGGGCGAGCGCCAGCGACGCGGTGACCAGGCCGCTGACCGCCGCCGTCATCTGGGGGCGGCCCTCGGGCGCCGGGCCGTCGGGGTTGTGCCCGCGCGACTTGGCGCGCAGTGAGCTGATGCCCCAGTGCAGGGCGAGCGCGCCCAGCAGCAGGGCCACGTACGGCCAGCTGAACAGGGCGAAGAAGAAGGCCCACATGCCGCACAGCAGGGCGTACCGCGCGCGGCGCTGGGCGGGGTCGGTGGGGTCCCAGCGCGGACCGGGGCCGCCGCTCGGGTTCTGCGGGCCGCCGGGCCGCTGCGGGCGCTCACCGAAGCCGCTGGGGGAGCGGCCGGGCTGGCGGTCGCTCCACTGGCTGCCCCAGGGGGCCTGGCCGCCCTCGCCGGACCCGTCGGACCCGCCCTCGGAGGAGGCGTCACGACCGGACTGGGGGCGGGGCTGCCACGGGCGCTCGGGGGCGCCCTCCGGGGGCGGCGCGAAGGGGTTGTCGTCCGGGGTGGCGCTGCCGCGTCCGGCGCCGTCCCGGCCGTCCGAGGACGCGTCCGGGGGCGAGGACGGGCGCTCCCTCAGCAACACGGCACCGCGCCGCCCTCCCTGCACCGGCTGCGGAGGGAGCGTGAGGAGTCGCAGGCTGCGGTCCGGCATCAAGTGAGCGTCTTCCCCTTGGTGAGTCACGGCTGATCTGGCACGACCGTCCGGCACGGATCGTCCGGTTCGGAGTGTCCCCCCGAAGGCGCTGCGTGCCCACGGTCCGGGATCCCTCACCCCATGAACGCACGGTGCGTGCGGTGCGTTCCCGTACCAGCTCCCCCCAGACGCTACCTTCCGGCCACGCCCCCGTCCCATGGGGGCCGTCCGAAGTGCCGGTATCGTTGCTGACGGTCAGCCGCTTCGTAGGCTTCCCCGTATCCGGGGGCGCGAAGCATTCGTACGACCGTACAAACAGCTTCCCCGAGAAAGGGCCCCACCGTGGCCGCCAAGCCCGTGGCCAAGCGCCTCGTCGTGCTGGTCTCCGGATCCGGCACCAACCTCCAGGCGCTCCTCGACGCGATCGCCGACGTGGGGGTCGAGGCCTACGGCGCCGAGGTCGTCGCCGTGGGCGCCGACCGCGACGGCATCGAGGGGCTGGCGCGCGCCGAGCGCGCCGGGTTGCCGACCTTCGTGCGGAAGGTCAAGGACTACGGCACGCGCGAGGAGTGGGACGCGGCGCTGGCCGAGGCCGTCGCCGCCCACGAGCCCGACCTCGTCGTCTCCGCCGGGTTCATGAAGATCGTGGGGAAGGAGTTCCTCGCGCGGTTCGGCGGGCGGTTCGTCAACACGCACCCCGCCCTGCTGCCCAGTTTTCCCGGGGCCCACGGTGTGCGGGACGCGCTCGCGTACGGCGCCAGGGTCACCGGCTGCACCGTCCACTTCGTCGACGACGGAGTCGACACCGGCCCGATCATCGCCCAGGGCGTGGTCGAGGTCCGGGACGAGGACGACGAGAGCGCGCTGCACGAGCGCATCAAGGAAGTCGAGCGAAGGCTGCTCGTCGAGGTCGTGGGGCGGCTCGCCCGCAACGGCTATCGCATCGAGGGACGAAAGGTAGTTATCCAGTGACCGCCGAGAACAAGCGGCCCATCCGGCGCGCGCTCGTCAGCGTCTACGACAAGACCGGCCTGGAGGAGCTCGCGCGCGGGCTGCACGAGGCGGGCGTCGAACTCGTCTCCACCGGTTCCACCGCCGGCCGGATCGCCGCGGCCGGCGTGCCCGTCACCAAGGTCGAGGACCTCACCGGCTTCCCCGAGTGCCTGGACGGCCGGGTCAAGACCCTGCACCCCAAGGTGCATGCCGGCATCCTCGCCGACCTGCGTCTGGAGGACCACCGGCGGCAGCTGGGCGAGCTGGGTGTCGAGCCCTTCGACCTCGTCGTGGTCAACCTCTACCCGTTCCGCGAGACCGTCGCCTCCGGCGCCTCGCCCGACGAGTGCGTCGAGCAGATCGACATCGGCGGCCCCTCGATGGTCCGCGCCGCCGCCAAGAACCACCCGTCCGTGGCCGTGGTCACCAGCCCGGAGCGCTACGCCGACGTCCTCGCCGCGACGCGGGACGGCGGCTTCGACCTCGCCACCCGCAAGCGCCTGGCCGCCGAGGCCTTCCAGCACACGGCCGCCTACGACGTGGCCGTCGCCTCCTGGTTCGCCTCCTCCTACGCACCCGTCGACGAGTCCTCCTTCCCCGACTTCCTCGGCGCCACCTACGCGCGCAAGAACACCCTCCGCTACGGCGAGAACCCGCACCAGCCCGCCGCTCTCTACACCGGCGGCCCGGTCGGCGGGCTCGCCGAGGCCGAGCAGCTGCACGGCAAGGAGATGTCGTACAACAACTACACGGACACGGATGCCGCCCGCCGTGCCGCGTACGACCACGACGAGCCGTGCGTGGCGATCATCAAGCACGCCAACCCGTGCGGCATCGCGGTCGGCGCGGACGTCGCCGAGGCGCACCGCAAGGCGCACGCCTGCGACCCGCTGTCCGCGTTCGGCGGGGTGATCGCGGTCAACCGCCCGGTCAGCAAGGAGATGGCCGAGCAGGTCGCGGAGATCTTCACCGAGGTCATCGTCGCGCCGGACTACGAGGACGGCGCGCTGGAGGCCCTCGCCAAGAAGAAGAACATCCGGGTGCTGAAGGCCCCGAACGGTCCGTGCGGCCGGGTGGAGGCCAAGCACATCGACGGCGGCGTGCTGCTCCAGGCCACCGACCGGCTCCAGGCCGACGGCGACGACCCCGCCCACTGGACCCTCGCCAGCGGCGAGGCGTTGCCGGCCGACGAGCTGGCCGAGCTCGCCTTCGCGTGGAGGGCCTGCCGGGCGGTGAAGTCCAACGCGATCCTGCTCGCCAAGGACGGCGCCTCGGTCGGCGTCGGCATGGGCCAGGTCAACCGCGTCGACTCCTGCAAGCTGGCGGTCGAGCGGGCCAGCGCCGAGCGGGCCCGCGGCTCGTACGCGGCCTCGGACGCGTTCTTCCCGTTCCCCGACGGCCCCGAGATCCTCATCGCCGCCGGTGTCCGCGCGATCGTCCAGCCGGGCGGCTCGATCCGCGACGAGCAGGTCGTCGAGGCCGCGAACAAGGCGGGCGTGACGATGTACTTCACCGGGACCCGCCACTTCTTCCACTGATCGGCGTACGCCCCTGACAGCCGCGGCCTGCGGCCCTCTCCACGAGAGGGCCGCAGGCCGCGCTCACGCGGACCTCAGCACGAGGGCAGCGGGTTGGTCTCCGAGGCGATGTCGTTGTCGCTCATCCAGCCCCAGGCCCCGTTGTCCGCCTGCGTGGAGACCCAGCGGGTGGCGTGCGGGCCGCCGTGGTTCTGCCCCCCCCGTCGAACTTGCAGACGAACCAGGACGGGTTGGAGTACATGCGGCCCACGACGCTCCCCGTGTTGGTGCTTTTGTAGACCTTGGCGCCGGTGGCGTTGTCGCAGTACCAGATGGAGCCGCTCTTCCAGCACGGCGACGCGGCCTGGACGGTGCCGGCCATGCCGAGGGCGAGGGCGGCGCCGGCGGTGACGGTCGCGGCGCCCACGGCGAGCGCCTTGCGGATGATGGTCATGACTGGGTTCCCCCTTGTTCTTGCCTGGGTTGAGGTCCTGCCACCCCGTGGGGTGGACGGCTCCACCGTGCCGTGGGCACGGCGGCCGCGGTACCTCGGACGTCTCAGGGTCACTTCCGGCCCGGCGGCGTGTACTCCTTGAGGTAGTGCGCGACACGGTCGCCGTAGGCGCGGTACTTCGGGGGAACTCCGCGCGCCGCGTTCACCTTCCGGTACGACGTCCGGTAGGCGGCGGCGATCAGCACCCGCCGGTCGTCGGGCAGCCCGGCCTCCAGCCGCGGCCCGATGAAGCACAGGTAGCGGCCCATGGCCGGGACGGACACGGCGGGGGAGAAGGGGGGCCGGGGCACCGAGGGCGCCGGCTGCCCGTCGGACCGTGTCCACCAGCGCAGCACCTCGGGTGTCCACCGGGCGATGCCGTACTCGTCCTTGGCCGGGTCGGACAGGTCCGGGTCGAAGCCGCTCTCCGCCTTCAGCATGGCGGCGATCAGCGCGGGCGTGACGTCCGGCTCGGCGCACCCGTGCGCGGAGTCGACGATCAGCCGCCGGTACGCGGCGGGGACACCCCGGTCGGTACGGAGTTCGGCGGCGCCGTAACCGGACGCGGCGGCCGTCGCCGCCGGCGCGGTCCCCTTGGTGTCCGGCGGGCGGTGCGCGCGGGTGCCGACGCCGTAGGCGAGCGCGGCCGCGGCGGCCGCGGCGAGCGCCGCGCCCAGGATGGCCGTGCGGCGCCGGCGGCGGGTGCTCGGAACCCGGAGGGTGGTCGGAACCCGGGGGGTTCTCGGGATCCGGGGGTCCTCGGGATCCGGAGTGCTCTCGGGATCCGGGGCGGGCGGGCCGTCCCGGCCGCGGCGGCGGTCCGGCGCAGCAGGGCCTCGGTGCCGATGCGGTCCTCGTGCGTACGGGCCAGGCAGCCGCCGATGATCTCCCGCCAGGTGTCCGGGAGTTCGGGGGACAGGAGCAGTTCCCGCGAGCCGCCGGCGTAGGCGGCGGCCGCGTCCCGGCGGAGTGTCGGGGTGGCGCCGGGCAGCGGGAAGGCGCCGGTGAGGACCAGATGGGCGAGGACCCCGAAGGCCCACACGTCGGCGGACGGGCGGATCCGGCGCCCGCGTTCGCCGATCTCGGACCACAGCAGCTCGGGCGGGGTGTAGTCGGGGCTGCAGAAGGCCGGGGTGTAGGCGTGGGTGCCCTCCAGCTCCGCGGCCATGTTGAAGTCGGCCAGGCGCACCGAACCGTCCGGCATCAGCAGCACGTTGGCCGGTTTCAGGTCTCCGTGCACCCAGCCCGCCCGGTGCAGCTGGGCGAGCCCCTCGCAGATCTGCGCGAGCAGTACGGGCCCCGTGGCAGGTGGGGGCCCGGCGTCGAGCAGGGCGGCCAGCGAGCCCCGGGCCTTCTCCAGGACGAGCACGGTGGCGCCGTCCAGGCCGGGGCGGGCGGGGTCGTCGACGGTGAGGGTCTCGTACATCCGGATCAGCCGCGGGCGGCGCAGCCTGCGGTGCAACGCGACCTCGCGCTCGACCAGTTCGCGCAGATGGGTCAGCTGGCGCGGGGTGCCGGTGCCGGTGGGCAGGAACTTCAGCGCGGCCGTGCGCGGCAGTGTGGCGTCGCCGCCGGTGCGGCGGCCCTCGTACACGCTGCCGAAGGCGCCCGTGGCGATGGGCCTGCGCACCTCCCAGACGCCGACCCGGTAACCGCGGGGCACCGGCACGGCGTACGGCTCGGGCACCGTGACACCCGGCTCGGCCGGCCCGCGAGGACGGTCAGGTCGTCCTCGCGCACCAGGTCGAAGCGCAGGGCCAGGGAGACCAGCGACTCCTTCTTGCCGTTGAGGCGCGGGCCGGTCTCGGCGGTCTCCGGGCCGGGCTTCAGCCGCAGCTTCACCGCCAGGTAGTCGATGTTCCACTGCACCGAGGTGCGCGACGCGGCCGGCCAGGCGGGCCGCAACCGCTCGACCACCTGGTCGACGGTCGGCGCCGCGGCGTGCGGATCACCGCGCAGCCGGGGCTCGCACAGGGCGGCGAGCACCGCGAAGTAGCGCTTGCTGCGGTCCACGGAGAAGGCGGGCGCGGTGGGTTCGCCGTCGGTTCCGTCCGCGCCGCTCAGATAGTCGTGCCGGGGCGCCCACACCTCGATGGGCAGCAGGTCCCCGGCCGCGGGCAGCACGATCCGGGAGAACTCGAAGGGGACCGGCGCGTCCAGCCGCCCCGGTGCGACCTTGATGTGCTCGCCCGCGCCCTCCGGGTTCTCCACGACGTACGTGTGGCGGGCGGAGAGGTTGCTCAATATCCAGAACGCCCCGTGCGCGGTGATCTCACCGGCGCGGCGGGACACCCCGTCGTGCGCGATCACCAGGTCGTTGTCCGGGACGGAACGCCCGAAGGCGAGGCGCTCGCAGGGCGCGAGCCGGAACTGCGTGCTGCGTCGCTCGTCCCCCGTGGTCGGCGGAGGTACCACGATGATGCTGTACAAGGTGCGTCTCCCCGTGCCTGACGGCTACGGAACCCAGACTAGGGCGACGCACCAGGGCCGTGTCCCACTTTGTGTGGTTCCCACACGGCCCTGGGAGCAAATGGCGCGAAGTGTTCAGTAGCTGGGGCGGTTGAACCAGGCGCCGCCGGCCTTGTTGGCGCAGAACACGATGATCAGCACGCCCATGGCGATGCTGAGCAGCGCGAAGACGTTGCCGGTCAGCAGGCTGATCAGGCTGAACAGGAGCACGAACGAGCTGTACACGATCGCGGAGACGCGCACGCCGCCGCGCCCGGTGGGGACCTTCACGGCAGTGAAGATCGCCCAGAACGCGAAGGCCAGCACGAGGATGCCGAGGACGATCATGACGCCCGCGCCGACGCTCGCCGCCTTGTCCGCGTCCGCGGCGGAGATGCTGCTGTCGGACGAGACCGTTTCCTCGATCTTGTCGGCGAACCACTTGCTCGCCACCATCATCAGCACGCCGCCCAGCGCCTGGAGGCCGCCGAGCACGAACAGCATCACGCGGGCCGCCTTCACCGTGCCCGGCATCGTCTGCGGCACCGACGCGCCGTACGGCTGCTGTACGGGCGGGGCCTGCGGGTAGCCGTAGCCGGGGGCCTGGCCCTGCGGGTAGCCGAAGCCGGGCTGCTGGGGCTGCTGCTGGGGCGGCTGCTGCGGCGCGCCGTAGGGGTTGTTCGAGTCGCCGTAACTCATGGCGGTTGCTTCCTCCGTCGTTCAGGTGCGGGGACGCGCGGCACCGTACGGAGGAGAGTTCACAGAAGTGCGGTCCGTCCCCCCGAAGAGCTGCCCGCGGCACTGTGGTCATCATGGTTCTTTACCGGCGGCTTACTTGTCCAGCGGCATTCCGGATGTGTTGTGCAAGTGCAACATCACCGATCAAGACGGTCGCGGGCGGCGGGCGCCGCGGGGAGCGGACGGGACCTCCCGGATTGGAACCGTGAGCCGGTCATCCGCGAGGATGAGGGCATGACCGCCCAGATTCTCGATGGCAAGGCCACCGCAGCCGAGATCAAATCAGAGCTGACCGCCCGTGTGGCGGCGCTGAAGAAGAAGGGCGTCACGCCCGGCCTCGGCACCATCCTGGTCGGGGACGACCCCGGCAGCCACAAGTACGTCGCCGGCAAGCACCGCGACTGTGCCCAGGTCGGCATCGCCTCCATCCAGCGGGAACTGCCGGCCACGGCGACCCAGGACGAGATCGAGGCGGTCGTCCGGGAACTGAACGAGGACCCGGCCTGCACCGGCTACATCGTCCAGCTGCCGCTGCCCAAGGGCATCGACGAGAACCGTGTCCTGGAGCTGATGGACCCGGACAAGGACGCGGACGGCCTGCACCCGATGAACCTCGGCCGGCTCGTCCTCAACGAGCCCGCGCCGCTGCCCTGCACCCCCAACGGCGTGCTGACGCTGCTGCGCCGCCACGGCGTGGAGATCAAGGGCGCCGAGGTCGTGGTCGTCGGCCGCGGTGTGACCATCGGCCGGCCCATGCCGCTGCTGCTGACCCGGCGCAGCGAGAACGCCACAGTGACCCAGTGCCACACGGGCACCCGCGACCTGTCCGCGCACCTGCGCCGCGCGGACATCGTCGTCGCCGCGGCCGGCTCCCCGCACCTGATCCGCGCCGAGGACGTCAAGCCCGGCGCGGCCGTCCTCGACGTCGGGGTCTCCCGCAACGCCGAGGGCAAGATCGTCGGCGACGTCCACCCGGACGTGGCCCAGGTGGCCGGCTGGCTGTCCCCGAACCCGGGCGGGGTCGGCCCGATGACCCGCGCCCTGCTGCTGGTGAACGTGGTCGAGGCGGCGGAGCGCAGTGTCGGCTGAGGCGGAGGGCACCGGGCGGGAGTCCTCTCCCGCAGAGCCGGAGACACCGGAGGCGCCGGAGCCTCTGGAGACACCGGAGACAGAGGTAAGGGACCCGGTCGCCGTGCAGGACGCCGGGGGCAGGCCGCGCCGTGGCACACGCCGCTTCCCGATGTTCACGAGGGACACCGCGCGACCCGAGGGGGGCGGCCGGGCCGCTCCCGGCGGCGCTCCGGCGCCCGCCCGGCAGTGGCCGCTGCTGGCCGTGCTGGGCACGGTGGGGCTCGGGCTGCTGGTGACCGCCTTCGACGCCTTCCGGGTCGGTCTGCTGCTGATCGGCCTCGCGCTGCTCGGTGGGGCCGGGCTGCGCTGGTTCCTGCCCCGGGTGGGCATGCTCGCGGTCCGCTCCCGCTTCACGGACATCGTCACCTTCGGCCTGCTGGGCTGCGCCATCGTCCTGCTGGCGCTGATGGTCCAGCCGAGGCCGTGGCTGGAGATCCCGTTCCTGGACGACGCGCTGCACTTCACGGTCCGCAACGGTTAGGCGCCCGCCCGCGGCGGCGGCCCGTCCTCTCCCCCGAGTCAGGACGGACCGCCGCCGGGACCAACCCTCCTGCACCGTGAAGGGGCTGTTCAACGCCTGTCCGCGCGCTGTGGCACGGAAGTGACCGTTCCGCTACGGTGTCCGCGCTCTGCCACAGGATCCCGGACCCGGCCGCCCCGGCGACGCTGCCGCGGCCTCCGGGTGAGCCGGGGAGCAGGGTGAGCCGGGGGACCCCTGCGGTGTACGAGGTCACGCCGGGATCCGGGATGTGCCGATGCGTCGACAGAGCCCGCCGCACGGGTGAGGCCTCCCACCCCCGGCCGGGCTAGCGTGGGGAGCGGGCACCGGCGCGCGCTTCGGCCCGAGTGCTCCCGTGCGCCCCCGAAACGGGACCTGAGATCCTGGCGGGGCGCACTCCTGTGGGTAGCGAGAACCGAGAACCGGGTCTCGACACAGGACGTCATGCGCGGGGAACAACCAGCACGTACCGGGGGGAAGGGGAAGCGATGCCTCGTTGGAAGGCCTTGCCCGATGAACTCGATCCGCAGATAAAGGAGTTCGCGAGCCAGTTGCGGCGGCTCGTGGACCGCGGCGGCCTGAGCATCGCCGCGCTCGCCGATCGCACGGGCTACAGCAAGACGTCCTGGGAGCGCTACCTCAACGGACGGCTCCTGGCGCCCAAGGGCGCGGTCGTGGCACTCGCCGAGGTCACCGGCACCAATCCGGTCCACCTCACCACTATGTGGGAGCTGGCCGAACGGGCCTGGAGCCGTGCGGAGATGCGCCACGACCGGACCATGGAGGCCATCCGGGTGTCCCAGGCGCGCGCCGCGCTCGGGGAGTTCGGCGCGGTGGCGTCCGGCGCCGAGGCGGGCGGAGCCAGGACGGCCCGCAGGAACGGCACCGCCACGGCGGCCCCGAAGAGCGCGGGCCCGGCGGGCGCGTCCCCCGCGGTGCCCGTGCAGCCGACGGCGTCCGACGCCGACGCCCGTGAGGGCACGGCGCGGAAGGCGCCGTGGGCCTCGGCGGGCGCCTCGGCGACGACTCCCCTCCCGGCCGTCGCGCCCGGTGCCGGGCCGGACTCGGAGTCGGACTCCGACTCCCTCTCCGACGCCGACGCCGGCGCCGACTCCGCCACCGGGGCCACCGGAACCACCGGTTCCGGGACGTCGACGGGCGCCAACTCCTGGGGGCTGGCCGGATACCGGGGACCGTCGCGGGCGCGCGGACGCGCCCCCGGCGCCAAGGCGCCCACGGACGGCGGCTCCGAGTCGGCTCCCGGGTTCCCGAGCCCGCACCCCGCGGCTTCTCCCGGGCCGTACGCCCAGGACGACCCCGGCCGTCCGCACACCCCGTACACCCCGGGCTCCGCGGGCGCGCACGGTGAGCCTCCGCGGTCTCCCGCGCCCGCCACCTCCGGGGGCGGGGGGCGCAAGCGGCAGGTGATGATGTTCCTCGCGGGTGCGGCCAGCGCGCTGGCCGTGATCGGTGCCGTCTTCTACCTCACCGGCGACGGGGACGGCAAGAAGGCCGCGACCGAGGCCAAGCCGCCGTCCCCCTCCGCCGACGTCAGCCTGCCGCCCGGCGTCGAGTGCGTCGCGGGCGGCTGCACCGGCAAGGACGCCGAGACCATGGGGTGCAGCGGCAACCTGGTGAGCACGGCCGAGAGCGTCACCGTCGGCACGACCCTGGTCGAGGTCCGCTACAGCAAGACCTGCGGTGCCGCCTGGGCCCGTATCACCCAGGCCGTCGCGGGCGACGAGGTCCGGGTCACGGTCGGCACGCGCACGGAGCGCGGCACCCTCACGGCGCCCGGCGAGACGATCGCGTACACGCCGATGATCGCGGTGCGGGACGCGGCGCAGGCGAAGGCGTGCACGACGCTGGCCTCCGGACAGACGGGGTGCACCGGTCCGTGAGCAGGGGGCCGCGCCTCGGACAGACGGGGGCGCGGTCACCGGTACGGGGCCGTCCGGACGACAAGTGGCGCGGGACAGGTGTGGGAGCCGCGGAACCGGGCACGCGGACAGTACCCCCCACGGGAGTCCGGTTTCCGGCAACCCCCATATGGCGGCCGCCCTCCTCCTCTCCCGGACGGGCGGCCGCCTCTCCCACGTCACCGGGCCGTTCTGTGGGCCGGGCCACAGGGCCCCGGCCCATCGAGATCCCGGAGAGGCGATAGCCTGACGGCTGGATCTCTCTTGACGCCAAGAGATCGATCATCCGTTGGTGATCGGTCGTCGCGGCGCCGCCGGCCGGCGCCGGCGGCAGGATCCCGCACCCCGGGGCAGGGACGCCCCACCGCCAGCTGTCATACGGAGAACGCCATGACCCGCACTCCCGTGAACGTCACCGTCACCGGCGCGGCCGGCCAGATCGGTTACGCCCTGCTCTTCCGCATCGCCTCCGGCCAGCTGCTCGGCGCGGACGTGCCGGTCAAGCTGCGCCTCCTGGAGATCACGCCGGCGCTGAAGGCCGCCGAGGGCACGGCCATGGAGCTCGACGACTGCGCGTTCCCGCTCCTTCAGGGCATCGACATCAGCGACGACCCGAACGTCGCCTTCGACGGCACCAACGTCGCCCTCCTCGTCGGCGCCCGCCCGCGCACCAAGGGCATGGAGCGCGGTGACCTCCTCGAGGCCAACGGCGGCATCTTCAAGCCGCAGGGCAAGGCCATCAACGACCACGCCGCGGACGACGTGAAGGTCCTGGTCGTCGGCAACCCCGCGAACACCAACGCGCTGATCGCCCAGGCCGCCGCGCCGGACGTGCCCGCCGAGCGCTTCACCGCGATGACCCGCCTCGACCACAACCGGGCGCTGACCCAGCTCGCCAAGAAGACGGGCTCGACGGTCGCCGACATCAAGCGCCTGACCATCTGGGGCAACCACTCCGCGACCCAGTACCCGGACATCTTCCACGCCACGGTCGCCGGCAAGAACGCCGCCGAGGTCGTGAACGACGAGAAGTGGCTGGCCGAGGACTTCATCCCGACCGTCGCCAAGCGCGGCGCGGCCATCATCGAGGCACGCGGCGCCTCGTCGGCCGCCTCCGCCGCCAACGCCGCCATCGACCACGTGCACACCTGGGTCAACGGCACCGCCGAGGGCGACTGGGTCTCCATGGGCATCCCGTCGGACGGCTCCTACGGCGTCCCCGAGGGCCTGATCTCCTCCTTCCCGGTCACCTGCAAGGACGGCGCGTACGAGATCGTCCAGGGCCTGGAGATCAACGACTTCTCCCGCGCCCGCATCGACGCCTCCGTCCAGGAGCTCTCGGAGGAGCGCGACGCGGTCCGCTCCCTCGGCCTGATCTGAGAGCGGTCCGCCCGCTCCGTCACGCCCCGCACGGGCCCCGCTGCCGGTTCTTCCGGCCGCGGGGCCCGTGGCCGTTCTCGCCGCCGTCGCGAGCACATACCGCTTTCACGGTGCGCCCCCACCCCCTATGCTGATTCACCGTCACCTCACTGGCCGTCAGATGACGCATCACGCATCGGGGGAGTCGCGTGAGCACCGCCCACGTACCACCGCAGCCGCAGCCGCAGCCGCAGCCGCAGCCGCAGCCACAGTCGCCGAGCCACGCCGGCGTGCCGCCTTCGCTCCCGTCGGTGCCTCCGCACGCCAGTGAGGCCACCCGGCTGCTCTGCGCGGGCACCTACCTGGATTCCGGCTACCGGGACCGGGTCATCGAGGAACTCCACCTCAACGAGCAGCGGTTCGTGGCGCCTTCACTGGGGCTGGACACGGCACGCGTCCTCGCGCACGCGTTGCGCGCCCGTCGTCTGGAACTGCAGTGGGCCGGGGCGATCCTCGGTGTGTGGGTGGCCGGAGCGATCCTGACCGGCGGTCTGCTCGCCGAATTCGCCTGGGCCGGTGTGTACCTGGCGATCGCGGCCTGGGCCCGGGGCCGGGAGAAGCAGCCGCCGCTGTACCGGCGGGTGCTCGCGTTCTTTCTGCGCTGGGCGGGCCGGATCCTGTTCGTCTTCGCGCTGCTGGGCATGGTCGGCGCGGCCTTCGGCGGCGCCGACGACGGCCTGTCGCCGTACGACTCCTCCGGCGGTCTGTACGACGCCGGCTCCTCCGGCCTGCTGTCGGACCTGCTGACCGCGGCGAGCGTCGGCGTCAAGCCCTGGCAGGGCTGGGCCACGCTCGTGCTGCTCGTGCTCATCGCGCTGTGCGAGGCCGCACGGCGGGGCTGGTTCGCCAAGGCCCTGGTGCAGGAGCTGTCCCGGCACCGCTTCCCGGACGCGAGCGGCGACCCCGCCGAGCGGGACCAGGGGCAGCGGTTTCGCCGGCTGAGCGACCGGATCCGGGTGGAACAGCACGGGCAGCTGATCATGTACCACGAGGCTCGTCCGTTCTGCGGGGCCGGTGAGGCGTACGAGACCTGGGCCCTCGCGGTCGAGCTCAAGCCGGACGCCCTGCGGAAACAGCAGCCGCTCAGCAACCGCGCCGTCCTGGAGAAGATCCGGCCGCGGCTCGAACAGCTGCGGCTGCCCGCCGAGCACGCGGGGACCTCGGCGCGCGACCGGCTGCGCGCCCTGGAGATCGACGAGTGCGTGTTCCTGCCGGCCGAGGGCCTGCTGGAGCGCGCGGAGGCGCCGTATCACCCGCAGGCCGTCGAGGAGCACCTCACGCGCGCGGTGGAGGAGGGCGGCGAGAAGCGGCGGCACTTCCTGCGCATCCGGGTCGGCGGCTGGGACGAGGAACTGGTCGTCACGGTCTTCGTCCGGGTCCACACCCAGGGCCGCATGCTGGTCCTGGAGATCGCCCCGCACGTCCTGCTTCCGGTGCGGGAGGACTTCAAGGAGGCCGACCGCACGGCGCACCGCTTCCACCACAACAGCCGGCTCGGCAAGGCGGCCGTCGCCGTCCCCCAGGTGCCGCGCTCGGCGGCCTCCTCGCTGGCCACTCTCGGCAAGGGGGTGGCCTACGCGTGGCGGCTGCTCACCGGCGGCTACGCGCACGCGCTGCCCGACGGCCCCGCCCTGTCGGTGCGGGAACTGGGCTCGGCGCCGGCCGGTTCGCAGTTCCAGGACATGGACGTCTCCCGCTATCTGAAGAGCATCCAGGACCGCGTCGCGCACGGAGTGCGGGCGGCGCTTGCCGAGTCCGGCTACCAGACCGGCGAGTTCGTGCAGCAGGTCAACAACATCAGCAACGGCGGCGTGCACATCGGCCGGGTGGAGGGCAGCACCTTCGCCGTCGGCGAGCACGCCTCCGCCTCGGCCACCACCGGCGGCCCCACGCCGCAGAAGGGATCCGGCAGCGATGTCCACGGATGAGCCGGCCGTCACCATCGGCGACGTCTCGCAGAGCACCTTCGCCATCGGCAGTCACGCGCACGCGGAGAGCCACCACCACGCGGCCGGATGCGATCCGGCTGCCGAGGAACTGCTCGCGGCCGTGCGTGAACTGCGCGCCGACCTTGCCCGGATCCGGGCCGACGACCGGACCCGGGCACTGGACGGAGAACTGGCGGACACCGAGGACGAGATCAACCGGACCGGTACCACCGGCGAGGGCAGACGGCAGCGGCTGCGCGAACTGCTGAACGACGCGCAGGCGGTGCTGTCCGTGTTCACGTCGGCCGGGGCCGTTGCCGGACTGCTGGGAATGTGACCGGACCGCTGGTGTGACCGGACTGCTGGGAAGGTGAGGGGAGCGGCGTGAGCCACGGGGGCGGACGGTTCTGGAACGAGGAGACCCAGCGCTGGGAGGACGCCACCGCGCGTCCGGCCCGGGCGGCCACGCCCCCGCCACCGGCCCGGCCGGACCATGCGCCGCCGGCGCCTTCGGCAGTGCCACCGCCACCCGCGGAGTTCGCCGGCCCGCCCGCGGTGCCCGGGCCCGACGCCGGATGGCAGCCGCCGACGGTCCTCGGGCCGTCCGTCCCCCAGCGCCGGAACCCCGAGCGCGCGCTGTGGTGGAAGGTGGCGGCGGGGGCCGCCGTGGTCGGGATCGTCGTCGCGTTCGGCGTCCTGAAGCTGACCGGCGGGGACGGATCCGACGCCGCCCGTACGGAGGCGAGCCCGCCACCCACCGCCGGCGTGCCGGGTGCCGACCGGTCCCCGGCGACCGGAAGCGCCGCCCCGGACGAGTCCTCACCCGACGACACGGCGACCGCCACCTCCGCGCCCACCGTCCCGCCCGACGGGTACCACGTCGTCGACGACCCTGCCGGGTTCACGATCGCCGTACCCGACGGCTGGCAGCGCAGCGAACGCCCGAACGGCATCTTCTACGCCACGGACGACGACCACCGGCTGCTGCAGGTCTTCGTCATCACGGAAGCCGGGATGACGCCGTACGAGGCAGTTCTGGCGTCGTCCGAGAACCTTGCCGGGCAGCCCGCCTACGAGGAGATCAGCGTGGACCAGGTCGGTGCTCCGGCCGGTGCCTCCAGCGCGGTCGGCGACGACGCGGCCCGGCTGGTGTACGCGTACGACAGCGACAAGCTGGGGGAGCGCCGGCAGGCGGTGGAGTACGCGTTCACCGCCGACGACGGCAAGAAGTACGCCGTACTGGCGGCCTGCCCGGCCACGGACTGGCCCGCGGCGCAGCAGGACGCCGACACGGTCCTGAGCACCTTCGCGACGCGCTGAGGTTCGCTTCCTTGCGGGACGTTACTTGTACTGCCCCGGCGTGTAGTGGCCCGGGACCGCGCGGGTCGTCACACCGAACCGGTTCCAGGCGTTGATCACCGTGATCGCGGCGATCAGACAGGTCAGCTCGGCCTCGTCGAAGTGCGCGGCGGCCCTCTCGTACACCTCGTCCGGCACGAAGCCGTCGGTGAGGACGGTGACGGCCTCGGTCAGCTCGATCGCCGCGAGCTCCTTCTCCGTGTAGAAGTGGCGCGACTCCTCCCAGGCGCCGAGCTGCACGATCCGCTCCACGCTCTCGCCGGCCGCGAGCGCGTCCTTGGTGTGCATGTCCAGGCAGAACGCGCAGTGGTTGAGCTGCGAGGCGCGGATCTTGACCAGCTCGCGCAGCCGCGGGTCGAGGCCCCGGCCCGCGGCCGCGTCCAGCCGGACCATCGCCTTGTAGACCTCGGGGGCGTGCTTGGCCCACTGCATACGGGGCTCGTGCTCGGGCGCGTACGCGGGGGCCCCTTCGGGGGTGTCCGTGTGTCCGCCGGTGTTCGTCGTCGTAGCCATACACCTGACCCTATGAGCGAAGCAGCCCAGGAGTATGGTCCATTTTCATGGCGGAATCATGGGCCACTCTGGGCCTGGACCTGCATCTGGAACCGGCCGGTCCGGGCCTGCGCCGGGGCCTCACCGACGCCCTGCGCGAGGCGGTCCGCACCGGCCGCCTGGCCCCCGGAACCCGGCTGCCCTCCTCCCGCACCTTCGCCGCCGACCTGGGCGTCGCCCGCAACACGGTCGCCGACGCCTACGCCGACCTGGTCGCCGAGGGCTGGCTGACCGCCCGCCAGGGCTCGGGCACGCGCGTGGCCACGGGAGCACCCGCCTCGCCGTTCGGGCCGCCGCCGGGCGCGGACGTCCGGCGGACCGGCGCGGCCCGCCACCCTCGGGAACGTCCCCGCCCCGTCCATGACCTCGTCCCCGGCACCCCGGACCTCGCCTCCTTCCCCCGCACGCAGTGGCTCAAGGCCGCCCGCCGCGCCCTGGCCACCGCCCCCCACCAAGCCCTCGGCTACGGCGACCCGCGCGGCCGGCCCGAACTGCGCACCGCCCTGGCCGGCCATCTCGCCCGGGTCCGCGGCGTCCGCACCGACCCCGACCACATCCTGGTGTGCGCGGGCTTCGCGCACGGACTGCGGATCCTCGGCACGGTGCTGCGGGCCCGCGGCGTCACCACGGTCGCCGTCGAGTCGTACGGCCTCGACGTGCACTGGGACCTCCTGGCCCGGGCGGGCCTGCGCACCAGCCCGCTGCCCTTCGACGAACTCGGCACGGTCACCGGCGAGCCGACCGGCTCCGGGGCGGTCCTGCTCACCCCCGCCCACCAGTTCCCGATGGGCGTGCCCCTGCACCCCGACCGGCGCGCGGCCGTGACCGAGTGGGCCCGGCGCACCGGCGGCCTGATCCTGGAGGACGACTACGACGGCGAGTTCCGCTACGACCGCCAGCCCGTCGGCGCGCTCCAGGGACTGGACCCGGACCGCGTGGTCTACCTGGGCACGGCGAGCAAGTCCCTGGCCCCCGGCCTGCGCCTGGCCTGGATGGCCCTGCCCCCGTCCCTGATGGCCGAGGCCACGGCCGCCAAGGGGAACTCCGACACCTGCGGGGTGCTGGACCAGCTGACGCTCGCGGAGTTCCTCACCTCCGGCGCCTACGACCGTCATGTGCGTTCCGCCCGGCTGCGCTACCGTCGCCGCCGCGACGCCCTGGTCGAAGCCCTCGCCGTCCGCGCGCCCGACGTCCGCGCCACCGGCATCGCCGCGGGCCTGCACGCCGTGCTGCGCCTGCCGCCGGGCACGGAATCCGCGGTGGTCCAGGCGGCCGCCTGGCAGGGCCTCGCCCTCCAGGGCCTGTCCCGCTTCCGCCACGAGCAGGCGGAAGTGGCGCCGCTGGACGCCCTCGTCGTCGGCTACGGCACCCCAGCGGACCACGCGTGGGCCGCGGCCCTGGACGCCCTGTGCCGGGTGCTGCCCTGACGGCCCGCCGGGCCGGGGGTCACCCCTGTGCGGCCGACGCCTCCTGGACCGGCCCTTCCTGCCCTTCCGCCTCCGGCGCCTCCCCGAACCGCGCCAGCGCCAGGGCGCCCGCCACCGCCACCGCGAAGCCGAGCACCGCGAGCCAGGCCAGACCCTCGCGGGTGCGGTCGCCCAGCCACACCACCCCGACCGCCGCGGGGCCGATCGTCTCGCCGATGACCATGCCCGCGGTGGCCGTGGTCACCGAACCGCGCTGGAGGGCCGAGGTCAGCAGCAGGAAGGCGGCTCCGCCGCCGAGCAGCAGGGCGTAGGTTGCCGGGTTGGGGAACAGCACCGACGGGGCGAGCGAGTCGATCAGTCGTACCGCCACCTCGACCACGCCGAAGCCGAAGCCCGCGCCCAGGCCGAGGAGCAGGGCACGGACACGCTCGGGCAGGCGGCCGGCGACCGCTCCGAGCAGCAGCACCGCCAGCGCCGCCCCGAGCATCGCCCACCTCAGCGCCGTCGAGCCCCGCTCATGGCCCTCCGCGCCCGAGGCCAGCCCCAACAGGGCCAGACCGGCGCAGACGACGCCCACCGCCGACCACTCCACCGTGCTCAGCCGCACCCGCAGCAGCCGGGACGCGGTCACCGCCGTCACCGCGAGACTGGCGGCGAGGGCCGCGCCGACCACGTAGATCGGCAGCGAGCGCAGGGCCGCGATCTGGAACAGGAACCCGAGGCCGTCCAGGCCCAGGCCCGCCAGATACCGCCACTGCCGCACCGCCCGCAGCAGCAGCGCCGCCTCCCCGCCCCCGCCGCTGTCGGCCGCGGCGCGTGCGGCGACGGCCTGAAGCACCGTCGCCGCGCCGAAACACACCGCCGCGCCGAGGGCGCACACCATTCCGAAGACCACGAGGCGACTCTAGGGGACTCCGGGCAGAGGACTGTCACCCGCTACACGCCGAGCACCGCCCGCAGCCGGGCCAGCCCCCAGTCCAGGTCCTCCCTGCCGATCACCAGCGGCGGGGCGATCCGGATCGTCGAGGTGTGGGTGTCCTTCACCAGGACGCCCCGGTCCATCAGCTTCCGGGCGATCTCCCGCCCGGTCCCCAGCGACCGGTCCACGTCCACGCCCGCCCACAGCCCGCGGCCGCGCACCGCCCGCACCCGGCCCGTCCCGGTCAGCTGCCCCAGCTCGCGGTGCAGATGCTCGCCCAGCTCCGCGGCCCGCGCCTGGAACTCGCCCGAGCGCAGCATCGCGATCACCTCCAGCGCCACCGCGCACGCCAGCGGGTTCCCGCCGAACGTCGACCCGTGCTCGCCCGGCCGGAACACGCCCAGCACCTCGCGCGAGGACACCACCGCCGACACCGGCAGGATCCCGCCGCCCAGCGCCTTCCCGAGCACGTACACATCCGGTACCACCCCCTCGTGCTCGCACGCGAAGGTTCGGCCGGTGCGCCCGAGCCCCGACTGGATCTCGTCGGCGACGAACAGCACGTTCCGCTGCCGGGTCAGCTCCCGCACGGCCGGCAGATAACCGGCCGGCGGCACCAGGACCCCCGCCTCGCCCTGGATCGGCTCCAGCAGCACGGCGACCGTGTTCTCCGTCATCGCCGACCGCATCGCCGTCAGGTCCCCGTACGGCACGATCTCGAAGCCCGGCGTGTACGGCCCGAAGTCCGCCCTGGTCACCGGGTCGGTGGAGAAGCTGATGATCGTCGTCGTGCGGCCGTGGAAGTTGTTGCCCGCGACCACGATCTTCGCCATCTCCGCGGGCACGCCCTTGACCCGGTACCCCCACTTCCGGGCCGTCTTCACGGCCGTCTCCACCGCCTCCGCGCCCGTGTTCATCGGCAGTACGGACTCCATGCCGCACAGCTGGGCCAGCCGTTCGCAGAACTCCGCGAACCGGTCGTGGTGGAAGGCCCGCGAGGTCAGTGTCACCCGCTCCATCTGCGCCTCGGCCGCCTCGATCAGCCGCCGGTTGCGGTGCCCGAAGTTCAGCGCCGAGTAACCGGCCAGCAGATCGAGGTACCGGCGGCCCTCCACGTCCGTCATCCACGCGCCCTCCGCCGTGGCGATCACCACGGGCAGCGGGTGGTAGGTGTGTGCGCTGTGGGCGTCGGCGGCGGCGATGAGGTCTTCCGTGGCGGTCACGGCGGCTCCCGAGGACGAGGGGCGCCTCCCGGGGAGGGGAGGTTGTCCTCCTTCCTATCCTCGCTCGCATGGCGGACGGGGGAACTGCGCCGTGGGGTGCGCCCGGTAGGCTGACGGCGGGCCGTGACTGGCGCGCTGGGATGGGACCGACCATCGGGGAGCGGCCCGAGCCGAAAGTGTGCCGTGCGCCTGGGCCGTAACGTGAACGCCGATGCCACGTCCGGAGGTCCCGATGCCTGAGAACACCGCGCCCCTGTCCAACGAGTCCACCGCCTTCCGTGCCGCCCTCGACGTGATCCGCGCCGTCGAGCCGCGCGTGGCCGACGCCATCGGCCAGGAGGTCGCCGACCAGCGCGAGATGCTCAAGCTGATCGCCTCGGAGAACTACGCCTCCCCGGCCACCCTGCTGGCCATGGGCAACTGGTTCAGCGACAAGTACGCCGAGGGCACCATCGGCCGCCGCTTCTACGCCGGCTGCCGCAACGTCGACACCGTCGAGTCGCTGGCCGCCGAGCACGCCAGGGAACTCTTCGGCGCCCGCCACGCCTACGTCCAGCCGCACTCCGGCATCGACGCCAACCTCGTCGCCTTCTGGGCCGTGCTCGCCCAGCGCGTGGAGGCCCCCGCCCTGGAGAAGGCCGGGGTCCGCCAGGTCAACGACCTCTCCGAGGCGGACTGGGCCGAACTGCGCCAGGCCTTCGGCAACCAGCGCATGCTCGGCATGTCCCTGGACGCCGGCGGGCACCTCACCCACGGCTTCCGCCCGAACATCTCCGGAAAGATGTTCGACCAGCGCTCCTACGGCACCGACCCGGCCAGCGGCCTCCTCGACTACGACGCCCTGCGCGCCTCTGCCCGTGAGTTCAAGCCGCTGATCATCGTCGCCGGCTACTCCGCCTACCCGCGCCTGGTGAACTTCCGGATCATGCGCGAGATCGCCGACGAGGTCGGCGCCACGCTCATGGTCGACATGGCCCACTTCGCGGGCCTGGTCGCCGGCAAGGTCCTCACCGGCGACTTCGACCCGGTCCCGCACGCCCAGATCGTCACCACCACCACCCACAAGTCCCTGCGCGGCCCGCGCGGCGGCATGGTCCTGTGCGACGACTCCCTCAAGGACCAGGTCGACCGGGGCTGCCCGATGGTCCTCGGCGGCCCCCTCCCGCACGTCATGGCCGCCAAGGCCGTCGCCCTGGCCGAGGCCCGGCAGCCCTCCTTCCAGGGCTACGCCCAGCGCATCGTCGACAACTCCCGCGCCCTCGCCGAGGGCCTGACGCGCCGCGGCGCCACCCTCGTCACCGGCGGCACCGACAACCACCTCAACCTGATCGACGTCGCCTCCTCCTACGGCCTCACCGGCCGTCAGGCCGAGGCCGCCCTGCTCGCCTCCGGCATCGTCACCAACCGCAACGCGATCCCGGCCGACCCCAACGGCGCCTGGTACACCTCCGGCATCCGCATCGGCACCCCCGCGCTGACCACCCGTGGTCTGGGCACCGCCGAGATGGACGAGGTCGCCGGCCTGATCGACCGTGTCCTGACGGCCACCGAGCCCGGCGTCACCGGCAAGGGCACCCCCTCCAAGGCCCAGCACGTTCTCGACCCGAAGATCGCGGACGAGATCTCGCACCGGGCCACGGACCTGGTGGCGGGCTTCCCCCTCTACCCGGAGATCGACCTCGGCTGACCCGTCCCGTCCGGGACCCACGGTCACAGGACGGACAGGGTCACTGGACTCACAGGGGCACTGGACTCACAAGTCGATCAGCTCCTGTCGTCGTTCCTCCCTCGGCGGTCCGGCGCCATGCCGGGCCGCCGTGCGGCACAGCAGCAACATGCCGCCGGCCCCGGCGGCCAGCCCGCCGGCCGCCCACCACAAGGGAGCACTCCGACCATGCCCGGCCGTGGCGGGCGGCGGGTCCAGCGCCTGACCCAGCAGCCCCGAGCCGGCCAGCCGGTCGTAGGTGCCCTGCGGTGCCCGGTGCCAGCGGATGTCGTCGTCCGCGACATCCGGCGCCGGATCCGAGCGGACCCACGGGGTGCCGTCCTCCGCCACGATCAGCTGGTCCTGCCGTTCGACGGCCACGTCTCCTCCCGGCGGTCTGTTCGTCTGCGGCCACCCGCCGACGCCCGTCAGCCCCCACACCACGGTCATCCGCACTGCCGGATACCTGCCCTCCGCCCAGGCGTCCGGTACCGGCTCCGTCCCCGTGTACGCCGGCCTCAGCAGCTTCTGGAGCAGGGCGAAGCCGGGCTCCCCGGAGTGCAGGACCGTCGTCCGCCCCGAACCGCCCGCGACGAGCAGCGCCACATCGGGGGTGCGCGGCTGTCCGTCCGCCCCGGCGGCTGCGGCGACCACCGGCACCCCTGACAGAAGCGCTGCCGCCACCGCTGTCAGCAGCAGGGCGGTGAGCCGCGACGCCGTACGCCTGCCGCGCGGTTCCACCCGGCCGTCCCCTCTCGTCCCGCGCACGCGTCCTACACGTCCCGCAGTTCCTGCCGGGGGCCCGGGTCCCGCTCCCGCCGCAGGCGGTCGAGCGGAAGCCTCGGCACGAAGCGCCGCAGTACCAGCGCGAGCACCGCCCCGGCCGCCGCTCCCGGTATCGCCCACCACCAGTCGGTGCCGCCGTCCTCAGCGGACGGCACGCTCACCCGCACCGTCTGCGTCCCCTCGGCGTCGGGTCCGGTCTGCGGTGCCGCGGTGTCCGGTGCGGCCGTCTCGTCCTGCCAGGGCGCCGGGAAGATGCCGGCGTACCCCTGGTCCGAGGGGGAGGCCTTGCCCATCACGCCCAGCTTCGCGAGCAGGGCACGCAGCCGGGCGGGCCGCTCGGCACGGTGCCAGTAGCCGTTCATGGACTCGGGCACGTTCGCCGCCGTGTGGATCCAGACGGCGTTCCCACGGGTCATCGGGAAGACCCGGTCGAACCGCCACGGTGATATGTCGTGCACCAGCCAGGTCACGTTGAGCTGCCGTGCGTGGACCAGATCGGCCTCGGGCGGCAGGTCGCGGCTGCCCGAGCCGGCCGGGCCCAGAAGCTTCTCCAACTGCCCGTACTCCTTCTCGGAGTAGTAGAGCGCGTGGGCCTGTCCGCTCTGCGGCGAGGTCACCAGCACACTGGTCGGCCCGCCGGCCGTCGCGGAGGACGCGCCCCACACCATCACGGCGAGCATCATCGTCAACGCGCCCAGGAGCGCGGTCAGTTCACGAATCCTCCAGTTGCCCATCCGAACCCCCACCGGTCGAATCCGACGCGGCCCGCCCCGGGCCGCGCATCACTTCTGGTACACCGCCCGGCCCGCCGGGGTTCCCACCTTCCGGGCGCTGAGGCCGCCCGGAAGCCCCGGCCTCCAGCACGTCCGACCGGGCGATCCGCATCGCGTGCGCCTTGGACGTCACTCCCTCCAGCCGGAGCGTCACGGTGTCGTCGCCGGTCCCGTGCATCCACAGCAGCGTCGGGCCGGCGGTCCGCTCGTTCCGGGTGAAGCGGTGGCCGTCGGAGTCCAGCAGCCAGAAGCTGAGCAGATGCGGCCTCGGGAACCACAGGGCGGAGTCGAAGACGCCGTCGGTCGAGGCCGTGCCCAGCGGAATCCACTCCGACGGTTCCCGCAGGCTCTTGGTGAAGCCGATGTCCAGCTGCTGCGGGTACTCGTCGAGTCGTATCGTCCGCCCCTGTTCGTGCCAGCACAGGGTCACCAGGAACCGCCCCCGCGGCTCGCCGGTCACCGTCACCGCGTCCGGCACGCCGAGCGCGTCGGGCACCAGGGGCTCGAAGCCGGCCTGACGCCGGGCCTGCGCCAGGGACAGCGACCGGCCGCAGCCGGGGACCTCGGCGCCGGGTGAGGGCACCGCCGACGGGTCGTACCGCACCTCGACGCCGGCGAAGCCGAACCAGTCGAGGACCGCCGCCCGCACCGGGGGCGTGAGCGCGAGGACCGTCAGCAGACCGCACAGGGCCGCCGTCAGCGAACGCCACCGCGTCCGCGTCCAGTGCCGCACCGCCCGCAGCCGCTCACCCGCACGCGCCGGCTCGGCCACCGGGACCGGCACTTGATCGGCCAGTATCTGCTGAAGCACCCGCTCCGCCATCGACTCGGACCCCGCCGCCGGACCCGCCGGACGCGACGGATCTGCCAGATCTGCCGGACCCGACGGTCCCGGCGCGTCCAGCGAGCGTCCGAGCGCCCGCAGTTCATCCGGCAGCCCGGGGGGCCCCGCCCGCCCCGCCCCCTCCTGTTCACGCACGTTGCTCACCCCCTTCCCTGGACCGGGCGTCCGGCAGCAGTCGGCCCAGCTTGCGCAGGGCGCGGTGGAGACGGGACTTCACGGTGCCCCGGGGCCAGCCCAGGGCCTGGGCGGTCTCCGACTCGTCCATCTCCAGCAGATAGCGGTAGGTGACGACCAGACGGTGCTCCTCGCTCAGCTGTTCCAGTGCGGCCAGCAGGGCGGCGCGGCGCTCCGTCCGCAGCGTCGCCACCGCGGGGTCCGCCGACTCGGGTATCAGCGGCTCGGCCTCCACGAAGGCCGCCTCCCGGCCGGCGAGCGTGCGCTGCCGGGCCGCGGCGCGCACTGTGTTCCTCGTCTCATGGGTGACGATCGACAGCAGCCACGGCCTGAAGGCCGAGCCGTCCCTGAACCGGCCCAGGGCGCAGTACGCCTTGACGAAGGCCTGCTGCACCACGTCCTCCGCGTCCGCCCCCGCCCCGAGCGCGGCGGCCGCCCTGAGCGCGATGCCCGTGTGGGCCCGCACCAGCTCCGCGTACGCCTCCGGCTCCCCGGCGCGTACGCGTGCGATCACCGCGGCCTCATCGACGATGCGGCCCCCCTCCCGCGTTCTCACACCCTTGTTACACCGCGCGGGACGATCCGGTTCCCATCTGTTTCCGACCGGTTCCGGATCGGGCTCTCTTACCTGAGAGAATGGTGAGCATGGCGACTGACCGACCCCGCGTGCTCTCCGGAATCCAGCCCACCGCCGGATCGTTCCACCTCGGCAACTACCTCGGCGCCGTCCGCCAGTGGGTGGCCCTCCAGGAGAGCCACGACGCGTTCTACATGCTCGCCGACCTGCACGCGATCACGGTCACGCAGGACCCGGCCGAGCTGCGCGCCAACACGCGGGTGGCGGCCGCCCAGCTGCTGGCCGCCGGGCTGGACCCGGACCGCTGCACGCTGTTCGTGCAGAGCCACGTCTCCGAGCACGCCCAGCTGGCCTGGGTCATGAACTGCCTCACCGGCTTCGGCGAGGCCGGCCGCATGACCCAGTTCAAGGACAAGTCCGCCAAGCAGGGCACCGACCGGACCTCCGTCGGCCTGTTCACCTACCCGATCCTCCAGGTCGCCGACATCCTGCTCTACCAGGCCAACGAGGTGCCGGTGGGCGAGGACCAGCGCCAGCA
The DNA here is from genome assembly GCF_044548235.1 of Streptomyces sp. NPDC052043. Classification (NCBI taxonomy): domain Bacteria; kingdom Bacillati; phylum Actinomycetota; class Actinomycetes; order Kitasatosporales; family Streptomycetaceae; genus Streptomyces; species Streptomyces sp. NPDC052043. The sequence continues at coordinate 27,831 of NZ_JBIUBT010000004.1, forward strand.
CATCGAGCTCACCCGCGACCTCGCCGAGCGCTTCAACGGTCGCTTCGGCCAGACCTTCACCGTCCCGGACGCGTACATCCTCAAGGAAACGGCGAAGATCTACGACCTCCAGGACCCGACGACCAAGATGAGCAAGTCGGCGTCCACGCCGAAGGGCCTGGTCAACCTGCTGGACGACCCGAAGGCCACGGCCAAGAAGGTCAAGAGCGCGGTCACGGACACCGACACCGTCATCCGGTACGACCCGGAGACCAAGGCGGGCGTCAGCAACCTCCTGACGATCTACTCGACGCTGACCGGGGCGGGTATCGGCGAACTGGAGGAGAAGTACACGGGCAAGGGCTACGGTGCGCTCAAGACGGATCTCGCCGAGGTCATGGTCGAGTTCGTGACGCCGTTCCGGGAGCGGACCCAGCAGTACCTGGACGACCCGGAGACCCTGGACTCGATCCTGGCCAAGGGTGCGGAGAAGGCGCGCACGGTCGCCGCGGAGACCCTCTCCCAGGCGTACGACCGGGTGGGTTTCCTGCCCGCCAAGCACTGAGACGCACCACCGCACACGCGCGCCGCGGGGCAGAGCGCCGCACATCACTGTGGCTGTGCCTGCCCACAGCGGCGCCGTGGTCGTACAGTCATAGCCGGACGGCGGTGACGAAACGGCTGAGAACGAAACAAGAAGCCCCAGAAGACCCAGAAGACAGATCCGGCACGACGAAGGAGACGACGTGGGGACCGTAACGATCGGCGTGTCGATCGCGGTCCCGGAGCCCCACGGCAGCCTGCTCCAGCAGCGGCGCGCGGGCTTCGGCGACGCCGCGGCTCACGGCATCCCCACGCACGTCACCCTGCTGCCGCCGACGGAGGTCGACGCCGTGGAGCTGCCGGCCGTCGAGGCCCATCTGACGGAGGTGGCCGCGGTCGGGCGCCCCTTCACCATGCGGTTGTCCGGCACGGACACCTTCCGGCCGCTGTCCCCGGTGGTCTACGTGCGGGTCGTCGAGGGCGTCGAGGCGTGCACGCGGCTCCAGCAGCAGGTCCGTGACGCCTCCGGGCCCGTGGCGCGCGAACTCCAGTTCCCCTACCACCCGCATGTGACGGTGGCGCACGGCATCGACGACGCGGCGATGGACCGCGCCTTCGAGGAGCTCGCCGGGTACGAGGCCGCGTGGCCGTGCACCGGGTTCGCCCTGCACGAACAGGGTCCCGACGGGGTGTGGCGCAAACTGCGCGAGTTCGGCTTCGGCGGCAGCGCCGTGGTGCCCCCGCAGGCGGGCGCTGTGGACCGCGGCACACTACCCGCCCGGTAGGCGCACACTGCCTGCCGGCAGGCGACCGTATCGTTCGGGTATGCGTGTTTTGACGCAGAAACGCTGTGTTCATGCGGCCGTCGAGCGGGCACAGTCCGATCATGGACTGGCTGAAGAAGCTTCCCGTCGTCGGGCCGTGGGTGGCCCGCCTGATGACCACGCACGCGTGGCGGTCGTACGAGCGCCTGGACCGGGTCAAATGGTCGCGACTGGCCGCCGCCATGACGTTCATCAGCTTCATCGCGCTGTTCCCGCTGCTGACGGTGGCCGCCGCGGTCGGCGCCGCCACGCTCAGTCCGCAGCAGCAGCACACGCTCCAGGACAAGATCGTCCAGCAGTTCCCGGGCCTGGGACAGCAGTTGGACATCAGCGCCCTGGTGCAGAACGCCGGGACGGTCGGGCTCATCGCCGGTGCCGTCCTGCTGCTGACCGGCGTCAACTGGGTCGGCCAGATGCGGGACTGCCTGCGCGCGGTGTGGCGACTGCCCGACCCGGAGGAGAACCCGCTGATGGCCAGGGTGAAGGACGCGGGCGTCCTGATCGGGCTCGGTGGTGCGCTGCTGGTCACGCTCGCCGTGTCCACCGTCGCCTCGGCCGCCGTCGGCTACCTCGCCCGGCAGATCGGGCTGGCCGAACACGGCTGGGGCAGCGTCCTGTTGCGGATCATCGCGTTCGCGGTCGCGGTCCTCGCCGACTTCCTGGTGCTGCTGTACGTCCTCACCCTGCTGCCCGGCGTGGAGCCGCCACGCCACCGGCTGCTGGTCGCCGCGCTGATCGGCGCGGTCGGCTTCGAGCTGCTGAAGCTGCTGCTGAGCGGCTACATCCAGGGGGTGGCGGCGAAGAGCATGTACGGCGCCTTCGGGGTCCCTGTCGCCCTGCTGCTGTGGATGAACTTCACGGCCAAGCTGGTCCTGTACTGCGCCGCCTGGACGGCGACGCAGGGCGGTGCGGGCGACGGGAACGGCGAGCCCGACGGGGGCGGCGACGGCGGCCGGGCCGTCGATCTCAGGGGCGGGTCCGGCGGCGCATCAGGTCCGGCAGCGGCCACCGGCGGTTGACCAGGAACGCGCCGGCCGCGAGCAGCACCAGCGCGCCACCGGCGACCCCCAGGGCGGTCCCCATCCCGCTGGAGCCGTGCTGCGCCGACGCGCTCGCCTCGGCGGCGGGGGACGAGGCGCCGTCGGTCCGGCCGGCCGAGGGCTCGGCGCCCGGCTGCCCCTTCGCCTCGACGGCGCTCCTGGGCGGCACCAGGTCGCCCACCGGCCGCGCCTTGTCCAGAGCGGCGAAGCCCCAGTCGAAGAGCTTGACGGTCTCCTTGTAGACCTCGTTGTGCTGCTTGTCCTCCGGGTTCATCACCGTCACGAGCAGCACCCGGCCGTCACGCTCGGCGACGCCGGTGAAGGTGGCGCCCGCGTGGGTGGTGTTGCCGTTCTTCACCCCGGCGATGCCCTGGTAGACCGGGACGTCGTAGTCGCCGCTCAGCAGCCGGTTGGTGTTCTGGATCTCGAAGGAGCCACGGGTGGTCTTGCCCTTCTTGTTCTTCTTGGTCTCGCCCGGGAACGACGCCCGCACCGTCGAGCAGTACTCGCGGAAGTCCTTCTTCTGCATCCCCGAGCGGGCGAACAGCGTGAGGTCGTACGCCGAGGAGACCTGGCCCTTGGCGTCGTAGCCGTCCGGGCTCACCACGTTCGTGTCGAGCGCCTGGAGCTCCTGCGCGTGCGCGTTCATGTCCTGCACGGTCGGCCCGGTGCCGCCGTTCATCGCGGACAGCACGTGCACGGCGTCGTTGCCGGAGCGCAGGAAGACGCCCAGCCACAGGTCGTGGACCGTGTAGGTCTCGTTCTCCTTGATGCCGACCAGGCTGGAGCCGGCGCCCACCTCGGCGAGGTCGGCCGGGGCGACCTTGTGCGTCTGGGTCCGGGGGAACTTCGGCAGCACGGTGTCGGCGAACAGCATCTTCAGGGTGCTGGCCGGAGGCAGCCGCCAGTGCGCGTTGTGCGCGGCGAGCACGTCGCCGGACTCGGCGTCGGCCACGATCCAGGAGCGCGCGGTGAGGTCCTTCGGCAGCACGGGCGCGCCGTCGGCCAGGTCGACCTGTGTGCCGGGCAGGCCCAGGCGGGCGCCGCCCACGGTGGACATCCCGGCCGGGGGAGTGGCCGACGGGACCGGCGCGGCGAGGGCGGCCGGCGCGGTCAGCGACACGGACGACATGGACAGCAGGACGGCGGAAGCGACCATCAGCGATCGTTTGACGATCTTATTGGGTGCGGGCACGGTCGGAAACGTACCCGGCGCGGGCAGTGACGTTCCGCCCGCCCTCCCACCCCGCCCGCGGAGCCGGGTTCCGGACGGCGATACTGAAGGCATGAAGCTCAGCCGCCCCGTCTCCTGGTTCCTGCTCGCCTTCGGGGTGTGGAGCTGGGTCATCTGGGTCACTTTCGTCAAGAATCTCGTCAAGGACGGCAGCGGTCTCGCGTTCGACCACGGGCACCCGACGGCCTACTTCTGGGTGCATCTGACGCTCGCCGTCGTCTCCTTCGTATTGGGGACGGTCATCGGGGGCATCGGGTTGCGCGGACTGCGCGCACTGCGCCGGACGCCGTAGCGTTCCGGACAGTTCCACGGGGCCTTCGGCGGGGCCGGAGGCCGGTACAGGCGACAGGCGGAAGGAACCGGCGGCATGGTGGTCGTCTTCGTGCTCGTGGCGCTGCTCGTGCTCAGCGGGGTGGTGGCGGCCAACTGGTACCTGTGGCGCCGCCTGTTCCGCGACACCACCAGCGGCCCCGGCCCGGTACGCCGGGCGGGCGCGGCCCTGATCGTCGGCGGCTGGCTCCTGGCCGTCGCGGCCCTCGTCACCGAGCGCGCCGGAGCCCCCTTCCGGCTCCAGCGCACCCTGGCCTGGCCCGGCTTCCTCTGGCTCGCCCTGGCGCTGTACCTGCTGCTGGCCACCCTGGCGACCGAACCCCTCCGCCCGGTCCTGCGCCGCCTCCTGCCCACCCGCCCGCAGGCACCCGCCGTCCCCGAACCGTCCGACCCCCTCCCCGCCGCACAGACGCCCGCCCACGAGCCGCGGTCCGCCGACGAGCCGGCGCGTTCCGCGGTGGGCGGGGCCGGGGCGGCGGTCGCCGGTTCTGCCGGGGCCGTGGCGGCCCCACCCGGCACCGACCCTCCGGGCACGCCCGCGGAGGGCGTGTCGCCGCCGCGTGAGCTTCCCGGCCGGAGGCTGTTCGTGTCGCGGGTGGTCGGCGGCGGCGCCGCCGCGGTCGCCCTGGGGACCGTGGGGTACGGGACCTACGGGGTGCTGCGCGGGCCGCGGGTGAAGCGGGTCACCGTGCCGCTGGCGAAGCTGCCGCGGGCGGCGGACGGGTTCCGGATCGCCGTCGTCAGCGACATCCACCTCGGACCCGTCCTCGGGCGCGGCTTCGCGCAGAAGGTCGTCGACACGGTCAACGCCACCCAGCCCGACCTCATCGCCGTCGTCGGAGACCTGGTGGACGGCAGCGTGAAGGACCTCGGACCGGCGGCGGCCCCGCTGGCCGGGCTCCGGGCGCGGCACGGGGCGTACTTCGTCACCGGCAACCACGAGTACTTCTCCGGTGCCGAGCAGTGGGTCGAGGAGGTGCGGCGTCTGGGCCTTCGCCCCCTGGAGAACGCGCGCACCGAACTGCCCTCCTTCGACCTGGCCGGCGTCAACGACGTACAGGGCGAGAGCGAGGGGCAGGGCCCCGACTACGAGCGGGCGCTCGGCGACCGGGACACGGCACGCGCGTGCGTACTGCTCGCCCACCAGCCGGTGCAGATCCACGAGGCCGTCCGGCACGGTGTGGACCTCCAGCTCTCCGGTCACACCCACGGCGGCCAGCTCTGGCCCGGCAACCTCCTCGCGGCCGCCGCCAATCCGACCGTCGCGGGGCTGGAGCGCTACGGCGACACCCAGCTGTACGTCAGCCGCGGCGCGGGCGCGTGGGGCCCGCCCACCCGGGTCGGAGCCCCGTCCGACATCACCGTCGTCCAACTCGCCTCGACCCAGGCCTGACCAGCTCCCCGCAGGCCCCTCCCAAACGCTCGAACAACAAGTCTTCGTAACTTCTTCGCATTCTCCCCAGACCCGGCTTTCCCTTCGTGAAAAGCGTGTGATTAGGTATCCGCGCCACTCAGGTGTGTGGCATATGCAGAAGGGTCCAAAAGGGACCTGGGGAGGATACGGATGCGATCGGTTCGCATGCGGATCCTCACGACGCTGCTCGTGCTGGCGGTCGTGGGGGTGGGCGGCTGGCAATTGCTGCCGTCGCAGGAGAGCAAGAACAAGACGATCGTCGTCGGGACGACGGACGCCGTCACGTCGCTGGACCCGGCCGGAGCCTACGACGCAGGCTCCTGGGCGCTGTTCAGCAACGTGTTCCAGTCCCTGCTGACGTTCGAGCCGGGTGGCGTCACACCCGTGCCGGACGCGGCCAAGAGCTGCGGCTTCGTCGGCGGCGGACTGCGCACCTACCGGTGCGAGCTGCGCGACGGAATCAAGTTCCCCAGCGGACGCGAGATGACCGCCGAGGACGTGAAGTTCTCCTTCGACCGCGTGAAGAAGGTCAACTCCGACTCCGGCCCGTCTCCCCTGCTGTCCACCCTCGGCTCGGTGGAGGCCGGCGGCATGACCGTCACCTTCCACCTGTCGACGCCGGACGCCACCTTCCCCCAGAAGGTGGCCACGGGCGCGGGGGCCATCGTCGACCACACCCGCTACCCGAAGAACGGGCTGCGTACGGGCACCGCCGTCGACGGCACCGGACCGTACACGCTGAAGGCGTACGCCAAGGACAAGAGCGCGGTGCTGGAGCCGAACGGCTCCTACAAGGGCGCCATCAGCAGCACCGGAGAGCCGGTCGAGCTGCGCTACTACGACGACGCGTCCGGGCTCGAGAAGGCCTGGAGCGCCCGGCAGATCGACGTCGCCTCCCGCACGCTGCCCCCGAAGGTCCTCGCCGGACTCAACCCGAGCGACCCCCAGATGCGCGTGTCGGTGTCCGACAGCTCCGACGTCCGCAACCTCTACCTCAACGCCCGTGCCTCCTCACCGCTGCACGACGTCCGCGTCCGGCAGGCCCTGGCCTGGCTGATCAACCGCGAGGAGCTGGCCAACAGCGTGTACGACGGGACCGTCGACGCGCTGTACTCGGTGATCCCGGCGGGCATCACGGGCCACAACACGGCGTTCTTCGACACCTACCCGGCGCAGGACGACCAGAAGGCACGCGCGCTGCTGACCGAGGCCGGCGTGTCGCTCCCGGTGCGGATCAGCTACGGCTACGGCAAGGGTGGCGGCGCCGTCGCCGACGAGGCCGCCGAGATCAAGCGGCAGCTGGAGTCGAGCGGCCTGTTCAAGGTCGACGTCAAGGGCTACGAGTGGAGCGCGTTCCAGAAGCTCTGGGCGGACGGCAGCCTCGACACGTACGCGGTCGGCTGGGTCGCCGACTACCCGGACCCGGACACCTTCGCCAGCGTCGTCGCAGCCGACGGTCCCATGAGCACCGGCTACAACAGCAAGACCGTCGACAACCTCATCCGGGACACGCAGCAGTTCGCCGACCGGGGCCGCAGCGCCACGGACTTCCGCACCCTGCAGGCGCAGGTCGCGCAGGACGTACCGCTGATCCCGCTGTGGCAGCGCAAGGAGTACGTCGTCAGCAGCGAGGACGTCGGCGGCGCCCAGTACCTGACGGACGGTACGGGCAGCTACCGGCTCTGGAAGCTGGGCTGGATCTGACCGTCGCGGCCTGCGCCCGCTGAGCGTCACGGCCGTGCTCCCGCCGGCAGAGTGACCGTCACCGCGAGCCCCTCCCCGGGGTCCGTGCGGACGGTCACTTCGCCGTTGTGGGCCTCGACCACCCCCTGGACGATGGCCATGCCGAGGCCGCTGCCCGCGCCGCCGCCCGCGCGGAAGAAGCGGTCGAAGACGCGCGCCGCGTCCTCCTCCGCCAGCCCCGGACCCCTGTCCCGCACGCACAGCCGTACGACCCCGTCCGTGCGCTCCGCCGTGAGCCGCACCGGAACGTCGGCGGGCGTGTGGACGCGCACGTTGGCCACCAGGTTGCCGAGCACCTGCCGCAGCCCCGACTCGTCGGCGTGCACGAGGAGGACGCCCTCGGCGCCCACGGTCACGGGCCGCTCCGGCTGCTGTGCGCGCAGGTCCTCGGCGGCGTCCCGCACCAGCCGGACGACGTCGACGTTCCGCAGCCGCAGCTGCGGCCGCTGGTCCAGGCGGGCCAGGGTGAGCAGTTCGTCGACGAGCCGCCCCATGCGGTCCACCTCGGCGTTCATCCGGTCCCAGGCGCGTCTGCGCTCGTCCGGCTCGGTCAGCATCCCCTTGTCGTACAACTGGAGGTAGCCGCGTATCGCCGACAGCGGGGTGCGCAGCTCGTGCGAGGCGTCGGCGACGAAGCGGCGCAGCTGGGACGCGCTGCGTTCGCGCGTGCGGTACGCCGTCTCCACCTGGTGCAGCATGGAGTTCAGGGCGACCCGCAGCTGTTCCACCTCCTGGGTGGGATGGTGGCTGGAGGGCACCCGCCGGGTCAGGTCGCCCTCGGCGATGGCCGAGGAGGTCTCCACCATGTCCTCCAGCGGCCGCATCCGGCGCCGCACGCTGAACATCGTCAGGCAGGCGAGCAGCGCCAGCAGCAGCGTGCCGACGCCGAGGTCCAGCTTGAGGGCCTTGGCGACGCCCTGGTGCAGCGGGTCGGTGGAGGTGGCGAACACGAGGTAGGTGCCGTCGGCCAGCCGGGCGGAGGTCGTCCGGTAGACGGCGCCGTGCAGCGTCACCTCGTGCGGTGTCGGGTCGGCGGCGAGCGCGCCCGGATCGCCGACCGCGGCGGCCAGGGCCCGCTGGGCCTTCGTCGGCGCGAAACCGGCGATGGGCACGGCCTCGCCGCGGCTGCCGAGGGCGGTGAAGACGGAGTCGGGCCGCGGACTGCCGACGGTGGCCTGCACGAAGTGGTCCCGGATGAGGGCCAGCGCGGCCAGCGAGTCGATCTGCCGCATGGTCAGCCGGGAGTCGACCACGGACTCACGGGTCTTGATCAGCTGGGTGTCGATCTGGCCGAGCAGGTAGTGCCGCATCCCCATCAGGCTCGCGGCCGTCGCCACCACGACACCCACGGCGAGCAGCCCGACGTTCGCCAGGGTCAGCTTGCCGCGCAGGGAGTGGATCCCGTGCCGGCGGCGCCGCGGACGCGGTCCGACCGGCCTCATGCCAGCCCGTATCCCACGCCCCGCCGCGTGGTGATCAACGGCGGTCCGAGCGCGTCCAGTTTGCGGCGCAGATAGCTGATGTAGGTCTCGACGACGGTCGACTCGGGCGGTGTGTGCTCGTACTGCCAGACGTGCCTGAGGAGTTGCTCCTTGGGCACGATCCGGCCGCCGTTGCGCACCAGGAAGCGCAGCAGCGCGTACTCAGTGGGGGTGAGTTCGACCGCACGGCCCGCACGGTGCGCCGAGTACGTCGTCTCGTCCAGCTCCAGATCGCCGTAGCGCAGCGGCGGGCGCTGCGGGAGGACGTCGGCGGGGCGGGTGCGGCGCAGCACGGCCCGTACCCGGGCGACGACCTCGTCGATGTTGAAGGGCTTGGTGATGTAGTCGTCGCCGAAGCCGAGCGCGCCGACGACCTCCGCGGGCGCGTCCCGCGCGGTGACGAAGACCAGCGCCAGGTCCGGGCAGCGGCTGCGCAGCTCGCGGCCGAGCGCCCGGCCGTCCCCGTCCGGCAGCATCACGTCCAGCAGGGCCACGTCGGGCCGGGTGCGCTCGACGAGCGCGCACGCCTCGCGGACCGTGGCCGCGGTCATCACCTGGAAGCGGTGGTAGCGCAGCGCGATGGCCAGGACGTCCGCGATGGACTCCTCGTCCTCGACGACGAGGACCGTCGCCCCTTCGTGCCCTGCCTCGTTGACGGTCATGTCCCCAGTATCCGCGGCGGGACCGGCGGCGGGGCCTCGGCTGCTTTGGAGTTCCTTGAGAGTCGGGGCGGCACGTGCCCGTCCGCGCCCGCCGCTGCGGATGCTGGTGTCCCAGGACCCGGGGGACCCGGATGAAGGAGCGTAGAGCGTGACGACATTGGCGCGGTGGTGCTACCGGCACCGGCTGCTGGTCCTGTTGCTGTGGGTGGTGGCGCTGCTCGGGGCGGGCGTGGGGGCGTCTGCCGGGGGCACGGCCTACGCGAACGTCTTCTCCCTGCCGGACACGGACTCCAAGTCCGCGTACGACCTGATGGAGAAGGCGTTCCCGAAGGCCGCCGGCGACACCGACACGGTGGTGTGGAAGGTCGACGAGGGGTCGGTCCGGGACGCGTCGGTGCGCGCCCGGATCGAGCCCGCCCTGGCGGAGATCGGCCGGATGCCGGGGGTGGGCGCGGTCAGCAGCCCGTACGCGGGCGCCCGGGGCGCGGCGCAGATCAGCCGGGACGGCACGATCGCGTACGCGCAGCTCACCTTCGCCGAGCGGGCGAACGAGGTGCCCAAGCAGCTCGTGCAGGATGTGGTCGACACCGCGCGGGCGGCCGAACGCGACGGGCTCCGGGTGGAGTTGGGCGGTCAGGCGATCACTCGGATCCAGCAGCCGCCCACGGGTCTGTCCGAGCTGGTCGGCCTCGCGGCGGCGGCGGTCGTGCTGTTCCTCGCCTTCGGCTCGCTCTTCGCGATGCTCCTGCCGATCGCCGTGGCGGTCTTCGGGGTCGGCATCGGCCTGTTCTCGACCCAGATGATCAGCCATGTCACGGACGTGCCCGACATCGCCCCGCTGCTCGCCACCCTGATCGGCCTCGGCGTGGGCATCGACTACGCGCTGTTCATCGTCACCCGGCACCGGCGCGGCCTGCTGCGCGGTCTCGAACCGGAGGATTCGGCGGCGGTCGCCCTCAACACCTCGGGCCGGGCCGTGCTGTTCGCGGGCGGCACGGTGTGCATCGCGCTCGCCGGGATGCTGGTGACGGGCCTGCGCTTCCTGGACGGTGTGGTCATCGGCACCTCGCTCACCGTGGTGCTGAGCGTGCTCGCGGCCGTCACCCTGTTGCCGGCGCTGCTCGGGTTCCTCGGGCCGCGGGTGCTCAGCCGGCGCCAGCGGCGGCGGCTCGCGGCCGGGGGCCCCTCCGGCGAGGAGGGGGCGAGCACGCTCGCCGCACGCTGGTCGGGAACGGTGCAGAGGCGTCCCGGCTGGATCGCGGGCCTCGCGCTGGTCGTGATGGTCCTGCTCGCGCTGCCGGTGCTGTCACTGCGGCTGGGCGCCGGCGACCAGGGCAACGACGACGCCTCGACGACCACCCGCAGGGCGTACGACCTGCTGGCCGAGGGCTTCGGACCCGGCTTCAACGGACCGCTCCAGGTGGTCTCCGCCGACGGCGACACCACCGCGCTGGTCAAGGGCATCGAGGAGACCCGCGGGGTGGCCCGGGTGGCCGCGCTGCCGCCCGCGCACGGTGTCACCGTCATCCAGGTCGTCCCGACCACCTCGCCGCAGTCCGAGCGGACGGACCGGCTCATCGACACCCTGCGCGACGAGGTGATCCCCGAGGCGGGGGCGCGGGCGCACGTCGGCGGTGTCACGGCGGTCTCGAAGGACTTCGCCTCCGTCACGGGCGACCGTCTGCCGTACTTCGTCGCGACCATCGTCGGCCTCGGCTTCCTGCTCCTGCTGGTCGCCTTCCGTTCGCTGCTGGTGCCGCTGACGGCGGCGGTGATGAACCTGGTCGCCGCCGCGGCGTCCTTCGGCGTCCTGGTGGCGATCTACCAGTGGGGCTGGGGCCTGGAGCTGCTGGGCCTCGGCAAGGAGGGGCCGATCCAGGCGTTCCTGCCGATCATCATGCTGTCCCTGCTGTTCGGCCTGTCGATGGACTACCAGGTCTTCCTGGTGAGCCGGATGCACGAGGAGTGGGTGCACACTCGGGACAACGCCCGTGCGGTCCGGGTGGGTCTCGCGGAGACCAGCCGGGTCATCAACTCGGCGGCCCTGATCATGGTCTGCGTCTTCCTCGCCTTCGTCCTCAGCGGGAACCAGGGCGCGGCGATGGCGGGCGTCGGTCTCGCGGCGGCGGTCGCGCTGGACGCGTTCGTGCTGCGGACGGCGCTGGTGCCGGCGGCGATGCATCTGTTCGGCAGGGCCAACTGGTGGCTGCCGGCCTGGCTGGAGCGCCGCCTGCCGCATCTGGCGGTGGAGCCGGCGGAGGAGCCCGAGGAGGCACCGGTGCCGCGGCCGACCGGCCCCGCTTCGGTGGTCCACGGCTTCATCCGCACCGAGGAGGGCGAAGCGGTCCATGGCGCGGCCGTGACCCTGCTGTCCAAGGGCGGCCGGCAACTGGACCGGGTGGCGTCCCTGGCCGACGGCTCGTACATCGTCGCGGTGCCGGGACCGGGCACCTACCTGCTGGCGGCCACGGCCTCACCCCACGGCTCCCGCGCCCACCACGTCGTCGTGACCGACGGCCCCCTGGTCCACGATGTGGAGCTGACGGAGGAGGAGGTCGACGCGGTCAAGTAGCCGGCGTCTCCCCGTCCTTGGGGATTCTGCCGACGTCGAGGGTGACCTCGGCCCCGATGGCGGCGGGCAGGGTGACACCCGGAAGTGATCACTCGGCCGCCGTGCCCCGCCCCCTGCCCGCCGGGTCCGGCATCAGCCGGGTCATGCCCGGCAGGAAGTCCGTGAACAGTTCGTGCACCTCGTGGACGAGGGGCCGCAGTAGGCGGAAGCGGGCCAGGGCGACGCCCCGCGCGGTGAGGCGGGCGCCGCGCTCGGCCAGCCGGTAGCTGCGCTCGCGCCCCTCGGTCCGGTCGAAGATCCAGTACAGCACGAGCCCCATTTGGGAGAGCCACATCAGCTCGGGCAGCACCTCGCGCAGTTCCGCCGGGACCTTGGTCCTGGCGCCGTGCAGCACCTCCTTGTGGACGCCGATGGCCTCCACGCGCGCGTGTTCCGACTCGGGGGAGAAGGGGCTGAGCGGGCTGTCCGGGTCGGCGGCGTTCTTGAAGAACTGCACCGCGAACTCGTGGTAGGGCGTGGCGACGTCCAGCCACGCCCTCAGCACGCCCGCCAGCCGCGCCTCCAGGGCGGTCTCCCGGGCCAGGACCTCCCGGACCGCCTCCTGGTGCTCGGCGGCGATCCGGTCGTAGAAGCCCTGGATCAGGTGCTCCTTGCCCTCGAAGTAGTAGTACGCGTTGCCGACGGAGACTCCTGCCTCCTTGGCGATGGCCCGCATGGTCGTCTTGTCGTATCCGCGTTCCTGGAACAGCCGCATGGCCGTCTCCAGGATGAGAGCGCGGGTCTGCTCGGACTTGCTGGCGGGCACGCCCTCACCGGGGGCGTCGTCGTTCTTCGCGGGCACGGACAGAGCCTAGCCAGTGGCGCAGGCGCCGCCGTCACAGCCGGGTGGTTCGTGGATCCAGCCGTACCGCGGGTCGTAGGACCACCCGTCCCCGCGCCGGTACGCGCCCCCGCCCCAGCGCTCGCCGTCCCGCCGGCCGGCGCGCCACCTGGCGGCGGCCAGCACCGCGCCCCTGGCGAGCCGCGCGCCCGCCGGGGTGCTGAGCCGGTGGGAGAGCGGCCGGTGTTCGCGCAGGGCCCACAGGACGACGATCCAGGCGGCGGCTCCCCGGTAGACCTGGCCCGAGTCGCCGACGACCGTGACCTCCTCCAGGGTGGCGCCGTGGTCGAGGCCCGGGAAGCGCCGCCCGGCCTGCTCGGAGCCGGCCGGGACGAGTTCCAGGGGCACCAGCTGCGGCTGCCTGACGAGCCAGTCGCGCACGGACGCGCACAGCGCGCACTCGGCGTCGTACAGGACGGTCAGCCCGCGGACCGGGACGCGCGCGGCGTCCCGGTCGCGGCCGGCGGCGGTCGGCACCGCGCTCACGCCCCGGCCGAGGGCGCGGCCCAGTCCTGCGGGGCGACCGGCGGCACCTGCTCGCGCTCCAGCACCCCGCGGCGGCGGATCCGGTTCAGCACGTACACGTTGCCCAGATGCATCACGCCGAGCACCAGCAGCACCACGCCGAGCTTCGTCGACAGGGCCTCGAAGATGCCGCGCGTGTCGTCGATGGCCTGGTCGCCGCTCAGGTACAGCGCGACGAAGCCGAGGTTCACGAGGTAGAAGCCGACCACCAGCAGGTGGTTCACGGCGTCGGCGAGCCTGTCGTCGCCGTGCAGGACGTCGGCGAGGAAGATCCGCCCGTTCCCGCTGAGCGTGCGGGCCACCCAGACGGTCAGGGCGATGCTGACGAGCAGATAGATGACATAGGCGATGACCGTGCGGTCCATGCCCCCCACCCCTTCTTTTGAACGCGTTCAAAACGCTGGCGTGAGAGACTCTAGACCTGTTTTTGAACGCGTTCAACACGCGTGGGGAAGTTCCGTGGTGACGGGCGTCTCAGGGTCTGCGCCCGAGTTCCGGCCGCTTGCGGTAGTCGGTGAAGCCCAGGACGTTGCCCCACGGGTCGGCGATCTCGACGGTCCAGCCGGTCGCCACGGCGAAGGGCTCGTCGAGCAGTTCGATCCCGGCCCTCGCGAACGCGTGCGCCGCCGCCCGCGCGTCCGGCACCTCCAGCCACACCCGGGGCGAGGGCCACGGCGGGGAGCGGTGCCCGAGCTCCTCCTGGCGCAGCAGGATCCCCGGCGTCTCGCCCCCGACCTTCAGCAGCGCGATGCCGGCCTCGTCCAGGCGGAACGCCACCGCGAACCCGGCCCGCTCGTAGAACCCCAGGGCCTCGCCGAGATTCCCCACGGGCAGCAGCACGTTGTCGAACCCGAGCAGCTCGTACGACTCGTCATCTGACATGCCGTCAGATTAGGTACGGGATCCGCGCCGCCCGGGAGGCCGAGCGCGGAGCGGGTGCCGGCTCACTCGTTCGGCGCGGGGCGCGGGGCGCGGGGCGCGGGACGTCGGGTGGTACCCCGATGTTTCGCTTCGGCCGCTCTTCCTGCAATATGACCGTCAGTTCGTCGGAAGTCGAAGAGTGGAGCCACCGTGTCCGAGCAGCCGCAGCAGCCCAACCAGGCCCCGGGATACGGGTATCCCCACCAGCAGCCCGGCGGCTACCCGCCGCCTCCGGGTGGTAACCCGCCCCCCGGCGCGTATCCGCCGCCGCCCGGCGCTTACCCGCCGCCCGGCGGTTACCCGCCCCCCGGTGGCTACCCGCCGCCCGGTGGCTATCCGCCGCCCCCGGGGATGCAGTTCGACCCCAACGCCCCCTACGGCTACGACCCCTACGGCCGCCCCTACTCCGACAAGTCGAAGATCGTCGCCGGTGTCCTCCAGCTCTTCCTCGGGGGCCTGGGCATCGGCCGCTTCTACATCGGCCACGTCGGGATCGGCATCGCCCAGCTCTTCACCTGCGGAGGGTTCGGCATCTGGGCGCTGATCGACGGCATCATGCTGCTGACCGGCAACGACAACACCGACTCCCAGGGCCGGATCCTGCGTGGCTGACGCGGTGTCCGGCACAGTGCGCGACCGGCTGCTGCGGCATCCGGCCGCGGCTCCGCTCGCGGTGCTGTGCGCCGGCGTGGCGGGCGCCGGGTACCTCTACGTCACCGACCCGCACGAGCCCGGCCACGTCCTGCCCCAGTGCCCCTTCCGGTACGTCACCGGGCTGCTCTGCCCGGCCTGCGGCGGCACGCGCATGGTGTACGACCTGATGCACGGCCGCCTCGGCCAGGCCTGGCTGGACAACAGGATGCTGCTGCTCGCCTCGCCGTTCGCGCTGGCGCTGCTCGGCAGGTGGGCCCTGGAGGGGCTGCGCGGCCGCCGCTGGCACCCCCGGCTCAGCCCTCGGGCGCAGGCGGCGGTGCTGCTGGTGGCCGTGGCGTGGACCGTGGTCCGCAACGTCGTCTAGAGCGGTCGGGGCACAGTGCCCAATGCGCCATGGTGGCCGAATGTGATCACGGAACGGGAACATTCCTCCGAACCCTCTCCCGCGCCGCCCTTTCGGATCTTTATGCTCCCAAGGCGCAGGGGGGACGGCCGCATCCGGTCGGCGCGCGTGGAATCGCGCACGGATGCCGTATGGACCGGGCCGTCGGGCTCCCTGGCCTCGGAGATTCCCACTCCGGGTGTTGTCACCAGTCCCCAGGAGCACCAGCCATGACCGTCCCCACCCCTGACGCCCCCTACGGCTACGACCCGATGGGCCGCCCGTACTCCGACAAGTCGAAGATCGTCGCGGGCATTCTCCAGCTCTTCCTCGGAGGCCTGGGCATCGGCCGTTTCTACGTCGGCTCCGTGGGTGTGGGCATCGCCCAGCTGCTCACCTGCGGCGGTCTCGGCCTCTGGGCCCTGATCGACGCCATCCTCTTCTTCGTGAGCAACGACCGCACGGACTCGCAGGGTCGCATCCTGCGCGGCTGACCCGTGCGCGCACCCGGCGACGGCCGGGCACGGCACGCCGAGGGCCCCGTTCCGAACGGAACGGGGCCCTCGGCGTCGTGTACCGCGGAACGTCAGAAGCGGCGCGTGATCAGCGCCCGCTTCACCTCCGCGATCGCCTTCGTCACCTCGATGCCGCGCGGGCAGGCGTCGGTGCAGTTGAAGGTGGTGCGGCAGCGCCAGACGCCGTCCTTGTCGTTGAGGATCTCCAGGCGCTGCTCACCGGCCTCGTCACGGCTGTCGAAGATGAACCGGTGGGCGTTGACGATGGCCGCCGGGCCGAAGTACTGCCCGTCGTTCCAGAACACGGGGCAGGACGAGGTGCAGGCCGCGCACAGGATGCACTTCGTCGTGTCGTCGAAGCGGGCGCGGTCCTCCGCGGACTGCAGGCGCTCCCGCGTCGGCTCGTTGGTCTCCTTGGTGACCAGGAACGGCATGACGTCCCGGTACGCCTGGAAGAACGGGTCCATGTCCACGACCAGGTCCTTCAGGACCGTGAGGCCCTTGATGGGCTCGACCGTGATCGGCTTCTCGGGGTTGATGTCCTTGATCAGCGTCTTGCAGGCCAGACGGTTCTTGCCGTTGATCCGCATGGCGTCCGAGCCGCAGATGCCGTGCGCGCAGGAGCGACGGAAGGTCAGCGTGCCGTCGAGCTCCCACTTGATCTTGTGCAGACCGTCGAGGACGCGCTCCTTGGGGTCGATCTCCAGCTGGAAGTCTTCCCAGGTCGCCTCGGCCGAGACCTCCGGGTTGAACCGGCGGACGCGGAAGGTGACGGTGATGTAGGGGGAGGCGGCGGACTGCGCCTCCACCTTGTCCAGAACGGGGGTTGCCATCAGTACTTACGCTCCATCGGCTGGTAGCGGGTCTGGACGACCGGCTTGTAGTCGAGACGGACGGTTTCCGACCCGTCGTCGCCGACCTCGCGGTACGCCATGGTGTGGCGCATGAAGTTGACGTCGTCGCGGTTGGGGTAGTCCTCGCGGTAGTGACCGCCGCGGGACTCCTTGCGGGCCAGGGCGGAGACCGCCATGACCTCGGCCAGCTCCAGCAGGTTGCCCAGCTCGACGGCCTCCAGGAGGTCCGTGTTGAACCGCTTGCCCTTGTCCTGGATCGCCACGTTCCGGTAGCGCTCGCGGAGTTCGGCGATCTTCTCGACGGCCGTCTTGATCGTCTGCTCGGTGCGGAACACCATGACGTTGGCGTCCATGGTCTCCTGCAGCTCACGACGGATCACGGCCACCCGCTCGGTGCCCGTGGAGGTCCGCAGCCGCTCGAGCTGCTCGACCACGAACGACTCGGGGTTCTCCGGCAGTTCCACGTACTCGGCCTTCGCGGCGTACTCCGCGGCCGCGATACCGGCCCGCTTGCCGAACACGTTGATGTCCAGCAGCGAGTTGGTGCCCAGACGGTTGGCGCCGTGCACGGAGACGCAGGCGACCTCGCCGGCCGCGTACAGGCCCGGCACGACCGTGGTGTTGTCCGCGAGCACCTCGCCCTGGACGTTGGTCGGGATGCCACCCATCGCGTAGTGCGCGGTCGGCTGGATCGGAATCGGGTCCGTGTACGGCTCGATGCCCAGGTAGGTCCGCGCGAACTCGGTGATGTCCGGCAGCTTGGCGTCCAGCTGCTCCGGCGGCAGGTGGGTCAGGTCCAGGTAGACGTGGTCGCCCTCGGGACCGCAGCCGCGGCCCTCACGGATCTCCGTGTAGATGGAGCGGGAGACGACGTCACGGGAGGCGAGGTCCTTCATGACCGGCGCGTACTTCTCCATGAAGCGCTCGCCGTCCTTGTTGCGCAGGATGCCGCCCTCACCGCGGGCGCCCTCGGTGAGCAGGATGCCCATGCGCCAGATGCCGGTCGGGTGGAACTGGAAGAACTCCATGTCCTCCAGCGGCAGACCGCGGCGGTAGACGGCGGCCTGGCCGTCACCGGTCAGCGTGTGCGCGTTCGACGTCACCCGGAAGAACTTGCCGTTGCCGCCGGAGGCGTAGATCACGGACTTCGCCTGGAAGATGTGGAGCTCGCCGGTGGCCAGCTCGTACGCCACCACACCCGCCGACCGCTTCACGCCGTCGACCTCGGTGATCAGCTGGTCCAGGACGTAGAACTCGTTGAAGAACTCCACGCCCTCCTTGACGCAGTTCTGGTACAGCGTCTGGAGGATCATGTGGCCGGTGCGGTCGGCCGCGTAGCAGGAGCGGCGGACCGGGGCCTCGCCGTGGTTGCGGGAGTGCCCGCCGAAGCGGCGCTGGTCGATCGTCCCGTCGGGCGTCCGGTTGAACGGCAGGCCCATCTTCTCCAGGTCGAGGACGGAGTCGATGGCCTCCTTCGCCAGGATCTCGGCGGCGTCCTGGTCGACCAGGTAGTCACCGCCCTTGACCGTGTCGAAGGTGTGCCACTCCCAGTTGTCCTCCTCCACGTTGGCCAGCGCGGCGGCCATGCCGCCCTGCGCGGCGCCCGTGTGGGAGCGGGTCGGGTAGAGCTTGGTCAGGACCGCGGTGCGGCTGCGCTTGGTCGCCTCGATGGCGGCCCGCATACCGGCGCCGCCGGCGCCGACGATGACGGTGTCGTACTTGTGGATCTTCATCAGGAAAATACCTCGGTCCCGGGGCCTAGCGGATGTTCGGGTCGAAGGTGAAGATCACCAGCGTGCCCAGCAGGATGGTCCACACCGTGGCGGTGTAGAGCAGTGCCTTCAGCCACAGGCGCGTGTTGGCGCGCTCCGCGTAGTCGTTGATGACCGTGCGCAGGCCGTTGCAGCCGTGCAGCATCGCCAGCCACAGCATGGCGAGGTCCCAGACCTGCCACCAGGGGGAGGCCCAGCGGCCCGCGACGAAGGCGAAGCCGATCTTGGAGACGCCGCCGTCGAGGACCAGCTGGATCAGCAGGTGGCCGAGGACGAGGACGACCAGGACGATGCCGGACAGCCGCATGAACAGCCAGCCGTACAGCTCGAAGTTGCCCCGGGTCGACTTCGGGGTCTTCTTGGTCCGCTGGCGCGGGGCCTCGATGAGGGGGGCGGGGTTGTCCACGCCGTAGACGGAGCCGCCCTCGACCGGGCCAACGCCGGAAGCGGTGGTTTCAGTGGTGGACATGCGCGTCAGCTCCCGAATACCGCACGAGCGGCGTGGCCGAGGACGGGGTAGATCGCCCCGATCATGAGCAGGACCCAGACGCCGACCACGGTCCACAGCATCTGCTTCTGGTACCGGGCGCCCTTGGCCCAGAAGTCGACGGCGATGACACGCAGGCCGTTGAGTGCGTGGAAGAGGATGGCGGCGACCAGCCCGTACTCGAGTACGGCGACGATCGGCGTCTTGTAGGTGGCCACGACCTTGTCGTAGGCCTCGGGAGACACACGCACGAGTGCGGTGTCCAGCACATGAACGAACAGGAAGAAGAAGATGAGGACGCCGGTGACTCGGTGAGCCACCCAGGACCACATTCCTTCCCGGCCGCGGTACAGCGTTCCAGCCGGCACGGAAGAACCCTCCGGGAGCGGGGACTAGGGCCGCACCGGCTTCACGGTCGGTCGGGCCCGGCCGGGTACGGTCCACCGGCCCCCAGTATCGTACCGACGTGCTGACCGGGGCCTTACGGGGGGTCCGCCCGTGTGATCGAAGTCGCTCTCAAAGGTGCACGGACGGCTCAGTGACGGCGCCCAGAAGGCCCCGCAGCCGCCCGTTCGCCAGCCTTCGCAGCTCTTCCCGGGCGATCGCCCGCTCGTCCTCCGGCTCGTGGGCCAGACGGGACCGGATCGCCGGCAGGACCCGGTCCAGGGTCTCGTCCGGGGCGGTGCCGTCCAGGCAGATGACGAAGGTGTGGCCGAATCTGGCCTCGTAGGCGGCGTAGGCGGCGCTCAGGGCCGTGGAGGCGGCCGCGTAGGTGCCGGCGGGCAGGGACGGCGGGGGTTCTTCCGCCAGGGCCCCGGCCAGTCCCTCGGGGCCCAGGTCGTACGTCGCCTCGTCCGCCGCCGCCAGGAGGGACGACAGGTCCGGATACGGGCGGTGGGCGGCGACGAGGCGGGCCCAGCGAGGGCTGCGCAGGCAAGTCAGGAGGGTCCGGTGGGCCTCGGCGGCGGGGGCGGTGTTGAAGTGCTCCAGGTTCTGCGCGGGCAGCGTGGGTCCTAGGTCGGCGGGAGGTCGGCAGGGGAGTCCGTGAGAGATGTGCCGCTACGGTATCGGGTGTGCTCATGACGTGTTCGACGAGTGGCTGAATTTCACCCGGACGGGAGAGTTTGAGAACGTGCGGTGGACACGTTCGGCGGTCATGGGCCGTTAGGTTGGCCGGGTGAGCAAGCACAGACGCCGGGCTTCGGCGCGCAAGCCGCGGGGCACGCGGACTGTCGTCGGCGGCGCGTTCGCGACCGCGGTCGCCCTGGGCATCGGACTGGCCCTGTGGTCCTTCGGGGGCGACGGATCCCCGGCGGACGCGGCGGCGGGCGGCCCGGACCGGTCCGCCGGCTCGGCGAGCCCCGGCCCCACCCGCGCCTACCCGCTGTCGCAGGCACCCCGGACCATTCCCGCCGTGCGCTCCCACACCGCGGCCCGCGGTCCCGGCTGGCGCCCGCAGTCCGGGTCCCGGGTCGTGGTGGGCGACGCCTCCCTCGCCGACGAGGGGAAGCTGATAGCGAGCGAACTCGGACTGGCCTACTCCGGCCGGCGCGACGACGAGCGCCCGGGGGACCTGCGGCTGGCGCTGGACAAGGGCGGCGAGGGCCGGAACCCCGAGTCGTACACCATGACCGTGCGTGACGGCCGGGTGACCATCAGCGGGCCGGCCGACGCGGGCGTCTTCTACGGCACCCGCACCCTGAAGCAGGAGGTGCACGGCGGCGGCACGGCCCCGGAGGGGGTGGTCAAGGACGCGCCGGCCAAACCGCGGCGCGGTTTCATGGTGGACATCGCCCGCAAGCCGTTCACGGCCGCCTGGCTGGAGGACCGCGTACGGGAACTCGGCGACCTGAAGTTCAACGAGCTCGGCCTGCACTTCTCCGACGACCAGGGCTTCCGCATCGAGTCCGACACGCACCCGGAGGTCGTCTCCGCGGACCACCTGACCAAGGCCGAGGTCAAGCGGCTGGTCGACCTGGCCGCGAGCCGGCACATCACCGTCGTCCCCGAGATCGACTCGCCCGGCCACCTCGGCGCGGTGATCGCCGCCCACCCCGAGACGCAGCTGCGCAACGGGCCGGGCGTGGCCACGCGCGGCGCCGTCGACATCTCCGAGCCCCGGTCCGCCGCGATCGTCGACGACCTGCTCGACGAGTACGCGGCCCTCTTCCCCGGCGGTTTCTGGCACCTCGGCGGCGACGAGTACCAGGCGCTGGCCGCGCGCGACCCCCAGGCGGCCTACCCGCAGCTGGCCGCCGCCGCGCGGAAGGCCCACGGCTCCGGCGGCAACGTGGCCGACCTGACGACGGCCTGGCTCAACGACCGCGCCGCCACCGTCCGCGGACAGGACCGCACCCCGCGCGCCTGGAACGACGGCTTCTTCCGGAGTTCGTCCCTCTCGCCCGACCGGGACATCGAGGTCGCCTACTGGACGGGCAAGGAGTACGGCGCCCGGCAACCGACCGAGTACCTGGACGCCGGGCGGAAGGTGCTCAACTACAACGACGAGTTCCTCTACTACGTCCTCGGCGAGCCGCAGACCTTCGTCTACCCGGACGGCCGGCGCATCTACGAGAAGTGGAACCCGCGCGTGCTGCGCGGCACCGAGGCGGTGCCCGCCCGGTACGACGCGCAGATTCTGGGCGGCTCGTTCGCCGTGTGGTGCGACCTGGCGAACTCCCAGACCCAGGACCAGGTGGCGGCCGGCATCCGGATGCCGCTGCGGGCGACCGTCCAGAAGCTGTGGGACCCGGGCGAACCGGCGATGTCCTGGGCCGAGTTCAAGGAGCTCGCGGACAAACTGGGCTGACGCCGAATCGAGTGGACGTTCGAGGGTTGGGAGCCGTAGGTTCCGGGTGCCGCGCTCGGGGCTCCGGGGGGAGCCGCCGGCTCCACTGAGACACCCTGGGGGGACCCACCATGATCTGCGCACGCTGTCACCACTTCGCGGCCGTACCGGGCGGCACCCTGTGCACCGGCTGCTCGGCCGCTCCGGTACCGCCCGGCCCACCGAACGCGGGGATGCCGCCCGGCCCACCGAACGCGGGGATGCCGCCCGCCCCGCCGTACGCGGGGGTGCCGCCCGCCTGGCTGCGCTCGCCGGTCGGACTCGGCCGGGCCGCCGCCGCGATGCTCCTCCTCGCCGCCGCCGCCGACCTGTTCGCCGTCTGGACGGACGTCGTGATGTACGACGTCTCGGGCGACCTCATGAGCGGCGCGGTCGGCGCGGACCTGACGCGGCGGGCCGACGACGCCGACCTGTTCTACGCCGTCGCGGGTGTCGCCCAGCTGCTCACGCTGCTCGCCAGTTGTGCCGTCTTCCTGTGCTGGTTCTACCGGGTGCGGGTCAACGCCGAGGTCTTCGACCCCTTCGGGCACCGCATGAAGCGCGGCTGGGCGATCGGCGCGTGGTTCACCCCGGTCGTCAGCCTGTGGTTCCCGCGCAGGATCGCCGTGGACATCTGGGACGCCAGCAGCCCTGCGGCCGGGCCCAGGTCGAACGCGCTGGTCAACACCTGGTGGACGGTGTGGGTCATCGGGTTGATGGCCGGCCGGCTCGCCGCCCTCGACTACGACCACGCCGTCGAGGCCGACGACCTGCACTCCGCCGCCGGGGAGATGATGTTCAGCGACGTCCTCGACCTCGTCGCCGCCGTGCTCGCCGTCTTCGTCGTGCTCCGGCTGACCCGTATGCAGCACGAGAAGGCGCTGCGGGGAGCGGTGCCGGCCGCGGTCTGACCTCGCTTCCACGCGCCGTCCGCCGACCTCGACCGCCGGCCCCGGTCTTTGGCCGAAACCTTTTCTTATGCCAACTTGCTCGACTCCGCGTGCGACCCGTGTGAAACTACCGGCCGATCGCACGCAGTAAGGGCAAGTGCGGGCTCCGTTGAGGTCGGCGCCCTTTGAGGAGGCGTGGATGAGCCTGGTGGAACTGATCGCGCAGGCCGACGAGCGCGGACTGGCCGCCAGCGGACTGGCTTGTTTGGACCGGTGCGTGCCTCTGCTCGGAGGCGACGACGAGGTCCTGCGGCCGCTGTGGGGGAGCCTCGCCGAGGACTCCGCCCCCTCCCCGGGGGGCGACTGGGCCGAGCGGCTGGAGCAGGCGCGCGGCGCCCTGGACGCGCTGGACCCGCTGGGCGAGGAGGATGCCGAGGGCGCCGGGGACGAGGCCGTGCTGCTGGCCCGCCGGATGCTGGCCGCCGCGCCGGCCGCCCGGTCCGCGGCCGAGGTGCGGCAGTGGGCGGACGCCTGCTCGGTCGCCTCGCTCCAGATCCACCGGCTCCTCGACCCGGCCGAGGACGGCGCCCCCGCCGACTCCCTCCCCGAGGCGCTCGACTCCGTCCGCGCCGCCGGGAACCCCGCTCCGGGGCCCGCCGAGGGCATGTCGCCGCTGGTCGCCGGAGAGCTGCGCCGCCAGATCACCGTCCTGGAACTGCTCGCCGGGCACGGTCGTGCCGGACTCCGCCAGGCCCTGGAGGTCTCCACGGAGGGGCGCCGCGTCCTGCGGGCGGTGGTGTCCCGCCGGGCCCGCGGCCGGGTGTGAGCCGGGGCCCCGGGCGGGCCGGCGGCGTGGCGGGGATCTGTGAGCGTCCTGCGGGCGCGGTGCGGTGGTCCTGCGCCGGTTGCCGCCCGGGCCGCGATCACGGGTGACGAACCGCGGGCGGATCGCGCTCTTCCCTATGTGACAGCCCAGCATGTGACGACTCAGCAGCAGAGCAGGCCCCAGGCCGCCACCAAACCGGTGCGGTGGGCGGCGGACACCGTGACGGCGATGCGCGAGGGCGCTCGGCTGCGCCTTGACTACTCGGCGCAGAGCCTGTGGCGCGTCGACCGGACGATCGGAGAGCTTCGGCGCGAGGGCACCCCGCACGCGGCCGTACGGAGCGTGCTGCGCGGATTCGGCGCGTACGCCGGTGAGGTGATCGTCCGTCACGGCGGCGGCGCCGAGTGGTGGGTGAGCGGCGGCGAGCACTGGGTGCGCACCGCGGACGGGCGGCTGTGGGACCCCATGGAGGAGGCCGGGCGGTGCTTCACGGGCCAGGGATCGCTGCGGCTGCTGTGCCGGGACGCGATGGGGACCGGGCGGACCTGAGCCATGGCCGCGGGCCTGCTGACCGGCTGTGACACTTCTGTGGGAGCCGACGCTGATGACCGTGGAGGCGTGGACACGGCCGGTGGGTGGTGGGCACGTCTGGGGACTCGCTACGGACGAGGACGGTTCTTGGGCCAGGGAGGGGAACCCCGCCGCGCGCACGCGTACGACGGGGAGTTGGGTGCGGCCGTCGCGCGGGCCCAGGAAGGCGACGAGGAGGCCTTCGCCGTCGCGTACCGGGCCGTGCAGCCGGGACTGCTCGGGTATCTGCGCGGTCTCGTCGGCGACGACGCCGAGGACGTGGCGTCCGAGGCGTGGCTGGAGATCGCGCGCGACCTCGGCCGGTTCCGGGGCGACGGGGCGGGCTTTCGCGGCTGGACGGCGACCATCGCCCGGCACCGGGCGCTCGACCATCTGCGCCGCAAACGGGTGCGGCCCCGGGCCGCCGCGCTCGAACAGGACGTCCTGGAGCTGCCCGGTCCGTACAGCACGTATGACCAGGCCCTGGAGTCCGTGACCACCGAGCGCGCCCTCGACCTCGTCCGCGGGCTGCCCCGCGACCAGGCCGAGGCCGTACTGCTGCGGGTCGTCGTCGGCCTCGACGGCCCCACCGCCGCGCGCGTCCTCGGCAAACGGCCGGGCGCCGTGCGCACCGCCGCCTACCGGGGGTTGAAACGGCTGGCGCGGCAGCTCGAGGAGGAGGCCCCGGGCGGGGCGGGAGAGCCATGAGCACCGAGGCAACGGCCGGGGCCGCCACCCCCCACAGGAGAGGCCCCGGCCGTCGCGCGGCACGGGCCGCGCGGCCCGTATTCCTTACAGCGCCGAGGGTGCGGTTTCTGTCACACCTCGCCCCGGCTCCGGTTGGTCGCACGTTGTACGGTCATGGACGGCAGGCGGTTTGAGGCCGTAACGTGCCTTTCGCGCCGAGGCGTGGCGGGCATGGCCACCGCAGCGATCTGCCGCCTCGAACACCGCAACCATCAACTGAGGAACCACGACGGCCAGAGCCCGGTCCGCGACAGCGATGCCGGTTCAGTCGCAAGGAAGGGCACCACGGGTGCTGGGGGACGACGCGGAGCTGACCGCCGCGGTGCTCGCGGCGCAGGACGGGGACGAGACCGCGTTCCGGACTGTGTACCGTGCCGTGCACCCGCGGCTGCTCGGATACATACGCACGCTGGTCGGCGATCCGGACGCCGAGGACGTGGCGTCCGAGGCCTGGCTCCAGATCGCCCGCGATCTGGAGCGGTTCAGCGGGGACGCCGACCGGTTCCGCGGCTGGGCAGCCCGGATCGCCCGCAACCGCGCCCTGGACCACATACGCATGCGCGGCCGCCGCCCCGCGATCGGCGGCGACGAGACGGAACTGGCCGGCCGGGCCGCGGAGTCCGACACCGCGGGCGAGGCCATGGAGGCGTTGGCCACCGACAGCACCCTCTCGCTCATCGCCCGACTCCCGCAGGACCAGGCCGAGGCCGTGGTGTTGCGCGTGGTCGTGGGTCTCGACGCGAAGACCGCGGCTCAGACGCTCGGCAAGCGTCCCGGTGCCGTGCGCACCGCCGCGCACCGCGGTCTGAAACGGCTCGCGGAACTCCTCGGTGACGATCCGCAATCCCCCAGTGAACTCGAGGCGCTGCCGCCTCCGCGAGAACCGCGGGGCCGCGCGGTGACGTCCGCCGGTGTGACGCATACGCGGGCCCGGACGCAGAAGGACATGTGATGGCCGAGGAGCAGCACGGGTGGCTGGACCGCGACACGGCGGAGCGTCTGCTGCGCGGGGAGCCACTGGACACCGTCGACATCACTGTCCGTCACCAGGCCGAACGGCTCGCCAAGGCGCTCGGCGCCCTGTCCGCCGAGTCGTACTCGCCTCCTCCGGCCGCCCGGGCCTTCCCGGACCCGGCCGCGTCTCGCGCCTCCTCACCCGCCCCCGCGTACCCCGCCGACGCCGTGCTGCCCGGTGAGGCCGCCGCGCTGGCCGCCTTCCGCAAGGCGCGTGCCCAGCGGGCCGACGAGCGGGCCGCCGAGGAGACCGGCGCGGACCCCCGTCCGTTTCCCGCGGTCTCCGACGACGTCGGTCTCGTCCGGATCGGCACGCACGCGCGTGGCCGTACGGGAGGGCGGCCCCGGCGTGCCGGGCCGCGGCACCGGGGCCGACCGGTACGCCTCGCGGTGTCGGCCGCGCTGGCCGCGGGCGCGGTCGGCGGGGTCGCGGCGGCGGCCACGACCGGTGTGCTGCCGACGCCGTTCGGCGGCGACGAACCCGCGCCCGGCATCTCCGTCTCCGTCCCGGCGGCGCCGGAACGCCCGCTGGTGTCGCCCTCGCCCGGCGGCAACACGGGCGGTGGCCCCGGCACGCCGACGCCCGGCGGCGCCACGGTCGGCGCCCCCGACGGCGACACGGGGAGCACCGCACGCGAGGACGGCGCCGCTCCCGGCCACGACGCCTCCGCCGGCTCCGGCGACGGGCAGGGCGCCCTGGACGACGGCGGGAAGGGGCTGGTGTCGTCCTGCCGCGATCTGCGCGACGGCAGGAGCCTGGACTCCGACCGCCGGCGCGACCTGGAGGGGGCGGCCGGCGGTTCCGCGCGCGTGTGGACGTACTGCCGGGGTGTCCTGAAGGCGGCCGACGGCCGGTCCGGCGGCAAGGGCGGCGGCGACCGGGGCGAGAACCAGGGCGGCCAGAGCGGCCAGAGCCAGAGCGGCCAGAGCGGTCAGAGCGGCGGGAAGGGCCAGGACGGCCAGGGGGAGCAGGGCGACGACCAGGGAGGCGACCCAGGAGGCGACAGAGACGGCCGCGGCGGCGACGACCGCGGCCTTCGCAAGAGCCTCGCACCCATGGCGCCCGCCACGCGGTCCCCGAGCGTCGCCCGGTCGGTCCCGGAGCAGCCGGAGCAGCGGGAGCAGCCGGACCCGCCCTCGACGCCGTCGCCCGACCCCACCGGGAGCGCTCTGTGACGCTCCGCCTGCTGCCGCTGTGACCTGCGGATTCGTTCCGCCGGCAACATTCTCCCCATGGGGTGTGACGTTTTCCGCGGCACCGGCGCAGTACTGAGTGAGCCGACTGGTCATCGGCCACCGCACAGAGCCGGGGTTCCCCCCGTACCCACGGCTCGTGCATTTCGGCGCGGGCGGGACACGTTCCCCCGGTCCCGCCCGCGCCCCCAGTCCTCCTCCCGCGCCACTCTCCCCAAGCTGCCCGCCCTGCCCCGCCTCGCGGGTCACCAGTGCACGACGACCCTGTCGCCGACCCGCACCTGAGCGAACAGCCGCGAGACCGCCGCCTCGTCCCGCACGTTGACGCACCCGTGCGAGCCGCCCGCGTAGCCGCGCGCCGCGAAGTCGTAGGAGTAGTGCACGGCCTGGCCGCCGCTGAAGAACAGCGCGTAGGGCATGGGGGAGTCGTAGAGCGTCGAGACATGGTGCCGCGACTTCCAGTAGACCCGGAACACACCCTCGCGGGTGGGTGTGTACTCCGTTCCGAACCGCACCGCCATCGTCGAGAGCGTCCGCCCGTCCACCATCCAGCGCAGCGTCCGGGTGGTCTTGTCGATGCACAGCACCCGGCCGTTCAGGCAGCGCGCGTCGGGCGGGCCGGCCGGCTGCCCGCCCATCAGGTACAGCTCCCAGCGGCCCGGCTCGTGCGTCATCCCCAGCAGCCGCTGCCAGGTGACCGTGTCGGTCCGCCCCGTCCGCGGCAGTCCGCGCTTGCCCTGGAAACCCTTGACGGCCTGTTCGGTCAGGTCGTCGTAGGACCCGGTGGGCCCGTCGAACAGCCAGCCGATCTGGCGCAGCCGGGCCTGGAGTTCGCGCACGTCACGGCCGCTGTCGCCGCGGGACCACAGGACCTGGGCGGTGGCGCGGCCCGGGGTCCCGCCCTCGCCCGCGTCGCCGGGGGCGGTGGTGCGGCCGCCGGGAGCCGTGGTGCGGCCGCCGGGCGACCCGGTGTCCGGGATCTCGATGTGCACCGGCGAGCGCGGCCGCCCGTCCGCGTCCGGGGGCTGCACCGTACAGCCGCACACGACGGCCAGTGCCGCGGCCGCCGCGACGGCGGCGACCGCTGTCCTCGTGCCCCTGCTCCGCATGGCGCCCCCCCGTTGTCTCACCGGTGCCCGCGGCCGCCGGTACACCGGAATGTCTCCCCGCACGTGACGGGTGGCGAACCAGGGGGCAAGGTGGGGAGACAGAACGATGTTCCCGGCTGTGAGATAGCTCCCAGCCGGGGGCACTCCACCCGACGCACGGCCGCCGCTACAGTCCGTGGCGGGAGTTGGCGGTACTGGCGGGTAACCGGCGAGTAACAAGGAAACGCGGAGGCACACACCATGGCGCGCGAGTCGGAGTCGGGGCTGCCCATCGAGCCGGTCTACGGACCGGACGCCCTGAAGGGCTGGGACCCGGCCGAGAAGCTGGGCGAGCCGGGGACCTACCCGTTCACCCGCGGTGTGTACCCCACCATGTACACGGGCCGCCCCTGGACCATGCGCCAGTACGCCGGTTTCGGCACGGCGGTCGAGTCCAACGCCCGCTACAAGCAACTGATCGCCAACGGCACGATGGGCCTGTCCGTCGCCTTCGACCTGCCCACTCAGATGGGCCACGACTCCGACGCGCCGATCGCGCACGGCGAGGTCGGCAAGGTCGGCGTGGCCATCGACTCGATCGACGACATGCGGGTGCTGTTCGGCGGCATCCCGCTGGACAAGGTGTCGACGTCGATGACGATCAACGCCCCCGCGGCGCTCCTGCTCCTGCTGTACCAACTGGTGGCGGAGGAGCAGGGGGTCGGCGCCGACCGGCTGACGGGCACGATCCAGAACGACGTGCTGAAGGAGTACATCGCGCGCGGGACGTACATCTTCCCGCCCAAGCCCTCCCTGCGGCTGATCGCGGACATCTTCAAGTACTGCCGGGCCGAGATCCCCAAGTGGAACACGATCTCGATCTCGGGCTACCACATGGCCGAGGCGGGCGCGTCCCCCGCGCAGGAGATCGCGTTCACCCTCGCCGACGGCATCGAGTACGTCCGCACGGCGGTCGCGGCCGGCATGGACGTCGACGACTTCGCCCCGCGCCTGTCGTTCTTCTTTGTCGCCCGTACGACGATCCTGGAGGAGGTCGCCAAGTTCCGCGCGGCCCGCCGGATCTGGGCGCGTGTGATGAAGGAGGAGTTCGGCGCGAAGAACCCCAAGTCGCTGATGCTGCGCTTCCACACGCAGACGGCGGGCGTGCAACTGACGGCGCAGCAGCCCGAGGTGAACCTGGTCCGGGTCGCCGTCCAGGGCCTGGCGGCGGTTCTGGGCGGCACCCAGTCGCTGCACACCAACTCCTTCGACGAGGCCATCGCGCTGCCCACCGACAAGAGCGCGCGTCTGGCCCTGCGCACCCAGCAGGTCCTGGCGTACGAGACGGACGTGACCGCGACGGTGGACCCGTTCGCCGGGTCCTACGTCGTCGAGAAGATGACGGACGACGTCGAGGCGGCCACCGTCGCGCTGATGCGGAAGGTCGAGGACCTCGGCGGGGCGGTCTCGGCGATCGAGCACGGCTTCCAGAAGCAGGAGATCGAGCGCAGCGCCTACCGCATCGCCCAGGAGACCGACTCCGGCGAGCGGGTCGTGGTCGGCGTCAACCGCTTCGAACTCGACGAGGAGGAGCCCTACGAGCCGCTCCGCGTCGACCCCGCCATCGAGGCCCAGCAGGCCGAACGCCTGGCCAGGCTGCGCGCCGAGCGTGACCAGACGGCGGTGGACACGGCCCTGTCCGCCCTGAAGAAGGCCGCCAAGGGCGAGGACAACGTCCTGTACCCGATGAAGGACGCGCTGCGGGCCCGGGCGACGGTCGGCGAGGTGTGCAACGCGCTGCGCGAGGTGTGGGGCAACTACGTGCCGAGCGACGCGTTCTGAGCGACGGCCGCCCCGCGCCGAAGGGGCGGCCGGACCACCCGTCTCGTCCCCCGGAATCCGGCACCGCGGCGCCGGATCCGCGTGCGACACTCCTTGCCATGTTCGGAGTCATCCACCTCCCCACCTATCTGGCAGGGCTCGTCCTCATCGTCCTGCTCCCCGGCCCCAACTCGCTGTACGTGCTCTCCGTCGCCGCCCGGCGCGGGATACGCGCCGGGTACACCGCCGCGGCGGGCGTCTGGTGCGGGGACACCGTGCTCATGACGCTGGGGGCGGCCGGGGCCGCCTCCCTGCTGAAGGCGAACCCGGTGGTGTTCGGGATCGTGAAGTACGCCGGCGCCGGGTATCTGACCTGGCTCGCGGTCGGCATGCTGCGGGCCGGCTGGGGGATGTGGCGGACGCGACGCGAGACGGCGGCGGTCGAGGACTCCGCCCCGGCGGTCGCCGACGAGCGGCCGTTCCGGCGCGCCTTCCTCGTCAGCCTGTTCAACCCCAAGGCGATCCTGTTCGTCATCGCCTTCTTCGTGCAGTTCGTCGACCCGGCCTACGCCTACCCGGCCCTCTCCTTCGTTCTCCTCGGCGCCCTGCTCCAGCTGGCCAGCTCCCTCTACCTCAGCGCCCTGATCTTCGGCGGCACGAAGTTCGCCGCCGCCTTCCGCCGCCGCAGGCGCCTGTCGGCGGGGGCGACGTCGGCGGCGGGCGCCCTGTTCCTTGGCTTCGCGGTGAAGCTGTCGCTGTCGAGCGTGTAGCGCGGCGGATTGCCTGCGGGCGGCGTCGCCATCGCGGGATCCCGGTGAGCCGGGCGCCCTGGGGACGCGGGAAGGCCCCGCCCCCGTGAGTCCGGTCGTCCGGGCGGGGCGGGGCCTTTCGATGTGCGTGCAGGGGCGGCCGGTTCAGCCGAGCAGGCGCCGCAGGTTCAGCCTGCCCCACAGCAGGCTGGCGCTGAACGACAGGGCCATGACCGTGACCAGCAGACCGACCAGGAGCAGTCCCGCCACCGGTCCGCTCAGGTCCGGCGACACCAGCGGGGCGACGACCTCCTCGACGAACAGCACATGCACCATGTACGCGCCGAGCGCGGCACCGGCCAGCTTCTGCAGGAGCGGCCGCAGCTTCTCCGGGATCCGGATCCTGTTGATCAGGAGCAGCACGCAGAGGGTCAGGACAGCGACGAACAGGTGTGCGTTGGGGATCACGTAATGGACCTGCGTGTTGTACCAGAGGCACCCGGCCATGGCGAGCGGCGTCAGGACGAACAGCGGCCAGCGCCACCGTACGACCCCGGCCGGGAGGGCCAGCAGGAACGCGCCCCCGACCGCGTACACCAGCGAATAGGTGCCGAATCCCCAGGTCACCGTCGGCGTTCTGTGATGCGTGACCTCGGAGAGCGTGGTCAGCACACTCGGCGCGACCGCGATGCCGAGCAGCGCCGCTCCCAGCCCCCAGGGCCGCTTCCCGGCCTTGACCAGCATCGCGAACGCGAGCAGCGCGGTGATCGGGATGTAGCTGTACATGAACCACAGGTGATAGGCGGGCCGCACGGAGCCGAAGAGGGAGTCCACCGCCAGCTCGGTCATCGGCCGCTCGTTGCGGTCCCGCAGCCAGGCCCACACCAGGTAGACCGCCGTCCACACGAAGAGCGGAACGGTGTTGCGGACGATCCTCTTCCACATCCGGGCGCTGTCGCGTGGGGGCGCGCCGACCAGCACGGCCCAGCCGGCGATCGCGAAGTACGTGGGAACGGCGAAGGCGTGGATCCCCTCGACCACGTGTCCCGCCCAGTACGATCCGGAGCCGCCCGCCGGGTTGTTGCCGGTGGACTTGATGAACTGGGCGCCCGTGTGTCCCAGCATGACCATGGCGGAGCAGACCAGCCGCATCAGGTCGACGTCGAAGCGGTGTTCCCGCGGTGGGGCGGCCTGCTCGGACGAGGCGCTTCTCTGCTGCGGCACGTGTACGGCTATGTCATTGGGCACTGCGCAACTCTCGGGAAGTCCGGTGTACGGGAGTTGAAGAGCGGATGGCGCCGTTGCGTCCGGTGGGACTCGGTTGGCCGTCCGGGGCGGGTGGGACCGGTGGGACCGGTGGGACGGGCGGGTGAAGGAGACGGCCCTCCGCCCGCGTCACCCCATCCGGGCGCCGCGCCGTACCGCCCTGCGCACCACGCGCTTCGCACGGCTCACCTGGAGCTTCGCGCGCGATCGCGGCCGGCTGCCGGGAAGGCCGAGTTCGGCCAGCCGCAGCTCGGGGAAGTAGTGGCCGGGGCTGCCGGCCAGGTTGCTCCGCAGCCAGTCGGCCGTCGACTCCCGCAGCCTCGGGTACGCCTTGGGCTGCATGCAGAAACCGATCGCCCGGACCAGCGGTGACAACGTCTCGGGGGCCGTGCCGATCAGAGCCGGGGTCTCCTCGCGCTCCAGGTCGGGCACCAGATGGTCGACCACGGCCAGGGGCACGCGGTTGCTGTTCGGGTAGGGCTTGAGACGCCGCATCACCTGCGCGGTCCCGACCCGCGCGACCGGCACGTCGTAGTAGGCGGAGGCGGTCACCATCGCCGTCGAGAAGCAGCCGACGACGAGTTCGGGACGGCAGTGGTGGTAGAGCGTCTCGGCCAGCAGCGGCGCGTCCAGCACGGTGAGCCGGACGCCGGCGTCCGCCGCCGCCTTGCTCAGCGCCGCCGAGTAGCCGGCGGGCGCCGTCGGATGGGGCTTGAAGACCACGGACCGGTGCCCGGCGCGCACGGCCCCGGTCAGCATGCGGACGTGGAGGTCCTCCTCCTCCTGGGCGCTCAGGATGTTGATCGCCGCCAGGTACTGGCCGAGCAGCACCGCCGTCGGCGCCTCCTGGAGGACGGGTGCCAACCGCGGGTCGTCCGCCGCGTCCTGGGAGATCTCGTCGAGCACGCCGCGGAACGCCTGGTCCGGGACGATCTCGGGCTCGACGCCGTACTCGGACAGCAGCAGCGGTTCCAGGCCGGGGATCAGGTCGAGGTGGAGCAGTCGCCGGATGCGGCACGCGATGGTCAGCGGCAGCTTGTCCCGGGTCGGGCCGTAGCTCATGAGGCCGTCGGCGTACACATGGACGGCGCTCTCGGAGAAGATCGCCGCCAGCGCGCGGGCCGGGTTCACCTGGATCGACTCGACGGCGAGCTCGACCAGGTCCCGTTCGCCGATGCCCCACAGCAGACGGAACGCCCGCTGCCACACCACCGTGTCGTTCCCCCGCGGACCCCAGGCGCTGGGGTGGTACGGGCTGATCGCCTCGTTCCAGCTGACCACCGAGTCGAACCGGCCGGCTATGCGCTCGTAGCCGTGCATCTCGTCGAGGCGCAGGGCCGTCTCCGGCACGGCGGCGTTGTTGGAGACCAGCAGGACGCGCCGGGCTCCGTCGCGCGGTCCGAACAGGCCCGCGTCGAGCGCCGCGGCGAGAGTGGCCGCTCCGTAGAGGGTCGAGACCTGGAAGATCTGGGTCTTGCGGGGCATGGTTCAGGCAGCCTTCCGCCCGTCACGCAGGCGGCTGAGCAACCTGCTCCGAGTGCTGTCCATGGTGGTGAGGGTCTCCTCGAGCGTGTCCCCGGGCATGCGGTGCAGCGCGGCCCTCGCCTCACTCCGCAGGAGCCGGGCCGTCGCGGGCTCGTACTCGTTCGCCTTGCCGATGTGGAAGGCGATCATGGCGCAGTAGGTCCGTACCGCCTTGGGGAGGAAACGCTCGCTCTCCGGATCCCGCAGCAGATCCTGGAGCAGTGTGTCGTAGGCCGGCATGAAGTCCAGCTGACGGGAGTCCCTGATCTGGGTGAGCGAGGTCGCGACGCCCCGCCGGTAGAACACGCCGTGCACACCGAGGGAGGCGTACGTCCTGGCCTTCAGGTGCAGTCGCCAGATCCACAACCGGTCCTCGGCGGTGCGGAGTTCGGTCGCGAAGCGCATACCGCCGTCGTCGAAGAGGTGCCGGCGGTAGATCCCCGCCCAGACGAAGGGGTAGTCGACCATCGTCTCCGTGTCGGCCGGCGCTATTCCGTCGCGCGGATCCATCACGGTGTCGCGCACCGGCGCCGGGGGGCGCCGGACCACGCGCTCGGTGCCGGTCGCCTGGACGTGGTCGGTGCGGGCGAAGTCGCAGCCCAGCTCGTCCATGGCGCGCACCAGTTCGGCGAGGTGGCCCGGTCCGTACCAGTCGTCGCCGTCGAGGAAGGTGATGAACTCGCCCTGCGCCGCGTCGATACCGCTGTTGCGCGCCTGGGCGATGCCCATGTTCTTCTCGTGCCGGATCACCCTGGCACCCGGATGCCTCTCCGCCCAGCGGTCGATCACCTGGGGAGTGGAGTCGGTGGAGCAGTCGTCGACGAGCAGGAACTCGAAGTCGGGATCCGCGTTGTTGGTGAGGCTTCGCAGCGTGCTCTCGGCGAACGCTCCCACATTGTGCATGGGGACGACAACGGACAGTCTCGGCACGTGGGCCTCTCACGCTCGAAGGTCGGATGGGGACAGGCTGACGATGCTGGCGAAGGGGGCGGTGCCACCCGAGGCGCGGAGGTGAATTCCGCGCACATCAGCGATGAATTCTTGGTGTCTCACGCCCGGCCGAAGGCCTCTTGGAGCTCGTCGATGTTCGACCGGGTGGTTTCCCACAGGAACTTCTGCGCGTCGTGCACGTCCGCCACCGCGGCCGCGTGGTCGTCGAGGAGCGCCGCCGCCCGCTCCGTGAGCCGGGGGCCGAGTTCCCGGTCGTGCACGGACAGCCCCCACTCCTCGCGGCCGATGTCGGACAGGAAGTAGGCGAGCTTCGGGTGGGAGACGAGGCTGAGGATCGGGGTGCCGCAGCCGAAGGGGATCATCCCCGCGTGCCCGCGCATGCCGATCACCAGCCGCGCCCGGCCGTACAGGTCGCGGACGGTGTCGTTCGACATGTCGTACAGCGGCTCCACGGGCAGGCCGATGCCGTGCTCCCGGCGCAGGTCGTGCACGAACTTCTCGTCGGCCGGCATATGGGCCGCGTAGCGCACATCGGTCCGCTCCCGCAGCTCGCGCAGCGCGGTCGCCATCTGGGCGAGGAAGTGGCCGTAGTCATGGCCGAAGCGCAGCCCCGCGCGGTCGTAGGCGCAGTTGAGCAGGACGGTGTCGGACCGCTCCGCCGGGTCGAACCGGCCCGGCAGGAGGTGGCGCGCCACCGTGGTCGGGCAGGGCTGGTAGCGCACCCGGTCGCGCAGCTCCCCGGGGAGCAGCTCGCGGACCCGCTCGATCGAGCCGTGGTTGCGCAGCCCGAAGAACGCCGACCGTTCGACGAGCGCCCGCAGGCTCTCGGCGAACCGGCCGCGGCGGTAGAGCTGTCCGTCGAACACGTTGTAGCCGACCGCGAACACCGCCAGGGGCGCGGTGATCCGGGCCAGGATCCCGTCCGGGACGTTCCACTGCCAGTGGCTGTTGCCGTTGGGGGAGGTGTCCGGGAGGAACAGCCCGCCGCCACCCACGATCACCCCGCGCCGCGCGTTCAGCTGCTCCAGCGCCGCTTCGTCGACCAGCCGGTGCACCGGCTGCTGGTACCAGCGGCGCGGGCCGGTGTCGGTGTCGAAGCACATCCGCACGGCCTCGGGCAGGACCTTGTCCCCGGCGTTCTCCTGGCCCTCGGCGAACAGGGCCACGTGCGCCAGCTGGTCCGCGGCGGCGGCCGGCTGCCGCGGTTCCGGGTCCTCCGGTCGGGTGCGCGTGTACCAGCTGTGGCACCCGGCGTCGGTGGGATCGGCGTCCAGGCCCTCGCGGGCGTACGCGTGCGCGTCCTCCTCCCGCCCGCACAGCCACGCCAGGCGGGCGAGCTGGGCGAAGGCGCGCGGGGCGACATCGGGGGACGCGGTCGCCAGCAGCAGACGCGCCTCGGCCTCGTCGTAGCGCGACAGCGCCATCAGGCAGACGCCCAGCGTCTCCTGGCAGCGGGGCGCGTCCAGCCGGTCGGCGACGACCGGGGCGAGGACGTCGACGGCCTCGTCGTAGCGGCCCTGCCGGCGGTACACGTCGGCCACCGTACGGACCAGGTCGAGGGAGGGACGCGCCTCGAGCAGGGGCGGCGCGCAGTGCGCCAGGAGGTCGGGGTGCTTGTCGCCGGGCAGGGCGCAGTAGGCCGCCCGGAACTCCTCGTCGCTCATCTCGAAGCGGCGCCGCGCCTCGGCGGCCGGACCGTACCCGGGCGCGTCGGACGGGCCGGTGAAGTGGAGGACGGCGACGTGCGCGGGCACCGGCGTGTCGTCGTGGAGCCGATGGGTGAGGAAGTCGTACCGCGCGTCCAGCGGAACCAGGACGTCCGCCGGCACGGGGTCCTGACCTCCGTCGCCCGCGACGCCGGCGAGCCGGGCCGCCACGGCCTCGTCCACGTCGGAGCGCTGGACGACCAGCAGGCCACCGGGCAGGACGGCACGCCGCTCACCGCCGTCCTCGTCGCACAGCATCTGCGGGACGGCGCCCACCCCGTGGCGCATCCGCAGCAGCTCACCGATGTCCCCGAGCACGACCATGTCTGGGCTCAGGACGACGACGGTGTCGTAGCCCTGAAGCCGGAAGAGGTCCGCGCGTTCGTCCGCCCGGCGCGTGACGACACGCGGGTGCAGGCGGCGCAGCGCGTCGAACGAGGAGTCGGCCGGCCCCGGGTGCAGGACCACGAAGTCCTCGCACACGTTCGGGTTGGTCAGCGCCAGGCTGCGCAGCAGCGTGGACAGACCGGACAGGCGCTCGGTGCCGGTGTGGACGGCGAACGCGATCCGGCGTCTGCCGGTGATGGTGCTCCGGTCGTCCGCCAAGGAGTGGGTCATCGCAGGGCGATCCTCATCTTGCTGTCGTCGACGTGTGTCGCGTGGTCCATGACCCACTCGGCTTCCCTCGGCCGCAGCCGGCCGGGCAGACCGAAGCCGATGAGGTCCAGGCGGGGGCTGACATCCAGGAAGTCCAGGAGCCTGAGGACGGTGAAGGCGGTGGTGGTCGCGGTCTCCCAGCCGTCCTCGCCCAACAGCGCCGGGTCGGTCAGGGGCCGGCGCAGGGACGCGTCGCCGACGTGCTCCTGCGCTCCGGGCACGAGCCGCTGCCGAGTGGCGCGGCGCCACCGTGCGGCCGGGTCGCCGAACACCAGCCGGATGCCGGCCGGCTGGGTCCAGGAGGGCCCGTCCCAGGGGGCGCCGCCCCGCAACGAGACGGCGTGCAGGTCGGTGCGCTCGCCGGTGTCCTGCGCGCGGAGGCGGAACGCGTCGCAGCGCACCACCAGGTCGTAGCGGTCGATCGCGGCGCCCAGCGCGCTCCCGGCGACGTCGTCCGCGTCCGGGACCAGGCACACCGTCCGCCCCTCGATCAGACCGCGCAGCCCGCCGACGCCGATCGGAGTGGTCCCGTCGAGCAGCGGGTCGGACACCGCCGCCCGCTCGACGAGCCGCCGGTACGTGCCGTACAGCTTCAGCAGGCGCCGCACGGCGGGGTCCCCGGCGCCGTGCTCGGCCACCCGCGCTTGTACGAAGGCGGCGAACTCCGGCGCCGCGACCGCGGTGGGCTGTCCGAGCAGTTCGCGCAGCGAAGGGCCGGCCTGGGGGAAGACCGCGGCGGCAGCCTCCAGGCACGCCCGCCGGCGCCGCAGGGTGTCGACCCTGCGCACGACCTCCTGCCCCGGCTCGGTGTCCTGCAGCAGCGTGAGGTGGCGCTCGTAGCACTCCAGCGCCTCGTCGCCGCGGCCGAGCCCGTCGAGGGCCAGGCCGCGCAGCCGCCAGGCCCCCCTGGACCGCTGCCGGACCCGGGTCGATGTCTCGGCCATGCCGAGGGCGAGGCCCAGCCCGCCGTCCCCGCCGGCCTCCAGCGCGCGCTCGCCGACCTTGAGCAGGGCGTCGAAGGGATCGGCCGACGGGGTGTCGAGGGAGGCGGCGTAGACGCCGATCGCCCGGGCCAGGCGGGTGTGCCGAGGCGTGGGCGGGTCGCCCCACGCCGCGAGGTACTCACCGCACAGGCGCATGCCCTGGGCGTACAGGTCCAGCCTGGCGGTCTCCTTCTGCCGTGTCTTGAACAGTCCCGCCAGGGGGTTCGACATGCGTTCCACCGTCCTCCGATCGGACGACGAATGTGCCCCAGCGTGACGGGCCGCGAGTGGCTTCCTGATGGACAGCGAGTAAACAGTCGCCCCTGAACAGCCGACCGCGCGCAGGCCCTCAGCCCCGCACGGCCTTCTTCAGCGCCCGCGCCCGCCGCACCATCCGGCGCGCCGCGGCGTTGCGGGGCAGGAACGCCAGTTGCTTCGGGATGCCGCCGGGCAGCCCCAGCGAGGTGAGCCGCTTGCGCGGGAAGTAGCGCTGGGTGCGCGGGCCCAGGTGCCGCGCGAGGTAACGCTCCGCGGCCGGGCGCAGCAACCGGTGGATCTGCGGCTGCATGGTGAAACCGACGGCGGTGAGCAGGCCGTTCAGCTCGTCGGCGGGAAGGGCCTCCTCGCCCGTGCCGTGCTCCAGGTCCGGCAGTACCGCGTCGGCCAGGACGGCCGGGATCCGGTCGCTGTTCCGGTGGGGCGTCAGCCGGTCCACGAGCGCCGCGGTCCCGACGCGGGCGGTCGGCAGGTCGTAGAACGTGGACGCGGTGAACAGCGCGGTCGAGGAGCATCCCACCACCAGCGCGGGCCGGGCCTTCTCGAACAGCACCTCGGCGGGCACGGGCAGGTCCAGGACGGTGAGGTCCACGCCGAGCCGGTCGGCCTCGGCCTCGACGGCGCGGCTGTGACGGGCCGGAGCGGTCGGGTGCGGCTTGAGGACGACCGAGCGGTGCCCGCGGGCGACCGCGCCCCGCACCATCCGCACCTGCAGCTTCTCCTCCTCGGCGGAGAGGATGCCCGGCGCGGACGGGCGCCGGCCGAGCAGGAGGGCGGCGTGCTCGGGCAGCGGCGGAAGCGGCACGGCGTCGCCGATCCGACTCAGCACCTTCGTGAACGCGTCGGCCGGCAGGGCGTGCGCGGGCACGTCGAACTCGGTCAGCAGCAGCGGGGTCAGCCCGGGGACCAGGTCCAGGTGGAGCAGCCGCCGCACCCGCGTGCCGACCAGCGGGTCGATCTTGCCGGGCGTGGGGCCGTAGCCCGTCAGCCCGTCGGCGCAGACGTCGATGGGCGCGTCGGGGAACGACTGGGCGACGGCCAGGGCCGGGTTGGCCCGGAGCGACTCCGTCACCAGGGACACACGGTCGTCGCCGAGGTCCCACAGCAGCCGCAGATGGCGCTCGAACAGCGGGAGGTCGTCGGGGCGCGGGGACCAGGCCCCGGGGTGGAAGGGGCGGATCGCCTCGTTCCAGGACAGTACGCCGTCGAAGTGGTCGCGCAGCGGTGCGAAGCCCGGCATCTCGTCGACGGCGGGGGTGGTCTCCGGCGTCGCGGCGGTGTTGCACACCAGCAGCAGGCGGCGGTCCTCCCCGGGGAAGCGGTCGGACTCGATCGCGGCGGCCAGGGTGGCCGCGCCGTGCAGCGTCGAGGCGCAGAGGATCCGGGTGGTGCGGGGCATCAGGAGGCCGCCTTCGCTGCGAAGGTCCGGCGGCGCAGTCGGCGCAGCCTGGCGGAACGGTTCAGATCCATGGTGTCGAGCACGTCGGTGAGCAGCTCCTGCGGCAGCCGCTTGATCGCCGCGGCGCTCATGGTCCGCAACTGCCTGGCCACCGAGGGCTCGAACCTGTCGATCCCCGACAGGTGGTGGGCGATGACCGCGCAGTAGGTGCGCACCGCCTTCGGCAGCAGCCGGTCGGCCTCGGGGTCGGCCGCGGTCTCCTCGATCACCTGGTCGAAGGCGCGGATGAAGTCGAGCTGGCGCACATCGCCGATCTGCGTGAGGGAATCCCCCACCCCGCGCCGGTAGAAGACGCCCGGCAGGCCCACCACGGCGAACGACTCCGCCTCCCGGTGCAGTCGCCAGATCCACGGCCGGTCCTCGGCCGTGCGCAGACCGTCGGTGAAGTGCAGCAGCCCCCGGTCGGCCAGCCGGCGGTGGTAGACACCCGCCCACGCGTAGGGGTAGTCGACGGAAGTGGTGCGTTCGGCGGGCAGGATCGCCCGCCTCGGGTCCATCACCTCGCCCCGCCGGCCGTGCGGGACCCGCTGGATCGTGCGCGTCCGCGCGGTGCACCGCACATGGTCGGTGCGCAGGAAGTCGCAGCCCAGCTCCTCGATCGCGGCGACCAGCCGCGGGTAGTGGCCGGGCGCCAGCCAGTCGTCGCCGTCCAGGAAGGTCAGGTACTCGCCGCGCGCCGTGTCGATCCCGGTGTTGCGCGCGGTCGCGATGCCGCCGTTCTTCTCGTGTCTGACGTACACCGCCCCGGGCAGCTCGCGCTCCGCGCGCGCGAGAGCGTCGGCCGTCCCGTCGTGCGAGCAGTCGTCGACGAGAATGAATTCGAAGTCCTCGCGGGCGTTCGCACGCAAGCTCTTCAAAGTGTCGGACGCGTAGGGCCGGACGTTGTAGAACGGCACGATGACGGAGAGCTTGACCACGCGGGTGACGTTAGGGCGCGGCCCCGCCGCCGCCTTTACCGCCGGCTTGAGTTTGGGTGAACGACGCGTGGCGGCGCTGTGAACCCGCCCTTCTTCCGGGCCGCCGGCGGCCCGATTCGCCATTCGGCGATGTGCTGTTAACCGTTTGTTGCGTTCGGGTTGGGCGGTTCCTAGAAATGCCTTCCTACGGTCTTCGGCGTGCCAGCCAGTGCGAAGAAGTCCCGGCGAGTCGCTGTTCTCGCGGATTCCGACACCCGGTGGAAATGGGGAGCGCTCACGGCGGACCGCTTGGTTTCCGCCGGTGTTTCCCCCGACTCGGGTGAACCGGACATCCGCCTCGACGGCTACCTGCTGCGGGGCCGTGCCACCCCCACCGCCCGCCAGCTCGAGGAGGTCGGTGTCCGCGCGGACCGTCTGCGTGAGGTCACCGCCGCCGAGTTCCTGCGCGAGATGGCGCGGGAGCCGTACGACGTCCTCGTGCTCTCCCTCGTCGGCGGCGGGGTCCAGGCGATGCTGCACGGACTGGCCCACGCCTGGCAGGGACGCACCGAGCGGCCTGTGGTCGTCACCGGCTACGTCGGCGTCGTCTACGAGAAGCTCACCGACGGCCTGCTGCTGCGGCACGGCGCGGACCTCGTGCTCGCCAACTCCCGCCAGGACGCGGAACGTTTCCGGGCCGTGTACGAGGGAGTGGGTGCCGACGCCTCGTCGGTGACCGAGGTGGCGCTGCCGTTCCTCGGCGGCGCCGCGCACACCCCGGACCATGCGGAGGACGACCCCTACACGGTCGTCTTCGCCGCGCAGCCCTCCGTGCCGCAGACCCGCGCGGACCGCGACTACCTGCTGGACCGGCTGATCGGGCACGCCCGCCGGCACCCCGGGCGCGAGGTGCTGCTCAAGCTCCGCTCCAAGCCGGGCGAGCACACCACGCACATCGAGGAACTGCCGTACCAGAAGCTGGCCCAGCGCAAGGACCTGCCCGCCAACCTCCGCCTGGTGTACGGGAACATGGGCGAGGTCCTGGACCGCACCGACCTGCTGGTCACGGTGAGTTCCACGGCCGCCCTGGAGTCCCTGCACCGGCGCATCCCCACCGTCGTCCTGACCGACCTCGGGGTGCGGGAGGCGCTCGGCAACCACCACTTCGTGGGGTCCGGCTGCCTGGCCTCCTGGGACCAGCTCGACGACGGGTACGAGCCGGAACCCGACCCGTGGTGGGTGGCCCGCCAGGGCGTCGCCACCGGAGGCACCTACGAGGCCGCCTTCGACCAGGCCCGCCACCGCGTCGACGAACTGCTCGGCGCCGGTGAACTCCCGCCGCTGAAGCCCTACTACACCCCTGTCACCGCCCCCGGCTACCTGCCCGGCGTGCTCGCCCGCCACCACCTCGCCCCCGACGGCGGCCCGCTGCCTGGCGCGCCCGCCGCCGACCGGGCGCCCGGCCCGGTGCGCCGGATCTTCCGCCATGCGGCCCGCGGCGCCTACCGCCACGGCGTGCAGCGCGTGGCGCCCGTGATCCGGCGGATGGGGGAGCTGTGAGCGACCGCGTCCCACCTCAAGGAGTGCAGCCCATGACCGACGCCCACCCGGACGCGGGATCCGGCGCCCCGGTGCGCCGCGTGCTCGCGGTGATACCCGCGCGCGGCGGCTCCAAGGGTGTCCCCGCGAAGAACCTCGCCCCCGTCGGCGGTGTCCCGCTGGTCGCCCGCGCCGTGCGCGAGTGCCGGGCGGCCCACCTGGTGACCGACGTGGTGGTCTCCACCGACGACCAGGCCATCGCGGCCGCCGCCCGTCAGGCCGGCGCCGAGGTGGTGCTGCGGCCGGCCGCCATCGCCGGTGACACCGCCACCTCCGAGGCCGCCGTGCTGCACGCCATGGACGCGCACGAGGCGCTGCACGGCGCCCCGGTGGACGTGGTGCTGCTCGTGCAGTGCACCAGCCCGTTCCTGCGCGGTCAGGACGTCGACGGGGTCGCGGGCGCGGTCGTCGAGGACGGCGCCGACACCGCGGTGACCGTGGCGCCCTTCCACGGCTTCGTGTGGCGGGACGCCGCCGACGACCCGGTGACCGACGGCGCGCCGTCGGACGCGGCCGCCCCCGAGGGCGGTTACGGCGTCAACCACGACAAGTCCGTCCGCCCGCGCCGCCAGGACCGCCCCCAGGACCTGCTGGAGACCGGCGCCGCCTACGCCATGACGGCGTCCGGGTTCCGCGCGCACCGGCACCGCTTCTTCGGCCGTACGGAGCTCGTGCGCACCGACCCCGCGCGGGTGCTGGAGATCGACGACCCGCACGACCTGGCGCGGGCGCGGGCGCTGGCACCGCTGTTCGACGCCAACCGGCCCGGCTCGCTGCCGACCGCCGCCGACGTGGACGCGGTCGTACTCGACTTCGACGGCACCCAGACCGACGACAGGGTGCTGATCGACTCCGACGGACGGGAGTTCGTCTCCGTGCACCGCGGGGACGGCCTCGGCATCGCGGCGCTGCGCGAGAGCGGCCTGAGGATGCTGATCCTGTCCACGGAGCAGAACCCGGTCGTCGCCGCCCGCGCCCGGAAGCTCAGGCTCCCGGTGCTGCACGGCATCGACCGCAAGGATCTCGCGCTGAAGCAGTGGTGCGAGGAACAGGGCATCGCGCCCGAGCGCGTGCTCTACGTCGGCAACGACGTCAACGACCTCCCGTGCTTCTCCCTCGTGGGCTGGCCCGTGGCGGTCGCGAGCGCCCACGACGTCGTACGCGGCGCCGCACGCGCGGTCACCACCGTCCCCGGTGGCGACGGCGCGATCCGAGAGATCGCCAGCTGGATCCTCGGCCCCTCTCTCGATTCCCTCACCAAGTAAGGACAACTCCCGCCATGAGCACCAACTCCCGCATCCGCACGTTCGGCTCGCGCGAGGCCGGCCCCGGCCGCCCGGTCTACGTCACCGGTGAGATCGGCATCAACCATAACGGCGACCTCGAGAACGCCTTCAAGCTGATCGACGCGGCCGCCGAGGCCGGCTGCGACGCCGTGAAGTTCCAGAAGCGCACCCCCGAGATCTGCACCCCGCGCGACCAGTGGGACATCGAGCGCGACACCCCCTGGGGCCGGATGACCTACATCGACTACCGCCACCGCGTGGAGTTCGGTGAGGACGAGTACCGCCAGATCGACGAGTACTGCAAGAGCAAGAACATCGACTGGTTCGCCTCCCCGTGGGACACCGAGGCCGTCGCCTTCCTGGAGAAGTTCGACGTGCCCGCCCACAAGGTGGCCTCCGCCTCCCTGACGGACGACGAGCTGCTGCGCGCCCTGCGCGCCACCGGCAAGACGATCATCCTCTCCACCGGCATGTCCACGCCCAAGCAGATCCGCCACGCGGTGGAGGTGCTCGGCTCGGAGAACATCCTGCTGTGCCACGCCACGTCGACGTACCCGGCCAAGGCCGAGGAGCTGAACCTGCGCGTGATCAACACCCTGCAGCAGGAGTTCCCGAACGTCCCGATCGGCTACTCCGGCCACGAGACGGGCCTGCAGACCACGCTCGCCGCGGTCGCCCTCGGCGCCACCTTCGTCGAGCGCCACATCACCCTGGACCGCGCCATGTGGGGCTCCGACCAGGCCGCCTCGGTGGAGCCGCAGGGCCTGCAGCGCCTGGTCCGTGACATCCGCACCATCGAGGCCTCCCTCGGCGACGGCGTGAAGAAGGTCTACGACTCCGAGCTCGGCCCGATGAAGAAGCTGCGCCGCGTCACCGGCGTCGTCGCCGAGGCGGAGATCGCCGCGGCGGCGGGCGAGCCGGTCGCGGTGTGAGCCCCAGCCCCTTAACACGGACGGTCCCGCGCCGATGAGCCCCCGCACCCTCGCCTTCGTCGAGAGCCCGGTACAACTGCTGAACGTGCTGGAATGGGCTCACGCCCGCGGCCACACCACCGACCGCGCCCCCGATCCGGGCGGGACCGCCCCCGGCGCCCGCCCGGAGTCCGGGATCACCCTCGTCGTGCTGTCGCCGACCGATCCCATGAGCCGCGGTCAGCTGCGGCGGATGGCCCAGCTGGCCCGGGACGAGGGGCACGAGGTGCGGTGGGAGGAGGCGCGGGGCGGGGCCGGGGCGCCGCTGAGGACCATCGGCGGCCTGGCCGGACCGCTCCGGCGGGCCGAGCGGGTCGTGATGGGCGACCCGTTCTCGCGGTATGTGCAGCTGCTGCTGACGATCACCAGGGCGCGGGACCTCGTGGTCGTGGACGACGGCACGGCGACGATGGAGTTCGTCGTCCAGCTCGCCCGCGGGGAGCGGCTCGTGCGCTGGCACCGCAAGGGCCGCCGCGGCCCGCGGGACCTCGTCCTCGGCCCGGTGTCGGCCGTCGCCCGGCGCCGCCTCACCCCGGGCGGGGAGCGCCGGGTGGAGGTGTTCTCGTCCATGCCGATCGACGAGACCCCGCGGGGCGTGACCGTCACCGCGAACCGCTTCGCCTGGACCCG
Organism: Streptomyces sp. NPDC052043; assembly: GCF_044548235.1. Taxonomy (NCBI): domain Bacteria; kingdom Bacillati; phylum Actinomycetota; class Actinomycetes; order Kitasatosporales; family Streptomycetaceae; genus Streptomyces; species Streptomyces sp. NPDC052043. Next base: position 72,573 of record NZ_JBIUBT010000004.1, read on the forward strand.
CGCCCGTTTCGGGCCGCCCGGCGTCACCGCGGGCGCCGACCTGGTGGGCACGTCGCTGGTGGAGACGGGCGTCGTCGACGGCGACCGGTACCTGGACGCCGTGCGGTCACTGGCCGAGGCGCACGGGGCGACCCGTTACTTCGCCCACCGGCGCGAGAGCGCCGAGAAGCTGCACCGGCTGGCCGTGGAGACCGGCCTCCAGGTCGTCCGCCCCGAGCTTCCCCTGGAGCTGATCGCCCGCCGGGGCCCGATCGGCCGTACGATCCTCAGCTTCCCCTCCACCGTCGTCCACACCCTGCCGCTCGCCCTGGCCGGCACGGGGGTGCGCGTCACCGTCTGCGACATCGACCCGAGCTGGCTGACGGCGCACGCCTCCCCACGGGCCGAGGGCTTCCTGTCCGGGGTGACCGGCACCGCCCGGGACGTGCACCGCCTCGCCCGGACGGCCCAGGCCGGCTGAGCGGCCCTCCAGGACTTCTCCAGGACCTCTCCGAGCCTCCTCGGGGCCTTCTCCAGGCCGCCCCGAGGAGGCTCGGAGAGGCTGGAAGCGGTCCGGACGGTCGTCCGTCAGGTGAACATGCCGGGCGCGGTGCGGGTGCGACGTGGTATGCGTGGAGAAATGAACAAATGGGGCGGGACGCCAGGGGCGTGACGCAAGCCACTCCCCGGGGGCTCCGTGATCCGCTCGGCCGACGAAGGCGGGCGAGTTTACCCATCCCAGTCGATTCGTATGCGCCGGGCGGCCACCTTTTCTTCCCCCAAGGGTTGAACTTTTGTTGATCCAGGGTCAGTTGACCGCCCCGGCGTCCTACCCTTCAGAGGGTGAAGCAACTGATGTCCCCAGAATCCGAGGCCGATCTCCCCGCTGATGCCACGGCGGACGCCCTCCCCGGCACACTGCCCGAGGCGCTGTACACCGAGCTCGTCGCCTTCCGGCGCGACCTGCACATGCACCCCGAGCTCGGCAATCAGGAGTTCCGTACCACCGCTGCGATCAAGGAGCGGCTGGAGAAGGCCGGGCTCGCGCCGCGGGTGCTTTCGGCCGGGACCGGTCTCGTCTGCGACATCGGTGGCGACCCCGGAGGCGGGGGGCCGGCAGTGCTCGCCCTGCGCGCCGACATCGACGCCCTGCCCATTCCCGACACCAAGAGCGAGAGCCCGTACCGGTCCACCGTGCCCGACCGCGCCCACGCCTGCGGGCACGACGTGCACACCACCGTCGTCCTGGGCGCGGGTCTGGTGCTCGCGGACCTGCATCGGCAGGGGCTGCTGCCGCGGCCCGTGCGGCTGATCTTCCAGCCCGCCGAGGAGGTGCTGCCCGGCGGCGCCGCCGAAGCCATCAAGAGCGGCGCGCTGGAGGGAGTGGGCCGGATCGTCGCCGTGCACTGCGACCCCCGGGTCGACGCCGGCCGGATCGGACTGCGCCAGGGCCCCATCACCTCCGCCTGCGACCGGCTGGAGGTCCTGCTGGACGGCCCCGGCGGGCACACCGCGCGGCCGCACCTGACGACCGACCTCGTCACCGCCGCCGCCCGGGTCGTCACCGACGTGCCCGCGCTCGTCGGCCGGCGGGTCGACACCCGCGCCGGGCTCGCCGTGACCTGGGGACGGATCGAGTCCGGGCACGCCCCGAACGTGGTCCCGCAGCACGCCGAACTCGCCGGGACGGTCCGCTGCCTGGACATCCACGCCTGGCGGACGGCGCCCGACATCGTGGTCGCCGCGATCGACGAGGTCGCCAACCTGCATAAGGCCAAGTCCGAGATCAACTACGTGCGCGGGGTGCCGCCGGTCGTCAACGAACCGGTGGTGACCGAACTCCTGCGCGACGCCATGACCGCCCGGCGCGGCGCCGCCTCCGTGGAGGGCACCGAGCAGAGCCTCGGCGGCGAGGACTTCTCCTGGTACCTGGAGCACGTGCCGGGCGCGATGGCCCGGCTCGGGGTGCGCACCCCGGGTGAGCGGACCGTGCGCGACCTGCACCAGGGGGACTTCGACGCCGACGAGTCCGCCATCAGGGTGGGTGTGGAGCTGTTCACCGCCGCCGCCCTGCTGCACCCGACGCGCTGATCCCGGCCGGGGGCGTCCGTTTCGGGCGCCCCCGGCGCCGGTCGTGGCACCCGCCCGCGACCGGAGCCACGCCGAGCAAGGCCACCCCCTCTCGCACCCCCAGGCGGCACGGTTCGGTAACGGCCACGAGAAACCCCGTATCCCTCCGTCTCTACGCGCGTTAATGTGCGCCGGAATCGCCACCAGAGGCGGCACATGGGGACAGCGGGCCGGCGACGGTGCCGTGGGGCAAGAAGGGGTGCTTGCTGTGCGTCTGAACTCATCGAGGACCAGATTCTCCCGAGCCGCGGTGACCGTAGCGGTCATCGCGCTCGCGGCCGCCGGGTGCGGCAAGTCCAGCAGCGACTCGGCCGACGGCTCCGACAAGTCCGGCACCAGCTCGGCCGGCGGCTCGGGAGCGTACTCGGGCAAGGGCATCGGTCTGGCGTACGACATCGGCGGCAAGGGCGACCAGTCCTTCAACGACGCCGCGTTCTCCGGTTTCCAGAAGGCCGAGGACGAGTTCAAGATCGGCGGCCGGGACGTCGACCCGAACGACAACGAGTCCGACGCGGACAAGATGCAGCGCCTCGAACAGCTCGCCAAGGCCGGCTACAACCCGATCATCGGGGTCGGCTTCGTGTACGGCCCGGCGGTCAAGGAGGTCGCGGCCAAGTTCCCGAAGACGACCTTCGGCATCGTCGACGACGAGTCGGTCACGGCGGACAACGTGGCCGACCTGGTCTTCCACGAGGAGCAGGCCTCCTACCTGGCCGGTGTCGCCGCCGCCAAGACGACCAAGAAGAAGCACATCGGCTTCGTCGGCGGCGTGGACATCCCGCTGATCCACAAGTTCGAGGCGGGCTTCGTCCAGGGCGCCCAGTCGGTCGACCCGAAGATCAAGATCGAGAAGCAGTACCTGACGCAGACCGCGCAGGAGGGCGGCTTCTCCAGCCCCGACAAGGGCAAGGACGCGGCCAACGGCCAGATCGAGGCCGGCGTGGACGTCATCTACCACGCGGCCGGCCTGTCCGGTCAGGGTGTGATCCAGACCGCGGCCGAGCACAAGGTGTGGGCCATCGGCGTCGACTCCGACCAGTACCGGCAGAGCTCCCTGGCCAAGTACAAGGACTGGATCCTCGGCTCGGCCCTGAAGAACGTCGGCGGCGCGGTCTACGAGCTGACCAAGTCCGTCGTCGACGGCAAGCCGCTGTCCGGCGAGGTGCGCGGCGACCTGAAGTCCGGCGGCGTGGGCTTCGCCGACTCCAACCCGAAGTACCAGGCCATGAAGGACGTCGTCGCCGCCGTCGAGAAGGCCAGGCAGGACATCATCGACGGCAAGGTCACCGTCAACACCCAGTGACCGCGCCGTCCGGCGGGAAACGCTGACGGAAGGCTCCGGACCGCACGGTCCGGAGCCTTCCGCCGTGCGGGCGCCGGGCGCGCCCGCGGTGGCGTCGGGACATCGATCCCCCTGGCCACCGGCCGTTGGGCGTCCCGGCGGGCGCCCACGCCCGGCCAGAGCGGCACCGAAGGATCAAAACGGTCGGATAACACTCTGGCAAGGAGGGGTTTTCCGACATGTCTACGCGCGTTACGCTGCGGCGGAACCAGCGCCTGGTATGGGCGCTTGCACGAAGGAGTCTCGTTCCATGCGCCGGGTGTCCCGTATAGCGGCTGCAAGTGTCGCAGCCGCAGCTCTCGCCGTCACTGTTTCCGCATGTGGCAGCAGCTCGTCCAGTTCGTCGTCCGGTGGCGGCGACAAGAACCTCGGTCTTGCCCTCGCCTACGACGTCGGCGGCAAGGGCGACCAGTCCTTCAACGACGCCGCCGCGGCCGGCATGGAGAAGGCCGACCAGGAGTTCGGCTACAAGAGCAATGCTGTCGAGCCGCAGGACGGCGAGTCGGACGCGGACAAGGTACAGCGCCTGGAGACCCTCGCCAAGCAGGGCTACAACCCGGTGATCGGCGTCGGCTTCGCCTACGCGCCCGCCGTCAAGGCGGCCGCCGCCAAGTTCCCGAAGACCACCTTCGGCATCGTCGACGACAACACGATCACCGCGGACAACGTGGCCGACCTGGTCTTCCACGAGGAGCAGGCCTCCTACCTGGCCGGTGTCGCCGCCGCCAAGACGACCAAGACGAACACCGTCGGCTTCGTCGGCGGCGTGGACGTCCCCCTGATCCACAAGTTCGAGGCGGGCTTCAAGCAGGGCGTCGCGGACACCAAGAAGGGCGTCACGGTCAAGTCGCAGTACCTGACCCAGACGGCCGAGGAGGGTGGCTTCTCCAGCCCGGACAAGGGTGAGAACGCCGCCAACGGCCAGATCGACGCGGGCGCCGACGTGGTCTACGCCGCCGCGGGCCTGTCCGGCCAGGGCGTGATCAAGGCCGCCTCCGAGCACAAGATCTGGGCCATCGGCGTCGACTCCGACCAGTACAAGCAGGACGCGCTGGCCAAGTACAAGGACTCGATCCTCACCTCGGCCATGAAGGACGTCTCCGGCGCCGTCTTCAACCTGGCCAAGTCGGTCAAGGACGGCAAGCCCGAGACCGGCGAGGTGCGCGCCAGCCTGGCCACCGGCGGTGTGAGCCTCTCCGACTCCAACCCCGTCTTCAAGAACAACGCCGACCTCCAGAAGGCGATCAAGAAGGCCGAGGAAGCCATCAAGAGCGGTTCGATCAAGGTCAAGGACTCCTGACCGAACGACCGCGGGCCGACCGCAGGGACGGCCTGAACGACGCTGCGGCGGCAGCGTCACGGCGGCGGAACGGGGTGTGGAAGCGCACAGCGACTCACACCCCGTTCACGCGGCAGAATGCTCGGAACGGATCGAGGACAAATCAAGGTCGATCAGGTCCGGGCACTATTTAAAGCAGGGGCGCTACGCGCGTAGAGCGGCCCCTTTCCCCAAGGAGAGTCGCCATCGACGCGTCCAGCAGCCCTCCGCTCACCGCCGAGTCGACCATCGCGGTAGAGCTCGCGGGCATCACCAAGCGCTTCCCCGGGGTCGTGGCCAACCACGACATCCACCTGACGGTCCGTAAGGGAACCGTACACGCCCTCGTCGGCGAGAACGGTGCCGGCAAGTCCACCCTGATGAAGATCCTCTACGGTATGCAGAAGCCGGACGAGGGCACCATCGCGGTCGACGGCGAGCAGGTGAGCTTCGGCAGCCCCGCCGACGCCATCGCCCGCGGCATCGGCATGGTCCACCAGCACTTCATGCTGGCCGACAACCTGACCGTGCTCGAGAACGTCGCCCTCGGCAGCGAGAAGCTGTACGGCATCGGCGGCGCGGCCCGCAGGAAGATCAAGGAGATCTCCGACCGCTACGGTCTCGGCGTCCGCCCGGACGCCCTGGTCGAGGACCTCGGCGTCGCCGACCGCCAGCGCGTGGAGATCCTCAAGGTCCTCTACCGCGGCGCGCGCACCCTCATCCTCGACGAGCCGACCGCCGTGCTCGTCCCGCAGGAGGTCGACGCGCTCTTCGACAACCTGCGCGAGCTGAAGACCGAGGGCCTGTCGGTCATCTTCATCTCCCACAAGCTGGGCGAGGTCCTCTCGGTCGCGGACGACATCACCGTCATACGCCGCGGCACCACCGTGGGCACGGCCGTCCCCGCCGAGACCACCTCGCGCCAGCTCGCCGAGATGATGGTCGGCAGCGAACTGCCCACCCCGGAGACCGCCGAGTCCACGGTCACCGACCGGCCGGTTCTCACCGTCGACAAGCTGCGCCTGGAGGCCGAGGGCGGCCGGGCCGTCCTCGACGACATCAGCTTCACCATCCACGCCGGCGAGGTCCTCGGCCTCGCGGGCGTCGAGGGCAACGGTCAGACCGAGCTGATCGAGGCGCTCATCGGCCTGAAGGCCGCCGACTCCGGCACGATCGGCCTCGGGAGCGAGGACGTCACCTCCTGGCCCACCCGCAAGCGCCGCGAGTCCGGCGTCGGCTACATCCCCGAGGACCGCCACCGGCACGGGCTCCTGCTGGAAGCCCCGCTGTGGGAGAACCGCATCCTCGGCCACGTCACCGAGCGCCCCAACGCCAAGGGCTTCTGGCTCGACCCCAAGGGCGCCCAGGAGGACACCCGGCGGATCGTCGAGGAGTACGACGTCCGCACCCCCGGCATCGACGTCACCGCCGCCTCCCTGTCCGGCGGCAACCAGCAGAAGCTGATCGTCGGCCGTGAGATGAGCCACAGCCCCAAGTTCCTCATCGCCGCCCACCCCACCCGCGGCGTGGACGTCGGCGCGCAGGCCGCGATCTGGGACCACATCCGGGACGCCCGCCGCGAGGGCCTGGCCGTGCTGCTGATCTCCGCCGACCTGGACGAGCTGATCGGCCTGTCCGACACCCTGCGGGTGATCTACAACGGCCGGCTGGTCGCCGACGCCGACCCGGCCACCATCACCCCCGAGCAGCTCGGCTCGGCCATGACGGGTGCCGCGACCGGCCATCTGGAAGACACCGAAACCACCGGGGAAGACGCCGGTCCGGAGGACGAGGCCCGATGAAGAAGTTCGACAAGGAGCGAGTGCTCCTCGCGGTGGCCGGCCCGGTCATCGCGCTCGTCGCGGCGATCCTGCTGACCTCGGTCGTGCTGATCGCCTCGGGCAAGAGCCCGATCCAGCCGTACACGCTGATGATCGAGCAGGCGTCGTACTCCGACGTCCAGGTGCTGATCATCAACCAGGCGTCGCTGTACTACATCGCGGCGCTCGGCGTGGCCCTCGGCTTCCGCATGAACCTGTTCAACATCGGTGTCGACGGCCAGTACCGGCTGGCCGCGATGATGACCGCGGTCGTCGGCGCCCACCTGGCCCTGCCGTCGTTCCTCCAGATACCGACGCTGCTGCTCGTCGGCATGCTCACCGGCGCCTTCTGGGCCGGCATCGCGGGCGTCCTGAAGGTCACCCGGGGCGTGAGCGAGGTCGTCGCCACGATCATGCTCAACTCCATCGCCACCAGCCTCATCGGCTACCTCACCCTGAAGGACGTCTGGGGTGTGCAGGTCGGCAACAACATGACGACCGGCATCATGAAGGAGTCCGGCTGGGTCCCGGGCATCAACCTGGGTTCCGACGTCGGTGAGATCTACGGCCTGGTCTTCCTCGCCATCCTGCTCGGCGTGCTGTACTGGCTCGTCCTCAACCGCACCCGCTTCGGCTTCGACCTGCGCGCCTCCGGTGCCTCCGAGTCCGCTGCCGCGGCCTCCGGCGTGAACGCCAAGAAGATGGTGCTCACTGCGATGCTGATCTCCGGCGCGGTGGCGGGCCTGTCCGGCCTGCCTCTGCTGCTTGGCGACTCCCACACCTACAGCCTGAGCTTCCCGGCCGGCCTCGGCTTCACCGCCATCGGCATCGCCCTGCTCGGCCGCAACAACCCCGGTGGCATCGCGCTGGCCGCCCTGCTCTGGGCGTTCCTCGACAAGGCCTCTCCCGCCCTCGACTACGCCACCCCCGTGGCGTACGAGAAGGAGATCGCCACCATCATGCAGGGCCTGATCGTCTTCGCGGTCGTCATCTCCTACGAGGCCGTACGCCAGTGGGGCCTGCGCCGCCAGCAGAAGCAGGTCGGCGCCGAGCTCGCCGCGGCCGCCGCCCAGAACAACGTCCAGAAGAAGGAGGTGGCGGCCTGATGTCCACCGCGACCATCGCCAAGCCGCAGGCCAAACAGCCCGGCAAGGGCAGCCGCCGTGTCTCCCTCCCGGTGCTCCTGCTGATCATCGCGGGCGTGCTGGTGCTGACCTCCGTCGTCCGCCTCGTCACCGGCGCGCACGGCATCACCTCGACCGGCCAGATGTCCACCGCGCTGCGCCTGGCCGTCCCGATCGGCCTCGCCGGCCTCGGTGGCCTGTGGGCCGAGCGGTCCGGCGTCGTCAACATCGGCCTCGAGGGCATGATGATCCTCGGCACCTGGTTCGGTGCCTGGGCCGGCTATCAGTGGGGCCCCTGGGTCGGCATCGTCTTCGGCATCATCGGCGGCGCGCTCGGCGCCGTCCTGCACGCCATCGCCACGGTGACCTTCAACGTCAACCACATCGTGTCCGGTGTGGCGCTGAACATCCTCGCCCTCGGCACCACCCGCTACCTGTCGAAGTTCACCTTCGAGGGCGTCCCGCAGGGCTCCTCCAAGCAGTCCCCGCCGATCGACTCGCTCGGCACCTTCGACATCCCGGGCCTGTCGAGCTGGCTGGACACCCTCAACACCAAGCACTGGTTCCTGGTCTCCGACGTCGCCGGCCTGCTCGGCGGTCTGATCACCAACCTGTCGCCGCTGACCGTCGTCGCGGTCGCCCTCGTGCCGCTGTCCTGGTGGGTGCTGTGGCGCACCGCCTTCGGGCTGCGCCTGCGCTCCTGCGGCGAGAACCCGGTGGCCGCCGAGTCGCTCGGCGTCAACGTCTACAAGTACAAGTACCTCGCCGTGATCATCTCGGGCGGCTTCGCGGGCCTGGGCGGCGCGTTCCTGTCCATCGTGGCCTCGAACGTCTATCTCGACGGCCAGACCGCAGGACGCGGTTACATCGGTCTCGCCGCGATGATCTTCGGCAACTGGATGCCGGGCGGCCTCGCCCTCGGCGCCGGCCTGTTCGGTTACACCGACAGCCTGAACCTGCGCGGCGGCGCGACCAACGTGCACGCGCTGATCCTGCTGCTTGCGATCCTGCTGGTGTTCGGCGCGGCATACCTGGTGTGGAAGAAGAAGCTGGTGCCCGCCGTCATCACCGCCGTGGTCTCGGCGGGGATGTTCGCCTGGTACCTCGGCACCAACGAGGTGCCCAAGCAGGTCGTGACCGCCACGCCGTACATCGTCACCCTGCTGGTGCTGTCGCTGTCGGCACAGCGCCTGCGGATGCCGAAGGCGGACGGTCAGCCGTACCGGAAGGGACAGGGCAAGTGAGCTCGGACGTCACGGTCGACTGGGAGGCGCTGCGGCAGAAGGCGCGCGCGGCGATGACCCGTGCGTACGTCCCCTACTCGAACTACCCGGTCGGTGCCGCCGCGCTGGCCGACGACGGCCGGATCGTCACCGGCTGCAACGTCGAGAACGCCTCCTACGGACTCGGCCTGTGCGCCGAGTGCGGCCTGGTCTCGCAGCTCGCGAACACCGGGGGCGGCCGGCTGACGCACTTCACGTGCGTGGACGGCAAGGGCGAGATCCTCGTCCCGTGCGGGCGCTGCCGCCAGCTGCTGTACGAGTTCGGCGGGCCGGACCTGATCCTGGAGACCCCGGCGGGGATCCTGCCGCTGTCCGAGATGCTGCCGCAGGCCTTCGGGCCGGACCACCTCACCAAGTAACACCAGGGCGGCCCTCCTGAACCCCGTGGGGCCAGGAGGGCCGCCCGCCCCCTTCGCACCCCGGAAGGAACCGAACCTCATGGCCATGGACGCCATCTCCGTCATCCGCACCAAGCGGGACCGCGGCGAACTCAGCGGCGAGCAGATCGACTGGGTGATCGACGCGTACACCCGCGGGGAGGTCGCCGACGAGCAGATGTCCGCGCTCGCGATGGCCATCCTCCTCAACGGCATGAACCGCGGGGAGATCGCCCGCTGGACCGCGGCGATGATCGCCTCCGGCGAGCGCATGGACTTCTCCTCCCTGTCCCGACCCACCGCCGACAAGCACTCGACGGGCGGCGTCGGCGACAAGATCACGCTGCCGCTGGCCCCGCTGGTCGCGGCCTGCGGGGCGGCCGTCCCGCAGCTGTCGGGCCGCGGCCTCGGCCACACCGGCGGCACGCTGGACAAGCTGGAGTCGATCCCCGGCTGGCGGGCGCTGCTGTCCAACGAGGAGATGCTGTCCGTGCTGGACGGCGTCGGCGCGGTGATCTGCGCGGCGGGCGACGGCCTGGCGCCCGCGGACAAGAAGCTGTACGCCCTGCGCGACGTGACCGCCACGGTCGAGGCGATCCCGCTGATCGCCTCCTCCATCATGTCCAAGAAGATCGCCGAGGGCACCGGCTCGCTGGTCCTCGACGTGAAGGTCGGCACCGGCGCCTTCATGAAGACGCTGGACGACGCCCGTGAGCTGGCCTCCACGATGGTCGGCCTGGGCACCGACCACGGCGTGCGGACCGTCGCGCTGCTGACCGACATGTCGACCCCGCTCGGCCTGACGGCGGGCAACGCGCTGGAGGTCCGCGAGTCGGTCGAGGTCCTGGCCGGCGGCGGCCCCGCGGACGTGGTCGAGCTGACCCTGGCCCTGGCGCGCGAGATGCTGGACGCGGCCGGCCTGAAGGACGCGGACCCGGCGAAGGCGCTGGCCGACGGCTCGGCGATGGATGTCTGGCGCCGCATGATCGCGGCCCAGGGCGGCGACCCCGACGCCCCGCTGCCCACCTCCCGGGAACAGCACGTGATCACGGCCCCGTCCTCCGGTGTCCTGACCCGCCTCGACGCCTACGACGTCGGTGTCGCCGCCTGGCGCCTGGGCGCCGGCCGCGCCCGCAAGGAGGACCCGGTCCAGGCGGCCGCGGGCGTCGAGCTGCACGCCAAGCCCGGCGACCTGGTGACGGAGGGCCAGCCCCTGCTGACCCTCCACACGGACACCCCCGAGCGCTTCGAGTACGCGCTCCAGTCGGTCGAGGGCTCGTACGACATCGCGGCCCCCGGCACGGGCTTCACCGCCTCGCCGGTGGTGCTGGAACGTATCGCCTGACCTGCGCCCGCGGCCGGAGGCCGCTGACGTCACGGCTCGTTTGAGTGAACGGGATCGGTGGACCTCCACCGGTCCCGTTCGGCATGGTTCTCGACACCGGCATGTTCCCTGCAACTGACAGGCCGTCACCCCAGCAGCGCCGCGACCACCACCAGTACCGGCACCGACAGGACCGTCGACAGCAGGATGGACTCGCGGGCCAGTGACTCGCCGACGCGGTAGCGGCTCGCGTAGGTGAACAGGTTCTGGGCGGCGGGCAGGGCCGAGGTCACCACCACGTCCAGCAGCGGTGCCCCGCTGAGGCCGAAGACGCCCGCCGCCAGGGCCCAGGCTGCCAGGGGCTGGCCCGCCGACTTCAGGGCGACGGCGAGCAGCACCAGCCGGCGGTCGCTGCCCCGGCCGGGCGCCGCGCTGCCACGCAGGGAGATGCCGTAGGCCAGCAGGACGGCCGGGACCGACATGTTGCCGATCAGGGTGATCGGGTCCATGACCGGACCGGGCAGCCGCAGGCCGGTCGCCGAGACCAGGACCCCGCCCAGGGAGCCCACCGCGATCGGGTTGCGCAGCGGGGTGAGCAGACGTCGCCACAGGGAGCCCTTCCCGCCCGGCCCGGAGAGGTCGAGCACCGTCAGGGCGATGGGCGTGACCATGATCTGCTGGAACAGCAGGACCGGGGCCACCAGGGACGCGTCCCCCAGTACGTACACGGCGATCGGGATGCCGAGGTTGCCGGAGTTGACGTAGCTGGAGCACAGGGCACCGATCGTGGTGCGGCCCACGCCCCAGCCCCGCACCGCGCCGAACGCCACGAAGACACCCGCCGCGGCGGCCGTGCTCATCGCCGTCACCAGCAGCCGGCTGGAGAAGATCACCGACAGGTCGGCCCGCGCGAGCGTCGTGAACAGCAGGGCGGGGGAGGCCACGTGGAAGGCCAGCCTGGTCAGCACCTCGCGGCCCTGGTCGCCGAGGGGGCCGCGGCGCCCGATCACGTAGCCGACGCCGATCACCACCGCGATCACCGCGAACCCGCTCAGCACTCCCCGCACTCGGCCTCCCTCGCGGGCAGGAGGCCGTCGGGTATCCAGGGCGGTGCTGATCCATGGGGCATACGGACACCCTCCGGGGAGGGCGGGGAGCGGGTCAATGTGATCTTCGGGCGGGCCTTTGGCCCCCGGTTCGCGATGAGTTGGGCGCGGTCGCACGGTCTACAGACCGTGGATGCCAGGACACCTGCCGTGCTCGTGCTCGCCGGCCCCGTCACCCGGGACGAGGTGGCGGGGCTGTGCGCGGACGTGCGGGCCCTGCTGGAGGACACCCGGGGCGGAGTCGTGGTCTGCGACGTGGGGGGTCTTGGACCACCGGGGCTCGGCGTGGTCGACCTGCTGGCGCGGCTCCAGCTCACCGCCCGGCGGGCCGGCGGCCGGATCCGGCTGCGTGACCCCGCTCCGGCGTTAGAGGCCCTTCTCGGCCTGGTCGGCCTCTCCTTCGAGACGGAGCGGCAACCCGAACAGCGGGAACCACCGCTGGGTGTCGAGGAAGCAGTGGAACCCGGTGATCCGGCCCTCTGACGTCTCCAGGACCTGGACCGCCCACGCGGTGAAGCCGCCCTGCTCCGGGTCCGGCTTGTACTGGGCGAAGCCCGGCAGCCCGTTGGCCCGTATCGGCAGCAGCCGGGAGCCCGCGCAGGCCGCGCCCAGTGTCGTCATGAAGCCCGTGATGTCAAAGGGGCCCGTCAGCCACAGGTCGAACGGCGGCATCGTCATCACCGCGTCCTCGTGCAGCAGTGCGGTCAGCTCCGCCATGTCGTACCCCTCGAACGCCTTCACATAGCGCTCCAGGAGCCTTTGCTGGGCCTCGTCCAGCGGGTCCGACACAGCCGCCTCGGCGGCCTTGTCGCGCCGCTCGGCGAGCGTGGCGCGGGCCCGCTGCAGGGCGCTGTTGACCGAGGCGACCGACGTGCCCAGCAACTCGGCGACCTCGCTCGCACGCCAGGCCAGCACCTCGCGCAGAATCAGCACGGCCCGCTGCTTGGGCGGCAGCTGCTGCAACGCGGCCATGAAGGCGAGCCGCACCGACTCCTTGGTGACGGCCGCCTCCGCCGGATCCTCCACCGCCGGCAGCACCCGGGCGTCCGGCATCGGCTCCAGCCATGTGTGGTCGGGGCGCGGGGACAGCGCCGCGCGGGACAGCGGCGTGGACTCGGTCAGGTCCATCGGGCGGGCCCGCTTGCCGCCCGCCGCCAGCATGTCCAGGCAGACGTTCGTCGCGATGCGGTAGAGCCAGGAGCGGAGGCTGGAGCGCCCCTCGAACTTCTCGTAGCCCCGCCAGGCGCGCACGAGGGTGTCCTGGACCGCGTCCTCCGCCTCGAAGGACGAGCCGAGCATGCGGTAGCAGTAGCCGGTCAGCTCGACCCGGTGCCGCTCCAGTCGCTCGTCGAGGCCCGCCGTCGCCGTCGTACCGTTTCCCATCGTCCACCCGCCCTGTGGCCGTCCCGTCCGGTGCGCGTCGTCGCGCCCAGCACTTCGGAAGCTACCGCGGCCCACTGACAGCGGCCGCCGACGCGAGCGAAACAGCAGGTGAGGGGATTCAGGCGGGCACCGGCGTCCGCCGCGCCGCGACCCGCGCCGCCCGCGACCCGAGCACCGTGATCGTCACGACGCCCAGGACGGCCAGCAGGCCGACCCCGACCGTTCCCGCCCAGCCCTGCGCGTGGAAGGCCATGGCGCCCACCGTGCTGCCCACGCTGGAGCCGACGTAGTAGGCGGACTGGTAGAGGGCCGAGGCCTGGGCGCGGCCGTGCGTCGCCGTCCGGCTGACCGCCGAGGAGGCGACCGCGTGACCGGCGAAGAAGCCCGCGGTGATCAGGACCAGGCCCAGCAGGACCAGCGCGACCGAGTCCAGCAGGGAGACCAGCAGACCCGCCGCCGTCGTGGCACCCGCCAGGTACAGGGCGCCCCTGCGGCCCAGGCGGCCCACCAGCCGGCCCGCCGTCGACGCCGACACCGTGCCCACCAGGTACACCAGGAAGATCGAGCCGATGATGCCCTGCGGCAGGGAGAAGGGGGCCTCGGTCAGGCGGTAGCCGATCACCGTGTAGACGCCGCCGAACACCGTCATGAACAGCGCGCCGATCACGTACAGGCGGCGCAGCAGCGGATCGGCGAGGTGGTCGCGGACCGAGCGGGCAAGGACCCGGGGGCGCAGCGAGCCCGCCCTGAAGTGCCGCGGTGCCGGAAGCAGCAGGCGGAAGGCCACCGCGCAGCCCACCGCGATCACCCCGACCACGCCGACGGCCACCCGCCAGCCCCACTCCTGGGCGACCCAGCCGGTGATGACCCGGCCGCTCATGCCCCCCACGCTGTTGCCGGCCACGAACATGCCGATCGCCGTGACCAGGGCCCGGGGCCGGACCTCCTCCGCCAGATACGCCTGCGCCGAGGCCGGCAGCCCGGCGAGGGCCGCGCCCTGGAGCCCCCGCAGCACGACCAGCGCGCCCAGCGACGGCGCGAACGGCACCAGCAGACCGACGACCACCGCGACCGCCAGCGAGGCCGTCATGACCGTACGCCGCCCGAAACGCTCCGACAGCGCGCTTGCCGGGAGCACGAACAGCGCCAGGCCGCCCGTCGCGGCGGCCACGGTCCAGCTCGCCTCGCTCGCCGCCACGTGGAAGTCGCCGGAGATCAGCGGCAGCAGGGCCTGGGTGGAGTACAGCAGCGCGAAGGTGGCGACACCCGCGAGGAACAGGGCGAGGCTCATCCGGCGGTAGCCGGGGCCGCCCGGAGTCATACGGGAGTCGGAGTCGGGGACTGAGGCGACGGCGCCCACGGTGGTGAGCGCCCCGGTATCGGCGGGAGTCATACAGCGACCGTAGGAACGCCCGCACTCATCCGTCCAATGCACGGACTCGGCATAATCGTTCCCATGGTGCATCAGCCGAGGTCGCAGCCCCGCCTGTCACAGACCGGTGACACAGAAGACATCGTCGCGTTGCTGGCGCCCCGCCTCGCGCACTTCGCCGGCGTGGCCCGCACCGAGCACGTCACCCGGGCCGCACAGGAGATGCGGGTCCCGCAGTCGACGCTCTCGCGGGCCATGGTCCGGCTGGAGCAGGACCTCGGCGTCGACCTCTTCGCCCGCCGGGGCCGCACGGTCTCCCTGACCCCCGCCGGCCGCACCTTCCTCACCTCCGTGGAACGCGCCCTCGCCGAGATCGAGCGCGCCGCCGACGAGGTGCGCGCCGACGCCGACCCGGCCACCGGCAAGGTCGCCTTCGGCTTCCTGCACACCATGGGCGCCGAGACCGTACCCGGCCTCATCCACGCCTTCCGCGCCGACCACCCCCGGGTCCGCTTCAGCCTCGTGCAGAACTACGGCGAGGCCATGCTGGAGGGACTGCGGGCGGGGGAGCTCGACCTCTGTCTGACGTCCCCGGTGCCGGACGCCCCCGACCTGGTCGCCCGCCGCCTCGACGAGCAGAAGCTGCGCCTGGTCGTCCCCGCCGACCACCGGCTCGCCGCCCGCCGCCGCATCCGCCTGGCCGAGGCCGCCGAGGAGTCCTTCGTGACCCTGGAACCCGGTTACGGCCTGCGGCGCATCACCGACGCCCTGTGCCGGGAGGCGGGCTTCACCCCGCGGGTCGCCTTCGAGGGCGAGGAGGCCGAGACCCTGCGCGGCCTGGTCGCGGCGGGCCTCGGAGTCGCCCTGCTGCCCCCGCCGGCCTTCCCCCGGCCCGGAGTCGCCGAACTGACGGTGACGGCCCCGCGCGCGGTCCGGGAGATCGGCGTGGCATGGCTGGCGGGCCACCCGGACACCCCGCCGGTGGCGGCCTTCAAGAAGTTCCTGCTCGCCAAGCGCGGCACGCTGCTCCCCGCCTGAGCGCGAAGAACGCTACCGCCGCAGCGTCCTGCCGAACCCGGCCGCCAGCGGCATCCGCAACCCCAGGGGCGGCGGAGCCGCCAGCGCGTCCTGCACCGGCCGCGAGAACACCCGCCCGAACAGGGAGCCCATGACGAAGTCCGCAGTGAGCGCGAGGACTTCGTCCCGGTACTGACGCAACCCGTGCCCGTCGGCGTGCACTTCGAACCGGCACACGTCCCGGTTGGCCTTCTTCGCCCGCTCGGCGAACCGGAAGGACAGCTCGGGATCGGTCCGTTCGTCGTTCGTGCCGTGCACGATCAGCACCCGGCGCCCGGCGAGCTGCCTGACCGGTTCGGGCGTGGCCGCCACGTCCGCCTCGGGCAGCCAAGGAGCTATGGCCACCACGGAGTTGACGGTCTCGTGCCCGGCGGCGTGCAGCGCGGCCCGGCCGCCCATGTCGAGGCCGGCCAGGCACACCGGCACGTCCCCGTAGCGCCGTACGACCTCCTCGACGGCCCACGCCGCGTCGCGGGCCTGATGCGCCTCGTCGCCGTTCCAGCCGCGGTAGCGGTAGTGCACCACGTGCACGGCCAGGCCCTCCGAGCGCCCCGCACCGGCCAGTCGGCGCCCCAACGCGCGCACCGAGGCGGTCGCCCGCACCGGCGAGGGCCTGCGGGTGGACACCTCCTGGCCGCCGGGGAGCAGCAGCACCGCTCCGCTCACCGTCCCCGGCTCCGGGCCGAGCGTCCTCCCCAGCCGGGCCGTGCGAACCGGCGTCGCTTGGTGTGCCATCAGATTCCTTTCGAGCGGACCGCCGGCTTCGGCCGGTTGGGGAATCGAGGCCGCGATTGCGCTGCAGAGCAGCGTGGCATCCAATCCCGAATATGACCAACCGTCAAAAGTGGTAGCTTTTTGGTCGTGGCTAGAGGTGACCGCCGGGAGTCGCTGAACCTTCGCGTGCCCCCGGATTTGAAGCGGCAGGTCGAGGAGTATGCCCACCGGTCGGGCATCTCGCTCAACGCTGCTGCGTGCGTTCTCCTCGCCGAAACCCTGCGCCTTGAGCGGAGGCGCAGGGGGTGATCCGCGCGTACAAGTTTCTTCTGCGTCCCACCCTGCGTCAGGCGGCCTCGCTGGCTGAGATGTTGCGAGACCACTGCTCCCTGTACAACGGCGCACTGCAGGAGCGTCGGGACGCCTACCGGCACGCCTCGAAAACCACCGTTCGGTATGGCGACCAGTCCGCCCAGCTCAAGGAGATTCGGGCATTCGACCCGGAGCGTCAGGGCCGCTGGTCGTACTCCTCCCAACAGGCCACCCTGCGGCGGCTGGACAAGGCGTTCGCCGCGTTTTTCCGCCGAGTGAAGGCCGGGCAGATTCCCGGCTACCCACGGTTCAAGGGTGTCGGACACTTCGACACCGTTGTGTTCCCGAAGGACGGAGACGGCTGCCGCTGGGACTCCACCCCGCACGATCCGCAGACCCGCGTCCGCCTTCAGAGCGTCGGGCACGTTCGCGTGCACCAGCACCGGCCCGTGAAGGGTCGTGTGAAGACGATCGCGATCAAGCGGGAGGGTAACCGCTGGTACGTACTCCTGTCCTGCGACGACGTGCCTGCTGAGCTCCTGCCGCCCAGCGGTGCCGTGGTCGGCATCGACATGGGTACCGTGCACTTCCTGACCACCTCGGACGGTGTACACGTCGCCAACCCGAGGTTCCTCAACGCGATGGCCGAGGACCTGGCCGAGGCCCAACGGCACCTCGCCACGTTCCCCAAGTGCACCCGGCGGCGCACCAAGAAGCATCGCGCCGCCGCTCGAAAGGTGGCCAAGCTCCACGCGAAGATCCGCAGGCAGCGCGTCGACTTCCACCACAAGACCGCGAACGCGCTGATCCGCGACCACGATGTGGTTGCGCACGAGCGGCTCAACACTGCTGGCATGACGAAGGCGCCAGCGCCCAGGCCCGACCCCGAGGCGCCTGGCGCCTTCCTGTCGAACGGCGCCGCCGCGAAGGCCGGGCTCAACCGCAGCATCCTGGACGCGGGCTGGGGGCAGTTCCTGACGATCCTGGCGAACAAGGCTGAAAGTGCCGGTCGCCTCGTGATCGGAGTGGACGCCCGCAACACCTCCCGCACGTGCCCGGCGTGTGGGCATGTCGCAAAGGAGAATCGCGTCACCCAAGCGAAGTTCCAGTGCGCGGCGTGCGGCTTCACCGCCAACGCTGACCGCGTCGGCGCGACGAACGTCCTCAACAGGGCCGGGCTGGTCCTCTGCGACGTGGCCTAGCCACCGTTGCAGGGAGCCCGCGCGTTCACGCGTGGGTGGAGTCACGACAGAACAGTGTCAGAAGCACCGGTGTACGCCACCCGTCCGGGCGGTCACCGTTACATATCGACGAATGTGTACACCCGATTATCTACGCGCGTAGGAGTGAGAGCCCGGAAAGGAGTTAGAGTGCCGAAATGACGAGCCAGACTGCCCACCGGGGGGACACCCCGAGCTCGGACCAGATCCGCCGGGCGCCCAAGGTTCTGCTCCACGACCACCTCGACGGCGGGCTCCGCCCGGGAACCGTCGTCGACCTGGCCCGCACGTCGGGCTACTCCGCACTCCCCGAGACCGACCCGGACAAACTCGGCCTGTGGTTCGGGGAGGCCGCCGACTCCGGCTCCCTGGAACGGTATCTGGAGACCTTCTCGCACACCGTCGGCGTGATGCAGACCCGCGACGCCCTCGTCCGGGTCGCCCGTGAGTGCGCCGAGGACCTGGCCGAGGACGGCGTCGTCTACGCCGAGGTGCGCTACGCCCCCGAGCAGCACCTGGAGGGCGGGCTGAGCCTGGAGGAGGTCGTCGAGGCCGTCAACGAGGGCTTCCGCGAGGGTGAGCGGGCCGCCCTTGAGAACGGTCGGCGGATCCGGGTCGGCGTCCTGCTGACCGCGATGCGGCACGCGGCCCGCGCCCTGGAGATCGCCGAACTGGCCAACCGTTACCGGGACTCGGGCGTGGTGGGCTTCGACATCGCGGGCGCCGAGGCCGGTTACCCGCCCACCCGGCACCTGGACGCCTTCGAGTACCTGAAGCGGGAGAACAACCACTTCACGATCCACGCCGGCGAGGCCTTCGGACTGCCGTCCATCTGGCAGGCGCTCCAGTGGTGCGGCGCGGACCGGCTGGGCCACGGCGTGCGCATCATCGACGACATCCAGGTCCACGAGGACGGCACGGTCGAACTGGGGCGGCTGGCCTCCTACGTCCGCGACAAGCGCATCCCGCTGGAGCTGTGCCCGAGTTCCAACCTCCAGACCGGGGCGGCGCCCTCGTACGCCGAGCACCCGATCGGACTGCTGCGCCGGCTCCACTTCCGCGCCACGGTCAACACGGACAACCGCCTCATGTCCCACACCAGCATGAGCCGGGAGTTCGAGAGGCTGGTCGAGGCGTTCGGATACACGCTCGACGACATCCAGTGGTTCTCCGTCAATGCGATGAAATCAGCATTCATTCCTTTCGATGAACGACTGGCGATGATCAATGACGTGATCAAGCCCGGATATGCGGCGCTGAAATCCGAATGGCTGTTCCAGCAGACGGCTTCCACCAGGGGTTTCTCGGCTTCGGACGGCTGATCGGCGGATTTGGGGACACATCCGGGCCGCATATTCCGTACGTATTTCGATGTTTGCGGCGGGCGGCTCGGCATGCTTACGGTCGTGAACCGCTCGGTTCCCTGTCTTCCACCCAAGGACGCGTTTTCATGAAGCAGTCTGCCGCCAAGTCCCTCGGTGTCGCCGCCCTCGGCGCGGCCTTCGCCGCCGCCGGCGCGGGCGCCGCGAACGCCGCGCCGGCCCTGCCGGACGCCGGCCAGGCACTCGGCACCGTCAGCAAGGCGCTCCCGACGGAGAACGTCACCCGCACGCTGCCCGGGGCCGGCCCGGCGCTGAACCAGGCCAAGCCCGCGATGCAGTCGGGTCTCGCGGCCGCGCAGCCGGCCGCCCAGGGCCTGCTCCAGAACGGCCCGACCAAGCCGGTCGCCGGTCTGCTCGGCGGACTGCCGGTGCAGGGTCTGCCCACCCACGGCCTGCCCCTGAACGGGCTGCCGCTGGGCTGAGCCGCCTTCCCCCCGCGGACACCGGCACGGCTGGGGCGCACCTCCTGGTTCAGGAGGTGCGCCCCAGCCGTGCCGGTGTCTCCGTGTCCCCGTGTCGCGGACTGCGGGTGCGCGGTGTTCACCAACCGCTGCCGGCCGTCTCCTCGGAGGGCAGCAGGATCCACAGCGCGAGGTAGACCAGGAACTGCGGGCCGGGCAGCAGGCAGGACAACAGGAAGATCACGCGCATCGTCGTGGCGGAGGTGCCGAAGCGCCGAGCCAGCGCAGCGCACACTCCGCCGAGCATGCGGCCGTGGGTCGGGCGGGCGAGGGCGGTCATGGTCGACTCCTTGGTGGGCTGTCGGTGCGGGGCCGCTCCGTCGGCCGCCCCGTCCGTCTTCCACGTTAGGGAGACGAAGGGGGCAGAGCGTCGCTCCACGGGGCGAGGCCGACCCTGGGAATCGTCGGGGTGCGCCCCTGAGGCGGGTCCTCCTGGCGAGGGGCGGTCCGCTCCCGGCGCTCCGCCCCGCGGCGGAGGCGCGAGCGGCCCGCGGGGACGACCGTGAGATGCGCGAGGGCCACGCCCACGGAGTTCAGCAGGAGTGTGTCGACGTCCACCACCCGGCCCGGTACGCCCGTCTGAAGCAGGGCGATGCCCAGGGAGACCAGGGTGCCGGCGGCGACCGTGCGGAACAGGGACCCGACCGGGGAGACCTGGAGGCTGCCGTGCGTCATCGGCAGCAGGACGCCCAGCGGCGCCAGCAGCGCCAGTCCCTCGCCGATGCGCCGGGCCGCCTCGGGCCAGCCCAGCGCGAGGTCGGCCCGGACGGTGGCGAGCGGACGCAGGTTGGGCGGCATCACCCAGGGAACGTCCAGCGGACGCAGCGTGAGCCAGGCGACGAGCGCGAGGTGGGCGACGAGGAGGACACCCCCTGTCGCGCGGACGTGGATCGCGGCGCTGCCGCAGCTGGAGCCTTGACGCTGCACGCCACCCAAGACGCGGCCCCCGGCACGATCGGTTCCGGCGGGACGGCACACTCCGTGGTGAGTGCCGCGCCACACCCGCGCGTGCCGCCCGCGTGCCGCCCGTGGCCCCCGGATTCAGCCGTCGGCCACCTGGGTCGACGGGGGGAGCGTGGTGCCCGGGCGGGAGCGGAGTTCCGCGGTGCACTCGTAGCGGCGCAGGCCCGTGTCGCCCGGGCCGCCCAGGACGACCGAGCCGTCACCCTCGGCGGCGGCCGAGTCGGACAGCGTGCACACGATCTGCGCGAGGGCGTACAGGGCGAGGCCGGCGGGCGCGCTGCTCAGCCGGAGCGTGTCGGCGGGGTCACGGGGATGCGGACCCTCGACCCTGAGACCGCCCGGAACGTGCGTGGTGTACCCGGCCTCCTTCTCACCGGCCGACGGCGGCTCGGTGAGCTGGTCGATCAGCGCCTGGGCCACGATCACCCGCCGCCGCGCGTCCGCCGTGCCGTCCGGCACCCGTACCGTACGGTCGACGGCCACCAGCGACGAGCCGCACAACAGGAACACCTGGACGGGCATGCCGCGCGCGGACTGGACGGTCAGGTCGGGCTGGGACAGCGAGCACGGCACGCGGGAGGGCGCGCCGCCGAAGTCCGTGGGCACCTCGGTGGGCCGGATGCCGCACCCGGCGAGCAGCAGGCCCAGGGCGGTCAGCGCCGCCGGCAGCAGTCGGCGCGCGTTCATCGGACAACTCCCTTCGAGCCGTTGTCCTCGTCCTGCTCGCGCTCGGTCCGCTCCGCGAGCGACGAGGCGTCCTGCGGCAGCCGCAGCGTGAACACCGCTCCGCCCTCGGGCGAGTTGGCCGCGGTGATGCCGCCGCCGTGGATGTGCGCGTTGTTCAGCGCGATGGACAGTCCCAGGCCGCTGCCCTCGGAGCGCGGCCGGGACGCGCTCGCCTTGTAGAAGCGGTCGAAGACGTGCGGCAGGACGTCCTCGGGGATGCCGGGCCCGTGGTCGCGCACCTCGATGACGATCTCGGCGGGCCGCTGCGCGTCCTCGGCCGACTCGCGCACCGAAACCCGCACCGGCGAGCCGCCGTGCTTGAGCGCGTTGCCGATCAGGTTGGCGAGGATGACGTCCAGGCGGCGCGGGTCGAGCCGGGCGTGGATGCCGCGCTCGGCGTCCAGGTCGACGGCGTCCAGCCAGGCGCGGGCGTCGATGCAGGCGGTGATCTGGTCGGCGATGTCGACGTCGTCCAGCACCAGCCGGGCCGTGCCCGCGTCGAAGCGGGTGACCTCCATCAGGTTCTCGACCAGGTCGTTCAGCCGCCGGGTCTCGCTGACGACGAGCCGGACCGCCGGTTCGATCATCGGGTCGATGCCGCCGCCCTCGAATTCCAGCTCCTCCTCGAGGACCTCCGTCACGGCGGTGATGGCGGTCAGCGGCGTACGCAGTTCATGGCTCATGTCCGCGACGAAGCGGCGGGAGGACTCGTCGCGTGCGGCCATGTCGGCGACCCGTTTCTCCAGCGCCTCGGCCGCCTTGTTGAACGTGCGGGACAGGTCGGCGAGTTCGTCGGTGCCGGACACCCGCAGCCGGGTGTCGAGCTTGCCCTCGCCGAGCCGGCGCGCGGCGACTCCCAGCCGGTGCACCGGCTTCAGCACCGTCGTGGCGGCGGCCTGGGCGAGCAGGGCGGCGCCGACGAGCGCCAGGCCGGTGGCGATGCCCAGGGACCAGGCCAGCGAGTTGAGGTCCTTGGCCTCCGGCTCCAGCGACTTGAGCATGTAGCTGGTCGGGCCGCCGCCGATCACCCGGGTGCCGGCCACCAGGTACGGCTGGCCGTGCACGACGATCCGCTGCCAGTACAGGTGGTAGGGCGCCTTGTTGGCGGAGGTGAGCGGCTGCTGCCTGTTCACCGCGGTGCGCAGCGAGGCGGGCACGTCCTCCAGCGAGAAGCCGTTCAGCCCGCCGGAGTTGCCGTACAGCGTTCTGCCGTTCGCGTCCTGGCCGACCAGCAGCACGACGAAGCGCTGGCTGCTGCCGGCCATCTGCCCGGCGGTGTGCTGGAGCTGGTCCTGCGTGGTGTGCACAGGCAGCGCGCCCGCGCGGTTCTGCACCTCCTGCTGGAAGTCGCGCAGCGCCGCGTCCTGGGCGCGGGTGAGCACCGCCTCGCGGTTGAGCCAGTACGCGATCCCGGACGCCGACACGGCCGCGGTCAGCGCGACCAGCGCGAAGACGACGACCAGCCGCAGGCGCAGACTGGTGAACCGCAGCCGGGACAACGTTCCCCTGCGCCCCGAGGCCCAGCTCCGGAGCCCGCTGTGCTCGTCGGTCACTGAGGCGCGTCCAGGCGGTAGCCGACCCCGCGCACGGTGCGGATCAGTGTCGGGGACGAGGGCACGTCCTCGACCTTGGCGCGCAGCCGCTGCACACAGGCGTCCACCAGCCGTGAGTCACCGAGGTAGTCGTGCTCCCACACCAGCCGCAGCAGCTGCTGCCGGGACAGCGCCTGACCGGGCCGGCGGCTCAGCTCCAGCAGCAGTCTCAGCTCGGTCGGGGTCAGCTGGAGGTCCTCGCCGTTCTTCGTCACGGTCATCGCCGCGCGGTCGATGACCAGGCTGCCGAAGGTCGCCGCGTCGTTCGCCTCCCGCTCGCCGCGCCGCAGCACGGCCCGGATCCGGGCGTCCAGCACGCGCCCCTGCACGGGTTTGACCACGTAGTCGTCGGCTCCGGACTCCAGTCCGACCACCACGTCGATGTCGTCGCTGCGCGCGGTGAGCAGAATGATCGGCAGCTGGTCCGTGCGCCGGATGCGCCGGCACACCTCGAACCCGTCGATGCCGGGCAGCATCACGTCCAGCACGATCAGGTCCGGCCGCTGCTCGCGCAGCAGCTTCAGACCGTCCTCGCCGCTGGCAGCGGTGGCCACCCGATGCCCCTGGCGCGTCAGTGAGAGCTCCAGGGCCGTCCGGATGGCGTCGTCGTCCTCGATCAGCAACAGGGAAGGCACGGGCTTCATTCTGGCCCATGCGGGGGCGGTGTTTCGACACCCGTACGGCGACCAGCGCCCGGTACCGGGCCGCGCGCCTCTGTGACAGGTCTGTGACAGTCGGCGGACACGGTCATGAAGTGGCCACGGCAAGCTCGTCGGCACGGGGCAAGGAAGCAGGACGGAAGACCGGAACTCCACGACGGGGGGCGCGAATGAACACGCTGCACAGCACCAGCCACAGCGCAGTGGTCACGCGTCTGCACGACGTGGCCCGGTCGCCGGAGAAGTCCGGTGCCGTGAGCGGGCGGGGGTGCGCTCGCGGCACCGGGCGTCAGCACACCGCGTATGCGCAGCAGGGTCTTCAGCCGCGCATGACGGTGGTTGACGCGAACACGGGGGAAGAAGCGGGGGAAACACCGGGGGGAGCACCGGGGGAAATACACGGGGGAACCGCGTACGGGGAGGGCTCGGGGGAGCGCCGCACGCCGACGGGGACGCTGGACGCCGAAGCGGCGTTCACCGCCTACGTCCAGGAGCGCCGCGCCTCCCTGTACGCAACCGCCTACCACCTCACCGGCGACCGCTTCGAGGCCGAGGACCTGCTGCAGAGCGCGCTGTTCTCGACCTACCGGGCGTGGGACCGGATCAGTGACAAGGCAGCCGTCGGCGGATACCTCCGCCGCACCATGACCAACCTGCACATCAGCGCCTGGCGGCGCCGCAAGCTCAACGAGTACCCGACCGAGGAACTGCCGGAGACGCCCGGCGACACGGACGCCATGCGCGGCACCGAGCTGCGCACCGTCCTGTGGCAGGCGCTGGCCCGGCTGCCCGAGCTCCAGCGCACCATGCTGGTCCTGCGCTACTACGAGGGCCGTACGGACCCGGAGATCGCGGACATCCTCGGCATCAGTGTCGGCACGGTGAAGTCCAGCATCTGGCGGTCCCTGCGCCGGCTGCGTGATGACGAGGTCCTCAGCTTCGGCCGTGACCGTGAGGAGTCCTTCGGCGAGCTCGTCGCCTGAACCGACCGAAGGGCAGGGGGACCCCGGGGGACCGGGGGAAGGAAAGACCGGGGAACCACGGGGGTAACGGGGACTCCGGAGACCGGGGGGAACACGGGGGAAGTACGGGGGACACGGGGGAACACCACGGGGGAGCGTGGGGGAGCACCAAGGAAGCGGGACTGGAGGACCGGGGGGTCTGTCCAGTCCCGCTTTCGCGTGTTTCACGCGCGTCGACGTGCGCGGGGGCGTACGGGGTACGAGAGGGGCGTACACGGTGCGTGCGAGGTGCGTATGCACCCGCGTCCCGTGCGCCCCCGTCCCGTGCCGGTTACGCGGCCGTCCGCGTCTGCGCCTGCCGTCCCGCCGCCGCGGCGGCCAGCCGGCCGAGGGCCTCGTCCCGGTCGCAGGCGTGGGCGCCCAGCGCGACCTGACGGGCGACGATCGACCGCTCGGCGCGCATCAGCCGCCAGCCCCGGCGCAGCAGGAACGGCACCGACTTGCGGCTTTCCTTCAGGTCCCGCGCGAAGCGCCGCCGGAAGGTCGTGACCGGCCCGCGGTTCAGGCACAGCGCGTCGGCCAGGACGCCGAGTTCCCGGCAGCGTGCCACGATCTCGGCGGCGAAGATGCCCTCGGCGATGAACAGCGGGGTGCGGCCGATGTGCAGCGTGTCCTCGCCGGTGCGGACGCTCAGCGAGATGTCGTACACCGGCACGCTCGTGGTGCCCGTCGCGCACAGCCGGCCGATCGCCGCGACCGCGACGTCCGCGTCCCACGAGCCGGGGTGGTCCCAGTCGATGTCCGAACTCCCCGCCACCAGCGGCAGGGTCGGGTCCCCGGCTTCCTTGTAGAAGTCGTCGAGGCGCAGCACGGGCAGTCCGGAGCGGGCGGCGACCAGGGACTTGCCCGAGCCGGAGGGGCCGCACAGCAGCACGACGCGGGCGGGAGACGCGGGATGAAGGCTCACGGAACACCAGTTTGACGCATGGTGGCCCGCCTGTTGACCCCGCGGGTCGGCTTTGGAACGTGGCTTACGTCTCAACTACCGTGTGCACTGTTCCCGTTACCCAGCGCAGCAGAAGGTGGCATCAGCAATGGCACGACACGCGTCCCTCCCCCGCTCCACCGCCCGGCGCGCCCTGGTCGCCGTCGCGACCGCCGGGGCCGCCCTGGGCGTGGGCGCGTCGGCGGCGTCGGCGGAGATCCTCCCGGGCGGCGGTGAGGGCCACCTGCTCAGCTCCCTCGGCCGGGCTGACACGCAGTCGGGTGTGCGGGCGCTGACGGGCACCGTCGGCCACACCACCGGAACGGTCACGGCCCTCAAGCCCAACCCGCTCGCGGGCACCGGCGTCGACCCGCTCGACAACGGCGTCGGCACCCAGCTCGCCGACTTCCGGCCCGTCAGCTCGAAGATGCTCACCGGCCCGGTGGCCCAGGCCCCCTCGGTGGGCGCCGTGCCGGTCGTCGGCGGGCTGCTCGGGTCGGTGCGCTGACCGGAGCGCACGCGCCGACCAGAGCGCACGCGGAGAGCCGCGCCTCCCCCGGACGGAGGGGAGACGCGGCTCTCGTCCGTGTGGGGCGCCGCTGTCGGGCGCCCCGGGCCGCTCAGTACGACGAGCCGGAGGCGCCCAGGGAGCCCGTGGGGTGCCAGACCGTCTTGGTCTCCAGGAAGGCCGTCATGCGGTCGATGCCCGGCGTCGCGGCGTAGTCCACAGGCTGTGGACGAAGGACGCGCTTGAGGTTGTCCGCCGCCGCGATCTCCAGTTCCTTCGCCAGCGTCTCGTCGGCGCCGGTCAGGTCGATCGCGTTGACGTCCTGGTGCGCGGCCAGCGGCGCGGCGATCTCCGCCGTACGGCCGGACAGGATGTTGACGACGCCGCCGGGCAGGTCGGAGGTGGCCAGCACCTCGCCCAGCGACAGCGCCGGAAGCGGGGCGTTCTCGCTCGCGATCACCACGGCCGTGTTGCCGGTCGCGATCACGGGGGCGATCACCGAGACCAGGCCCAGGAAGGACGACTCCTGCGGGGCGAGGACCGCGACCACGCCCGTCGGCTCGGGGGAGGAGAGGTTGAAGAAGGGGCCCGCCACCGGGTTGGCGCCGCCGACCACCTGGGCGATCTTGTCGGTCCAGCCCGCGTACCAGACCCAGCGGTCGATCGCCGCGTCGACCTGCGCGGCCGCCTTGGCCTTGGACAGGCCCTCGGCCTCGGCGACCTCGCGCACGAACTGCTCGCGGCGGCCCTCCAGCATCTCGGCGATGCGGTAGAGGATCTGGCCCCGGTTGTACGCGGTCGCGCCGGACCACGCCCCGAACGCCTTGCGCGCGGCCACGACCGCGTCACGGGCGTCCTTGCGGGACGACCGCGGTGCGTTCGCCAGCCAGTTGCCCTTGGAGTCGCTCACCTCGTACACCCGGCCGCTCTCGGAACGCGGGAACTTGCCGCCCACGTACAGCTTGTAGGTCTTGAGGACCGAAAGCCGCGGTTCGGTCGTCGCCCCAGACTTCTCGGACTTCTCAGACATCGAGGTACGCCTCCAGGCCGTGGCGGCCGCCCTCGCGGCCGAAGCCCGACTCCTTGTAACCGCCGAACGGCGAGGTCGGGTCGAACTTGTTGAACGTGTTGGACCAGATCACGCCCGCGCGGAGCTTGCTCGCCACCGCCAGGATGCGCGAGCCCTTCTCGGTCCAGATGCCCGCCGACAGGCCGTACTGCGTGTTGTTGGCCTTGGCCACGGCCTCCTCAGGGGTGCGGAAGGTCAGCACGGACAGCACCGGGCCGAAGATCTCGTCGCGGGCGATGGTGTGGGCCTGGGTGACGCCGGTGAACAGCGTCGGGGCGAACCAGTAGCCGGACGAGGGGAGTTCGCAGGCCGGGGACCAGCGCTCGGCGCCCTCGGCCTCGCCCTTCTCGGCGAGCGTGGTGATCCGGGCCAGCTGCTCGGCGGAGTTGATCGCGCCGATGTCGGTGTTCTTGTCCAGCGGGTCGCCGAGGCGGAGCGTGGACAGCCGGCGCTTGAGCGAGTCCAGCAGCTCGTCCTGGATCGACTCCTGCACCAGCAGCCGCGAGCCCGCGCAGCAGACCTGGCCCTGGTTGAAGAAGATGCCGGTCACGATGCCCTCGACGGCCTGGTCGATCGGGGCGTCGTCGAAGACGATGTTGGCGCCCTTGCCGCCCAGTTCGAGGGTGACCTTCTTGCGGGTGCCCGCGACCGTGCGGGCGATCGCCTTGCCGACGGCCGTGGAGCCGGTGAAGGCGACCTTGTTCACGTCCGGGTGCGCGACCAGCGCGGCGCCCGCGTCACCGTAGCCGGGGACGATGTTGACCACGCCCTTGGGCAGGCCCGCCTGGCGGCAGATGTCCGCGAAGAACAGCGCCGACAGCGGAGTGGTCTCCGCCGGCTTGAGCACGACCGTGTTGCCGGTGGCCAGCGCCGGGGCGATCTTCCAGGCCAGCATCAGCAGGGGGAAGTTCCAGGGGATGACCTGGCCGGCCACGCCGAGCGGCCGGGGGTTCGCCCCGAAGCCCGCGTGGTCCAGCTTGTCGGCCCAGCCCGCGTAGTAGAAGAAGTGCGCGGCGACCAGGGGCAGGTCGGCGTCGCGGGTCTCCCTGATCGGCTTGCCGTTGTCCAGCGTCTCCAGGACCGCCAGCTCACGGCTGCGCTCCTGGACGATGCGGGCGATGCGGAAGAGGTACTTGGCACGCTCGGAGCCGGGCAGCGCCGACCACGTCCCGAAGGCCTTGCGGGCGGCCTTCACCGCGCGGTCGATGTCGGCCTCGCCGGCCTGGGCGACCTCGGAGAGCACCTCCTCGGTGGAGGGGCTGACCGTCTTGAAGACCCGGCCGTCGGCCGCGTCGGCGAACTCGCCGTCGATGAACAGGCCGTAGGACGGCGCGATGTCGACGATCGAGCGGGACTCGGGCGCCGGTGCGTATGCGAAGGGGGAAGGCACGTTTTCCATGTCCATGGGGTTCTCAGTCCACCGTCACGTAGTCGGGGCCGGAGTAGCGGCCGGTGGCCAGCTTCTGACGCTGCATCAGCAGGTCGTTCAGGAGCGAGGAGGCGCCGAAGCGGAACCAGTGGTTGTCCAGCCAGTCACCGCCGGCGGTCTCGTTGACCAGGACGAGGAACTTGATCGCGTCCTTGGAGGTGCGGATGCCGCCGGCCGGCTTCACGCCGACCTGCACGCCGGTCTGCGCCCGGAAGTCACGGACGGCCTCCAGCATGAGCAGCGTGTTGGCCGGGGTGGCGTTGACGGCGACCTTGCCGGTGGAGGTCTTGATGAAGTCGGCGCCCGCCAGCATGCCGAGCCAGCTCGCGCGGCGGATGTTGTCGTACGTCGACAGCTCGCCGGTCTCGAAGATGACCTTCAGGCGCGCGGAGGTCCCGCAGGCCTCCTTGACCGCGACGATCTCGTCGTACACCTTCAGGTACTTGCCCGCGAGGAACGCTCCGCGGTCGATGACCATGTCGATCTCGTCGGCGCCCGCGGTGACCGCCTCGCGCACGTCCGCCAGCTTGACGCCCAGCGACGCCCGGCCGGCCGGGAAGGCGGTGGCGACCGAGGCGACCTTCACGGCCGAGCCGGCCACGGCCTCCTTCGCGGTGGCCACCATGTCGGGGTACACGCAGACCGCGGCCGTGGCGGGGGCCGTACGGTCCGTCGGGTCGGGGAGGACCGCCTTGGCGCCGAGCGCCCGGACCTTGCCCGGGGTGTCCGCGCCTTCCAGCGTCGTCAGGTCGACCATCGAGATGGCGAGGTCGATCGCGTACGCCTTCGCGGTGGTCTTGATGGAACGGGTGCCGAGAGAGGCGGCGCGCGCCTCCAGGCCGACCGCGTCGACGCCGGGCAGCCCGTGCAGGAAGCGGCGCAGTGTGCTGTCGGACGCGGTGACGTCAGCGAGAGGGGGTGCAGTGGTGGGCATGGTCACCAGACGAGCATATCTACGCGCGTAGCAGCTGTACACCCCCGGGACTCGTCTTGTGACCCTGACGGTGACCGTGCGGTGACCATCCCGTGCTCCGGCACCGCGGATGAGGGCGCCCGCGCACGTCGGGCAGAATCGGGGCCATGACGACGCCCGAGCACGAACCCCCCGCGCCGCAGCCCGCCTCCCCCGAGTACGAGGACCGGGTCCACCGGTCGTCCGCAGGCATCGCGGGCGGTGTCCTGCTGCTCGCCATCATCGGGTGGCTGGGCATCGACGCGATGGTCGTCGGGGAGGGCCGCACGCCGTGGCTGGCGCTGGCCGGGATGATCCTCGCGGTGCCGCTCGTGGTGGCCTTCACCCTGCGGCCCGCCGTGTACGTCAGCCGTGATCGGCTGCGCGTCCGCAACCCCTTGCGCGTGATCGTGCTGCCCTGGGGCCAGGTCGCCGGGCTGCGCTCCGGCTACTCGAACGAGGTGCTGGACCGGTCCGGCACCAAGTACCAGCTGTGGGCCGTGCCGGTCTCGCTGCGGGGGCGCAAGCGGGCCGCCCGCCAGGAGGCGCGGGCCGCCGCCAGGGGCGAGCGGGCCGCGGGGGCGGGCGGGCGCGCCGGCGGTGCCTTCGGGTTCGGCGGGCCGGGCCGCGGGCAGGCCGCGGGCGGCGACGGGCCCGTCCGCGTGGCCGGCGACCAGTTCATGGACGACCTGCGCGAGCTGCGGGACACCCGGGAGAACGCCGAGACGGCCCAGGGCGAGGTGACGGTCCGCTGGGCGTACGAGATCGTGGGTCCGGCGCTGGCCGGCGCGGTGCTGCTGGCGATCCTGATCGCGCTGGGCTGACGCACGCGGCGGTAGGCCGCTACGGCGGTACCTCTCTCGCCGGCACGTCGGTACGCCACCACCGGCACCTCCCCCGCCGATACATCGGTACGTCGGTACGGCTGGGACGTCTCCCGGTGGTGCGGGCGGCGCGTCCGTGGGCCGGGCCGCACGGGCCGGAACGGGTGTCCCTCCGTCGGAGGGACACCCGTTCCTTTTCGCTGCGGGCGGATGCCCGTCCGCGCCGCGGGTCAGATGCCCGCCGCGGCCGACAGGTCCCGCTTGATCGACGCCAGGAGGGCGTCGGCCTCGGCGCGGGCCGCGGGGAGGCCGACGTGGTCGCCGACCGGGATCACGACCTCCAGGTAGCACTTCAGCTTGGGCTCCGTGCCGCTGGGGCGGACGATGACGCGGGCGCCGTCGAGGGTGTAGCGCAGGCCGTCCGTGGGGGGCAGCCGGTCCGTGCCCCGGGTGAGGTCCTCGGAACGGGTGACGGGCAGGCCCGCGAGCGCGGTCGGGGGCTGCTCGCGCAGGCGGCGCATCGCGTCGGCGATCAGCGAGAGGTCCTCGACGCGGACCGAGAGCTGGTCGGTGGCGTGCAGGCCGTGCTCGACGGCGAGGTCGTCCAGCAGGTCGAGCAGGGTGCGGCCCTCCTCCTTGAGCCGGGAGGCCAGCTCGGTGATCAGGAGCGCGGCGGTGATGCCGTCCTTGTCGCGTACGCCGTCGGGGTCGACGCAGTACCCCAGGGCCTCCTCGTAGCCGTAGCGCAGCCCCTCCGCGCGGGCGATCCACTTGAAGCCGGTGAGCGTCTCCTCGTGGCGCAGGCCCGCCTTGCGGGCGATGCGGCCGAGGAGGGAGGAGGAGACGATCGACTCCGCGAAGGTGCCGGTCACGCCGCGGGAGACCAGGTGGGCGGCGAGCAGGGCGCCCACCTCGTCGCCGCGCAGCATGCGCCAGTCGGCGCCCTGCCTGACGGCCACCGCGCAGCGGTCGGCGTC
The DNA here is from genome assembly GCF_044548235.1 of Streptomyces sp. NPDC052043. Lineage (NCBI taxonomy): Bacteria > Bacillati > Actinomycetota > Actinomycetes > Kitasatosporales > Streptomycetaceae > Streptomyces > Streptomyces sp. NPDC052043. The sequence goes on from NZ_JBIUBT010000004.1 coordinate 103,943, forward strand.
CGGGTCGTTGGCGATGACCAGGTCCGGGTCGCTCGCGCGGGCCGCGGCGAACGCCAGGTCCATCGCGCCGGGCTCCTCCGGGTTGGGGAAGGCGACGGTCGGGAAGTCCGGGTCCGGCTCGGCCTGTTCGGCGACCAGGGTCGGGGCCGGGAAGCCGGCCCGGGCGAACGCGGCGAGGAGGGTGTCCTTGCCGACGCCGTGCATCGCCGTGTAGACGGTGCGGGCCGTGCGGGGCGAGCCGGGGGCGAGGACCGCGTCCGTACGGGCCAGGTAGGCCTCCAGGACGGAGTCGTCGAGGACCTCCCAGCCGGAGTCCGGGCGCGGCACCGCGGTGAGCGTGGTGATCGCGTCGATCTCGGCGGCGATCCCGGCGTCCGCCGGCGGCACGATCTGGGAGCCGTCGCCCAGGTAGACCTTGTAGCCGTTGTCGCGGGGCGGGTTGTGGCTGGCGGTGACCTCCACGCCGGCGACCGCGCCCAGGTGCCTGATGGCGAAGGCGAGGACCGGGGTGGGCAGGGGGCGGGGGAGCACGGCGGCACGCAGTCCGGCGCCGGTCATGACGGCGGCGGTGTCCCGGGCGAAGTCGGCGGACTTGTGCCGGGCGTCGTAGCCGATGACGACGAGTCCGGCGTTCTCGTCCCCGTGGGCGGTCCCGTTCGCCTTCAGGTACGCGGCGAGGCCGGCGGCGGCGCGGATGACGACGGAGCGGTTCATGCGCATGGGGCCGGCGCCGAGTTCGCCGCGCAGGCCGGCGGTACCGAACTGGAGCGTGCCGGCGAAGCGGGCGGCCAGCTCCTCGATGTTCTCGGTGTTTTCGGTGGTCGCGGTTTCGAGGAGCCGGGCGAGTTCGTCACGGGTCTCGGCGTCGGGGTCCTCGGCCAGCCACGCCTTGGCCCGTGCGATGAGGTCGTCGTGCACGTGGGATCAGCCTCTCGTGAGTTTGTCGGCCTGGGCCGTCTGCCTCCGGCGGGTCGGAGCCGGGGCCTCTGGGATGCGGTGGGGGAGCGGGGCCGTGGGCGCCTCGGGCCGCCGCGCGCTCGGGCGTACCGCCCGGAGTCCCGAGGTCGGGGCCGTCGAGGTCGCGCCGGACGGAGACCGCCGGGTGGTCTCCGCCGGACGGGACCAAGTGTGCGGCAGGCCACCGGCGCACCCGTCGGCCCCTTCCGCCGTCCGGCGGCCCGCCCCGCGTCGAGGGCGCCGCCGGACGTCGGGCGTGGCGCGCGGGCGCCGGAGCCGGGCTTTACAGGCGGCCCAGCACCTGGGTCAGGAGCGAGCCCATGCGGGCGGCGCTGTCGCGGCCCGCCTGGAGGACCTCCTCGTGGTTGAGGGGTTCGCCGGTCATGCCCGCGGCGAGGTTGGTCACCAGGGAGATGCCCAGGACCTCCGCGCCCGCCTCGCGGGCGGCGATCGCCTCCAGGACGGTGGACATGCCGACCAGGTCCGCGCCGATGGTGCGGGCCATGCGGATCTCCGCCGGCGTCTCGTAGTGCGGGCCGGGGAACTGGGCGTAGACGCCTTCCTCGAGGGTGGGGTCGACCTCCTTGCACAGGGCGCGCAGGCGCGGGGAGTACAGGTCGGTGAGGTCGACGAAGTTGGCGCCGACGATCGGCGAGGTGGCCGTCAGGTTGAGGTGGTCGCTGATCAGCACCGGCTGGCCGGGGCGCATGCCCTCGCGCAGGCCGCCGCAGCCGTTGGTGAGCACGATCGTCTTGCAGCCGGCCGCGACCGCGGTGCGTACGCCGTGGGCCACGGCGGCCACGCCCCGGCCCTCGTAGTAGTGGGTGCGCCCCAGGAAGACCAGCGCGCGTCTGTCCCCGATGGTGTACGAGCGGATCTTGCCGCCGTGGCCCTCGACCGCGGGCGGCGGGAATCCGGGCAGCTCGGTGACCGGGAACTCGGCGTCGGGGGTGCCCAGGGCGTCGACGGCCGGTGCCCAGCCGGACCCCATCACGAGGGCGACGTCGTGGGACTCGGCACCCGTGAGTTCGCGCAGGCGCGCGGCGGCGGCGTCGGCGGCGGCGTGGGGATCGCCCTGGATGTCGTCCGGAAGAAGAGATGCGTTCACGCGGATGAGCGTAGCCGGAATTCGCCTACGCGCGTAGATGCCTATGGTCACGGCAATGCGATCGTTGTCTTGTCGTTTCCGACGAGAGGGGTGCCGGAGGGGTCGGTTCCGGTCCCGGTCAGGCTTTCCGGAGCCCCGCGCCGCCGCTCAGCACGGCCGCTTCCGCAGCTCCATCACGTAGTCGTGGGGCGCCCCCGCCGACTCGGCCGCGTCCGCGATCTCGCCGAGGTAGCGGGCGGAGGGCAGGCCGCCCTCGTAGGCGTTGAGGACGTAGACCCAGGCCGGTTCCTCGCCGTCCAGGGTGTGCACGCGCACGCGTGCGCGCCGGTAGAGGTCCAGGCCCACGCCGACCCGGCGGTCGAGGGCCTCCTCGTCCATCGGGGCGATGTCGTACAGGGCCACGAAGACCTGGGAGATCGGATCCTCGACGAGGGTCGCCAGCGCGCCCTCCCAGCCCATCTGCTCCCCGCCGAAGGTCAGCCGCCAGCCGTTCAGCCAGCCCGTGGCGCGCAGTGGCGAGTGCGGGGCGCGCAGGGACATCAGCCGCGCGTCGAGATTGCCGGCGTATGCGGCATAGAACGACATGGGTCGAGCGTACGGCAGCCTCGCACCCGCCTCAGGTGTCCCAGGGGCAACGTGAGACCACCGTGCCGTGCCCCGGGGCCGTAGCACCTTGAACGGTGCGGGACAATGGAGTACGTGACTCGGATCGTGATCATCGGTGGTGGACCCGGCGGCTACGAAGCGGCGCTGGTGGCGGCGCAGCTCGGCGCGGAGGTGACCGTCGTCGACTGCGACGGTCTGGGCGGAGCGTCGGTGCTGACCGACTGCGTGCCGTCGAAGACCCTTATCGCTACGGCCGAGGTGATGACCACCTTCGACTCGTCGTACGAGGAACTGGGCATCACCGTCGCCGACACCGACGCCGACGGCGGTCCCGCCCCGGAGCTGCCGGCGGAGCAGGCCGGCCGGGTGGTGGGTGTCGACCTGGGGAAGGTCAACCGCCGGGTGAAGCGGCTGGCACTCGCCCAGTCCCACGACATCACCGCCTCCGTGACGCGGGCCGGCGCCCGGGTCGTGCGCGGGCGCGGCCGGCTGGAGGGCATGCAGGCGCTCGACGGGTCGCGCACGGTCGTCGTCAGGGCGGCCGACGGCAGCGAGGAGAGGCTCACCGCGGACGCCGTGCTGATCGCGACCGGCGGCCACCCGCGCGAGCTGCCCGACGCCCAGCCGGACGGCGAGCGCATCCTCAACTGGACCCAGGTCTACGACCTCGACGAGCTGCCCGAGGAACTCATCGTGGTCGGCTCCGGTGTCACCGGTGCCGAGTTCGCCGGCGCCTACCAGGCGCTCGGCTCGAAGGTCACGCTGGTGTCCTCCCGCGACCGTGTGCTGCCGGGTGAGGACCCGGACGCGGCCGCCGTCCTGGAGGACGTCTTCCGGCGCCGCGGCATGAACGTCATGGCGCGCTCGCGGGCCGCCGCGGCCAAGCGGGTCGGGGACCGCGTGGAGGTGACGCTGGCGGACGGCCGGGTCATCACGGGCAGCCACTGCCTGATGGCTGTCGGCGCCATCCCCAACAGCGCCGGGCTCGGCCTGGAGGAGGCCGGCGTCAAACTGCGCGAGTCCGGTCACATCTGGACCGACAAGGTGTCGCGGACGACGGCTCCGGGCGTGTACGCGGCCGGCGACGTGACCGGGGTCTTCGCCCTGGCGTCGGTGGCGGCGATGCAGGGGCGCATCGCGATGTACCACTTCCTGGGCGACGCGGTGGCCCCGCTGAACCTGAAGACGGTCTCCTCCAACGTCTTCACCGACCCCGAGATCGCCACCGTCGGCTACTCGCAGGCCGACGTGGACGCCGGCAAGATCGACGCCCGCTGCGTGAAGCTGCCGCTGCTGCGCAACCCGCGCGCCAAGATGCAGGGCATCCGGGACGGCTTCGTCAAGATCTTCTGCCGTCCGGGCACGGGGATCGTGGTCGGCGGCGTGGTCGTGGCCCCGCGCGCCTCGGAACTGATCCACCCCATCTCGATCGCCGTCGACAACAACCTGACGGTCGAGCAGATCGCGAACGCGTTCACCGTGTACCCCTCGCTGTCGGGTTCGATCGCCGAGGTGGCACGGCAGTTGCACACGCGCAAGGCGACCGGCGAGGCGTAGGCGCGTCCCGGCGCCCGGCTCCGAACTCCCCTTCTGTCACGGGGAGTCGCGAACCATGCCGGCGGTACAGGCGTGGGGGAGCAGGCGCGGGGACCAAACTCCATACCACTTCTCCCCCTGGCCTGCGAACAACTTCTGCTATTCGGCGCAAACTGCTGAAAGCAGACGGTCGCTGGGGTTACTGTCAGTTTCGTGTTCGCTGCTGAACGTCGCCAACTGATCCTCGAAATGGTGCGAGCGAACGGTGCCGTGTCGCTCCGTGAGCTCGCCCGTGTCGTCCAGACCTCCGAAGTGACCGTACGGCGGGACGTGCGGGCGCTGGAGGCCGAAGGACTCCTCGATCGCCGCCACGGCGGTGCGGTCCTCCCGGGTGGGTTCACCCGGGAGTCCGGCTTCCCGCAGAAGTCGCATCTGGCGACCGCGGAGAAGACGGCCATCGCCGACCTCGCCGCGGGTCTCGTCGAAGAGGGCGAGGCGATCGTCGTGGGCGCGGGGACGACCACCCAGGAGCTGGCCCGCCGGCTCGCCCGGGTGCCCGGCCTGACCGTCGTCACCAACTCCCTGCTGGTCGCCCAGGCGTTGGCCCACGCCAACCGCGTGGAGGTCGTGATGACCGGAGGCACGCTGCGCGGCTCCAACTACGCGCTCGTCGGGTCGGGGGCGGAGCAGTCGCTGCACGGGCTGCGGGTGTCCAAGGCCTTCCTGTCGGGGAGCGGACTGACGGCCGAGCGGGGCCTGTCCACCTCCAACATGCTGTCGGCGTCCGTCGACCGTGCCCTGGTGCAGGCCGCCGCGGAGGTGGTGGTCCTCGCCGACCACTCCAAGCTCGGTACGGACACGATGTTCCAGACCGTCCCGACCGATCTCGTCACCCGCCTGGTGACGGACGAGCCCCCGGCCCACGACGACCGCGCGGCCACCGAACTCCAGGCCCTCGCCGACCAGGGCGTCCAGATCGCCGTGGCCGGCGCGACGGGAAGCCCGGCGGCGGAACAGCCCCCGCCCCGCGACCGTCGCCGTGAGGTCCCGCTCCCCGGCCCTCGCCGCACCCAGCCGCCGGGCGCGAACCTCCGGCCGGCGTCCCTGGCCGGGGACCAGCCGAACGGCACGGAACGCCCGGCCGCACGGGTGGCGGACCTCCGGAGGCGCTGAGGGTTTCGCGCCGCCCTCGGAAAGCGTCCAGGGAAGGCCTTCGCACGCCCTCGGGAAATGCGAGGAGCCCGGCCGGGCCGCTCTCGCGGCTCGCCGGGCTCCCGCGGCTGTTCCGAGGGATCAGTCCTTGATCTCGCAGATGACGGCGCCGGAGGTGACGGAGGCGCCGACGTCGGCCGACAGGCCCTTGACGGTGCCGCTGCGGTGGGCGTTGAGGGGCTGTTCCATCTTCATGGCCTCCAGGACGACGACCAGGTCGCCCTCCTTGACCTCCTGGCCCTCCTCGACGGCGACCTTGACGATGGTGCCCTGCATCGGGGAGGCGAGGGTGTCGCCGGAGGCGAGGGGGCCGGACTTCTTCGCGGCGCGGCGCTTGGGCTTGGCGCCCGCGGCAAGGCCGGTGCGGGCCAGGGACATGCCCAGCGAGGTGGGCAGGGAGACCTCGAGGCGCTTGCCGCCGACCTCGACGACGACGGTCTCGCGGCCCGTCTCCTCGTCCGCCTCGGCGGCGTCGGCGGTGGCGGTGAAGGGCTTGATCTCGTTGACGAACTCGGTCTCGATCCAGCGGGTGTGGATCGTGAACGGGTCGGTGGAGTCGGTCAGTTCGGGGGCGAACGCCGGGTCGGTGACCACCGCGCGGTGGAAGGGGATCGCGGTGGCCATGCCCTCGACCTGGAACTCCGCCAGGGCGCGGGCGGCCCGCTGGAGGGCCTCCTTGCGGGTGCGGCCGGTCACGATCAGCTTGGCCAGCAGGGAGTCCCACGCCGGACCGATGACGCTGCCGGACTCCACGCCCGCGTCCAGGCGGACGCCCGGTCCGGTGGGCGGGGCGAAGTTCGTCACCGTGCCGGGGGCGGGCAGGAAGCCCCGGCCCGGGTCCTCGCCGTTGATCCGGAACTCGAAGGAGTGGCCGCGCAGCGGCGGGTCGTCGTAGCCCAGTTCCTCGCCGTCGGCGATGCGGAACATCTCGCGCACCAGGTCGAAGCCGGTGATCTCCTCGGTGACCGGGTGCTCGACCTGGAGCCGGGTGTTGACCTCCAGGAAGGAGATCGTGCCGTCCTGGCCGACCAGGAACTCGCAGGTGCCGGCGCCGACGTAGCCGGCCTCCTTCAGGATCGCCTTGGAGGCGCGGTACAGCTCGGCGACCTGCTCGTCGGACAGGAACGGCGCCGGGGCCTCCTCGACCAGCTTCTGGTGGCGGCGCTGGAGGGAGCAGTCACGGGTGGAGACGACGACCACGTTGCCGTGCTGGTCGGCCAGGCACTGGGTCTCCACGTGCCGGGGCCGGTCCAGGTAGCGCTCGACGAAGCACTCGCCGCGGCCGAAGGCGGCCACGGCCTCGCGCACCGCCGACTCGTACAGCTCGGGGACCTCGTCCAGGGTGCGGGCGACCTTCAGGCCGCGTCCGCCGCCGCCGAAGGCGGCCTTGATGGCGATCGGCAGGCCGTTCTCCTCGGCGAAGGCCACGACCTCCTCGGCGCCGGAGACGGGGTCGGGGGTGCCGGCCACCAGGGGCGCGCCGGCGCGCTGGGCGATGTGCCGGGCGGCGACCTTGTCACCGAGGTCGCGGATGGCCTGCGGCGGCGGGCCGATCCAGATCAGGTCGGCGTCCAGCACGGCCTGGGCGAAGTCGGCGTTCTCCGAGAGGAAGCCGTAGCCGGGGTGGATCGCGTCCGCACCGGACTCCTTCGCGGCCTTCAGCACCTTGTCGATGTCCAGGTAACTGGTGGCCGGGGTGTCACCGCCCAGGGCGAACGCCTCATCCGCGGCGCGGACATGCAGAGCGTCCCGGTCCGGGTCGGCGTAGACGGCCACGCTCGCGATCCCGGCGTCCCGGCAGGCCCGGGCAACGCGGACAGCGATTTCGCCACGGTTGGCGATGAGCACCTTGCGCACGATTGAGGCTCCCTCCTTGAAACAAGCCGAGTTTAGGGACTGCCGACACGGCGCATCGACCCGTCCCCGATGGTGAGCTTGCCCACACGGAGCGTGATTCGAGGCGCGCTCGACCTGCGAAATCCCTTGTCGCATCGCTCTACGCAGGACTCCTCCGGAAAACCCTAGCCCTCTCATGTGGTCAAGGTCTCTGTGAGGGCGTGCTGCGACGCACTTCGTTTCTTTGTGGAGTCCCTACGAATGGCCCAACGATTCTTTGCCGACGGCAGAACCCTTGTCCCCCCGTTTACCCGTTAGTAGCGTTCGCGATGTCTCGACAGTACTCGCGGTAACAGTAGAGCTCCCGAGCGGAGCAGCACTCGGAAGTGGGTGGAACCGGTGGTGCGCAGACCGGTGGCGTGGGTGGTGGCGCTCGTGCTCTTCGCCGAGGCGTTCGGCGTGGCGGCGCTGAACTGGTTCCTCGGCGAGGTCGTGCACCGGCAGAGGATGTCCCTGGCGGGCCTGGATCCGAACGTGATGTCGAACTCGTCGAGGGTCGGTGGTCTGGTCTTCGGCCTCTACTTCGCCCTGTGCGGGTTGGTCGCGCTGCTGGTGGCGGTGCGGGGCCGCCGGCCGGCCGGGTTCGGGCGCGTCCTGCTGGTCAGCGCGGCCGTGGTGCACGGGCTGCTGGGCGCGTTCGCCTGGGGGCTGGTGGGCTGGCGGGCGTTCCTGTGCATGGTGCTGGTGCTCGGGCTCATCGTGTTGCTGCTGATGACGTACGACGCCGAGGAGGGGCCGGCCGGCGCCGTGCCGGGCGGCCCCCGGGACGCGGGCGGCTCCGGGACCGAACCGGTCCCCTGGTCCGCAGGCGATCCGGATCACCGGGGCGAAGGCGGGAGCGAGGGCAGGGGCGACGGCGGGGGCGGGAGCGAAGGCGGGCCTGACGGCGACGGCGGGGGCGGGGGCGGGACCGGCCTCGGGGTGGAGGCGATCGGCCCCCTGGCGCCCCTCACTCCTCCGGCTCCTCCGGCCGAGGCCCGCAGACCCTGATCAGCCTTCCGCCGGCGCCCACAACTCCGTGATGCCCACGCCGAGTTCGGCCAGCAGGCGGCGGACCAGGGGCAGGCTGATGCCGATGACGTTGCCGTGGTCGCCGTCGATGCCGTCGATGAAGGGTGCCGAACGGCCGTCCAGGGTGAAGGCGCCGGCCACGTACAGGGGCTCGCCCGAGGCGACGTAGGCGGCGATCTCCTCGTCCGTCGGCTCGCCGAAGCGGACCACGGTGGAGGCGGTCGCCGAGGCGTGCCGCCCGCTCTCCGTGTCCCAGACGCAGTGCCCGGTCTGGAGGGTGCCGGCCCGGCCGCGCATCGCCTTCCAGCGGGCGGTGGCCTCCTCGGCGTCGGCGGGCTTGCCCAGGGCCTGGCCGTCCAGGTCGAGCACCGAGTCGCAGCCGATCACCAGCGCGCCCCGGAGCTCCGGGCGGGCCGCCACCACGGAGGCCTTCGCCTCGGCGAGCGCGAGCGCCAGTTCGGCGGGGGTGGGCGCGGTGACCGCGTCCTCGTCGACGCCGCTCACGACGACCTCCGGGTCGAGCCCGGCCTGCCGGAGCAGCCCGAGCCGGGCGGGGGACTGGGAGGCGAGCACGAGTCGGCGGCGCGGCTGGTCTGTCATACGGTCAGCGTATCGGCGGCGCTTCCTCCGGCTCACCTCAAGCCGATCACGAACATCGCCAGCACCATGGCCAGGGCCATGAGAACGCCCAGCCGCCGCAACATGTTCTGCATGTCACGCAGTTCCTTCGGCGGCTCGTTCTCGGGATCGGACCACAGCATCCCCCGATCCTGCGACCCGGACGACACCGCACGCCTGAGTACGCGTACTCAACTTAGGTCCGCCACCCGCGGCCCCACCCGGACAGACCGACGACCGACGGGCGGAGGCAAGCACCGGGGCGGAACTGTGCCGGAGCGCGCGGGGAGGCGCCGGGCCTCGGGGGAGCGTGCGGGGGAGGTGCCGGGGCTTGAGGGGAGTGCGCGGGCGGCGTCGGGCCTGCGGGGGCACGCAGGGGAGGCGCCGGGACCCGGGCGGGGTACACAGGCGCAGACCCATCCGGAGGCTCAGGGGCGCACCCCAGCCGGGGTGCAGGGGCGGAGCCCCGCCGGGGTCTGGGGCGGAGCCCCAGGGGTGGCCGCCCGTGCCCGACCGGGTCGGCCGGGCGCGGGCGGCGAAGTGCCCGGGGGAGCCCCGCACGGGGTGCGAGGGTGGAGCCCCGTCGGGGTCTGGGGCGGAGCCCCAGGGGACGGTTGCCTTCAGGCTTACCGAGTCGGGTGGGCGGGTGGGTGAAGTGCCTGGGGCGGAGCCCCAGGGGTGGTTACCTCTTGGCGTGCCGAGACGGGTGGGTGGGCGCACCCGGGCCAGGGCTCAGCCTGGCCAGTAGGTGCGGGCCCAGGCCGTCGGGCTCGGCTGGGGGACGCGGTGGGCGGCGAGGCGGGACGGGTCGGACCAGGAGTCTCGGGGGGCGTGCGCGCCGGACGGCGTGTCGGCAGCCGCCGCGGCGCGCGCCCGGACCACCGCCAGGGCGGCGGCGAGCTCCTCCGGGGTGGGATTGCCTCGTACGACCTTGATCACAGCGGCTCCTTACAGGGGGATGTTGCCGTGCTTCTTCGGAGGCAGGGATTCCCGCTTGGTGCGCAGCTGACGCAGGCCGCGCACCAGGTGGGAACGGGTGTCCGACGGCTTGATCACCGCGTCGATGTAACCGCGTTCGGCCGCGACGTAGGGGTTGAGGAGGGCGTCCTCGTACTCCTGGATCAGCCGGGCGCGGGTCGCCTCGGCGTCCCCCGCGGCCTCGGCCTCGGCGATCGTGCGGCGGTGCAGGATGTTGACCGCCCCCTGGGCGCCCATGACGGCGATCTGGGCGGTCGGCCAGGCCAGGTTGAGGTCGGCGCCCAGGTGCTTGGAGCCCATGACGTCGTAGGCGCCGCCGAAGGCCTTGCGGGTGATCACCGTGATCAGCGGCACCGTCGCCTCGGCGTAGGCGAAGATCAGCTTGGCGCCGCGGCGGATGATGCCGGTGTGCTCCTGGTCGACGCCCGGGAGGAAGCCGGGCACGTCCACGAAGGTGAGCACGGGCACGTTGAAGGCGTCGCAGGTCCGTACGAAGCGGGCGGCCTTCTCGGAGGCGTCGATGTCCAGGCAGCCGGCGAACTGCATCGGCTGGTTGGCGACGATGCCGACCGGATGGCCCTCCACCCGCCCGAACCCGGTGAGGATGTTCGGCGCGAACAGCGGCTGGGTCTCGAGGAACTCGGCGTCGTCCAGGACGTGCTCGATCACCGTGTGCATGTCGTACGGGTGGTTCGCGCTGTCCGGGACGACCGCGTCCAGTTCCAGGTCCTCCGCCGAGATGGCCACGTCGGCCTCCTCGGGGAAGACCGGAGGCTCGGAGAGGTTGTTCGACGGCAGGTACGACAGCAGCTGCTTGACGTACTCGATCGCGTCCTTCTCGTCCCCGGCCATGTGGTGGGCCACGCCGGAGGCGGTGTTGTGGGTCCGGGCGCCGCCCAGCTCCTCGAAGCCGACGTCCTCGCCGGTGACCGTCTTGATGACGTCCGGGCCGGTGATGAACATGTGCGAGGTCTGGTCGACCATGATCGTGAAGTCGGTGATCGCCGGCGAGTAGACCGCGCCGCCCGCGCATGGGCCCACGACCAGGCTGATCTGCGGGATCACCCCGGAGGCATGGGTGTTGCGGCGGAAGATCTCCCCGTACGCGCCGAGGGAGGCGACCCCCTCCTGGATCCGGGCGCCGCCCGAGTCGTTGATCCCGATCACCGGGCAGCCGGTCTTCAGGGCGAAGTCCATCACCTTGACGATCTTCTGCCCGTAGACCTCGCCGAGCGCTCCGCCGAAGACGGTGAAGTCCTGCGAGAACACCGCGACCGGGCGGCCGTCGACCATGCCGTAGCCGGTGACGACGCCGTCCCCGTACGGGCGGTTCTGCTCCAGGCCGAAGTTGGTGGAACGGTGCCGGGCGAACTCGTCCAGCTCCACGAACGACCCCTCGTCGAGCAGCAGTTCGATCCGCTCGCGGGCCGTCAGCTTCCCCTTGGCGTGCTGCTTCTCCACGGCGCGCTCGGAGCCGGCGTGCGTCGCTGCCAGGACGCGGCGCTGAAGATCCGCGATCTTGCCCGCGGTCGTGTGAATGTCGATCTCTTGGCGCTCTTCCGGCTCGGACATCGCGATCGCGGCTCCCTGCCTGCTCAGAAGGGGGGACGGTTACTCATCCGTAGCGTAGTAGGGGGTTCGCCGTTCGGCAGTGCGGCGTTTCCCACACCTAGGGTGGCTTGCATGACGCCCCGAGATGCAGCAGACGACACCCCCGACCCCGTGCCGCACGGCAGCCGCTGGTCCGACCTGGACCGCCCGCCCCTGAACGCCGGGGCCCTGCGGCGCGGCCTGGTGCGGGCGGGCGGGCTGTGGTCCGAGGTGGACGTGGTGCAGAGCACCGGCTCCACGAACACGGACCTGGTGGCCCGGGCCGCCGAGGGAAGGGTGGCCGAGGGGGCCGTCCTGGTCGCCGAGGAGCAGACCTCAGCCCGGGGCCGCCTGGACCGCCGGTGGACGGCCCCGCCCCGCTCCGGGTTGTTCTTCTCGGTGCTGCTGAGGCCCAGCGAGGTGCCGGTGGCCCGCTGGGGCTGGCTGCCGCTGCTCACCGGGGTCGCGGTGGCCACGGGCCTGTCCCGGGCCGCCGGGGTCGACACGGCGCTGAAGTGGCCGAACGACCTGCTGGTGACGGTCGGCGGCGAGGAGCGCAAGGCCGGCGGCATCCTGGCCGAGCGGGCCGGCGAGGACGCGGTGGTCGTCGGCATCGGCATCAACGTCTCGCTGCGGCAGGACGAGCTCCCCGTCCCGCAGGCCGGTTCCCTCGCGCTCGCCGGAGCCGTGAGCACCGACCGCGACCCGCTGCTGCGGGCGGTCCTGCGGTCCCTGGAGGACTGGTACGGCCGATGGCGGGCGGCGGGAGGCGATGCGGCCGCGAGCGGTCTCCAGGAGACGTACGCGGCGGGCTGCGCGACGCTCGGGCGGGCGGTCCGGGCGGAACTGCCGGGCGACCGGTCTCTGGTGGGGGAGGCGGTCGCGGTGGACGGCGACGGCCGTCTGGTCATCGCCACGGAGGCGGGAGTGCAGGAGCCGGTCGGAGCGGGCGACATCGTGCACCTGCGCCCGGCGTGAACCTCCCCGCGGGGGGACCGGGTCCGACGTCCCTGTCCGGGGCTAGGGGCCCGGGGGCCCGGCGTCCGGGGCGGGGCGTGATCGTGCGCGGCCACGGGGCACGCCGGTCGTGGTGCCGCCGGCGCCGGAGCCGGCGCCGGAACAGCGCCGGTCAGCTCCACTCCCGGCGCAACCTTGCGGAGTGAGCTGGCGCACACCTGCCGTAGAGTTGAGGCCGGTCGTACCTGACCGTGGCAGATCGGAAGGGCAGCAGGCGTGACCGTCGACGACACGGGCTCCGGCGCGGACGCGGACGGCCGGGACGAGCCTCCGCCATTCTCGTCCTCGCACGAGCAGAAGGACCCTGAGGCCGCCGACTCCGGCGAACACCCTCTCGCGCTGCGTCTCGAACAGCTCATCCTGGGCGCGGAGCGGCGCTACACCCCGTTCCAGGCGGCTCGCAGCGCCGGTGTCTCCATGGAGCTGGCGTCCCGCTTCTGGCGGGCCATGGGCTTCGCCGACATAGGGCAGGCCAAGGCGCTCACGGAGGCCGACGTGCTGGCCCTGCGGCGGCTCGCCGGTCTGGTCGAGGCAGGCCTGCTCAGCGAGGCCATGGCCGTACAGGTGGCCCGGTCCACCGGGCAGACCACCGCCCGTCTGGCCGAATGGCAGATGGACTCCTTCCTGGAGGGCCTGACCGAGCCGCCCGAGCCCGGCATGACCCGCACCGAGGTGACGTACCCGATCGTCGAGCTGCTGCTGCCGGAGCTGGAGGAGTTCCTGGTCTACGTCTGGCGTCGCCAGCTCGCCGCCTCGGCCGGCCGGGTCGTGCAGGCCGCCGACGACGAGGAGATGGTCGACCGGCGGCTGGCCGTGGGCTTCGCGGACCTCGTCGGGTTCACCCGGCTGACCCGCCGGATGGAGGAGGAGGAGCTCGGCGAGCTGGTCGAGGCGTTCGAGACGACCTCGGCCGACCTCGTGGCCGCGCGCGGCGGCCGGCTCATCAAGACGCTCGGCGACGAGGTGCTGTACGCCGCCGACGACGCCGGTACGGCGGCGGACATCGCGCTGCGGCTGGTCGAGACGATGGCGCACGACGAGACGATGCCGGAGCTGCGGGTGGGCATGGCGTTCGGCACGGTGACCACTCGTATGGGCGATGTCTTCGGCACCACCGTCAACCTCGCCTCCCGGCTCACCTCGATAGCCCCGCGTGACGGGGTCCTGGTGGACAGCGCCTTCGCCGAGGAGCTGATCCGCACCGGCGACGCCCCGGCGTCCGAGGCGGAGGCGGCCGAGGCCGCCGCGGCCGCGGAGAAGGAGGGCGAGGAGCCGCCGGTGTACCGGTTCGCCCTCCAGCCGATGTGGCAGCGCCCGGTGCGCGGCCTGGGCGTGGTCGAACCCTGGCTGCTCGCCCGGCGGAACGACGGGACCGCGTAACCGGAGGCCGCGTGACCGGGGGCCGCGGCACGGCGGTCGCGGCCCGGGCCGGCGCCCGGATCAGCGGCGGGCGGGCGGACCGGCGCCCGGGTCAGAGGGGGGACCGGCAGGCGGATCGGCGCCCGGACCAGAGGGTCAGCGAGTGGGACCGGCAGGTGGGCCGGCGCCCGGGTCAGCGGGTGGGACCGGCCTCGATGCCCACGCACAGCCCGATGATCGGCAGGCACAGGCCACCCCCGCCGGAGGGCGGGGCAGGGGGCGGCGTACTCCGGCTCGGGGTCGGTGTGGGCCGTGGCGCCGGGTACGTGGGGGCGGGCGGCAGGGGCGCGTCGGTGGGGTCCGGGTCCGGCTGCTCCGGCGGGTCCGTGTCCGCGGGGAGCGCCGTGGGAACGGTCGTGGTCCCGGGGAGCGCCGAGGGCTCCGCGGCGGCCGCCGCCGACGGGGACTCCGTCGGCGCTGAGTCCGAGTCCGGGTCCGGTGCGGCGCTCACCCCGCCCAGGGCGACGGTCGCCGAGGGCGCGGTCGTCGCGGCCGCCGGAGGGGCCCCGGCCGTGGTGGAGGCGTCGACGGGGGTTCCGGCGGAGCCGCCGGAGCCGTGCCCCGGGGCCGCGTGGGACTCGGCCTCCACGGTGCCCGGACCGCCCAGCCCGGACTCGGGCGCCAGCCGTACGAGGCTGAGCACCCCGGCCGCCACCGCGAGCCCTCCGGCGGCCAGCAGAGCCTTGCGGGGCCGGTGCCTGCGGTGCCGTCCGCGGGCACCGGGGCCCCGGAGCGGCGTCCGTGCACCGGCGGTCTCCTCCGCCGTGGCATCGGCGCCTATGCCCGTATCGCCGTCCTTGCCGTCGTGGTCATCCTTGCCGTCGCGCCCGTCGCGCCCGTCGCGCCCGTCGCGCCCGTCGCGCCCGTCGCGCCCGTCGCGCCCGTCGCGCCCGTCGCGCCCGCCGCGGTCGTCGTGTTGCCGGGCTCTGGCCGTGTGCGTCGTCATCGCCGTCCTCCCCGATGCGCTCGCGCCCCCCGATGCGCCATGGCGGACGCACGTTATGCGTTCTCCTGCGGGTTCGGCGGGAGTTGGGTGGGGATGTCACTCGAACGGGGGGCCGGGTCTCGACAACGGGGCCGTGTCGGTGTTCCATTCGCCCTTTCCCTGTGCGCGCCCGGCTGCGATGATCGGGGCTGGTTCTTGTTAACCCGCGTTAACCAGGAGGGTGTCATGAGCGAGGAGCGGTTCGGCGAGTTCGTGCTGGTGCGGCGGCACGGGTACGTCGCGGAGCTCGTCCTGGACCGGCCGAAGGCGATGAACGCCGTGTCCACGGACATGGCCCGGTCGATCGCCGCGGCGTGTGCGGCGCTCGCCGCCGACCGGGACGCGCGCGTGGTCGTTCTGACCTCCTCGCACGAGCGGGCGTTCTGCGTCGGGGCCGACCTGAAGGAGCGCAACTCCTTCAGCGACGCCGACCTGATGCGCCAGCGCCCGGTCGCGCGCGCGGCGTACACCGGCGTCCTGGAACTGCCCCTGCCGACGATCGCCGCGGTGCACGGGTTCGCGCTCGGCGGCGGCTTCGAGCTGGCCCTGTCCTGCGACGTGATCGTGGCCGACCGTACGGCCGTGGTGGGGCTGCCCGAGGTGTCCGTGGGGGTGATCCCCGGCGGCGGCGGTACGCAGCTGCTGCCCCGGCGGGTGGGGGCCGCGCGGGCGGCCGAGCTGATCTTCACGGCGCGTCGGCTGGAGGCGCCGGAGGCGGCCGAGCTGGGCCTCGTGGACTGTCTGGTGGACGAGGGCCGGGACCGCGAGGAGGCGCTCGAGCTGGCCTCCCGGATGGCGGCGAACTCGCCGGTGGGGCTGCGTGCCGCCAAGCGGGCACTGCGCCTCGGGCACGGCCTCGACCTGCGGACCGGCCTGGAGGTCGAGGACGCGGCCTGGCGCTCGGTCGCCTTCTCCGCGGACCGCGCGGAGGGAGTGGCGGCCTTCAACGAGAAGCGCGCCCCGCGCTGGCCGGGAGAGTAGCGGCGGCCGCGGCGCGCTTTCTCGTGGGGCAATGTCTCGATTCGTCCGAAACATCCCTAGCCTGGGGTGATGGGCGAGAACAGGCGGCTGGCGGCCGTCGTGGCGTTGGCGCAGGGGATGGCCGCGGCGCAGACCTCGCGCGAGTCGTGGCGGGCGGCGGCGCTCGGCGCGTGCCGGGCGCTGGAGGGGAACTTCGCCGCGCTCTCGGTGTGGGAGCGCGAGCGCGGCCGGCTGCGGGTCCTGGTGAACGTGGGGGACCGGGCACCGGGAGAGGAGGAGTTCCCGGAGCGCGAGGCCTACCCGGTGCACCAGTTCCCGGAGATCACCGAGTTCCTGCACGAGCGGTGGGCCTCGGGAGGTGAACCCGACGCCTGGGTGGAGACCGCCGAGGGCGCGGCCGAGGGGCACCCCGGCTACCGCCACCAGCGGGTCGCGGCGCTGCGCCGGCGCGGGCGCGGCTGCTGCGTGGTCGCGCCGATCGTGCAGCACGGACGCGCCTGGGGCGAGCTCTACGTGGCCCGTCCGGTCGGCCTCCCCCTCTTCGCCCGGTCCGACGCCGACTTCGCCACCGTGCTGGCCGCCGTGGTCGCCGCCGGGCTGGCCCAGAGCGAGCGGCTGGAGGAGGTCCGCAGGCTGGCGTTCACGGACGCGCTGACCGGGCTCGCCAACCGCCGTGCGGTCGACGTGATGCTCGACGAGGCGATCGAGCGGCACCGCGCGGACGGGGTCGCCGTCAGCCTCGTCGTCTGCGACCTCAACGGGCTCAAGCAGGTCAACGACACCCTCGGCCACGCCGTCGGCGACCGGCTCCTCGAACGGTTCGGCTCCGTGCTGTCGCTGTGCGGTGCGATGGTGCCGGGCGCCCTCGTGGCGCGGCTCGGCGGCGACGAGTTCTGCCTGGTCGCGGTGGGGCCCTCGGTCGACGAGGTGGTCAAGGCGGCCGACGAGCTGTGCCGGCGCGCGGCCGAGCTGGAGCTGGGGCAGGGAGCCGCCTGCGGGGTGGCCTCGACCGAGAACGCGATCGGGCCCGTACCGTCGGCGAGGCGGCTGTTCCGGCTCGCCGACGCCGCCCAGTACCGGGCGAAGGCGCTGCGCGCCGATCGGCCCGTGCTGGCCGGCCGGGAGGGCCCGCAGGACCCGGTCGTCCACCTCGCCGACGCGCCCCCGCCCGCCGCTCAGGCACCGGCGGAGCGGCGCCGCTTCCGGGGCCGCAGGCCCTGAGCGGCGCCGGGGATCGCGGCCGCGCCTTGTAAGAGTCACTCCCGGCATCCACTAGTGACATCGCCGCATTCACTGCGTACGCTCCTGAATATGGATATGCATACTGTGGTGGTGGGGACGTCGGGGGTCACCGCGTCCGACGTTCTCGCCGTGGCGCGCGGCGGCGCCCGCGTCGAGCTCTCCGACGAGGCGGTGGCGGCCCTCGCGGCGGCCCGGGAGATCGTGGACGCGCTGGCGGCCAAGCCCGAGCCCGTCTACGGCGTCAGCACCGGCTTCGGAGCCCTGGCGACCCGGCACATCAGCCCGGAACTGCGCGCCCAGCTCCAGCGCAACATCGTCCGCTCGCACGCCGCCGGCATGGGCCCGAGGGTCGAGCGCGAGGTCGTGCGCGCGCTGATGTTCCTGCGGCTGAAGACCGTGTGCTCCGGGCACACCGGCGTGCGCCCCGAGGTCGCGCAGACCATGGCCGACGTGCTCAACGCCGGCATCACCCCGGTCGTGCACGAGTACGGCTCCCTCGGCTGCTCCGGCGACCTCGCCCCGCTGTCCCACTGCGCCCTCACCCTCATGGGAGAGGGCGACGCGGAGGGCCCCGACGGGGTCGTCCGTCCCGCCGCCGAACTGCTCGCCGAGCACGGCATCCGCCCCGTCGAGCTGCGCGAGAAGGAGGGCCTGGCCCTCCTCAACGGCACCGACGGCATGCTCGGCATGCTGATCATGGCGCTCGCCGACCTCGACGCCCTGTACAAGTCCGCCGACATCACCGCCGCCCTCAGCCTGGAGGCGCTGCTCGGCACGGACAAGGTCCTCGCCCCCGAACTGCATGCCGTCCGCCCGCACCCGGGACAGGGCGCCTCCGCCGCCAACATGGCGGCCGTGCTCAAGGGTTCCGGCCTCACCGGGCATCACCAGGACGACGCTCCTCGCGTGCAGGACGCCTACTCCGTGCGCTGCGCCCCGCAGGTCGCCGGCGCCGGCCGGGACACCCTCGCGCACGCCCGCCTGGTCGCCGAGCGCGAACTCGCCTCCGCTGTCGACAACCCGGTCGTCCTGCCCGACGGACGGGTCGAGTCCAACGGCAACTTCCACGGCGCCCCGGTCGCCTACGTGCTGGACTTCCTCGCCATCGCCGCCGCCGACCTCGGCTCGATCGCCGAGCGCCGCACCGACCGGCTGCTCGACAAGAACCGCAGCCACGGCCTGCCGCCGTTCCTCGCCGACGACGCGGGCGTCGACTCGGGCCTGATGATCGCCCAGTACACGCAGGCCGCGCTGGTCAGCGAGATGAAGCGGCTCGCCGTACCGGCGTCCGCCGACTCGATCCCGTCCTCCGCCATGCAGGAGGACCACGTCTCCATGGGCTGGTCGGCGGCGCGCAAGCTGCGGACGGTCGTCGGCAACCTGACCCGGATCATCGCGATCGAGCTGTACGCCGCCTCCCGCGCCGTGGAACTGCGCGAGGGCCTGACCCCGGCCCCGGCGAGCCGGGCGGTCATCGACGCCGCCCGCGAGGCGGGGGTGGGGGGACCGGGTCCGGACCGCTTCCTCGCGCCCGACCTCGCCGCCGCGGACGCCTTCGTGCGGGACGGCCGGCTCCTCGCGGCGGCCGAGACCGTCACGGGACCGCTGCTGTAGGACGGCGGGCCGGGTCCCAAGTCGTAGGACCGGCGGACGGGTTCAGAAGCCGAGGCGTTCGCGGCGCACGGAGTAGACCACGAAACCGGCGCCCAGTATGAGCAGCGCGGTGCCGCCGACGACGTAGGGCGTGGTGTCGATGCTTCCGGTGTCGGCGAGTTCGGTCCCGCTCCCGGCGGAGGCGTCCTCCTGGGCGCCGGACGTCTGAGCCGCCGCGGCGGGCCGTCCCTGCTCCGTGACCTGGGCTGTCGGCGCCGCCGGGTCCGCCCCTCTCGCCGGAGTGCCCACCGAGGCGTCCGCGGACGGGACGAACCACAGGGCGCCCAGGAGGGTGCCCGCGGCGGTGGCGGTCAGCAACGTTCGGCGAGCGGTTGACACGGAATATCGATCCCCTTGTGGCGCTGGTGAATTGGCCGTGTGGGGCGATGTTAGTGAACGTCGCGGGTCACGGGAAAGTCACGGGAGGTTTGAGTCGTACGCTCCGACCATGAGCACTCCAGCAACTTCACGTTTTGTCCGCCTCACGGTCGAGCTCGTCGTCGAGATCGAGGACGACGACGTCGTCGTCGGGGCGGCCCGCAGCCGGATCGCCGAGCACGCCGAGGAAGGCGAGTTGGACCCCGCGGAACGGGCACACGCCGAGGGGGCTGTGACGGAAGACACCGCCGAGGCCCTCTCGTACCTGGTCGATCCGTTCGTACTGGTCGGCGAGGTGCCGGGGGTGGAACTCCAGCAGGCCTCCTGGTCGAGCGAGCGCATCGCGTACGACCCGGATTCGCCTGACTGGGAGTTCGGCGAGGATGATGGCGATCAGGAAGACCAGGAAGACGAGGAAATCGGGGACGACGAGGAGGCGGGCGGCGCCGGGCACTCCGGTTGACGTCGCCCGCGTCACATCGAGGACCCCGGCCGCAACCGGCGTCCGGGGTTTCGTCGTCTCACGCAACGCGCAGGTCGGGCCGCGCACCGTCCGTTACGACGGTCGTGGCGAGTCCCACATCTCCACAACGTGGGAAATGGGACGAAACGGTCGTAGCGTTGAGGACTCGCGACGGGGGACTCGAGGGGTTTGGGACTCGCCAACGATGGAGAAGCGTGTGATGACGAACAGTAAGCGGCGCAAGCGCCTGACGGCCGCGTCCGCACTGCTCGGCGGTGTACTGGTGCTCACGGCCTGTTCCGGCAACGGCGACAAGGCCGACGGGGGCGGCGACACCTCGCAGGCCAAGGCCGACAAGGCCGCGGCCCAGGAGTCGTCGGAGGCCCAGATCAAGATCACACCAGCGGACGGGTCCGACAACGCCTCGATCAACAACTCCGCTGCCGTGACCGTGGCCAAGGGCACACTGACGAAGGTCACCATGACGACGGCCGACGGCACGGCGGTCGAGGGGCAGATATCGGCCGACAAGAAGAGCTGGAAGCCCAGCGCCCAACTCCAGCGCGCCACCACCTACAAGGTGGCCGCGACCGCCACGGACGCCAAGGGCCGCGACGCCCACGAGAACGGCTCCTTCACCACCGTGGCCCCGGCGCACAGCTTCATCGGCTCCTTCACGCCGGACGACGGCACCACCGTCGGCGTCGGCATGCCCGTGTCCATCAACTTCGACAAGGCGATCACCAACAAGGCGGACGTCGAGAAGGGCATCACGGTCACCTCCTCCAGCGGCCAGGAGGTCGCCTGTCACTGGTTCGGCGTCCAGCGCATGGACTGCCGTCCCGAGAACTACTGGCAGGAGAACTCCACCGTCACGCTGAAGCTCGACCTCGACGGCGTCGAGGGTGCCCAGGGCGTCTACGGCGTCCAGCAGAAGACGGTCACCTTCCACATCGGCCGCAACCAGGTCTCCTACGTCGACGCCAAGACCAAGCAGATGAAGGTCACGCGGGACGGCAAGGTCATCAAGACCATCCCGATCTCCGCGGGCGCCCCGGAGCACACCACGTACGAGGGTGCGATGGTGATCTCCGAGAAGTTCCAGCAGACGCGGATGAACGGCGCGACGGTCGGCTTCACCGACGACGACGGCAAGGGCGAGTACGACATCAAGGACGTGCCGCACGCCATGCGCCTGACCAACTCGGGCACCTTCATCCACGGCAACTACTGGGGCGGCTCGGGCGTCTTCGGCAGCGTCAACACCAGCCACGGCTGTGTGGGCCTGCAGGACGCGAAGGGCGCGAAGGACCCGAACACCCCGGGCGCGTGGTTCTTCAACAACTCGATCGTCGGTGACGTCGTCGTCGTGCAGAACACCGGCGACAAGACCGTCGCCCCGGACAACGGCCTCAACGGCTGGAACATGAGCTGGGCGCAGTGGAAGGCCGGTTCGTCCTCCTGACGACCGCTCGGATGTGAAGACCGGTGCCGTCCCTCGGGGCGGCACCGGTCTTCTCATGGTTCTCTCAGGACGGCCTCAAGACCTCATCAGGCTGCGCCTCTACCGTCGGCGCATGTTCTTCACCTACCTGAGGCGCGAGTTGCGCCGCCGCCGGAAGGCGGCCCTCGTCGTCGCCTCCGGCCTCGCGCTGGGCATCGCGCTGGTCATCGTGGTCAACTCCGTGTCCAACGGCATGGGCGCGGCGCAGGAGAAGGTCCTGCAGTCGCTGTACGGCTTGGGCACGGACATGACCGTCACCAAGGCGGCCACACCGCCCTCCGGTGACTCCGCGCGCCCCCGCTTCCGGTTCGACGCCAAGGACAACGGGTCCAAGGACACCCAGAGCACCGACCGGGTCATGGTGCAGGGCTTCACCACCCTGTCCGCCGCCACGGTCGACAAGGTCGCCGGCCAGCAGGGCGTCTCCTCCGCGGTCGGCGGGCTCAGCCTCAACGTGGTGAAGGTCAGCGGGCAGTTCACGCGCGGTCAGTTCAAGCAGGGCGGCGGGGGCTTCGAGATGCACCGCGGGTCGGGCTCCGAGCCGCAGGGCAAGGTCGAGGGCGGCGGCGCCGACTTCGACGTCAACCAGTACACCGTCTTCGGCACCGACGTCACCAAGCCGGAGCTCGGCCCGCTGACCTCCTCGGAGATCACCGGCGGTCGTACCTTCAAGACCACCGAGACGGACGCGAAGGTCGTCGTCGCCGACTCCGCGTACGCCAAGGAGAAGAAGCTCAAGGTCGGGAGCACCGTCACGGTCAAGGGCGTCAAGTACGAGGTGATCGGCATCGCCACCGCCAGCAGCGGGGACGCGGCGGCCAACCTCTACATGCCGCTGAAGCAGGCGCAGACCCTCAGCGACAACAAGGACAAGGTCACCACGATCTACGTCAAGGCGACCGACTCCCAGCAGATCGACGCCGTCAAGAGCGGCATCCAGAAGAACGTCTCGGGCACCACGGTCACCACCTCTGCCGACCTTGCCAAGACCGTCTCCGGCTCGCTGTCCACCGCCTCCAGCCTGGCCACCAACGTCGGCAAGTGGCTGTCCATCGCGGTGCTCGTGGCCGCGTTCCTGGTCGCGGGCCTGCTCACCTCCTCCGCCGTCTCCCGGCGGGTGCGCGAGTTCGGCACGCTCAAGGCGCTGGGCTGGAAGTCCGGCCGGGTGACCCGGCAGGTGGTCGGCGAGGCCGTCGTCAACGGCCTGGTCGGCGGCGTCTTCGGCATAGCGCTCGGCCTGGCGGGCGCGTACGCGGTGACCGCGATCAGCCCGACGCTCCAGGCGCAGCTCGGCGGGTCGGGCGGCGGGGGTGCCTTCGGCGGCGGCGGGGGCTTCCCCGGCGGCGGGGGCCTCGTCGGCCCCGGCCGGCAGGCCGCGAAGTCCCTGGAGGTCGCGCTCACCGCGCCGGTCAGCCTCACCACCATCGGCCTGGCGGTCGGCCTCGCCGTGGCCGGCGGCCTGATCGCCGGCGCGTTCGGCGGCTGGCGGGCCTCCCGGCTGCGTCCGGCGGACGCCCTGCGGCGCGTCGAGTAGCGCGCGCCGCCCCGCCGCGACCCGGCCGGTCCCCGGCCCCCGTTCTCCCCGCATCCCAGGAGCTGCTTCCCCCATGTACGAACTCACCGGCGTCACCAAGCACTACACCCGGGGCAAGGAGGTCGTCCGTGCCCTCGACGAGGTCGACCTGACCATCGGCGACGGCGACCGCCTGGTCATCCAGGGCCCCACCGGCGGCGGCAAGTCGACGCTGCTGCAGATGCTGGGCGGCCTGGACCGGCCCACCTCCGGCCAGGTCGTCCTCGACGGCACCGACCTTGCGAGGCTGCCCGAGGCCCGGCTCACCCGGGTGCGCAGCGAGAGCATCGGCTTCGTCTTCCAGTCCTTCAACCTGATCCCCACCCTGACCGCGCAGGAGAACGTCGAGACCGCCCTCGTCCCACTCGGCATCAAGGCCGCCGCACGGCGCGAACGGGCAGCCGAGGCCCTGGAGTCGGTCGGGCTCGGCGAACGGCTCGGACACCTGCCGTCGGAGATGTCCGGAGGCCAGCAGCAGCGCGTCGCCATCGCCCGCGCCCTGGTCAAGCAGCCGAAGGTGCTGCTCGCCGACGAACCCACCGGAAACCTCGACGAGTCCATGCGTGACGAGATCATGGACGTGCTCGAACGGATGTGGAAGGAGCACGGGTTGACGTTCGTCATGGTCACCCACGACTCCACCATCGCGAAGAAGGCCCCACGCGTGGCGACCATCCGCAAGGGCCGCATCACCGTCAAGGAGAACGCGGGCGCCTGACACGACGCCACCGGGCCGTGCTGAGCGGCGGCTCTTGCCGGGCGGATGTGCGAGACGGCCATCGCTGGATAGAGTCGTCCCGTTACAACTGGTTGTGGGGACAACCAGAGCGCCTTGGGGAGGGCCCGCAACACATGAGTCGTCGCTCTAACGGTCTGGTCGGTGTCTGGGCTGAGGCGCAGCGGCAGCAGCAGCGCCGGACGGAGGCCGAAGCCCGACGGCGGCGACAGGAGGACCAGCAAGCACGGGCCCAGCAGCGGCGAGCCGCACAGAGCCACCGCGAGTACCGGCAGGCAGAGGCCCGACGCCGTACCGAGGAACTGGACGCGCAGGTCGAGTCCCTGCGGGGTCTTCTCGCCTCGGGCTGTCGGGCTCCGGCCTTCAGGGCCTCCTCTCTCACGCGCCGTGAGGAGATCGAGCCCTTCGCTCCGGGCCCACTGGCGCAGCCCGTGCCCATGCCGAACTCCGATCAGTACCAGGCGCAGGGCGGGTGGACCGCCGGCCGCCGAGCGCAGGCGCAGGCCGAAGCCCGGGCGCGCTTCGAGCGGGACTGGCACGCGGCGCAGGCGGCG
Organism: Streptomyces sp. NPDC052043; assembly: GCF_044548235.1. Lineage (NCBI taxonomy): Bacteria > Bacillati > Actinomycetota > Actinomycetes > Kitasatosporales > Streptomycetaceae > Streptomyces > Streptomyces sp. NPDC052043. The sequence continues at coordinate 127,960 of NZ_JBIUBT010000004.1, forward strand.
GAGGCGCGGCGACAGCAGCAGCTGGCGTCGTACCAGCGGGAGTACCAGCAGTGGGCCGATGCCCAACGAGCCGAGGTGCGGCGGCACAACGCCGGGATCGTCGAGCTGACCGAGGGAGTGAGGCGCCGCGATCCCGACGCCGTGGTCGAGTACTTCTCCGCCGCTCTCTACGCGTCGACCGCGTGGCCGGAGGATTTCCCACGTCAGGTGGCAGCGGCCTACGACGCGGCGGCCGGGCAGTTGGTGCTGGACTGGGAACTGCCCGCCTACAGCGTCGTCCCCGAGGTCAAGTCCGTTCGGTACGTGTCCGCGACGGACCAGGACAAGGAGACCGCCCGGCCGGTGACGCAGCGAAGGGCCCTGTACCGGGAGGTCCTGGCGCAGTGCGCTCTGCTCGTCCTGCACGAACTCTTCGCCGCGGACGAGCCGGGCGCGCTGGAATCAGTGACCCTGAACGGGTTCGTGGACGGGCACGACCCGACGACGGGCCGACCGGGCCACATCCACCTGGTGACCGTCATGGCCCCGCGCTCGACCTTCGGCGACCTGCACTTGGCGCAGGTGGACGCCGGCAGCTGCCTGGCCGACGCGCTGCACGGACAGCTCTCGGCGCGTCCCGACCAGCTCACCGCGGTGCGGCCGGGTCGCCGGCCGCAGGAGGTGGGGAACCGTGTCGTCACCCATGGCAGCGACGAGGAACCCGACCTGTACGAGATGGACCCGATCGCGTTCGAGGAGCTCGTCGCCGAACTCTTCCGGGCCATGGGGATGCAGGCGGTCACCACCCAGCGCTCGAACGACGGCGGGGTGGACGTCGACGCGCTGGATCCGACACCGATCCGCGGCGGCAAGATCGTCGTGCAGGTCAAGCGCTACCGCAACACGGTGCCGCCCACCGCGGTGCGCGACCTGTACGGGACCGTGCAGGACGTCGGCGCCAACAAGGGCGTGCTCGTGACGACGTCGAGGTTCGGCCCCGGCTCACACACCTTCGCCAACGGCAAGCCGCTGGAACTGATCCCGGGAACCGAACTCGTCGACCTGCTGCACCGCCACGGGCTGAGCGGACGACTCGGCGACGGCGCCCGCCGGTCCGCGGCTCAGCCGGCACCGACGGTCGCGGACCCCCGGCTGCCCGCCGACCACAACGTCCTGGGCATGTCGTGGGCCGGAGGTGTCGCCCTGGACGTGTGCGCCCTGGTCTGCCGCGGCAACCGCGTCCTCAGCGACGACCACTTCGTCTTCTTCAACAACCCGCGGACCCCGGACGGCTCCGTGCGCGCCCTTCCCGGCAACGCCCCCGACAAAGCCGCCATCTGCGTCTCCTTCGACGCGCTGCCGGACGAGGCCGACCGGCTCGTCCTCGTGGCCGCCGTCGATCCGGAGGTCAACCCGGACGCCGACCTCTCGGGCTTCACAGACGCCCGCATCCGCCTGCTCGACCCGAGGCTGGCCGAACTGGGACGACTGGAAGTCTCCGACGGCCGGCCGCACGAGACCGCCTTGGTGCTCGGCTCCTTCCGCCGCAGGCCGAACGGGGACTGGGACTTCGTCCTGGGCGGCAGGGGCTACACGGGCGGCCTGGAAGAGCTCGTCCAGGATTTCGGCATCGAGGTGGAGTAGACGTGATCCACGTCAGTCCGCGCTTCTAGGGCCTGTTGCGAAAGTCCCGCCTGCCCCGCGACGCCATGCACGCTCCCCCAAGCTCTTCGAGCAGGGGGGACCCCCACTCGCCGCACCGGGCCCTGACCCGAGTACATCCAGTACGAGGGCCGGGGCCCGGCACTCCCCCAAGCTCTTCGAGCAGGGGGGACCCCCAGAGCACGCACCTGACGCCGCGAGGCCCGCCCTCCGGGCGGACGACGGGACTTTCGCAACAGGCCCTAGCCCTGGTCCCGGTCGTAGTCCTGGCCGGTGTGCCGGTCCGTGGAGAGCAACCACCGCCAGCGGTGGCGTTCCGTCACGAGGGTGGCGGCCACGAGGAGGGACACGAGCACGGCCGCGTAGCCGGGCCATACCGACCATGCGGCGATCACGGCGGCGGCGAGCTGGAGCAGCACGAGCAGGATCGTGACCGTACCGGGGACGGGGATGACCACCTGCGCCTTGTCCCCCGGAGTGGAGAAGACGGCCGGCAGCCCGATCAGCACCACCACGGCCAGGACGGCGAGCAGCCACGAGTACCTGGACAAGGCCCACGGGGTGGCCACCCAGGCGACGAGTTCCGAGGCGAAGCGCAGCGCGGATGCGATGCGGTCGTCCGGTTTTTCCATGGTCGCCCCCCATAGGTCGTGCGAACCGCCGACGGAAGATTTTATGACGCATCACGCGAGACCGGGAGCTCGGACGCGACACCGGGAGCTCGGCGGGACGCCGGGATACGGCATCACCCTGATGGACCAGAGCAGGACGTTTCGTCGAAACCTCCGACAGGCTTCCCCTACCCGCGGGCGCGCGACCAGTGGGCCGACAACGCCGTGACCGCGGGGTGCCGGCGCGTTCCATGGCGGCCGGCGGCCGCCATGCGCGGCCACCCTGGCGATGCGACGATCGCCGGGAACCGGCAGCCGACCGCACGGGCCCGAGCCCGCCGAGGGTCCCGGCTCGGAGGCCACTGGTGCCGTGCTCCGATGACCTGAGCCGAGGTGAGAAGCCCAGTGATCAGCAGGAGGCTCGTCCTTCAGGCCACTCTGGCGGGCGGAACGTCACTCGTTTCCGCCGCCGGTACGGCGACGCCGCGGGCTTCGCCGACGGAAGCAGAAGTCCTTGACCCGGCGGCGATACGGAAGTACGTGGCCGAACTCGAGATACCCCCCGTCATGCCACTGGACAGCGGGGCCGACCGGGACGTCTACGCGATCGGGGTCCGCCGGTTCCGCCAGCAGGTGCTCCCCCCGGGCATGCCGGCCACAACGGTGTTCGGATACGGCGCGACCGGCCACCCCGAGACGTTCCACTACCCCGCCTGCACCGTCGAAGCCCGGTACGGACGGGCGGTCCAGGTCAGGTGGGTCAACCAACTGGTCGACACGAACGGCGGATATCTGCCGCATCTGCTGCCGGTCGATCCCACGCTCCACTGGGCGAACCCACCAGGCGGGACCGAGCGGCGGGACTCCCACCCCATGTTCACCTCGACACCCGGGCCGTACGACGGACCGGTTCCCATCGTCGCCCACCTGCACGGCGCGGCGAACACGGAGGAGAGCGACGGATACGCCGAGGCCTGGTACCTGCCCGACGCGAAGGACATTCCCCGCGGCTACGCCCGAGTCGGCTCCTTCTACGAGGAGTTCGCGAAGAAGTCCGCGAAGACGGGCGGGGTGTCCTGGGGCCCGGGCGAGGCCGTCTTCCATTACGCCAACCGCGACCGGGCGGCCACCCTGTGGTTCCACGACCACACCCTGGGCATCACCCGGCTGAACGTGTACGCCGGAATGGCGGGCTTCTACCTGCTGCGCGGCGGACCGTCGGACCTGGGGGAAGGCGTCCTGCCCGGACCCGCGCCGAGGCTCGGCGACCCGCCCGGCACGCGGTACCACGAGATCCCGGTCCTCGTCCAGGACCGCTCGTTCCGCAGCGACGGGACCCTGTACTACCCGACGAGCCGGGCGCTCTCCGACGGTTTCAAGGGCCCGTACGTGCCCGGCAGCGACATCCCGCCGATCTGGAACCCGGAGTACTTCGGCAACGTGATGCTCACCAACGGCAGGACCTGGCCCGTGCTGCCCGTCGAGCCGCGCCGCTACCGGCTCAGGTTCCTCAACGGCTGCAACGCACGTGCCCTGATCATGAAGATCGTCGCCGACCCGCTGGCCCGCAGGCCGGTACCGGCACGACTCACCCTGTGGCAGATCGGGAGCGACGGAGGCTTCCTGCCCGCCCCCGTTCGGCGCGACCAACTGCTGCTCGCGCCGGCCGAACGCGCCGATGTCGTCGTCGACTTCTCCTCGGTCCCGGTCGGCACGGAGCTGTACCTGATCAACGAGGGACCGGACGCCGTGTTCGCGGGGGGAACGGTCGGCACGAGCTTCCCCGCGGCGAACCCGAAAACCACCGGGCAGGTCATGAAGTTCGTGATCAAACCGCTCGTCGCGCCGGACACGTCGACGCCTCCCGCACAGCTCACGCTGCCCCCCTTCGAGCCCCTGGGCGCGGCGGACCGCACCCGGCAGGTCAGTCTCGGCGAGGAGGCCTCGGCCCGCGTACCGGGCGTGAGCCCCCGCGAAGTCCTGCTCGGCGTCATCGGCCCGAACGGCAAGCCGAGACTACTGAGATGGGCCGATCCCGTCACGGAGAACCCCACTGTGGGGTCGACGGAGATCTGGGAGATCCACAACCTGACGAAGGACGCCCACCCCATTCACATCCACGAAGTGCAGTTCCAGGTCGTCGACCGGCAATCGCTCCCGGCCGGCACCCGACGCCTCCCGGAGGCGTGGGAGCGCGGCTTCAAGGACACGGTCCTCGCCTATCCGCAGGAGACGACCCGGGTCAAGGTGCGCTTCGGCCAGGCAGGCCGGTACATGTGGCACTGCCACCTCCTGGAACACGAGGACAACGAAATGATGCGCCCCCTGCACGTCGGCCCGGCCTGACACGCTTGGCTCGCGGCCTCGGCGAGCGGCATCGTCAGGCAGGACTGATACTGGGGAATATGCCCAAAACGGATAAGTCCTCTCGTGGTCCTTCGGAGGAGCACGAGACCTCGGTGGATGTCCTGGTGGTCGGAGCCGGCCCGACCGGGCTCCTGCTCGCCGGTGATCTCGCCAGGTCCGACGTGGCTGTCACCGTGGTGGAGCGACGCGATCACGAATCCAACCTGAGCCGCGCGTTCAGCGTTCACGCGCGCACCATGGAGGAGCTCGACGCCCGAGGTGTGGCCGACGAACTGCTCAGGACCGGCGCACCGGTCAGGTCGTTGCATCCGTTCGGCGGTGTCACCATCGACTTCTCCGGACTCCGTACGCGCTTTCCCTTCATGCTCATCACCCCCCAGTGGCAGGTCGAGCGGCTTCTGCTGCGCCGGGCCGAGAAGGAGGGAGCCACGATAGTGCGGGGCGCCCGGGTCACAGGGATACGGCACGACCCGAGCGGTGTCGACGTGGACGTGGCCTGTACGGACGGTGCCACGGACACGCTGCGGGCCCGCTACGTGGTCGGTACCGACGGGGTGCGCAGCATCGTCCGGCGGAGCCTGGGCATGCCGTTCCCCGGCAGGTCGGCCATCAGCTCCCTGATGCTGGCCGACGTGCTGCTCGACCGCGCGCCCGACGAGCCTCTCCACTTCGCCTCCAACGAACACGGCTTCACGTTCTTCGCGCCCTTCGGGGACGGCTGGTACCGGGTCATCGCCTGGGACCGGCAGCGTCAGCTGCCCGACGACGCACCGGTCACACTGGAGGAACTCCGGGACATCACGAGGCGCACCGTCGGTGATGACCTCGGGATGCACGACGCGCGTTGGGTCTCCCGCTTCCACAGTGACGAACGACAGGTACCCCACTACCGGCAGGGGCGGGTCTTCCTCGCGGGCGACGCCGCACACGTCCACTCGCCGGCCGGCGGCATGGGGATGAACACCGGGATGCAGGACGCCGCCAACCTCGGCTGGAAACTGGCAGCCGTGGTGCACGGCTGGGCCTCCGACGCGCTGCTGGACAGCTATGACACCGAGCGCCACCCGGTGGGGCGAAGGGTGCTGCGTGTCAGCCACGCACTCCTCACGGCCATCATCACCGAGTCGCCTGTGGTCCGGGCGTTGCGGGGCTCGCTGGCCACGGTCGCTCATCGGCTGGGTGTGCCGGAGGCGCGTGCGGCACGCGGCATATCCGGCCTCGCGATCACCTACCGCGCGCCCTGGGGCTCTCATCCGCTCACCGGGCGCCGCGTGCCGGACCTCCGTCTGGCGGGGCAGCCGTCTCGGCTGTACGAGGCCCTGCGTGAGGGCAAGTTCGTGCTGGTGGGCCAGGACCTCGCCGCGGTCGCCGCGCCTTGGGCGGGGCGAGTGGTGACCGTCTCCCCGGCGTCCGGCCTGCGCTCGACGCTGCTGGTCCGGCCCGACGGTTACGCCGCTTGGGCGGCCGAGGAGCCCGACCCGGACGAGCTGCGCAAGGCCCTGACGCGATGGTTGGGCGAGGCGAGCCACCGCGCGGCGTGAGATCCCCCGCCGCCTCGCTCACAGCCCTTTCTCGGACGCCCGCAGTGGGCATCCAGTGCCGACGCGCGCGGCCAGGTCGGCCCGTAGGGCGGCGAGCTCGGCGATACGGGTGTCGATGACGTGGATCTTCTCCTCGAAGAGCGTGGACAGCGCCACCGCGGTGTCCGGTGCCTCTCGCAGTTTCTCGCCGTTCCGTGCGATCTCCGACAGGGAGAATCCGAGCGCCTGCGCGGTGCGGACGTATTGCAGCCAGACCACCGTTTCTGGCGGGAAGTCGCGATATCCGTTGGGCAGACGCCGGCCTTCGACGAGGCCGACCTTCTCGTAGAACCGGATCGTGTCTCTGGTCATGCCCGCCTGCGCGGCAAGCTCCCCGATGCGCATGCCCCTCCAACGGATGCCGGGCTTGACCTTGGAGCGTACTCCACTGTTTAGCGTGAGGCATCGCTGCCGCCGGACCAGCAGGAGCCTCGTCGTGAGTCGTCTTCGCACCCCCGCGCATCCCACCTACCTCGGCGTCGTACGCGCGAGCGCCTGGTACGACCTGGCCGTCACGGCGGGATTCGCCACTCCGTGGACCTACGCGCTGGTACACGACGCGCTGTCATCGTGCGGCAGCGCTCTCGGTCTTGGCGCGCTGCCGGAACTCGACCTGTGGCAGACCCTGTTCGCCAACCTGATGGGCTCGGTGGTGGTCGTCTGGGCCGTTCTGCGCATCGTCAGGCCACTGCCGGAGCACGGGTTGCTCGACGGCATCGCCCGGACCCTGTTCGCGACGTGGCAGGCATACGCACTGGTCCACGGCGCGTCGCGGCTCCTGTGGCTGTTCTTCGGCGTCGAGGTGGCGTTCGGCATCCTCCAGCTTGCGCCGTGGCGGTGGGGCCGGAACGCAGACCTCGTAGGCAACGATGCAGGCACGGCCGACGCACGCCAATGAGCGAGGTGAGCCTCGGCGAGAATCATGAGATGAACCATCGATTCGTCGGTGTCCCGGAGTTGACGGACACTCCGCGTGTCGCAGTCGTCGTCGACGTGATGCGGGCCTTCACCGTGGCCGCTTGGGCGTTCGCGCGGGGCGCCGAGAGGATTGTGCCGGCCTCGTCGGAGGATGAGGCGTTGGCCTTGAAAGGAAGCCGTTCGGGATGGCTTGCTCTGAAGGACGGCGCTCCAGTACCCGGCTTTGACGCGGTGAACTCACCAGGTCTGGTCAAGCCGCCGACCTCGCCGACGGTCTGCGACGCGGATACCGGGGAGTGCATCGGGACGACGTCGATCTCTGTCTGGAGGTGGACCGGTTCTCCTTCGCGATGGTGGCCCGTCAGGAAGACCGTTTGACGGTGCTGCGTCCTGTGGCGGTGCCCTGACGACTCAGCCGACGCCCGATGACCAGCGGGGTCGTGGTCCGTCACGCGTGTCCAAAAGGAGACGTCAGGAAATCAATGGCCGACGGAGATCCGTCGGCCTCATCCTGTACGCCATGGAAGAACCGCACCACGGAATCCGCGCGCTCCACACGGCATCCACGGTCACCGTCTATCAGGCGTACTCCCCGGAGATCGGCATGCCCGCGGTGCGCGAGGGCCGGTTCCCCGCCGCGTGGAAGCGGGACCGGATGACGTGGGTCATCAAGCCACGTTGACAGACCTCTGTGCACCGACTCCGTCATGATCTGGCCCGGTCTCATAGCCCGGCCCACTGCACTGGTCAGCACGGCGCTGTGAGTGCCAAGCTGTCTACCGTGCTCGCGACTTGTACTTCGGACGGGCTGCCTCCAGCCGGTTGGCAGGCGACGCTCGTGCCGCTGCTGCGTGCCTTTGCCGACGAGGAGCCCCGCATCCACGAGCTGCGTCCGCACGGGTCCGCCCAAGGGAACTGTGTCGGCCTCGATCGCTGGTCCGACCTCGATGTCCTGCTCATCACCCCGGAGCCGGTCAGCATGGCGGAAGCCCTGGCCGAACGGATCCGTTCCCGCTGTGCGCCGGAATTTGCATCCAACCGTAGCGGTGACTGGCACCACTACACCCTCCGTGTGGTGCTGAGGGACCTGCGCCGAATCGACATCTCCGCCGCGGTCCCCCCGGGGCATGCAGCAACTGCCCCACGCGACAAGGCCGGCCCGGGCAAGGGCGGCCCTATGGATGAGTTGATCAATGACTTCAGATTCGACGCGGTCCTTGCCTCGATCAAGGCGGCACGCGACGACGTACTGATCGGCGGACACTTGGCCCTGCAACTCGCCAGGCACGTGCTGGCGGCCGCCATGCTGCTTCGCGACCGGGACGCGGGAACGACGCATCACCGTTTTGGCGGAACCAAGTGGGACGCCTGGGCATCTGTTCTTGGCTCGGCACCCGCCCCTTACACCAGACGCGGCACAACGGCCGCCATCAGGTACTACACGAACGCCTTGGCCGACCTGACGACGGCGTGGGATCCGGGTGCACAGCTCGACAACGGACCGCTGATGACGCTGCTGGACGCAGTGGACGCCTCGAGCCCGTCCACCGCCCGAGGCGCGTGATCAGTTCTTGTTCAACGTTCGCGACACTCCGGCGAGCACAGCGGTTGTCAACAGCCACCCGGCTGCGATGAATGCGTAGGCCAGCCATGCTGTCGCTCCTGTCCAGTACCAAGCGCTGCGCTGGCCGAGCCCTCCGACCGGGATCAAGAGATCAAGGGTGTAGACGAAGGCGTGAAACGGAGGCGTCTGACCCTGTTGAGTCGGTAGCGGTGTGTTTGCGCTGAAGACCACGGTCCCGAACACGGCCAGCGCGGCAAGCCAAACGCCGGCCAGCCACGGCCGGTACCCGTACCCGACGGTGGCGTCGAGCAGGTGCCCCCATATGCGTGCCGGGCGACTCAGGGTCCTCCTGCGCCGGCGTTGCCTGGCAAGTAGCACTCGTCGAGCGTCATCGTCATGGCCGATTCGTCGATACCAGCCCGCCAGTTGCTCGTACGGCTGCCCGGCGTATCCAGGATCCCGGCATATCCAGGCCACTCTGTCTTTGGCGGAGCTCGGCTGAGAGCCAACCTCTTCGGCCAGGGCACCGTAGGTGAACCCTTGCAGCCGCACAGTCCCCGGCCAGGCACCCAGTCGATCGCGGACGGTCAGAACCTGGGCTCCGCGCAGATCGATCAGGCCGGACGGCGCCTCGGCCGGGGTAAAGGCGAAGACCCCCGCACGCATCTGTGTGCAGTCCAGCGCGGTACCGGCGGAGTCGAGGGTGGCGCCGTCGAGGTTGAGGTGGTCCGATATCTGCGTGCCACGCAGGCTTATCGCCCCATGGACAGTGAATCCCTCTGACAACGCCAACGTCGTGACGGTGGCGTTGTCGGCGATGAGCGCGACGGCCCCTGGATGATGAATCCGCGCTCCCTCCATGTGGAGGCCACCGGACAGCCGCGCGCCGAGGAGCCGCATCCCTCCGTGCACAGTGGCTCGTCGGCAGAAGAGTCCGCCCTCCACGACAAGCCCGCCGGCGAACATCGCCCAGTCATCAGGCTGAGTAAGGGTCGCTCTGCTGAGAACCAACTCGCCGACTATCCGAGCGTTCAGGAGTGACAACCTGCCGTGCACAACGGTATCTCGCAGTTCGACACGGCCCTCGACACGGGCCGTGGTCAAGTCGAATCCGGGAACACGGCTGCCGTTCATCGAAATCGAGCGGGTTGCGGCCCCGTGGAAACTCACGCCGTGCTCGAACCAGCACCCCTCGAACCACAGCCCATGCCCGATCTCAGCGTGGCTGAGGTCAAGAGCTCCACTGATGCGCGCCCCCTTGAGGCGCAAAGCCGGCGCAGTACCCGGTTCCCCAGGATGTGCACCACGCAGCAGAGCGGCCACGACCGTGGCGCGGATCGTCCGGTCGACGCCCCAGCCATCTCCGGCCTCCGGGTCATCCTCCGATTCACCCGCGCGGAGGTCCACAAGACGACCAGTGGGGTAGGCGTCCCACAACTCACGTTCCGACGCGCTCAGTTCCTCATACGAATGCACTCGGGAAGGCTAACGGCTGTGCGACGCAAGTTGATCGCCTCCAGCTATCGTGCCCCTCTGCGTTCATCCCGCCCCAGCCCCTGAATCCTTGGCGTCCAAGACCGCGCTGATCTGCTCGGACTGCTGAGAGGGACGACGGGTGGCACCCGGTGTTCCCTCATCCCCGGTGAAGTCCGTGGTCACGGGCCTGGTGGCCGGCCTGCTCTGGGCCACGCTTGGCATGTCGCCGGTGTCGGCGATCGGGAGTGGAGCTGCGGTCTTCGCTGGGGTCTTTGGGCTCTGTATGACGGCCGTGGCTTACGTGAAGAAGCAGGGCAACTAGCGTTGCGTGGGGCGGTTCCAAGTCGAACCGCCCCCAAGCGGCCGCCCGTGTAGCCCTTGCCGCCGAGGACGAGGTGTCAAACGATCTTGCCTGCGCATGCGGTATGCCCGGTCGAGCTCAGCTGACCGCCCTGGCCGCCGCTCCCGCCCTCGTCACGGGCTTGCCTGACGTGAGAGGGGACGGGATCGGTGTGAGACTGGGCACGGAAGGGGTGATCTCCGTGTCGGACCCACCGCACGTGTCCTCCGGTCCAGACATTGCCGTTGACGAGAATCGGCTGGAACAGCTGATTGTCGAGGCGCAGACTGCCCTGCCGGTCGAACTGCCCGCCCTGGCGAATCAGTGCGCCTCGTCCCTCGGCCTGGACACCGCGCTGATCTACCTCGTCGACTTGCAGCAACGGCTGCTCATCCCACTCGACGAGGCTTCGGAGCCGCTGCCGGTGGACGGCTCGTCGGCCGGCTGGGCGTACCGCACGGTCTCCCCGCGGGTGGCCGAGGCCGACGACGGCTTGATCCTCTGGATGCCTCTGGTCGACGGTGCGGAGCGTCTGGGCGTTCTGGCGGTGCGGACCGCCTCGCTCGACGGGGTGCGGATGCGCCGCAGCCGGATGCTGGCCCATCTGTTCGCCATGCTGATCACCTCCAAGCGTGCCTACAGCGACTGGCTTGCCTCCCGCACCCGCACCGCGACCATGCGGTTGCCCGCCGAGATGCTGAGGGCCTTCCTTCCACCCCGCACCATCGGCAGCAACAGGTGCGTATCGACCGCGGTCGTGGAACCGGCGTACGACATCGCCGGCGACGCCTTCGACCACTCGGTGGTCAAGAACGTGCTGCACACCATGATCCTCGATGCCATGGGTCACGATTTGACAGCCGGCCTGACCACGTCGGTTGCCATGGCGGCTGCGCGCAACGCCCGCCGGGGTGGTGGCGACCTGGTCGACGTCGTCGGCGCCGTCGACCAGGCGCTCGCCCAGTGGCTGCCCGACCATTTCTGCACCGGCGTGCTGTGTCGGCTCGACGCCGAGACCGGGATGCTGCGCTGGGTCAATTGCGGTCACCCCCCACCGCTGCTGATCCGTGCCGAGCGGGTGCTCGCCGGGGCGCTTGACAGACCCCCGCAGCCACCGATCGGCCTGGCTGGCCCACTCGCCCCGGCAGCCCGGCAGGTCCACGAGACGACCCTGGAACCGGGCGATTGCGTCCTGCTCTACACCGACGGTGTCGTGGAGGCTCGCGACGCGGACGGTGCGGAGTTCGGTCTCGACCGGTTCACCGACTTCATCATCCGCTCCTCCGCCGCCGGACAGCGCCCGGCTGAGGTGCTGCGGCTGCTCATCCACGCCATCCTCGATTACCAGCGCAACCAACTGCGGGACGACGTGACCATCCTGCTCTTCGAATGGTGCCCGCAGCACCAGTGACGCGGTCTGCGCCGAGCCTCGCTGTGCTCGTGCGCGGTCTTCGGCCGGGTCGGATACTCGGCGCCGTCGAAACGTTCGCCGGTCCAGTGTCGACCCCGCCGTCTGCGCACCCTCCGACTGACGGAACGCCGGCTTGCGCCCTTCGGTGCAAGCGCGCCAGTCAGCCTCATCGCAGCCGAGCGACGGTGGAGATCATCGGCGGGATGACTGCGCCACGTCACGGGATTCCATGATGGGAAGCTCACGTCCGCCGCGCCCAAAGGCTGTCCAGACTCACCAATTGCGTTATGGCCCAGGCATGTTGGAATTCCCCTATGGCCACATCCGCTGACGGAACCACCCGCCTGAGTCCGGACGGGTCCGCGCATCAGCTGCGTGCGGAGATCGAGCGACTGAGAGACGAGGCGACGCGCCAGAGGACACTCGCCCATCGCCGGGCCGAGTTCTGGACCAAGACGGACATTGCCCTCGGTTTCCCCGCGGCCCTACTCGCGGGCACGGCGGGAGCGGCAGGACTGGCCTCGGCGGACGTGCGCGTTCCCGCCGCCCTCGCCGCCCTGGCCTCTGCCGGGTTTGCGGCGGGAGCCGGCTTCCTGCGCAGCGACACCAGACGCCGCGCCAACAAGCGCGCGCGGCACGCATGGGCCTCTGTCGAGGCCAGGGCCACGGTGGCACTGGCCCGGGAGCACGTGACCCACGAGGACCTGGGCGACCTGCTGGAATGCCGCCAGGCTGCGCTGGCGGCCTACGATGGCGAGGAGCCCCGGCCGGGGGCACCGTGATCCGCAGCCCTTCGGCTGCCGTCCCGCCTGAAGAACTCGGAGTGGACGACCTGTTCGGCGTAGCCGCCCGCGTGGAAGCGCAGCCGGGCGAGGGTGAGGATCTCCGGAAAGGTCGGCTACACCACACGGCGGGACGCCATCCACTTCGGGGGTTCAGCGGCCCGTTTCTCGGACTTGCCGGACGGGCACGGAGCGACTGTTCGTCGAGCCACTCCAGCCCCAGAACCTGCAGCCAGGCACAAAAGGTCTGTGAACACGGCTTGACGTGGATCAAGCCGTCGTTCACATGGATGATGTACCGCTGCGGCTGGGGCGCGAAGCCGGGACAAGAGACCGTCCTGGCTGTCGAGATCACCCGCGACGGCTTCGAGTGGGCGCTGCGCAACGCATGCCTGTCCAGTTACGTACGGGGGCTGCACCCCGACCGCAGCACCTGGCAACGCCAGTTGAAGCGTGCACCGACCCGTGTCCAGTGGGACCCCGAGCGCGATCTGCACCTGCGGCCCCTGCCGTACCGTTCGCTGCAACTCGGGCTCTCCGGTGAGGCGGCACGACGCTACGCGGACGAGTGGACGGTCTCCCTCAGCGACGTGACGCCGCTCGCCCGAGAGATCCACGCACTCGTCAGCAGCGGCGATCTCGACTCCGCGGCCCGGCTGCTGCCCGAGGAGCGGCCCTATCCCGCCGGAGACGAACTCTTGGCCCACCTGCGTGAACCGGTCCGACCGCATACACGTCTGTAGGGGCAGACAGTGGTCTGGCCTGCATTGACATGCCCGGGCTCAGAGCTCCCGGGCATGTCTGGCCCGCCAGGGTCGCTGCAGTGAGCCAGTCAACGTGGGAGTTACCGTGGTACATCGTCACGAGAGCAGCGAATCGCAGGTCGACCCGGCGTACACCGGGCGCCTGGGGCACATACGGGTTCCGAAAACCAGGTTGCCCGAGCAGGAGACGGCGCCCCAGGCGGTCTACCGGATGATCCACGACGAGCTGCTGTTGGATGGCAGTTCACGGCTGAACATGGCGACGTTCGTGACGACGTGGATGGACCCAGAGGCCGAGAAGCTGATGGCCGAGACGTTCGACAAGAACATGATCGACAAGGACGAGTACCCGCAGACCGCGGAGATCGAACGCCGCTGTGTCAACATCGTCGCGGACCTCTTCCACGCGCCCGTGGAGGGCGACGCGGTCGGCGTCTCCACCCTCGGTTCCTCCGAGGCGGTCATGCTCGGCGGTCTCGCCATGAAGTGGAAGTGGCGTCAGCGCCGCCAGGCGGCCGGGCTCTCCTCGGACCGCCCGAACCTGGTGATGGGCTCCAACGTCCAGGTGGTGTGGGAGAAGTTCTGCCGCTACTGGGACGTCGAGCCCCGCTACGTGCCCGTGACCCATGACCGGTTCACCGTCGACCCCGACGAGACCATGACCTACGTGGACGAGAACACCATCGGCGTCGTGCCGATCCTGGGCACCACCCACACCGGCGAGTTCGAGCCCATCAAGGCCATCCACGACAAGGTCGTGGCCTACAACGCCGAGCACGGCACCGACATCGCGATCCACGTCGACGCCGCCTCGGGCGGTTTCGTCGCGCCGTTCCTCCACCCCGACCTGGAGTGGGATTTCCGGCTCCCGCAGGTGAAGTCGATCAACGTCTCCGGGCACAAATACGGCCTCACCTACCCGGGCATAGGCTTCATCGTGTGGCGCTCGGCCGAGGACCTGCCCGAGGACCTGGTCTTCCACGTGAACTACCTGGGCGGCGACATGCCCACCTTCACCCTCAACTTCTCCCGCCCCGGGAACCAGGTCGTCGGGCAGTACTACAACTTCGTACGCCTCGGCCGGGAGGGCTACACCAAGGTCATGACCGGGCTGCGGGACACCGCGCACTATCTCGCCGACGGCATCGCGAAACTCGGTGTCTTCGACGTGATCAGCGACGGCACCGACATCCCCGTCGTCTCGTTCAAGCTCAACGACCCGAGCAAGTTCACGGTCTTCCACGTCTCCGACGAACTGCGCCGCCACGGCTGGCAGGTGCCCGCCTACACCATGCCGCCGAATGCCGAGGACATCGCCGTACTGCGCATCGTGGTCCGCGAGGGCTTCGGACGTGATCTCGCGGAGTCCCTCCTGGGCGCCATCGGCAACGCGGTCGACCGCCTCACCACCACTCCGCCGGCTCACGAGGCCGAATCCGGCTTCTCCCACATCTGACGGCGCTGAGCCTGCGCCTACAGGCGGACACGGCCGCGTACCGTCTCCGCGACAGTCTGACGCGTTCGTAGGTGAACGGACCCGGCCGGCGAATGAACCAGGGGCGTTCCGCCGACCGGCCCGGCTGCGAGGCCTCGGCCGGTCGTCCTCCGCCTTGCGCCGAGCCGCCGCGCGGTCAGCCCTCCGCGCGGGCGGGCAGCCGCCATCCCGGGCGCGGGAAGTGGCAGGTGTAGCCGTCCGGGTAACGCTGCAGGTAGTCCTGGTGCTCGGGCTCGGCCTCCCAGAAGGGGCCGACCGGCTCCACCTCGGTGACGACCTTGCCGGGCCACAGTCCGGAGGCGTCCACATCCGCGATCGTGTCCTCGGCGATCCGCTTCTGCTCGTCGTCCACGTAGTAGATCGCCGAGCGGTAGCTGAGGCCGATGTCGTTGCCCTGGCGGTTCTTCGTGCTCGGGTCGTGGATCTGGAAGAAGAACTCCAGGATCGCGCGGAAGTCGGTCTTCGCGGGATCGAAAAGGATCTCAATGGCCTCCGCGTGCGTACCGTGGTTGCGATACGTCGCGTTCGGCACGTCGCCCCCCGTGTATCCGACCCGGGTCGCCGTCACGCCCGGGAGCCGGCGGATCAGCTCCTCCATCCCCCAGAAGCATCCGCCGGCCAGCACTGCCCTCTGCGTCTGCGCAGCCATTACGGCCCCTCCAATGTCTGTCAGCTCGGTCTCTCGGGCGGCCCGGCTCGCACACCACCGGCATTCCCTTGCCCACCGTCGTCAACGCGCGAGGCTTCGAAGCGATTCCTTGCCCGCCCGCCCCGCCCTGCGCCCGCCGACCACCGCGAGGAGCGCACGACCGATGCCGAGATATTCGAGGCTGCGGTGAAGCAGCGGGGGTACGACCCCGACCACGTCGCGGCGGCATCCCCGCTCACGTCCAGCGACCGTCGGAGAGCCTGGGGCGGGCCCGTCCGTCACAACGGGCCCGTCGTTTCCGCCGCTCCCGCGCAAGCGGGCGACGGCATCAAGGACAACGTTCCGGGCGCCGCCGTCATTCCGGCGGGCTCCCGGGCTTCCGCCGCCGCTCAGTGGTGCAGCGTCGCCGGGCTGCCGCCGTTGGCCTCGTAGCCCGCCACGGCCAGGGCCCGGTAGACGGCGAACTCCGCCGCCGGGTCCTCGGACAGGGTCCACGGCACGGCGCCCACATGGCCGTCGACGTGTATCAGCTGGCTCATCGCCTCCGCCCAGCGCTCGGAGCGGACCAGGAAGAAGAGCAGCAGATGGCGGACGTGGGCGAGCATCGGGTCGTCGGGGCGGGCCGCGTGCACCGCGAAGAGCGCGCCGTGGACCGCCCTGGTCACGACCTCGCTCTGGTAGAAGCCCCTGACCAGGTTGACCTCGGGGAGGTGCTCGAAGACCGCGAACAGCGGCAGGGCCGCCAGCAGTGAGCCCCGGGGGGCACGGGCCGCGGCGGCCTCCGCGAAGGAGTAAGCCAGCTCACGCGAGCCGTGCCACTTCTCGCACCAGTACTGCAGGGCCGCGAGATGCGCCCCCGTGTGGCTCGGCGCGCGGTCGAGGATCTTCAGCCACAGCTGCTCGAACTCCGGCCGCGAGTACGCCAGGCCGCGCGCCACGGACAGCTCGACGATGCACGGGACCGGGTCGCCCGGGGCCAGCAGCGCCGCCTGCCCGCACGCCTCCCGGGCCTCCTCCATGATGATCCGGAACTCGTCCGTGCCCGGCGTCGCCGTACGCCACGCCTGCTGCACCAGGAACTCGGCGTGCACCGCCGCGCCGCCCGGGTCCTTGGGCGCCTCGGCACGCCAGACCCGCAGCCACTGCCCGCCGGGCGTCTCGCTGACCCCGCCCGGCCGCTGCCGGAGCTCCAGCGAGGCCGCGCCGGCGAACGCCTGCACACGCTGCCAGCGCAGCTCGCTCTCCTTCTCCGTGCCCGCGAGGAGCTGGGAGGCGGCGCGGTAGTCCTGGGTGCGCTGCACCAGCTCCAGGACGTCCAGCAGGTCCTGGTCGGGACCGGGCATGCGGACGTCGAGCTCCTCCTGCTGGACGAAGCCGTAGTGCGCCGGGTCCGCGGCGTCCGGGTGTCCCGGCGGTACCTGCTCGATGCCGCCACGCCTGCGCCTGAGGAACGGGACCAGCACGAAACCCAGCATGGCCATCGCCATCAGGACCCAGAGAATCTCCATGCCACAAGCGAACCAGACGGCGCCGACACTTGGCCAACCTGTGCGGCGCCCCTGTGGAAAACGCCTCCTCCCGCGCCGCCCGGGACCGCCGTCCCGCACCACCCCCACAAGAGCACTACCCTCGGGCCCATGAGCGACAGGCACATCAGTGAGCACTTCGAGACGCTCGCGATTCACGCGGGCAACACCGCCGACCCCCGCACCGGGGCGGTCGTCCCGCCGATCTACCAGGTCTCGACCTACAAGCAGGACGGCGTGGGCGGTCTGCGCGACGGCTACGAGTACAGCCGCAGCGCCAACCCGACCAGGACCGCACTGGAGGAGAACCTCGCCGCCCTGGAGGGCGGCCGCCGCGGACTCGCGTTCGCGTCCGGACTGGCGGCCGAGGACTGCCTGTTGCGTACGCTGCTCAGCCCCGGCGACCACGTCGTCATCCCCAACGACGCCTACGGCGGCACCTTCCGGCTGTTCGCCAAGGTCGTCGCCCGGTGGGGCGTGGAGTGGTCGGTCGCGGACACCGCCGACCCGGCCGCGGTACGGGCCGCCATCACCCCGAAGACCAAGGCCGTGTGGGTGGAGACCCCCTCCAACCCGCTGCTCGGCATCACCGACATCGCCGCCGTCGCCCAGGTCGCCCGGGACGCGGGCGCGAAGCTCGTCGTCGACAACACCTTCGCCACGCCCTACCTCCAGCAGCCGCTCGCGCTCGGCGCGGACGTGGTCGTGCACTCGCTGACCAAGTACATGGGTGGTCACTCGGACGTCGTCGGCGGCGCGCTGATCACCGGCGACGCCGGGCTGGGCGAGGAGCTGGCGTTCCACCAGAACGCGATGGGCGCCGTCGCCGGCCCCTTCGACTCCTGGCTGGTGCTGCGCGGCACCAAGACGCTCGCGGTGCGCATGGACCGGCACAGCGAGAACGCGACGAAGGTCGCCGACATGCTGTCCCGGCACGCGCGCGTGACGCAGGTCCTCTACCCGGGACTGCCGGAGCACCCCGGTCACGAGGTGGCCGCCAAGCAGATGAAGGCGTTCGGCGGCATGATCTCCTTCCGGGTCGAGGGCGGCGAGGAGGCGGCCGTCGAGGTCTGCAACCGTGCCAAGGTGTTCACCCTGGGCGAGTCCCTGGGCGGGGTCGAGTCGCTGATCGAGCACCCCGGGCGCATGACGCACGCGTCCGTGGTGGGCTCCGCCCTGGAGGTCCCCGGCGACCTGGTGCGCCTGTCCGTGGGCATCGAGAACGCCGACGACCTGCTCGAGGACCTGAGGCAGGCCCTCGGCTGATCCTGCTGGTCCTGTGGTCCTGCTGGTGTAAGAGGAGTCACCAGCCGGACACGGGTGGAGTCGTCTGCGACGGCGGCTCCACCCAGGGGCGGGCCGTCAGCGCCCACACCGTGAAGGCGACGACCGCCGCGGCCAGCACCAGCCACATCAGCCGGCGGGCGGCCGTGCGGCGGCGCAGCATCCGGCCCCCGCGGCGCACGGCCTCCTCGTACAGTTCCGTGGGCACCTGCGGCGGACGCTGATCGAGGATCCGCCGTGCGGCCGCCTCCCGCTCGGCCCCGTTCACGGCCGCCTCCACTCCTCCGGTCGCCCGCACAGGCCGCTCAGGCCACTCAGGTCGCTCACACCACTCACTCGGCTCATGACGGTGCCGCCTCGGTGTCGCCGACCGCCGGGGCCGGGTTCACGGGCGTGCGGGTGAGCGTGGTGATCGCGCGGTCGCAGATGACGCGGACGCGGTCCGTGGGCAGGCCCATCAGGGCCGCCGCCTGTTCCTCGGCCACCCCCTCGTACAGCCTGAGGACGATGATCAGGCGTTCCTGGGCGGTGAGCGCGGCCAGGGCGCCGGGTGGCCTCCGGCGGGCGCGGCCGGATCCACCGCGCTGGTGCCACGCCTCACGGGCGAAGCGGGCGGCCACTTGCCGGCGGGCGTGGTTGTACGGGTCCTCGCCGCGCAGCCGGTCCCAGCACGCGTACGTGTGCGCCAGGGCGCGGGTCAGCAGGCGCCGCGCGTGCGGGTTGGCACCGGGGGCCTCGGCGGTGAGCAGTGTGGCGGTATGCAGCAGCCGCCCGGCCGCGCCCGCGACGAACGCCTCGAACTCCCGGGCCCGGCGAGCGCCTTGAGCCGCCTGCCGTTCTCGCACCGCGCCTCCCCCCAAGGGCGATCGTGACCGCGGGACCCGTTCTCGTACGGTCGCTTGAACCGTGTACGACGAGCCCGGTCTCATATGAGGGCAGGGGCGGCCCGTCGGTCAAGAGGCGTACTCGCACTCCTCTGCCCGCGCGCCGGGCGCGGCCTCACGAAGCGGGGGGCGTGTCCGCTTGCGGTATGCCCTGGCGGGCGGCGAGTGCGTGGTTGAAGCGGGTCAGAAGTGAGCAGAAGGTCTCGCGCTCCGCCGGCTCCCAGTCGTGGGTCAGCTCGGCCATCAGTTCCCGCCGGGACGAGCGGACCTCCTCCAGCCGGGAGAGCCCGCGCGGGGAGAGCTGGAGCACCACGGCCCGTCCGTCCTCGGGGTGCGAGGTGCGCTTGACGAGGCCGGTGTCGACGAGCGGTGCCACCTGACGGGTGACGGTGGAGGAGTCGATGCCCATGCTCGCGGCGAGCGCCTTGACGCCCATCGGGCCCTCTTTGTCGAGGCGGTTGAGCAGCAGGTACGCGGCGCGGTCCATGGAGTTGCGCACCTGCCCGACGCCGCCGAGGCGGGTCTGCTCGGCCCGGCGGGCGAAGACCGCCACCTCGTGCTGGAGGGTGTCGAGGAGACCGGGGGCACCGGCGGTCGTCATGTCCGTCGACATGTCGGGTGTTGTGGGCATGGCCGGGGGCTCACTTCTGGAGAGCGGCTGGGTTGGGGGACAGGTTACGCGGCCGGGGGTCAAGTCGTACCGGCACTGCGCCATCCGGTCTCGGAGGATGGTCACAACGGCGTCCGCGGCCCGTGAACTGCGAGACTTGAGGCATGAGCTACAGCACGGCCGGCTCCTCCTGGCCCGTCACCCTGGACGACGTGCGCGGCGCGCAGAAGATGCTGTCCGGGGTGGCGCGGGTGACCGCGATGGAGAGCAGCAGGTACCTGTCCGACCTGGTGGGCGCGCCGGTGCACCTGAAGTGCGAGAACCTCCAGCGGACGGGTTCGTTCAAGCTGCGTGGCGCCTATGTCCGGATCGCGGGGCTGCTGCCGGAGGAGCGTGCCGCCGGGGTGGTGGCCGCGAGCGCCGGCAACCACGCGCAGGGTGTCGCGCTGGCGTCGTCGCTGCTCGGGGTGCGGTCCACGGTGTTCATGCCGAAGGGTGCCCCGCTGCCGAAGATCAGCGCCACACAGGACTACGGCGCCGAGGTGCGCCTGCACGGCCAGGTGGTCGACGAGACGCTGGCCGCCGCTCAGGAGTACGCGGCCCGGACGGGCGCGGTGTTCATCCACCCGTTCGACCACCCCGACGTCATCGCGGGCCAGGGCACGGTGGGCCTGGAGATCCTGGAGCAGTGCCCGCAGGTGGGCACGATCGTCGTCGGTATCGGCGGCGGCGGGCTCGCGGCCGGCATCGCGGTGGCGGTGAAGTCGCTGCGGCCGGACGTGCGGATCGTCGGGGTGCAGGCGGCGGGCTCGGCGGCGTACCCGCCCTCGCTGGCGGCGGGCCGCCCGGTGACGGTCGGCGCCCCGGCGACGATGGCCGACGGCATCAGAGTCGGGCGGCCGGGCGATGTGCCGTTCGGGATCCTCCGCGAGCTGCTGGACGAGGTGCGCACGGTCACCGAGGACGAGTTGTCCGCCGCGCTGCTGCTGTGCCTGGAGCGGGCCAAGCTGGTGGTCGAGCCGGCCGGGGCGAGCCCGGTCGCCGCGCTGCTGGGTTGTCCCGGCCCCCTGGCCGGTCCGGTGGTGGCGGTGCTGTCCGGCGGGAACGTCGATCCGGTGCTGATGCAGCGGGTGCTGCGGCACGGCATGGCCGCGCAGGGCCGCTATCTGGCGGTCCGGCTGCGGCTGACCGACCGGCCGGGCGCGCTCGCCACGCTGCTGGGGGTGCTGTCGGCGGTCGACGCCAACGTCCTCGACGTCAGCCATGTCCGGACCGACCCCCGGCTCGGGCTCGCCGAGGCGGAGGTGGAGCTGCACCTGGAGACGAAGGGGCCGGTGCACTGCGCCGAGGTCGGCCAGGCCCTGCGCGAGGCCGGCTACACGGTCATCGACTGATCCCGCCCTCCGCCGGGTGGTCGGGCGGCGGGCGGGGGACACGGAGGTCATCAGCCTTTCGTCACTCGTTCGAGTAATCCGTTGAGCGGACGCGATACATCGCGTTATGGTGTGTCGTGTTCCGCGGGCACCCCCTGCTCGGATGCGGCGCGGGCGACATTCCCCAGCGGAACAGCACCTGCCTCTCCAGGCTTTTCCGACCATCCCCGACGAGGTGGAGACTCACATGCCAGGCGCCATCCATGCCGAAGGTCTGGTGAAGACCTTCGGCGACGTAAGGGCTCTGGACGGCGTCGACCTCGACGTCCCCGAGGGCACGGTGCTGGGACTGCTCGGGCCCAACGGCGCGGGCAAGACCACCACCGTCCGCTGTCTGACCACGCTGCTGCGACCCGACAGCGGCAAAGCCGTCGTCGCGGGTCTCGACGTGCTCAAGCACCCCAACGAGGTGCGGCGCTCGATCGGCCTGTCCGGTCAGTTCGCCGCGGTCGACGAGTATCTGACCGGCCGCGAGAACCTCGAGATGGTCGGCCGGCTGTACCAGATGCGGGCCGCGGCGGCGAAGGCCAGGGCGGGGGAGCTGCTGGAGCAGTTCAACCTCGCCGACGCCGCGGACCGGCCGGCGAAGACCTACTCCGGAGGCATGCGCCGCCGGCTCGACCTGGCGGCGGCGCTCGTCGTCTCCCCGCCGGTGATGTTCATGGACGAGCCGACGACCGGCCTCGACCCGCGCAACCGCCAGCAGCTGTGGGAGGTCATCAAGCAGCTGGTCTCCGGCGGCACCACCCTGCTGCTCACCACGCAGTACCTGGAGGAGGCCGATCACCTGGCGCACGAGATCGCGGTCGTCGACCACGGCCGGGTCATCGCGCGAGGCACCTCCGACCAGCTCAAGGCCCGCACCGGCGGCGAGCGCGTCGAGGTCGTGGTCCACCAGCGCGAGCACATCCCCACCGCCGCCGAGGTGCTGCGCGGCTTCGGCAAGGGCGAGACCGCGGTCGAGGAGCACACCCGCAGGATCACCACGCCCGTCTCCGGCGGAGCGAAGCTCCTCGCCGAGATCATCCGGGAGCTGGACACCCGCGGCATCGAGATCGACGACATCGGTCTGCGCCGCCCGACCCTCGACGACGTGTTCCTGTCCCTGACCGGCCATGTGGCCGAGGCCGGGGAGGAGAACGGCACGAGCGCCGCCCGGGGCGCCGACACCAAGGACCGCCGGCACAAGAAGGAGACCGTCAAGTGAGTGCCGTCACCGACAGCGCGCGGATCGCGCCGCCCGGCAACGTCCTGACCCAGTCCGTCCGCGACTCGATGGTCGTCGCCAAGCGCAATCTGATCCGCATGACCCGGATCCCCGAGATGGTCATCTTCGGGCTCATCCAGCCGATCATGTTCGTGGTGCTGTTCACCTACGTGTTCGGCGGCTCAATGCAGATCCAGGGCACCACCGACCCCAGCGTCTACAAGAACTTCCTGATGGCGGGCATCTTCGCGCAGACCGTCACCTTCGCCACCGCCAGCTCCGGCGCCGGCATCGCCGACGACATGCACAAGGGCCTCATCGACCGGTTCCGCTCACTGCCCATGGCACGCGGCGCGGTGCTCACCGGGCGTACCTTCGCCGACCTGGTGCAGACGGCGCTGACCCTGTTCGTCCTCGCCGCCGTCGCCCTGCTCGTCGGCTGGCGCGTCGGGTCCTTCGGCCACACGAACGCGGGCCGGGTGCTGGCCGCCTTCGGCCTGCTGCTCCTGCTCGGCTACGCGTTCACCTGGATCGGCGCCCTGATCGGCCTGTCGGTGCGCACACCCGAGGCGGCCACCTCCGGCGGTCTGATCTGGCTCTTCCCGGTGACGTTCGTCTCCAACGCGTTCGTCGACTCCGGCAAGATGACGCCGTGGCTGCGCCATGTCGCGGAGTGGAACCCGTTCAGCGCCACCGTCCAGGCCTGCCGCGTGCTCTTCGCCAACCCCGGCCAGTCCACGTCCACCGCGTGGCCGATGCAGCACCCGGTCTGGGCCTCGCTGATCTACTCGGCGCTGATCATCCTCGTCTTCCGCACGCTGGCGGTGCGCAAGTACCGCTCGGCCACGGCGTGACCACGGGCAACGGGTGCGGAGCCGGCCCACCGGCGGCCGTCCGGACATGACGAAGCCCCCGGGGCTCACACGGAGCGCCGGGGGCCTCGCCGGAAGCGGTACGGGGACTCAGCCGCTGTACGGCTCCGCCTTGAGGATCTTCACCGAGGCGACCTTGCCGTTCGGCAGCTCGTACTCCGCGTCCTCGCCGACCTTGTGGCCGATCACGCCGGACCCCAGCGGGGACTGCGGCGAGTAGGTCTCGATCTCGGCGCTCGCGTACTCCCGCGAGGCCAGCAGGAAGGTCAGGGTGTCGTCCTCGTCGCCGTCGAAGGCGATCGTGACGACCATGCCCGGCGCGACCGCACCGTCAGCGGCCGGCGGCTCGCCGACCTGGGCGGTCTCCAGGAGCTGGGTCAGCTGGCGCACGCGAAGCTCCTGCTTGCCCTGCTCCTCCTTGGCCGCGTGGTACCCGCCGTTCTCGCGCAGGTCCCCCTCCTCGCGCGCGGCCGCGATCTTGGCGGCGATCTCCGTGCGCGCAGGACCAGTAAGGTGCGCAAGCTCCTCCTTGAGCTTGTTGTACGCCTCCTGGGTCAGCCAGGTGACGTTCTCGCTGGTCTGGGTCACAGGTGCTCCTCGTCGGTGCTGGGAATACAAAGCATCGCCCTACCCAGAAGAATGTTCCCTCATGGGTGGGCGAAACCACGAGCCTAACAATTCAGGGCTCAAAGGGGGAGGACATAAGCCGTGAGACCTTCGTCAACGCAGGTCAGTGAACGCGTATTCCGGTCGGCGCCGACGCGTCACCCCGCGCTGCAGCCCAGCAGCTCGGCCGTCGTGCCCCGGGCCGTCGTCCGCAGGGTGAGCACCTTGTCGATCTGCGAGGCGTGCTCGTCGAAGCGGAAGTCCGCCCGCCCGACCTCGGAGCCGTCGGCCGCCTGCGAGCGCAGCGTGCAGTAGCCGCGGGCGTCGGCGTCCTTGTGGACCTCCAGATGGATCCGCACCGCGTCCTTCGACGCCTCGAAGGTGATGACCTGCGCGCTGATCTTGTTCTGGCCGACGTAGTGGTAGGCGAAGTATCCGACCAGGACGAGCAGGGCCGTACCCAGGGCGGCGCCCAGGATCTTGAGCTTGCGGTCGGCGCGCTCGTCCGGGGAGCGGCCGTAGCGGCCCTCGGGCAACCGGGTGCTCGCCGTGCTCATGATCGTCCTCTCGGCCGGTGCGGGACGGGCGTCCCGCGGGGGGCTCCCGGAGCCGGGCCCCGGAATTATTCGCCCCCCGATTCGGTCACTATAGAAGCCCCCGCCTGCCCGACCGACCGCCACCCCGGGGCCGATCTTTGTCGCGGGACGGCATCGTTGACTGCCCGCCGAGCCGGGCACCGACTTGACCTGAGGACTGAGCCTTGACTGACCAGCTGCGACTGATGGCCGTGCACGCGCACCCCGACGACGAGTCGAGCAAGGGCGCGGCCACCATGGCCAAGTACGTTTCCGAGGGGGTGGACGTGCTGGTGGTGACCTGCACGGGCGGAGAGCGCGGCTCCATCCTCAACCCCAAGCTTCAGGGCGACGCGTACATCGAGGAGAACATCCACGAGGTGCGCCGGAAGGAGATGGACGAGGCCCGCGAGATCCTCGGCGTGAGCCAGGACTGGCTCGGCTTCGTCGACTCCGGCCTGCCCGAGGGCGACCCGCTGCCCCCGCTGCCCGAGGGCTGCTTCGCCCTGGAGGACCTCGACAAGGCGGCCGGCGAGCTGGTCCGCAGGATCCGCTCCTTCCGCCCCCAGGTGATCACCACCTACGACGAGAACGGCGGCTACCCGCACCCCGACCACATCATGACCCACAAGATCTCGATGGTGGCCTTCGAGGGCGCCGCGGACGCCGAGAAGTACCCGGAGGAGGAGTACGGACCGGCCCACCAGCCGCTGAAGCTGTACTACAACCAGGGCTTCAACCGCCCGCGCACCGAGGCGCTGCACCAGGCCCTGCTCGACCGGGGCCTGGAGTCCCCCTACGGCGAGTGGCTCAAGCGCTGGGAGAACTCGGGCCACAAGGAGCGCACGCTCACCACGCACATCCCCTGCGCCGACTTCTTCGAGATCCGCGACAAGGCGCTGATCGCCCACGCCACGCAGATCGACCCCGACGGCGGCTGGTTCCGGGTGCCGATGGAGATCCAGAAGGAGGTCTGGCCGACGGAGGAGTACGAGCTCGCGAAGTCGCTCGTCGACACCTCGCTCCCGGAGGACGACCTCTTTGCGGGCGTCCGGCAGCCGTGAGGGACAATGCCTGACATGAGTGCAAGCGTGAGCCTGGCAATGACGCACCTGGTCCCTCTCGCCGAGTTCGACAAGAACAAGGTCACCCCCGGCGTCCTCGGCTTCGTCGTCTTCGCGGTGATGGCCGTCGCGGTGTGGGGCCTGATGAAGTCCATGAACCGCCACATGGGCAGGGTCGACTTCAAGGAGGCCCCGGACCGCGCGACGCAGCCCGGCGCCGCCTCGGGCGAGGCCAAGGCCGAGCGGGGCTGACACCCGGCGGCGCTGCCGCCGTCAGCTCCCGCCGTCCGGCACCGCCACCCCCATCACCTCCCGCGCGTGCCGGCTCGGCACCATGCCCAGACGCCAGGCCTGCCAGCCCGCTTCCAGGCTCACGCCGCGCTCCAGCAGAAGCCGGTAGGCCTCGACGTAGTCGTTCAGCTTCCCGTCCCGCAGCGGATGGCCGCCGCGGGCGAGCTGGTCCAGCTCCTCCTGCGCCACCGCCGTGCCGACCTCCGTGCCGCCGGGGGCCGCGTACGGCAGCAGGGTGCAGCGCAGGAACCGCGCCCAGTCCTCTCCGCGGCGGTCCCCGTAGGCGGCGAACAGGGCGAGCGCCTCGTCGCACAGGGCCAGCGCCTGCTGGGTGCGCGCGTTGCCGGCGTCCACCACGGCCAGCTCCAGACACGTCCACGCCTCGCCGTGCGCGACACCGATGCGCTGGAAGTCGGCGCGGGCGTCGACCAGGAGCTGGCGGGCGAAACCGGAGTTGCGCAGCGAGCCGGTCTGCGCCGCCCGCTGGTCCCGGGTGACCCGGGCCGAGTGATGCCGGGCACACGCCAGTCCGTACACGTCCCGCATCCGGGAGAACATGGTGCGGGCCCGCTCCAGCTCACGCACCGCCTGGTCGAGTCTGCCGGTCTCCTCCAGCGCCTGACCGAGGTAGTACAGCGTCCACGCCTCGCCGCGCGCGTCCTCGTTGTCCCGGTGCCGCGCCGCCGCCCGCCGCAGCTCCTCCACCGCCTCGGCGGTCTCGCCGGCCAGCAGCCGGGCCCGGGCCAGCTGGGTGAGGGCCCAGGCCTCGCCGCGGGCGTCCCGGGTGCGGCGGTAGCGTTCCAGCGCCTGGCGCAGATCCGCCTCGGCGCGCTCCACGTCGCCCCTGCGCAGCGCGAGCTGGCCCAGCTGGAAGTGGGCCCAGGCCTCGCCGTGCACCGAACCGCCCTCCCGGTGCAGCACCAGCGACCGGTTCAGCAGCTCCAGCGCCTCGGCCAGGTGCGCCCGGTCCCGCTCCACGGCCGCCAGCGCGTGCATCGTCCAGGCGCGGTCGGTCGCCAGCTCGGGCGCCGCCTGAAGGTCGAGGGCCTCCCGCAGCCGGGCCGCCGCCTCCGTCAGGTTGCCCTGGTGGTGCAGCGTGATGCCGAGCGAGTTGAGCGCGCGGGCGGCGCCCGCGTCGTGGTGGGCCTCCCGGTAGAGGTCGACGACCGAGGCCAGCGTGGTCCGCGCCTTGTCCAGCTCGCCGAGCTGGCGGGCCGCGATACCGGTGCGCCACTGCACCGACCGGACCAGGAGTCCCTGGTCGACGGCCTGGGTCAGCTCGCTGATCTCCCCCAGGCGGTACAGGTCCCCGCGCAGCAGGCAGTAGTCGCACAGGGCGCCGAGCAGGTTCAGTACGGCCCCCTGGTTCACGCCCTCCGCGTGTCTGAGGGCCGCCGTGATGAAGCTCGACTCGTCGTCCAGCCAGCGCAGCGCCTCGTCCAGGGAGGTGAAGCCGTGCGGGCTGAAGCGGTCCGAGCGGGTCGACATGTTCCCGTCGACCAGGCGCAGCACCGAGTCGGCCAGCTCGGCGTAGTTCTCGATCAGCCGTTCCTGCGCGGCCGTCCGCTCGGCGGGCTCCTCCTCGTCCAGCAGACGCGCGTGCGCGAAGGCGCGCACCAGGTCGTGCAGCCGGTAGCGGTTGCCCCGCACATGGTCGACCAGGCCCGCCCGGGCGAGGGCCGCCAGATGCCGGTTCGCCTCCGCCTCGTCCGTGGCCAGCAGAGCGGCCGCCGCCGCGCCGCCCATCGAGGCGCGTCCGGCCAGGGCGAGCCGTCTCAGCAGCCGGCGGGCCTGCTCCGACTGGTCGGTGTAGCGCAGCCACAGCGCCCGCTCCACCGGTTCCACCGGACCGTACGCGCCCAGGTCCGTGGCCAGTTGACGGGGTGAGCGCGGGCCGAGACCGGAGCCCGCGATGTGCAGTGCCAGCGGCAGTCCGCCGCACAACTGCGCGATCCGGTCGGTGGATTCCGCGTCGTAGGGTCCCGAGGTGTCCTGCGCGGCGGCGGTCAGCAGTTCCTCCGCGCCCACCGCGTCCAGGGCCTGGACGGGCAGCTGGTGCACCCAGGCCGGCAGGTCGGCGGGCAGCCGCAGCGGCTCGCGGGCGGTGACCAGGACCAGGCTGTCGGACCGCTCGGGCACCAGGGCGCGGACCTGCTCGGCGTCCGAGGCGTCGTCCATCACGATCGATACCGGCAGGCCCGTCAGATGCTGGTGGTACAGCTCGCCGAGCCGTTTGAGCTGCTGCTCGGGGGAGGAGCGTTCGCGGAACAGCAGCTGCTCGCGGGGCGCGCCGAGCCGGTTCAGCAGGTGCAGCAGGGCGTCGCGGGTGGGCAGCGGCGGCTCGTCCTGGCTGTCGCCGCGCAGGTCGACCACGACCGCGCCCCGGAACTGGTCCTTCAGGTCGTGGGCCGCGCGCACCGCCAGCGTGCTGCGGCCGGAGCCCGGCGCTCCGTGCAGGACCACGACGGTCGGCCGGGTCTGGGTGGACGCGCGGGCCGCCTGCACCCACTGCCGGATCCTGGCCACCTCCTGGCGCCGCCCCGCGAACACGCCGACCGGCTCCGGCAGTTGGCCGAAGGACTGCTCGAGCACACTGCGCCTGCGGGCCGCCGCGCTCTTGTCCGTGCCGCGCAGCCGGGGCGCCGCCTTCTTCGGCGCGGTGGACGCGCTCAGCACGCGCTGCTGGTCGAGGAACGGGCGGATGCCGCGCACCTCCAGGGCGGTCAGCCACTGAAGTCTCAGCTGCTCGGGCCCGCCCGGCTGGCCGGCCGCCCCGGCCCGGCGGTGGGCGGCGGGCAGATGGGTGGCGGTCACCTTCACGACGGTGGCGGCGGCGCCCACCACCCCGGCGGTGACGCCCGCACCGACGGCGGTGCCGCCGTCGGCACCCAGCGCCAGGTCGGCCACGACGGCGGCGAGTCCCGCAACCGCCGCGACGAGCAGCGGAGTTCCGCCGCTCTCGCGGGCGTAGCGCTGGGCGAACGTGAGCTGCCCGGCCGCCGCCTCGTCCAGCGCCCGCGTGTAGGCCTCGTACTCCTCCACCGCGGTCTCGGCCATGGTGTCCAGCGCGCCGCGCGCCCGGGACAGCAGCACGCCCGCGTCCACCCGGCCGCCCGAGCGGCGAACCTCCTCCTCCACGGCCCGAGTCAGCAGCCGCTCGGCGTCCGCCCGATGGCCATCCCGCATGTCCCGTCCCCCTCCGGCGACAACTCCCTTTCCTACGAGTGTCCTTCGGCTCGGCCGGGAGCGCGAGGGGGCGGCGATCACCGATGACCCCGAGCGGGCGCCGAACGTCCGGTGGGAAAGGCCGGGGCACACGAACAGTCGCGGGACGATCACCTTCCGCGTCCGATGGGGTGGGGTGAGGCAGGATGGGGGGTATGCCGAACCGACTGGCCGACGAGACGTCCCCGTACCTGCTCCAGCACGCCGACAACCCGGTCGACTGGTGGCCGTGGTCGGCGGAGGCCTTCGCGGAGGCCCGGCGCCGCGACGTCCCCGTGCTGCTGAGCGTCGGGTACAGCAGCTGCCACTGGTGTCACGTCATGGCGCACGAGTCCTTCGAGGACGACGACACCGCCGCGTACATGAACGAGCACTTCGTGTCCGTCAAGGTGGACCGCGAGGAGCGCCCCGACGTCGACGCCGTGTACATGGAGGCCGTGCAGGCGGCCACCGGGCAGGGCGGGTGGCCGATGACCGTGCTCCTCACGCCCGACGCCGAGCCGTTCTACTTCGGCACGTACTTCCCGCCCGAGCCCCGGCACGGCATGCCCTCCTTCGGGCAGGTCCTCGAAGGGGTGCGGCAGGCTTGGCAGACCCGGCGGGACGAAGTCGCCGATGTCGCCGGGAAGATCGTGCGGGACCTGGCGCAGCGGGAGATCGGCCACGGCACCGCTCGGCCCCCGGGCGAGGAGGAACTGGCGCAGGCGCTGCTCGCGCTCACCCGGGAGTACGACGCTCGGCGCGGCGGGTTCGGCGGGGCGCCGAAGTTCCCGCCGTCGATGGTGATCGAGTTCCTGCTGCGGCACCACGCCCGCACCGGCTCCGAGGGCGCCCTCCAGATGGCGGCGGACACCTGCGAGCGGATGGCCCGCGGCGGCATCCACGACCAGCTCGGCGGCGGCTTCGCCCGGTACTCCGTCGACCGCGACTGGGTGGTGCCCCACTTCGAGAAGATGCTGTACGACAACGCCCTGCTGTGCCGGGTCTACGCCCACCTGTGGCGGGCCACCGGGTCCGACTTCGCCCGCCGGGTCGCCCTGGCGACCGCCGACTTCATGGTGCGCGAACTGCGCACCGTCGAGGGTGGGTTCGCGTCGGCACTGGACGCAGACAGTGAAGAAGAGGTGCCGCGCGATGGGGGTCCCCCCGGACGGAGTCTGGGGGAGCGTCTTCAGAAGGGCGGTGGTGGGAGACGGGAGGGCGGCACGGGCCGGCACGTCGAGGGCGCCTACTACGTCTGGACCCCCGCCCAGCTGCGTGAGGCGCTCGGCGACGAGGACGCCGAGCTCGCCGCCCGCTGTTTCGGCGTGACCGAGGAGGGCACTTTCGAGCACGGCTCGTCCGTCCTGCAACTTCCCGTGCAGGAGGGCGTGTTCGACGCCGACCGGGTCGAGTCCGTCCGGCGCCGGCTGCTGGCGAGGCGGGCCGAGCGTCCGGCGCCCGGCCGGGACGACAAGGTCGTCGCCGCCTGGAACGGGCTGGCGATCGCCGCCCTCGCCGAGACCGGCGCCTACTTCGACCGCCCGGACCTGGTCGAGGCCGCGGTCGGCGCCGCCGATCTCCTCGTCCGGCTGCACATGGACGAGCACGCCGGGCTCCGCCGCACCAGCAAGGACGGCCGGGCCGGAGCCAACGCCGGGGTGCTGGAGGACTACGCCGACGTCGCCGAGGGCTTCCTCGCCCTCGCCTCCGTCACCGGTGAGGGCGTCTGGCTGGACTTCGCCGGGCTGCTCCTCGGGCATGTGCTCACCCGGTTCGCCGACCCGGAGTCGGGCTCCCTGTACGACACGGCCGTCGACGCCGAGCGGTTGATCCGCCGACCGCAGGACCCCACCGACAACGCCACCCCCTCCGGCTGGTCGGCGGCCGCCGGCGCGCTGCTCGGCTACGCGGCCCACACGGGTTCCGAGACCCACCGCACCGCCGCCGAGCGGGCGTTGGGCGTGGTGAGCGCGCTCGGCCCGCGCGCCCCGCGCTTCACCGGATGGGGTCTCGCCGTAGCCGAGGCCCTGCTGGACGGTCCCCGCGAGGTCGCGGTCGTCGGCCCGTCCCTCGACGACGCGGCGGCAAAGTGCCTGCACCGTACGGCACTTCTCGGCACCGCCCCCGGGGCGGTCGTCGCGTACGGCACCCCGGAGAGCGGGGAGTTCCCCCTGCTCGCCGACCGCCCCCTAGCCCACGGCGAGGCGACCGCCTACGTCTGCCGCGACTTCACCTGCGACGCCCCCACGACCGACCCGGACCGCCTGCGCACCGCCCTGGGCGGCTGAGCCGGCGCGCCCGCCGCCGGCTACGGGACGAGCCCCGGACGTCGGCCGGACGTCCGCCGAGAGCCGGCCGGCAGCCGGCTGGGCGTCAGCTTCGTTCGGTGTATCCGGTCAGGGCGCGTTCCACGATGGCCTCCAACTGGTCGTGGTGGGCGCCCTTCCAGTAGGCGCGACCGCAGTCGGGGCAGCGGGCGAAGACGTCGTACGTGCGGTGCGTGCCGTGTTCGAGCTGGTCGGCCACCTCGTCCTTCGTGGCGTCCCGCAGCAGGCCGTTGCAGGCGGTGCAGCGGGTCCACGGGCGCAGACCGGGGCGGAACCGGTCGAGGACGTCCTCGAGTTGGTCGTCGGGGCGGGTGCTGTAGACGTAGGCGCCCGCCCACAGTTCGCGCCGGCGCAGCAGGCCCCGGTCGCGGCTGAGCAGGACCCGCTTCTCGGCGGCCGAGCGGGTGGCGAGCGCGGGGTCGCCGATGTCCGTGGACTCGTAGGTCGTGTCGACGCCCAGCAGGCGCAGCCGGCGGGCGAGGGTGCCGAGGTGCACGTCGAGGAGGAAGCGCAGCGGGGCGCCGGGGACCTGCTGGGGGCGGGCGACGGCACGTACCTGGACCGTCTCGTTTGCCCGCGGCACGTGCGACACCGGCACCTCGCGGCCGTCCACCACCAGTGCGCCGACCTCGGTGAGCGGCACGCCCAGGGACTCCACGACGTGGCCGAGCGTCGAGACGCCGTCCGTGACGACCGCGGTGGCGGCTCGGCGCCGGGTGTGCGGGACGAACAGGTGCAGGCCGGGGTCGAACTCGATGCGGATCTCGGGACCGTTCACCTGGACAGGATGGCACGGACGGCGGCCCGCGCCTCAGGCGTTTTTCGTGGGCAGGCCGTCCGCCAGGACGGTGACGGCACGGTCGATGAGGTCCGCGAGGTTCTCCCGGTGGCCGTTCTCGGCCCAGTACAGGGAGGTCTCCAGCAGCCCGCCGATCAGGGACATGGCCCAGACCCGTACCTCCAGGTCGTCCGGGTCGCGGCCGGTGCGCTCGGCGATGACGGTGCAGAGCATGCGGCCGGTGACCGACATGGACTCCATCATCCGCGAGCGCACCGCGGGCACCTCGACCATCAGCCGGGTACGCAGCCGCGACGCCTCGGGGTCGGCGTCGACGCCCCAGCCGACGGCCTTGCGCATCACGTGGCGCAGGGAGTCCGTCCACGGTTCGTCGGCGGGCCGGGCACGCAGCTCCTCCAGCAGGACCGGGTCGTACTCGTCGGTGAGGACGATGTCCTCCTTGGTGGGGAAGTACCGGAAGACGGTCGACGGCGACACCTCGGCACGTTCGGCGATCTGCTCGATGGTCGTGGCGTCGTAGCCCTGTTCCGCGACCAGCGCGTACGTCGCCGTGCGGATCGCCTCGCGGGTCTTGATCTTCTTGCGTTCCCGCAGCCCCATCGGCGGGCGGTCGGCGGGGGGCGTGGTACGTGCGGCCGTCATGCAGTTCATTGTCCGGCATCCGGTTCGGGTGCGATCACGGACCGGCACCGCTCCGGCTCGTCCCGTACGGCGGCGGTGCCGGCGCCCGGCAGGAACACCGCGGCCAGCAGCGCGGCCACCAGCGAGGCGACGCCGCACACCAGCAGTACCAGGCCCATGGCGTGCACGTACGCTCCGTTCGCGGAGGCCGCCAGGTGTGCCGAGCCCGACTTCTCAGCGACGAGGTGGGCGGCGACCACGGACTTTCCGGCGGTGTGCGCGACCTCGCCGGGCAGCCCGGTGACGTCGAGCCGGTGCCGGAAGGCGCTCGCCAGGAGGCTGCCGAGCAGGGCGATGCCGACCGCGCCGCCGACCTGGCGCAGCGTCATCATCAGGCCGGAGCCGCTGCCCGCGCGGTCGGCCGGCAGGGCGGCCAGCGCCCCGTCCATGGCCGGGACGACGGAGAAGCCGAAGCCGATGCCGGCGATCGACAGCCAGAGCGCGGTGAAGCCGTAGCCGGAGTCCACCGTGGTGCGGCTGCCGAGCAGTGCGGCGAAGGCCAGCACCACCAGGCCCGCGGCGACCACCGCCCGCGGCCCGAACCGGGCGACGACCGGCTGCGCGCCCTTCGCGGCAATCATCAGCCCGCCCATCATGGGCAGCAGTCGCACACCGGTGCCGAGGGCGTCGTGGCCGAGCACGGCCTGGAGGTAGGGCGGCAGTGCGAACATCAGGCCGGACAGGATGAACATCACCAGGGTCGCGGCGATCGTGTTGAAGAGGAAGCCGCGCCGGCCGAGCAGCGCCATGTCGAGCATGGGGCGGGCCTCCCGGCGCTCGCGCAGCACGAGCCCGGCCAGCAAGGCGGCCGCCGCCGCGAACACGGCGACCACGACAGGGTCGCCCCAGCCGCGGTCGGGGGCCTCGATGATCGCGTAGATGAGCGCGCCGAGGCCGGTCGCGGTGAGCACCGTGGAGAGCGCGTCGACCTTGGGAGAAGCGGGGTCGCGGGTCTCGGGGAGCAGGAAGAGGCAGGCCACGGCGCCGATGCCGGCCATGGGCACGTTGATCAGGAAGACCGAGCCCCACCAGAAGTGGTTCAGCAGCCAGCCGCCGATGATCGGGCCGAGCGGCAGGCCGAGCGCGGAGGCGGCCGAGATGATGCCGACGGCCTTGGCGCGCTCCTCCGGGCCGAACAGCGAGGGCAGCACGGACAGCGCGAGCGGCATCACCAGCGCCCCGCCGACGCCCATGATCGCGCGGGCGGCGATCACCTCGTTCACCCCGCCGGCCAGGGCGCCGACCACGGATCCCGCGAGGAAGACGCCGAGCCCGGCGATCAGCATCAGGCGCCGTCCGAACCGGTCGCCGAGCAGCCCGGCCGGGAGCATCAGCGCGGCGAAGACGACGACGTAGGCGTCCACCATCCACTGCAGCTGGCCGGTGGTGGCGCCGAGGTCCGACGCCATGGTCGGCAGGGCGACGTTGAGGATCGTCATGTCGAAGCCGAGCACCAGCATGCTCGCGACCATGGCCCCGAGGGCCCACCAGCGGCGGGGGTCACGCCGCGTGTCTTCCGCATTGATGAGAGCAGCCATGAAATGAGAGTAGCTCTCAAAATGTAGATGCTGTCAATCGCTAGGGGCTCTCGGGCATGAAAAAAGGCCACGGCTCGTGCGAGCCGTGGCCGGGCGGACCGGATGGAGACGGACCGGATGGACAGGGGGGCGGGCTAGGCGTGCTGGTACGCCACCAGGGAGATCCCCACGTAGTGCACCACGAAGGCGGCCAGCGTGAAGGAGTGGAAGACCTCGTGGAAGCCGAACCAGCTCGGTGACGGGTTCGGCCGCTTGATGCCGTAGACGACGCCGCCCGCGCTGTAGAGCAGCCCGCCGACGACGACCAGGATCAGGACGGCGATACCGCCGGTGCGCAGGAAGTCCGGCAGGAAGAAGACGGCCGCCCAGCCCATCGCGATGTAGCAGGGGGTGTAGAGCCAGCGCGGGGCGCCGACCCAGAAGACGCGGAAGACGATGCCGGCGGCGGCCGCGGCCCATATGCCCCACAGCAGCCACTGCCCCTTGGCGCCGGGCAGGAGCAGCAGGGTGAGCGGCGTGTATGTGCCCGCGATGATCAGGAAGATGTTGGCGTGGTCGAGCCTGCGCAGCACACCGCCCATGCGTGGCCCCCAGTTGCCCCGGTGGTACAGCGCGCTGACGCCGAACAGCAGGCAGGCGGTGAGGACGTAGATCCCGCAGGCGATCCGTCCGCGGGTGGAGCCGGCCAGCGCGGTGAGCGCGAGCCCCGCGACGAGCACGGCCGGGAACATGCCGAGATGCAGCCAGCCGCGCAGCTTCGGCTTGATCGGGTGCGGCGGGGCGGGCGCGATCGGACCGCGGCCGGCGACCGGCGTGTCCAGAGGCGCGTCGGAGGCGGACGCAGTCATGCGCGCATCGTACCTACGGCACCGTAAGTCGTGTGTCAGTGCCGGACGGTGAGCGCCGATATCCGGGCCGAACGCAAAAAGACCTTCAGTCGAACCCAACGTGGACGCAAAGAATCCCGGACATCGTGGCGTTTCTCACGCCGCTCACCTGTGACGCCCCCTGGACAGATGCGCACTCTCGTCGGATGATCAAATGAGTGCGGTCGGCACCGGATGAGCGGCTACGAAGCGTCCGGGTCGCAGCCCCCACGGGGCGACAAGACAAGAAACCCCTCATTTAGGAGCAATCGTGGCGCGCGACATCGCGGCTCCCCCCGTCATCCCCACCCACCACAAGGAACTGGTCTCGTGGGTCAATGAGATCGCCGAACTGACGCAGCCGGACAGCGTGGTCTGGTGTGACGGATCCGAGGCCGAGTACGAGCGACTGTGCGAGGAGCTCGTCCGGAAGGGCACCTTCCGGAAACTCGACCCGATCAAGCGCCCCAACTCCTACTACGCGGCGTCGGACCCCTCCGACGTGGCCCGCGTGGAGGACCGGACGTTCATCTGTTCCGAGAAGGAGGAGGACGCCGGCCCGACCAACCACTGGAAGGCGCCCGCCGAGATGCGGGAGATCTTCCAGGGGGCTGACGGCAAGGGAGGTGTCTTCCGCGGCTCGATGAAGGGCCGGACGATGTACGTCGTCCCGTTCTGCATGGGCCCGCTGGGCTCGCCGCTGTCCGCGATAGGCGTCGAGATCACCGACTCCGCCTACGTCGCGGTGTCCATGCGCACCATGACCCGCATGGGACAGCCGGTGCTGGACGAGCTCGGTGACGACGGCTTCTTCGTCAAGGCCGTCCACACCCTGGGCGCCCCGCTGGAGCCGGGCCAGGAGGACGTCCCCTGGCCGTGCAACTCCACCAAGTACATCTCGCACTTCCCCGAGGCCCGCGAGATCTGGTCCTACGGCTCCGGCTACGGCGGCAACGCGCTGCTCGGCAAGAAGTGCTACGCCCTGCGCATCGCCTCCGTCATGGCGCGCGACGAGGGCTGGCTGGCCGAGCACATGCTGATCCTCAAGCTCACCCCGCCCACCGGTGAGGCCAAGTACGTCGCCGCCGCCTTCCCGAGCGCCTGCGGCAAGACCAACCTCGCCATGCTGGAGCCGACGATCTCCGGCTGGACCGTCGAGACCATCGGTGACGACATCGCGTGGATGCGGTTCGGTGAGGACGGCCGGCTGTACGCGATCAACCCCGAGGCCGGCTTCTTCGGCGTCGCGCCCGGCACCGGCGAGCACACCAACGCCAACGCCATGAAGACGCTGTGGGGCAACTCGGTCTTCACCAACGTCGCCCTCACCGACGACGGCGACGTGTGGTGGGAGGGCATGACGCAGGAGACCCCGGCGCACCTCACCGACTGGAAGGGCAACTCCTGGACCCCCGCGTCCGAGACGCCCGCCGCGCACCCCAACGCCCGCTTCACCACGCCCGCCGCGCAGTGCCCGATCATCGCGCCGGAGTGGGAGGACCCGAAGGGCGTGCCGATCTCGGCGATCCTCTTCGGCGGCCGCCGCGCCTCCGCGGTGCCGCTGGTGACGGAGTCCTTCGACTGGAACCACGGCGTCTTCCTCGGTGCCAACGTCGCCTCCGAGAAGACGGCCGCCGCCGAGGGCAAGGTCGGCGAGCTGCGCCGCGACCCGTTCGCCATGCTGCCGTTCTGCGGCTACAACATGGGCGACTACATGGGCCACTGGATCGAGGTCGGCAAGGCCGCCGAGCAGCGTGACGGCGACCAGTCCAAGCTGCCGAAGATCTACTACGTCAACTGGTTCCGCAAGAACGACGAGGGCAAGTTCGTCTGGCCCGGCTTCGGCGAGAACAGCCGTGTGCTGAAGTGGATCGTGGAGCGCCTGAACGGCAGGGCCGAGGGTGTCGAGACCCCGATCGGCGTCCTGCCGACCAGGGCGGCCCTGGACACCGACGGCCTCGAACTGTCCGAGTCCGACCTGGAGTTCCTGCTCACGGTCGACAAGGACGTCTGGCGCGAGGAGGCCGCCCTGGTCCCCGAGCACCTGAACACCTTCGGCGACCACACGCCCAAGGAGCTGTGGGACGAGTACCGCGGGCTCGTCGAGCGCCTGGGCTGACGCGGCATCGGGCTTCGGCCCCTGAGCTCCGCGGCCGGCTGACCGACCTGCCCTGACCTGCAACGTCGCTCCGGCCGGCCGCGGCGACGATCCCGGGAGGCCGGGTGCGCACAACGGCGTGCGCACCCGGCCTCTCCGCGTACCTGCGGCAAGCCGCGTCCAAAAGCCGCATTCAGGGGCAATTCGCCTATGGTGATGCCATGCGCGGAATCCTGTTGGCCGGGGGCACCGGCTCGCGACTGTGGCCGCTGACCCGCACGGTGTCGAAGCAGCTCCTGCCGGTCTTCGACAAGCCCATGGTCTATTACCCGCTTTCCACACTGGTGATGGCCGGAATCCGCGAGATTCTGATCATCACCACCCCGGAAGACCAGCGGCAGTTCCGCCGGTTGCTCGGCGACGGAAGCCAACTCGGCCTGCGGTTCGAGTACATGGTGCAGGAGCGCCCGGAGGGGATCGCCCAGGCCTTCCTGCTGGGGGCCGACTTCATCGGCGGCCGGCCGGTCTGCCTGATCCTGGGCGACAACATCTTCCACGGCAGCGGCCTCGGCACCCGGCTGGCCCGCAACGCGGACCTGACGGGTGGCAGGGTGTTCGCCTACCCGGTGGCCAACCCCTCGGCCTACGGCGTCGTGGAGTTCGACGAACTGGGCCGGGCGCTGTCCATCGAGGAGAAGCCGGCCCACCCCAGGTCCCGGTACGCCGTGCCCGGACTGTACTTCTACGACCATCAGGTCGTCGAGATCGCCCGGAGCCTGCGGCCCAGCGCCCGCGGCGAGTTGGAGATCACCGACCTCAACCGCGCGTACCTGGGGTCCGGGAGCCTGCACGTCGTCCGGCTCGACCGGGGCACCGCATGGCTGGACACCGGGACGTTCGCCTCCATGGTCCAGGCCTCGGAGTACGTCCGGGTGGTCGAGGAACGCCAGGGCTTCAAGATCGGCTGCGTCGAGGAGGCGGCCTGGCGGGCCGGCCTGATCGACGACGCCCGACTCCGCGCACTGGCCCAGCCGCTGCTCAAGAGCGGATACGGCCACTATCTGCTGAGTCTGCTGGAGGATCCCCGGTCCGTCGTCATGCCCCAGCCGGGCGGCGGAGTGCGCCGGGAGGAACTGCTGCGCACCGGGCCGGGCGTGCCCGCGTGACGGCCCCGTCGGAAAGGAGTTGTGCGTGAGACCGCTTCGCATCGAGGGGGCCTGGGTGGACGAGCCCCGGGTGTTCACGGACGGCAGAGGGCGATTCCACGAGTGGTTCAAGGACGAGAGCTTTCAGGATTCCACCGGCCAGGGACTCAGGCTCGCTCAGGCCAACTGCTCGCGCTCCGTCCGCGGAACGCTCCGCGGCATTCACTTCGCCTCGGTTCCGCCGGGGCAGGCCAAGTACGTCACCTGTGTCAGTGGCGCGATCCTCGACGTGGTGGTCGACATCCGTACCGGCTCTCCGACTTTCGGGGAATGGGAGGCGGTCCGGCTCGACGACGCCACACACGGCTGCCTCTACCTCTCGGAGGGCCTCGGCCACGCCTTCATGGCGGTGGAGGACGACTCCACGGTCGTATATCTGTGTTCGCAGGGGTATGCGCCCCAACGCGAACATGGCATCAATCCGCTCGACCCACGACTGGCCATTTCCTGGCCCGACGGCCTGGCGCCGATCCTGTCCGAAAAGGACGCCGCGGCGCCCACCCTGGAGGAGGCCGAGCAGCAGGGTCTGCTGCCTTCCTTCGAGGACTGCGCCGTCTATCGCCGAGGCCTCGTGAGTAATTCCTGAGGCGGTGTGCCCGGCGGAATTCAGCCCCGCACGAAAGCGGCGCGGAGAACCGGTGCCGGGGAACAGCCGGGAATCCGCGCCGGGAAATCCGGGCGTATTGAGGCTGCTCGGGTGATTCCCCGACCAAGCACTGTGTTCACTCCGCGTATTTATCTTCACCGTGAGTAAACAATGTCTCGTCCGTGGCCAAGGGCCCGTGACACGCATGCGAACGCAGCGCGGAGAGTGCGCTGCGCTTGCGGTTTGGTCCCTCCCAGTTCCTGAGGAAGGTTCTCTTGAACCGTAGAACGATCCGAAGTTCACGTTTGAGGTCGGCCACGCTCGTTTCGGCGGGCGCGCTGGCCATGGCGCTCAACGTTGCCCCGAGCACGGCTGCCATCGCCAACGCGATCGAGAGGTCCAGCGATCGCAGCGCGGCGGTGGCCACCGGTTCGAACGACCCGTGGGCGGACAGAGGACGCCACCACGACCGTGGTCCGCGGGGCCAGCGGGGCGAGCGGGG
This sequence comes from Streptomyces sp. NPDC052043, assembly GCF_044548235.1. Classification (NCBI taxonomy): domain Bacteria; kingdom Bacillati; phylum Actinomycetota; class Actinomycetes; order Kitasatosporales; family Streptomycetaceae; genus Streptomyces; species Streptomyces sp. NPDC052043. Next base: position 167,719 of record NZ_JBIUBT010000004.1, read on the forward strand.
TCCGCAGGGCCCGCAGGGCAAGGAAGGCAAGCGCGGCCCGAAGGGCGACAAGGGCAACAAGGGTGACCACGGTTCCCACGGTCCCCGGGGTCCGCAGGGTCCGTCGGGCGGCCCCCGGGGACCGCAGGGCTCCCAGGGTGTCCCCGGTGACACGGGTCCGCAGGGTGTTCCTGGTGAGCAGGGCGTGCCCGGTGAGCAGGGAGTGCCGGGCGTTCAGGGTCCGCAGGGTGACTTCGGTGTGACCGGTGACATGGGTCCGCAGGGTGTGCCGGGTGACCAGGGTGTGCCGGGTGTTCAGGGTCCGCAGGGCGACACCGGTGCCACGGGTTCCACGGGCGCGACCGGTCCGATGGGTCCGCAGGGCGAGACCGGTTCGACCGGCCTGACCGGTGCCACGGGTCCGCAGGGCGACCCGGGTGACATCGGTGCGACCGGTGACACGGGTCCGCAGGGTGACATCGGTGTGACTGGTGACACGGGTCCGCAGGGTGTGCCGGGTGACCAGGGTGTGCCGGGTGTTCAGGGTCCGCAGGGTGACATCGGTGCGACCGGTGACACGGGCCCGCAGGGTGTGCCGGGTGACCCGGGTGTCACCGGTCCGCAGGGTGACCCGGGTGCCCCTGGCGCGACGGGTGACACCGGTCCGCAGCGTCCGCAGGGCGAGACCGGTTCGACCGGCCTGACCGGTGCCACTGGACCGCAGGGCGACCCGGGTGTCATCGGTGCGACCGGAGACACGGGTCCGCAGGGTGACACCGGTGCCACGGGTGCCACGGGCGCGACCGGTCCGACGGGTGCGCAGGGCGACATCGGCGACACAGGGCCGCAGGGTGCCCAGGGCGCCCAGGGTGCGATGGACACCACCGTCGTGACCGGGGCCGCCGGACCGCAGCCGACGGCCATCTGCCCCGCCGGCCAGTCGGCCGTCAGCGGTGGTTTCGAGGACGCCTCCGCCACCTCCGCAGTGAGCCAGAGCGCGCCGGTCGGCGGCTCTCCCGCCACGGGGTGGCAGGCCACCAGCGACGACGGCACCGACGTCACGGCCTTCGCGATCTGCAGCCCGTGACCTGTGGGTGAGCGGCGCGGTACGGCGCGCTCGCCGGCCGCCCGCCCACCACGGAAGGAGTGACGGTGCCCCGAGGCCTCTGCCTCGCGGGCACCGTCCGCCATGTCACGCCGCATTCGACACCATCAGCCTCGACGGGCCGGCCCGTGGTTTCCGGACGCCGGCCTGCGACACACTCGGAGAACCATGCGCATCCTTGTGACCGGCGGCGCCGGATTCATCGGTTCGGAATACGTCCGGCGGCGGTTGGCCTCCGAGCCGGCGGCGCGGATCACCGTCCTCGACGCACTCACGTACTCCGGGGTCGAGGCCAACCTGGCGTCGGTGGCGGACCATCCGGGGTACACCTTCGTCGCGGGCGACATCTGCGACCCGGACATGGTCGGCCAGGTCATGGCGGGCCAGGACGCGGTGGTCCATTTCGCCGCCGAGTCGCACGTCGACCGCTCGATCCACGGGGCGGGCCCCTTCGTTCGCACCAACGTGACGGGCACCCAGGTGCTCCTGGACGCGGCCCACCGCCACCGCGTCGGCCGTTTCGTGCACGTGTCCACCGACGAGGTCTACGGCTCGATCGGCGAAGGATCGTGGACCGAGCAGAGCCCGCTCGCCCCGAACTCCCCGTACTCCGCCTCCAAGGCGGGCTCCGACCTGCTGGCCCTCACCTACCACCGCACCCACGGCCTGGACGTGGTCGTCACCCGGTGCACCAACAACTACGGGCCCCACCAGTTCCCCGAGAAGGTCGTCCCGCTCTTCATCACCCGCCTGCTCGACGGGAGGAAGGTCCCCCTGTACGGCGACGGCCGCAACGTCCGCGACTGGTTGCACGTCTCCGACCACTGCCGGGGCATCGACCTGGTCCTGCACGGCGGCAGGGCCGGGGAGGTCTACCACATCGGCGGCGGCACGGAGCTGACCAACCACAAGCTCACCGGCCTGCTGCTGGACGCGGTCGGCGCGGACTGGGACCGGGTCGAGCACGTCGCCGACCGCAAGGGCCACGACCTGCGCTACTCGCTGGACGACGGCAAGATCCGCGAACAGCTCGGCTACGCCCCGCTGACGGACCTCGCCGAAGGCCTGGCCGCCACGGTGGCCTGGTACCGGGCACACCGCGCCTGGTGGGAGCCGCTCAGGGAGAGGGCCGGGCTGCGATGAGCACCACATGGCTGGTGACCGGTGCGCACGGGCTGCTCGGACACGAGATGCTGGCCGAACTCGCCACCGACCCGGACGCCGAGGTGACCGGACTGAGCCGGGAGCGGCTGGACATCACCGATCCGGCCGCCGTGCGCGACGCCGTCCGGGGCCACCGTGTGGTCGTCAACTGCGCCGCCTGGACGGACGTCGACGGCGCCGAGCGGTCCGAGGCGGCGGCAACGGCCGTCAACGGCACGGGCGTACGCCACCTGGCCCGGGCCTGCGCGGATTCCGGCGCGCTGCTGCTGCACGTCTCCACCGACTACGTGTTCCCGGGCGATCGCCGCGACCCCTGCCCCGAGGACGCGCCCACGGCACCCGTCAACGCCTACGGGCGCGGCAAACTGGCGGGCGAACGAGCCGTCGCCGAACTGCTGCCGCACGGCGGCTATGTGGTGCGTACCGCCTGGCTCTACGGGGCGCACGGCCGCAACTTCGTGTCCACCATGCTCGAACTCGCCGCCCGGCGGGAGACCCTGGACGTGGTGGCCGACCAGCACGGCCAGCCCACCTGGTCCCGGGTGCTCGCCCGGCGGCTCGCGGTCCTCGGCCGTGCGGCCCTGTCCGGGCGGGCACCGGCCGGCACGTACCACGGCACGGCGGCCGGCCACACCACGTGGTACGACCTGGCGCGGGAGACCTTCCGCCTCGCCGGCCTCGATCCACAGCGGATCCGCCCGGTCGGCTCGGACAAGTTCCCACGCCCGGCGGCCCGTCCGGCGTTCGGCGTGCTCGGGCACGACAACTGGGCCCGCTGCGGGCTGCCGCCCCTCGAGCGGTGGGACGACCAGCTGACCGCGGCCCTCGCCGAGCCGTCGTTCGCGGCCCTGGCCGCCGCGGCGCGCGAGAACCTCGCACGCCTTCGGACCTGAACGCCCGAGCGGGCCCGGGGACCCCGGGAGGCCCGCGGACAAGAAGAGGCGCCCCGGCGGGACCTGACGGTCCGCCGGGGCGCCTGTGCGTGCGGGTCCTAGACCCGCAGCGGTCCTCCGCACCGCTCGGCGCCGTCCTTCATCGCGATGAGGTTGGCGACGACGTAGGAGATGTTGTTCCGGGAGTGCCACTCGCTGGGGAAGTAGGTGACCAGCCGCGAGGACTGGAACCTGGCCTGGATCTCGGGCACGAAGGTGCGGTACTGGTTGTCCGTGTAGTACCAGAACGAGTTCTCGTTGTAGTAGGCCACGTGGGTCGGGTCCTGGTACGCGCCACGGCCGTCGGAGCTGGGCGTCATGGTGAGGAGCATGCCGCCGGGCGCCAGCAGCCGGTACAGCTCGTTGATCAGCGGCACCTTCGCGGGCACGTGCTCGAGGAAGTCCACCGCCCGCATCAGGCCGACGGAGTTGTCGGGCAGGTCCAGCTTCCCGGGCAGGGTCGCGACGATGTCGACGCCGTCTCCCGGGTACTGGTCCACGCCCAGGTAGCCCGGCGGCTTGCGGTGGGCCGCGCCGAGGTCCAGGGCGAGCAGGCCGCGACGTCCGCTCCAGGCCAGGGCGTTGGCCTCGATGTACTTGTCGTACAGGGCGACCGTCTCACGCTGGATGTGCGCGTTGATCTCCGGGTCGCGCTGGGTGTTCGCCGGGTGCATCCGCTGGAGGTAGAGGCAGCGGTTGATGTGGTGGAAGTCGCCGACGTGGAACAGCCGGCACATCAGGTCCTGGTCGTCGAGCACGGTGCGGGAGGCGTCGTACCCGCCGGCCTTCTCGTAGCTCTCCTTGCGGAACGCCCGTACGTGGTTCGGCGCGTACCAGATGTAGGAGACGTTGTGCGGCGTGGGCTCCATGGAGACGGCCTGGAGCAGCTTGCGGCCGTCGACCCGCACCTCCTCGAACTTCCAGCCGTGCGCCTCGTTGAAGCGGGAGTTGTCCCGCTTGCCGTCCTCGGTGATCTGCGCCGTGTTGGAGTAGACGAGGACGGCCTCGGGGTGCGCGTCGAACGCCTTGCCCAGCTCGGCCAGGCAGGCCTTCGCCATGAGGTCGTCGTGGTCGAGTTCGACGAGGATCTCTCCGCGGGCCAGCTCACAGGCCCTGCGCTTGGCCGCCCCGACGCCGCTCACGTCGTCCGCGATCTCCACACGGATCCGGTCGTCGTGCTGCTCGGGCCGCCACCGGGCGCCGTTGTTGAGCAGGACGATCCACTCCCAGTCCGAACAGGTCTGCGCCTGAAGGGCGGTGAGGCACTCATCGAGGAAACGGGGCTGGTGGCTGGGGGTGAAGACGGAGAACCTCGGTGTCGCAGTCGACGTCATCTGGTGGCACCTGCCTGACTCGATGTCGGTGGTGGGCTTACCTTGTCCCGGAACTGCTCCGGGACCGCGGAGTGCAGCGAGGGGTCCGCCGCGACGGCCCGGCCGAACTCCTCCTCGGCCTCGTCATCGTGGTTCTTCTGGGCCAGGATCAGGCCGAGTTGGAGATGGGCCGTGGCGGCCCCGGGCGTGGCGGCGATGGCGCGGTGCAGGAGTCCGACGGCCTGGCCGGGGTCGTGCGGCTTCACCAGGACCGCTTTGTTGTAGAGGGCCGGGGCGTACTTCGGGTCGATCTTCAGCGCCTCGTCGAAGGCCTGGTGGGCGCTGCCCGCCCTGCCTTCCTGCTGGGCGATGACACCGAGGTCGTACCAGGCGACCTTGTTGCGCGGATCGAGTGCCAGCACGCGCCGGAAGGTCCGGGTCGCCCCGACGAAGTCGCGGTACTGCACCTGAAGTTTGCCGGCTTGCAGAAGCGCGGCCGCCTCCTGCGCCTGGTGGCCCTGCACGGCCTTGGATTCCGGGGCGGTCGCGGTCATCGGGTGGGACGCGATCGCCCAGGAGGTCACCCCGGTGGCAACTGCGCCCACGCCGACGAGCGTCACCAACAATCGCCTACGTTTCACTTTGTCACATTTCGTGGAATAGTGAAGGACGGACTGAGGCGGCTCTTCTCGTGCGGCCGGAACCGGAGCGCGGGTCTACCGGGTCCACCGGTGCCGACGGGCTGGAGTCCGAACCACCGTCATGTGCGCCGACGTTACGAGGCCGACTTGTCGGCGTCGCCGTTCGGCAGGCGGGTGGGGCGTACAGACCACTCGAATGTACGCATGAAAGGCGGCGCGACGACGTGCGCGTTCATGGCGCCCGGTCCGCGCGTCGCTGCGGGTGCGCGCGGACCGGGGCCGGTCGAGGGGCCCCGATCGGGTGGTGCTGGGGCCTGTTGCGCAACAGGCCCTAGCCGGCGGCGGTCAGCTTCCGCGGCTCGCCCTGTGCGGCCGCGTGCGCGTCCATCCGCTCGGCCGCCAGGATCGCCGCCCTGGTGTCCGCCCGGGAGGCGGCGACGACCAGCGCGCGGCCGGCGAGCGCGTGTGCCCGCTGGTGCAGCGCCGACGGTTCGCGGGCGGCGGCCGTCGACACGCGGCCCGGAGCCTGACCTCCGCCCAGCCGGGCCACCTGCTCGGCGAGCCGCTCGGCCGCGGTGTCCAGGTCGGGGGAGGGGGCCAGCGCGCGCAGCTCGTCCGTGACGGCGAGCAGTGCCGCGAGATGGCCCGTGAGCTGGATGTCCAGCTCCTCCTCGCGGGAGCGATGGGGGAAGTCGGAGGTGGCGCCGGCCATCGGGCCCTGGACGGACCTGCCGGAAGGCCCGGTGCGGTGCGGTTCGTACATGGGATGGCCTCCTGTGCTCTGACAGAAGGCATCCTAGCTTAGAATCCGTCTAAAGTTGAGTCGGTTCGCGGAACCGGTCCGTAGGGGCACCGAACGTGAGCGTCAGGCCTGGCCGTAGCCGTCCAGGAAGGCCCCGATCCGCCCCACCGCTTCCCGCAGGTCGCCGACCGAGGGAAGGGTGACGACCCGGAAGTGGTCCGGCTCGGGCCAGTTGAAGCCGGTGCCGTGCACGACCATGATCTTCTCGCGGCGCAGCAGGTCCAGGACCATCTGCCGATCGTCCTTGATCTTGAAGACGGCGGGGTCCAGGCGCGGGAAGAGGTACAGCGCGCCCTTCGGCCGCACGCACGTCACACCCGGGATCTGCGTGAGCAGCTCGTAGGCGACGTCCATCTGCTCCTTCAGGCGCCCGCCCGGCAGGATCAGGTCGTTGATGCTCTGCCGCCCGCTGAGCGCCGCCACCACACCGTGCTGACCCGGCATGTTCGCGCACAGGCGCATGTTCGCCAGGATCGTCAGGCCCTCGAGGTAGGAGTCGGCGTGCGCGCGGGGGCCGGAGACGGACATCCAGCCCACCCGGTAGCCGGCCACCCGGTACGCCTTGGACATGCCGTTGAACGTCAGGGTCAGCAGGTCCGGCGCGACCGACGCGGTCGGGGTGTGCGTGGCGCCGTCGTAGAGGATCTTGTCGTAGATCTCGTCGGAGCAGACCAGCAGGTTGTGCCGGCGGGCGATGTCGGTCAGCCCCTTGAGCACCGCCCGGTCGTAGACCGCGCCGGTGGGGTTGTTGGGGTTGATGATGACGATCGCCTTGGTGCGGTCGGTGACCTTGCGCTCCACGTCGGCGAGGTCGGGCATCCAGTCGGACTGCTCGTCGCAGCGGTAGTGGACGGCGGTGCCGCCGGACAGGGAGACGGCGGCCGTCCACAGGGGGTAGTCCGGCGCCGGCACGAGGACCTCGTCGCCGTCGTCCAGCAGCCCCTGCATGGCCATCACGATCAGTTCGGAGACGCCGTTGCCGATGAAGACGTGCTCGACGTCCGTCTCGATCCCGAGGGTCTGGTTGTGCATGACGACCGCGCGCCGGGCGGCCAGCAGGCCCTTGGCGTCGCCGTAGCCGTGGGCCGTCGAGACGTTGCGGAGGATGTCCTCCAGGATCTCCGGCGGGCACTCGAAGCCGAACGCCGCCGGGTTGCCCGTGTTCAGCTTCAGGATGCGGTGACCGGCTGCCTCCAGGCGCATCGCCTCCTCGAGCACCGGGCCCCGGATCTCGTAACAGACGTTGGCGAGCTTGGTCGACTGGATCACCTGCATGCCCAGGAGCTTACGGCCCGGTATCGCCCGATGGCGCGTGTTATCCACCACGTGAGACATCCGCGTGTCGGCCCGCGCCGCCGCGGCAGGGCAGGGAAAGCCCTCGGCCCCGTACCGATCCCTTGTTGCGTCACCCCTCCGCACTCACAATGCGCATGACAACGTACGGCGGCCGGAGAATCTCCGGCCGCCTCCGTCGCAAGAGGGGACCCCACATGAGAAAGCCTCTCGTCGCCGCGCTGTTCGCCCTGGTGATCGCCGGGGCGGGCGCGGTACCCGCGGTCGCCGCGCCCGCACCCGAGCCGCACGCCGCCCGGGTGACCGGCACGGACCGTGCGACGGCCGCCCCCGCCCTGGCGGCCGTCGACTTCGCCGGCACCGTCGCGCTGAGCAACTGCTCCGGATCGGTCGTCCGTCTCCCCGGCTCCGCGGACAGCGACCCGGCGCTCGTGCTCAGCAACGGCCACTGCCTGGAGACGGGCTTCCCGTCGCCCGGCCAGGTGATCGTGGGTCAGTCGTCCAACCGCACCTTCGGCCTGCTCAACTCGGCCGGTACCCAGGTCGCGACGCTCCGGGCGAACAAGGTCGTCTACTCGACCATGACCGACACGGACGTCACGATCTACCAGCTCACCAGCACCTACGCGCAGATCAAGAGCTCCTACGGCATCAACGCGCTGACCCTGAGCGACACCCACCCGGTCGCCGGCGCCGCCATCAAGGTGGTCTCCGGTTACTGGAAGCGGATCTACAGCTGCGCCATCGACGGGTTCGTCTACCGCCTGAAGGAGGGCAGCTGGACCTGGAAGGACTCCGTCCGCTACACCTCCGCCTGTGACACGATCGGCGGCACGTCCGGCTCGCCCGTCATCGACACCGCCACCGGCAAGGTCGTCGCCGTCAACAACACCGGCAACGAGAGCGGCGGCCGCTGCACCGTGAACAACCCGTGCGAGGTCGACGCGAACGGCGCCATCACCGTCCGCCAGGGCATCAACTACGCCGAGCAGACCTACCTGATCCCCGCCTGCTTCGGCGCCGGCAACCAGCTCGACCTGACCAGGAGCGGCTGCACCCTGCCCAAGCCCTGACCGGAAGAGCGCCGGGCGGGCGGTCGGTCGCGGCTCAGGTCCGGCGGACCGCCCGTCCCGCCAGGACGCCGGTGCGCCGTCCGTCCTCGATCACGAACCGGCCGTCGATCAGGACGTACGGAATCCCCGTCGGCAGCGCGCGCGGCCGCTCGAAGGTGGCGCCCGGCGCGACCGTGGCCGGGTCGAACAGGACCAGGTCGGCCCGGTACCCCTCGCGGACCACACCCCGGTCCGGCAGTCGCAGCCGGGCAGCCGGGCGCCCGGTGAGGTGCGCGACGCACTCCTCCAGGGACAGCACGCCCAGCTCCCGCACATACCGGCCGAGGTACTGCGGGAAGGTGCCGTAGGCCCGCGGATGCGGCTTGGCGCCCTGCAGGATGCCGTCGGAGCCGCCGGTGTGAACGCGGTGGCGCATGATCGCGCGGACGTTCTCCTCGTGGCCGACGTGCTGGAGCACCGTGATGCCGAGCCGGTCCTCCCGCAGCAGCCGCCGGGCGGTGGTCCAGGGTTCCTCGCCGCGCCGGGCCGCCGCCTCCCGGACCGTCAGGCCGACGTACTCGGCGAGCGCGGGGGCGCCGACTCCGGAGATCTCGACCGTCTCCCACTCCACCGGGACCCCGTGGCAGCCGTCCGAGCCGGTCACCTCCAGGTGGTGGCGGATCCGCTCCGCGGTGTCCTCGTCGGCCAGCCGCCCGAGGACCGCCCCCGGGCCGCCCTCGCCCGCCCAGCTCGGCAGCAGGGCCACCAGGGTGGTGCAGCCGGGGGTGTAGGGGTAGGTGTCCAGGGTGATGTCGGCGCCCGCGGCCAGCGCCTCGTCGAGGAGGGCCAGCAGCTCGCCGGCACGGCCCTGGTTCGGGCCGAAGTTCAAGGTGGCGTGCGTCAGGTGCAGCGGGCAGTCCGCCTCACGCGCGAGCCGGACCATCTCCGCGTACGCCTCGAGGGCCCCGGCGCCGTAACTGCGGTGGTGCGGGCAGTAGTAGCCACCGCGCGCCGCCACCACCCGGCACAGTTCGGCCAGTTCGGCGTCCTGTGCGTACATCCCCGGGGTGTAGGTCAGCCCGGAGGACATGCCGACCGCGCCCTGCCGCATGCCCTCGGCGACCAACTGCCGCATCCGGGCCAGCTCTTCGGGCGTGGCCGGGCGGTCCTCCCAGCCGACGGCGAGCGCGCGGACCGTGCCCTGCGGAACCAGGTAGGCGGCGTTGACGGCGATGCCCTCGCCGCCGAAGCCGTGGTCGAGCCGGTCCAGGTACTCGCCCACCGAACGCCAGGTGAAGTCGATGTCGTCGCCGTCGCCGTTCCAGCCGCTGATCGCCCGGCGCACCTCGGCGAGGGTGCGGTCGTCCACCGGCGCGTACGACAGCCCGTCCTGCCCGACGACCTCCAGCGTGACGCCCTGCGCGGCCTTCGCGCTGTGGTCGGGGTCACGCAGCAGGGCGAGGTCGCTGTGGGCGTGCATGTCGATGAAGCCCGGGGCCAGCACCAGGCCCTCCGCGTCCAGCTCCCGCCGCGCCCGCGGGCGCTGGCAGCCGGCCGCCGCGGCCTCCTTGACGACCGCGACGATCCTGCCCTCCTTCACGGCCACGTCGGCGCGGTAGGAGGGGGCTCCGGTGCCGTCGGCGACGTCCGCGTCCCGGATGACCAGATCGGCGAAATCGGCGAACCCCACCGGATCCATGGCGGCGCCTCCCGGAGCCTCTAGAAGAATGTACGGACGTAGTCGACCACCGTGCCGTCCGCCTCGGCCACCGGGATGAGCGGCCACTTGTCGAAGGACGTGCACGGATGGGAGAGCCCAAGGCCGACCCAGTCACCGACCTCCAGCTCCGCCCCGGGGGCGGTGCTCAGCCACGCGTGCTGGTCGGACAGGCGGCTGACCTCGACCCCCGTCGCGGGACGCTCGACGCCGTCCCGGCGCACCACCTGGGCGACGGGCAGATCGAGGTCGTGGGCCGCGTCCCGCTTGCCCGCGTTGACGAAGGCCTGGTCGGGGCTGGGGCGGGAGACCACCTGCGCCCAGAGGCGGAAGGCGGGCTCCAGGGTGCCCTCCTCGGGGACGCGGTTGAAGGGCGTGATCCTGCGGTAGTGCCCGTCGTCGTGCGAGACGTACGCGCCCGAGCGCAGCAACTTCAGCACCGGCAGGGACAGTTCGGGGATCCCGGCGAACACCTCCGCCACCGTGTCGAACCAGGCGCTGCCGCCCGCGCTCACCACGATCTCCTGGGCACCCGCGAACCTCCCCGCCTTGTCGAGGTCCACGGCCAGGCCGACGAGCCGGGTCAGCCACGCCCGCACCCGCTCGGGGTCGGCCCGCGGCACCTCGCCCTCGTAACCGGCGACCCCGACGAGGCGCAGCGTGTCCGCGCCCGCCACCGCCTCGGCGACCGCCAGGCACTCGGCCTCCGTGCGCACACCGGTCCGCGCGCCCTCACCGGCCGCCAGTTCCACCACCACGTCGACCGGGTGATCGGACCCCTTCAACGCCGCGTCCATCAGCTCCACCCCGCGCACGGAGTCGACGTAGCAGACGAAGCGGAAGGACGGATCGGCGGCCAGTTCGGCGGCGACCCAGCGCAGGGCCGCCGGGTCCACCAGCTCGTTGGCCAGGAAGACCCGGCCGATGCCGAACGCCCGGGCCACGCGCACCTGGTGCGGCACCGCCAGCGTGATGCCCCAGGCGCCGTGCTCCAGTTGGCGGTGGAAGAGCTGCGGGGCCATGGAGGTCTTGCCGTGCGGGGCGAAGACCAGGCCGTGGCGGGCCGCATAGGTCTCCATCAGCTTCAGGTTGTGCTCCAGGCGCTCCGCGGAGAGGGTCAGCACGGGCGTGGTGAAGCCGTCGGTGAAGAGGTTGCGGCGCTCGGCGGCCAGCTCGCCGACGGTCAGGCCGTCCGCGTCCGGCGGGAGACCCTTGAAACGGTGGTCGACGCGTTCCTCGGCCAGCCGGGCGAGCGCTTCCGTGCTCATCGAGCCTCCTTCGAGGCCGTTGCGGTGTGTGCAACGGCCGTTGCGTGGGATGCTTACCGGTGTCTAGCATCCCGCCGAAGCCGGGTCAATGTCAGCCCCCCCCGGAAGGGAGGAGGTGCGCGCGCCGTGAGCCAGACCGTCGACCGGGCGCTGAGCATCCTGCCGTTGCTCGCGGAGGGCCCCGCCGACCTCGGCCGGGTCGCCGACCGCCTCGGCGTCCACAAGTCCACCGCGCTGCGGCTGCTGCGCACCCTGCACCAGCACGGACTCGTCCACCGCCAGTCCGACCAGCGCTACCGCCTCGGCGCCCGGCTCTTCGCCCTCGCCCAGGAGGCGATGGAGAGCCTCGACGTGCGCGAGATCGCCCATCCCCACCTGCTGCGGCTGAACGAGCAGTGCGGGCACACCGTGCACCTGGCCGTCCACGAGGACGACGAGGTGCTCTACATCGACAAGGTGGACAGCCGCTATCCGGTGCGGATGTACTCCCGGATCGGCAAGCCCGTCGCCATCACCGTCGCGGCCGTGGCCAAGCTGTTGCTCGCCGACCTGCCCGAGGCCGAGCGGCGCGCGGTCGCCCAGAGGCTCGACTACCCCCTGTACACGGCCCGTTCGACACCGAACGCCGCCGCCTTCCTGAAGGAGCTGGCGACGGTGCGCGAACAGGGCTGGGCCGCCGACCTCGGCGGCCACGAGGAGTCCATCAACTGCGTCGCCGCGCCCATCCGCGGTGCCGACGGCCGGGTGGCCGCCGCGATGTCGGTCTCCGCGCCGAACGTCGTCGTCACCGCCGAGGACCTCCTCGCCCTGCTCCCGCTGGTGCGCCGTACCGCGGACGCCGTCAGCGACGAGTTCTCCGGCAGAAACCCAGTGAAGGACCCCGTATGAGCCAGACGACGGCCAAGATCGCCCTCATTCCCGCGACCCACACCACCCCGCCCGCGAAGTTCTCCCACGGGGTGCGCAAGGGCAACATCCTCCAGGTGGCGGGCCAGGTCGGCTTCCTGCCCGCCGAGGAGGGCGTGCCCCCCACGCCGGCCGGTCCGACCCTGCGCGAGCAGACCCTCCAGACCCTCGCCAACGTCAAGGCGATCCTGGAGGAGGGCGGAGCGACCTGGGACGACGTGATGATGATCCGCGTCTACCTCACGGACGTGGACCACTTCGCCGAGATGAACGACCTCTACAACGCGTACTTCGAGGAGCAGGGCCTCACCCAGCCGCCCGCCGCCCGCACCACCGTCTACGTCGGGCTGCCCGCGGGTCTGCTCATCGAGATCGACGCGCTCGCCGTGCTCGGCTGACGCGTCTTGGCCATCTTCGTATAACGAAGTCGGGGCTGGCTGTGTCCCGCACAGGATCGTCGACCATACTGCCCGCTGTGGAGCAGCGCATAGGTTCGAGCAGCCAGCCCCTGAAGGCCGAGCCCGTGAAGGGTGCCGGGTTCGACCCGGCCCACATCCCCGGGCTCACCGCACCTGCGACGGCGGAACCGGAGGATGCCCGGCCGCGGCCGGCCGAGCAGCCGCCGGAGCCCGAGCAGGCGGTCGCGGACGACGCCGGGACCGCCGGGGACGCCGGGACCGCCGGGGACGCGGCGCGGCAGGCGGGGGAGGGGCAGGAAGAGGCCGTCGACGGTCCCGTCTTCGAGGCCACCGACCGCCGGGCCCGCATCGTCGCCGACCGCCAGGGCGTACGCCTCGGCCTGGACGACCAGGAGTGCGAGTTCCGCTGGGACGAGATCGGCGCCGTCGAGACGGCGACCCGTCGTTTCGGCAAGCGGTTCACCGTCACCGTCCACACCCCCGACCGGCGCTGGTACCCCATCGAGATCGAGGCCCCGGCCAGGGCACGCTTCGCCGAGTGGGAGACGCGGCTGGACGCGGTCCTGGACGCGTACTTCGACGACGGCAGGGCGGACGAGGACGGCCCCGCGGATGAGGACGCGGCGGACGAGGCCGACGCCGTGGACAAGGACGCGGTGAACGAGGCCGACGGCGCGGACAAGGACTCCGCGGACAAGGACTCCGCGGACAAGGACGCTGCGGACAAGACGCCCGCTGCCGACGCCTGAGCCCGCCGACGCCCGGCCCCGTCGATCGGGCCACCCCGCCGATCCCGGCGTCAACGGTGCCGGGCCCGGGCAGCAGCCCGGGTCCGGCACCGCGTCGGTGATCAGTTCTGCGGGTGCCACGCCGGGTCGGTGGCGATCGCCTGGAGCTGCTTCATGGTGAGCGCCGGCACCTTGCGGGTCGGCGGAGTGTTCTGCGCCCCGGAGTTGAAGGCGCTGATCACCACGCGCCGGCCGTCGGGCCGGATGGTGTCCACGCTCCACCAGACGATCCCGGGGATGCCCTTCTCGCCGGACTGCCGGCGCGTGACCACCTTGGTGCCGTCGGGCAGGACCTCGGCGTCCGGACCGAACAGCTCGTCATTGAGGTCACCTTCCGTGTCCAGCTGGACGTTGACCTGCACCAGACAGGCGCCCCTGCCGTCGTCCAGGACGACGTACCCGAAGCCGTCGTCGTCCGGACCGCTCTTGCGGACGATCTTGGTCCCCTGTGGCACCAGACGGCTGAGCACCGCCGAGATCGAGCCGCCGGGGGTGATCGGCCCCTGGTCCGGCGCGGGCGCCGAGAGGTCGTCGAGGGGCTGGGCGTCGGCGGCCGCGCGCAGCTCGTGTGCGGTGGCGAGCGCCTTCAACTGGGCGAGATCAAGGGGTGGTTGCTCCCGGGTGACGGGCGAGTCCTTCTCCGTGGCGCTGTTCCACTCCTGGATGCCGATGTGCCCGCCCGCCGGTGTGACGAGGTCGGCGGTCCACCGCTTCGTGCCACTGCGGCTGTTCGGATACTCGTACCCCTTCAGGAGCATGAGGGCGGAGCCGTCGGAGAGCTTGGTGGAGGTGCAGGAGTCGTAGACGATGAACATGCTGTCCGGGCACTCGGTGGTCTGGCGGGTCTCCAGGCCCCCGGGCTGCAGACGATTGAGGAACACGGCGACGGCTGCCTCGCCGTCACCGTCGTCGTACACGAGGTTGGCGTAGGACTCGTGGTCCCTGCTGCCTCCGTCCTTGCCGCTGATCCGTCCCTCGGGAAGCAGCTTTTCGAGGATGCGGAGAAGCTCGTCGCCGGACATGACGGTCGCGGCGGCGGGGGCGGTGGCGGGGGCGGTGGCCCGTACCGACGGGCTGCCGGCCGCGGACCGTTGCCGTACGCCGTCGCCCTGGCCGCCGGGAAGGAGCAGGGGCCCGCCCAGCCCGACGAGCGCCACCGCGGCGGCACCGCCCACGACGGCGGCGGCCCGCCGCCGCGCGCGCAGCCGCCTCCCGTGTGCCTCGCCGCGGGCGGCCAGCGTCTGCTGGTCGGTTGCGAACGCGGTGCCGGTGTCCCGCAGGACGTCGGCGAGGCGTTCCTCGAAGGGGTCGTGGTCTGCATCAGGCATGGCGAACCTCCGGTTCCGCGAAAGTCGTTGATCCGGTCGTGGGTGGGAGCGGGTCAGGAGCTCGCGTACTCGGCGAGCGAGTCTCCGAGCAGCGCGCGCAGCCGCGCGAGGGCACGGACGCAGCGGGTCCGGACGGCGGCCGAGCTGGCGTCCAGGGCGGCGGCCGTCTCCTCGATGCTGCGGTCCTCCCAGTAGCGCAGGACGACCACCGCGCGGTCCTTGGCGGACAGCTGCCCGAGCGCTTCCAGGAGGGTCAGCCGCAGCGGCGTGTCGCCACCCGTCCGCGGCTCGGGGACCTCGGGCAGGACATCGGTGGCGTGTTCCCTGTGGCTGCTGTGGCGGCGCCGGTGGGCGAGGAACGCGCGGGTGAGGACGGTCTGGGCGTACGCGGCCGGGTTGTCGACGCGGGAGACGCGGCCCCAGCGGAGGTACACCCGGCCGAGGGTCTCCTGGACGAGGTCCTCGGCGAGATGGGTGTCTCCGCCGGTGAGGAGGCAGGCCGACCGGTACAGGTGCCCGGCGCGCGCCGCCGCGAACTCGTGGTACGCCTCGGCCCGCTCGCTCCGGCCCTGACCCATGTGCCCTCCCGTGGTGCCCGCGCCCCGGTTCCCCGGGGCACCCCCCACCTCATTGATGCGGTGGACCCGCCGGAATGTTTCACGGGAGTTCGGCGCGGTCGGGCGGGAACGCAAAAAGGCTGCCGCCGCGCCCTCCCGGAGGGCGCGGCGGCAGCCGTGGGCGGATCCCGCGGGGCTAGGGCCTGTTGGCCCTACGGCAGCGCGTGCACGTGCGGGCCCACCGCGTTGGACCAGGCGTTGCCCGCCGTCGCGTCCCAGTTGGTGGACCAGGTCATGGCGCCGCGCAGGTCCGGGTAGGTCTTCGACGGCGTGAAGGAGCCGCAGTTGGTGGCCTTGGCCAGGCAGTCCAGGGCGTTGTTCACCACGGAGGGGTCGACGTAGCCGCTGCCGGCGCCGCGCGGGGAGGCGGGGACGCCCAGGCCGACCTGGGACGGGGCCAGGCCCCCCTCCAGCTGGATGCAGGCGAGGGCGGTGAGGAAGTCCACCGTGCCCTGGCTGTAGACCTTGCCGTCGCAGCCCAGCATGGAACCGCTGTTGTAGTACTGGGTGTTGACGACCGTGAGGATGTCCTTGACGTTCAGCGCCGTCTGGAAGTAGCCGCTCGACGTGGACTGCATGTCGAGGGTCTGCGGGGCCATGGTGATGATCAGCGACGAGCCCGCCTTGGCCGACAGGGCGCGCAGTGCCTGCGTCATGTACGTGGCGTTCAGGCCGTTCTCCAGGTCGATGTCGACGCCGTCGAAGCCGTACGCCTGCATCAGGGAGGAGACCGAGTCGGCGAAGTTGGTCGCGGAGGCCGAGTCGCTCACCGACACCGTGCCCGTCTCACCGCCCACCGAGATGATGACCTTCTTGCCGGCGGCCTGTTTGGCCTTGATGTCGGCCTTGAACTGGTCGACGGTGTAGCCGTTCAGGCCGGCCGAGTCGAGGGTGAAGCTCACCGCGCCCGGCGTGCCCGTGGCGTCGGCGAAGGCGACGGCGATGATGTCGTACTGCGACGGCACGTCCGAGATCTTCTGGACCGCGGCGCCGTTGTTGAAGTTCTGCCAGTAGCCGGTCACCGCGTGCTTGGGGAGGCCGGTGCCGTTTCCGCCGCCGTTCCCGCCGGACGAGGTCGTCGTGCCCGTCACGGCCGCCGACTTCGGCGACTCGCCCGCCGCGTTCGTCGCCGTCACCTGGAAAGAGTACGAGGAGGAGGCCGCGAGGCCGGTCACCGTCGCGGAGGTGCCGGACACCCCGGTGACCTTCGTGCCGTCGCGGTAGACGTTGTAGCCCGTCGCGTCGGAGACGGAGTTCCAGGACAGCGACACCGACGACGACGTGGTGCCCGTCACCCCCAGTCCGCCCGGTGCCGCAGGGGCCGTCTGGCCGCCCTGGTCACCGCCGCCGCCCCCGTCGGGGCCGAGGAGCGAGACGTCGTCGGCGTAGTACGCCGCCTGCCCGTACCAGCCGTGCAGGTACACCGTCACCGAGTTCGTCGAGGAGCCGGTGGTGAAGGTGGTCGACAGCCGCGTCCAGCCCGTCGTGTCCGGCGTCCACGTCGACACGTCCGTCGTGCCCGTGCCGGTCGCGCCCAGGTAGGTGTAGCCGCCCTGCACCCAGGCGCTCAGCGTGTAGGTCGCGTTCGGGCTGACCGCCACCGTCTGGGAGCACTCGGCGTTGTCCAGCCCGTCCGGTGTGGCCTTCAGCGCGGCGGAGCCGCTGTGCGCGGGGGAGGAGACGGTCGTACCGCTGCCGGCCGAGCAGGACCAGCCGCTCAGGCCCGACTCGAAGCCGCCGTTCCTGACGTTGTCGACGTCGGCCGCCGACGCCTGCCCGGTGCCGGTCAGGCAGAGGGCGAGGGCGGCGGTGACGGCTCCCGACCACAGGCGCAGTCGTCGTCCTCCGGGTCTGGGCATGCCTGGTACGCGGTCCACTGGGGCCTCCGGTGGGGGAGTAGGGGGGAGAGGGAGGGCAGGACGGACGGTGGCCACCGCTTGGTCGTACAAGTTGGTCCAGACCATTTGCCTTGTCAAGAGGTCCAGACCAAAGTCGCCTCCGGGTCAACGCCCCTGTCCCGCACTCCTGTTACGGTCGGCCCTCCTCCCGCCACCGTTCAAGGAGCAGGCCCAGCGCGCACCCCGCCAGCAGCACCCCCGTCGACATACCGAGCGCCAGTGACGACAGCCCCGCCCGCTCCCAGCGCAGCGACACCGTCAGCAACTGGGCCGCCACCGGCACCGCGCACGCCGCCACCGCGTGCCGCGTCGGCAGCTCCCGCCACGGCGCCGGATGCGCCCGTGCCGCCGCCCAGGTCGCCAGCGCCACGCACACCAGGTTCGGCAGGTGGACCAGCGCCAGCGCCGCACCGAACGAGCCCACGCCCCGCGGGCCGACCAGATTCCCGTACAGCAGCGTCATCTGGACGTACTCGGTGACGACGAGCACCACCACGCCCACCGCCCAGGACCGCACCAGCGGCATCACCGCTGGTGCACCCGCACCGAGTCGACGATCCCGCGCAGGTCGGCGGACGACAGCGTGCCCCGCGCCGCGTCGATCCGGATCGCGAACGTCCGGCCGGCCGGGTCCAGGCCGGTCAGGATCACGCCCCGGATCGGCGTGCCCTTGGGCGGGTTGCCGTCCTCGCCGGTCGAGTCGAAGGTGAAGTCGATCCGCTTGGCCCGGTCCGTGCCCGCCAGCTTCACGTCCTTCTCGCCCGCCACCTTCGCGCCCAGCCCGAGGCCGGCCTCCGCGGCGATGGCGGCCTGCTCGGCGGAGTCGGCCCGGGTGAAGTCCAGTTGCACGGTGATGATCGAGACCGTCCGTCCGGACTCCTCGCGTACGGCCGCCGCCGCGCTGTACCTGCTGCGCTCGGCCGAGCTCTGCTCGACGTATCCCCGGGGGCCCGCGGGATACGACACGGAGACACCCTTCGTGTTCAGCGTGCCCCAGCCGTCCGGCACGGAGGCGGAGCCCGCGTCGCCCTTGCCGCAGCCCGTGAGGGCGGCCGCGGCGGCGAGCAGAGCCGCGATCGGCAGTCGAGTCCTCATCGGCGTACCAGCCCTCCTGTCGGCGCGCTCACTCGGCACAGTAGCTGTAGGGGACGTAGGACCGGCGGTCTCCGTCCGGGGCGCCGAGGAAGCGGGCGTCCGTCAGCGTCTCCGCCTTCTGCTCCGTGCCGACCGACAGGCCGAGACTCAGCCCGAGGTTCAGCTCGAAGCCGTACTCGGCGGCGTTCACCTCGCCGGTGTACGTCATGCTGCTGGACGTTCCCCGGTCGAACATCAGCTGTCCGAAGGGGTCGTCGTCGCCCGGCCGCCGGGTCGGCGCGTGGTCGTCGAACATGTACTGGAACGGCGTCACCAGCTGTTCGTCGGTGCTGCTCAGCCACGCCTCGGCGATGGCCCGGTCGTGGTCACCGGCCGGCCCCGGATCGAAGCTCAGGGAGCTGGTGACGACCTTGATGCCGGTGCCGCCGGCGGTGCCCTCCCCGCTCACCCCGCCGCCGCGCCGGTCCGCGCCCGAGTGGCCGTTGTCCCCGGAGACTCCCGCGCCGCCGCTCACGCCGCCGCTCTGCTCCACGGTGCGGGTCATGGTGATGCCGGTCAGCTTGCCGGTGGTCTTGTCGTAGGTGACGGTGATGGTGCCGGTCTGCGTCCGGGAGACCGAGGCGTTCCCGCTGACCGGGCCGGCCTCGGCGCTCGCGGTGACGCCGTACTGGATGGACGACGCGTACGTGTACGACTTGGTGTTGTCGTAGGCGTTGTCGGTCCAGGTGACCTCGGGGGAGTATCTGAAGCTGCCGCCGAGCTCGGCGCTCAGCCGGTCCTCGTCGCCCGCCGAGAGCTTCAGGCCGGCCGCCGCGGAGGCCTCCAGGCTCACCGTGCCGTAGGTGATCCTCCGGTTGTCGCCCAGCGCCTCCCGCACCCGCCTCTCGGTGTTCTCCTCGTCCTTGAGCGGACCGGTGCCGAAGAGGTAGAGGAGGCTGTCGCCGATGCCGGCCTCCGCGCCGCCCGGAGACTGGCGCCGCATCTGGTACATCTGCAGCTTCTCGACGTCCTCGCGGAACCTCTGCGCCTCCTCGGGGCTCTCGAACACCCAGGTGTCGCCGTTGGTCACGGTGATCCCGGCGCCCAGCTCCACCGTGCCCGTGCCGAGGTTGCCCACCTTCACCCCGGGCGTGAACTCCTTCTGCACGCCGACCGAGGCCGCGTCCGTGAAGGTGAGGTAGACCAGCTCGTCCCGGTCGTCGACCTTGCCGTCGTGGTTGACGTCCGTGTGGGCCTTGATGTGCTGCTCCTGGAAGCCGTACTCCTTGCCGATCTCCCAGAACAGGATCTTCGCCTTGGAACCCGCCTTGTCGCTGACCGTCGAGACCTGGCACAGCGAGGGCTCGAAGTCGGCGTCGGTCAGCGCCTGGTCGTCCGGCCGGCCGCTGTCCGAGCCGCAGTCGCCGCCACCGGTGACCTTGCAGATCTCCGCGGAGATCTTCTCGTAGACGGTCCGGCCGATGCCGGTGGCGGAGATGCCGAGCACCAGCGCGGCGACGACCACGATCATCCCGAGGTACTCGGTGGCGGTTGCGCCCAGGTCGCCGTCGCGTCCGTCCACCCTCCGGCGTATCCGCCCGCCACCCCCGCGAGCCATACCGCATTCCCCCTCGCCCCGCGCACGCGCCTCGTAGGTCGGCGAGCGTAGGCGCGCACGGGGCCGGGCGGCGTGGGTCCGCGGGCCCAAACCCGGGCCCATCGTCAACGGGTTGTCCACGGCCCACGCTTTCGGGTCGCCTCGGGATGCTCAACCTGACCCGGTTTGCCGCAACTTGTGGGATAAAAACTCGCCGACCTGGTACGGAATCGCTGTTCTCCCTCCCCAGAGGCGTGGATACAGTGCTGAGGTAGTCACGCAGTGAAGTCAACTCGGTGTGCCGGAAGACCGCCGGCGGGCCGACAGGCGTCTAACGGGGAGCCGCGCGTGTCCACTGCCATTGCTGTGACGAGCGCCGACATGGCGCTGCCCGCGCAGGACGAGCGGACGGTGCCCGCCGTCGTCCTGAAGGACCTGGACCGGCAGCCGCTGGAGCAGATGCTCGACGCGATGAAGAACCTGATCGACCACCACGGGCATGTCGTGGTGGTGTGCTCGGACGCCGTCCCCAGCGGTGTGGAGCGGCGGCTGCACACCGTCCGCTCGCTGCTGGAGAGCGACCGCATCGCCCTGTTCCGGCCCGGCCTGCCGCCGCTCGGACTCGCCGTCCTCGCCCGCCAGTTGCGCCAGCTCGCCTCCTGCGACCTCAGCCCCGGCGTGCTCGCCTCGGCCGGGCGGCTGCTCACCCACTACATCCACTCGGGTGCCGTTCTGGCCTCGGTCGCCCGCCTCGACCGTGTCCCCGTCGGTCTCAAGGCGCACGCCAGGTCCTGGGTGCCGGGCAGCCAGTTCGGCGTGATCGCCCACCCCGAGCCGCAGCTCGTCCGGATCGGCCCCGACGCCACCCTGTCCGGACCGGACTTCAGCAGCTGGATGCTGCTCGCCAAGGGCCAGCTCCAGTCCGACTGGGTCGGCTCCACCCTCGCCCCCGCGTGGAACGCGCTGGGGCTGCGCGAGGCCGACCTGCCGGCCGAGTCCGCCACCTGGTGGGGCACCGGCAAACTGATCGAGTTCTGCACCTACCTGGCCGATCTGTCGGTGCTCTACCAGCTGGTCACCTCCGTGCGCCAGGGCGTGTGCCACTGGTGCGGCATCGACGTCATCGGAGACCGCTGCGTCTTCTGCTCGGCCACCCCACCCCTCCCCCGAGAACCGGACACCCACCGGGTGAGTCCCTGAACCACCGGCACCACCGTCATTCGATTCCGCTCGACTTCGCCGACCGATATCCCAATGAGGTTGCACGGTTCATGAACTCCCGTCAGCGCCGCGGCGTGATACTCCTGATCCTGTCCGTCATCTGCGCCCTCGGCGCGTTCGCGGGCGTGCTCTCCGTCATCAGCGACGTCAAGTCCAAGGTCGGCCCCGAGGTCGCCGCCTACCAGCTGCGCACCGACGTGGCGCCGTACACGACGCTGAGCACGGGGCAGTTCGAGAAGGTCACGATGCCCAAACGATGGCTGTCGCCGAACGCCGTCACCGATCTCGCGCAGATCCAGGGCAAGATCGCGGTCACCACACTGCGCAAGGGCTCCCTGCTCCAGAACGACATGATCGTGAACCAGCCCGCCCTGCAACCGGGCCAGCAGGAGGTCGCCATCATGATCGACGCGGCCACCGGCGTGGCCGGCAAGATCACACCGGGCGCCACCGTCAACGTCTACGCCACCTTCGGCGGACAGCGGCAGGGCGATCCCGCCCAGTCCAAGATCATCGTGACCAACGCCAAGGTCCTCGACGTCGGCCGGATCACCGCGCTCCAGCCGAACGCCGACAACAGGGCCCAGCAGCCCACCGACGCCGTCCCCATCACCTTCGCGCTGTCCACCATCGACGCCCAGCGCATCACCTACGCCGAGTCGTTCGCCCAGCGGGTCCGGCTCGCGCTGGTCGCTCCCGGCAGCGACACCAGCGTCCCGGCCAAGGACCGGACCTACGAACTCGCGAACGACAAGTGAGAGGCCGGCAGGCATGACCACCAGGATCCTCCCGGCCGTCGGCGACGCCGACGCGGCCCGTTCCATCATCACCCTGCTCAGCCAGCTCCCCGACGCCGAGCCGGTGGCCCCGGTCGTCGACTCCACCCAGCTCATCGACACCCTGGCGCGCCTGGCCGCCGAGTCCGTCGACGAACTGCCCGAGATCGTGGTGGTGCACGAGCGGATCGGCCCGGTCCCGGCCCTGGAACTCATCCGCGAAGTGGCCCTGCGCTTCCCGGCGGTCGGCGTCATCCTCATCACCTCCGACGCCAGTCCCGTCCTGTTCTCGGCCGCGATGGACTCGGGCGCGCGGGGACTGGTCGCCCTCCCGCTGAGCTACGAGGAACTGGTCAGCCGCGTACAGGCGGTGGCCCAGTGGTCGGTGGGCGTACGGCGGCACCTGGGCCACGGCGGCGACGTGTTCACCGGGGCCGGCGGCCGGGTGGTGGCGGTCAGCGGCGCCAAGGGCGGCGTGGGCGCCACCCTCACGGCGATACAACTCGCCCTCGCCGCCCAGGCGTCCGGCCGCGGCACGGCCCTGGTCGACATGGACCTCCAGGCCGGTGACGTCGCCTCCTTCCTGGACGTCCAGTTCCGCCGCTCGGTCGTCGACCTCGCCTCCATCACCGACATCTCGCCGCGCGTCCTGGCCGATGCCGTCTTCCGCCACGACAGCGGCCTCGCGCTGCTGCTCGCCCCCGGCGAGGGCGAACGCGGCGAGGAGGTCACCGACCGGGCCGCCCGGCAGATCGTCAGCGCGCTGCGCTCCCGCTACGAGATCGTCGTCCTGGACTGCGGCGCCCAGCTGAGCGGGGCGAGCGCGGCGGCCGTCGAGATGGCCGACACCGCCCTGCTGGTGACCACCCCGGACGTGGTCGCGGTGCGCGCGGCCAAGCGGACCGTGCGGATGTGGGACCGGCTGCAGATCCGCAAGGCCGAGGAGACGACTGTCGTCGTCAACCGCCACACCCGGGCGACCGAGATCCAGCCGCCGCTCATCCAGAAGATCACCGGCACTCCGGTGGCGGGCACGGCGATCCCCGCGGGCTTCAAGGAACTCCAGGGCGCGGTCGACGCGGGCCGCGTCCACGAACTGGACAGCAAGGGCACGGTCAAACAGGCGCTGTGGGGGCTCGCCGGCGAACTGGGGCTCGTCAAGGCGCCCGAGGCCGACCGCAAGGGCGGGCGGCTGCGGGGCGACCGGGGGTCGGTGAGTTTCCGGCGCCGCAGGGAGGCAGGGGGATGAACGTGCGGGCAGGCACAGGGAAGAGGCCGCCGGGCCGGCGGCCGCGCTCACAGTCGCCGACCGGGCGGCTGCGCTCGGACAGCGGGCAGGTCGCCGTCGAGTTGCTCGGTATGACCCCCACGATCCTCATCACGCTGGTGCTGCTGTGGCAGTGCGTGCTCCTGGGGTACACGTACACGCTTGCGGGGAATGCTGCCGACGAAGCGGTACGGGCGGGCACGGCGGCCGATCGCGGCGCCAGGGACGCCGCCTGCCGTCAGGCCGGTCTGGACAAGCTGTCGGCAGCGTGGCGAAGGGGGGCCGAGGTGGGCTGCGAGACGAGCAACGGCTACGTACGGGCGCACGTCGGCCTCAAGGTGCCCGTCCTCTTCCCCGGCACGATCGACTTCCCCTTCACGGTCACGGGTCACGCCGGCGCCGTCGAGGAGGCGACGAACTGACATGCCGTACGCGCGCGCACGCCGCGACCGCCGCCGCCCCGACCGGGGCCAAGTGGCCATCGAGTACCTGGGGTTCATCCCGATCCTGATGCTGCTCGCCCTGGCCGTCATCCAGATCGGCCTGGTCGCCTACACCGCCCAGCAGGCCGGCACGGCCGCCCGCGCGGGGGCGCGCGCGGCCTCGCTCCGGCTGGGGGCGGAACAGGCCTGCGCGAACGCGGTCAGCGACTGGCTGGCGGGCGGCACCAGCTGCCCGGCCTCGTACAGCGGCAAAGAGGTCACCGTGACCGCCGGTGTCGACATCCCCTCGATCGTCCCCGGCTGGAACTTCGGCCGGGCCCACAAGACCGCCACGATGCCGCTCGACCACTGAAACCGCTCGACCACCGACCAGGAGCGAGGAGCACGGGACCCATGAGCCTCCGCGCACGCATCAACTCCCCGGAGGAGAAAGGCAGCCGGGGAGAGGACGGCCATCTCGTCGCCTCCTACCGGGCCAAGCTCCTCGAGGAGATCGACCTCGCGGAGATGAGCTCGCTGGCCGCCGCCGAGCGTCGGGTGCGCCTCGAGCGGGTGCTCGGGCACATCATCAGCCGGGAGGGCCCGGTCCTGTCGACCGTGGAGCGCTCGCAGCTGATCCGCCGGGTCGTCGACGAGGCCCTGGGCCTGGGCATCCTCGAACCCCTCCTGGAGGACGCCTCCATCACCGAGATCATGGTGAACGGGCCCGACGCGATCTTCGTCGAGCGCGGCGGCCGGGTCGAGCAACTGCCCCTCCGCTTCGCCTCCGACGACCAGTTGATGCAGACCATCGAGCGGATCGTCTCGACGGTCAACCGCCGTGTGGACGAGTCGAATCCGATGGTCGACGCCCGCCTGCCCTCCGGCGAGCGCGTCAACGTCATCATCCCGCCGCTCTCCCTCACCGGCCCCACCCTCACCATCCGCCGCTTCCCGCGCTCCTTCACCCTCCAGGAGCTGATCGGCTTCGGCTCGCTCGACGAGCACATGCTGTACCTGCTGGCGGGCCTGGTGCAGGCGCGGTTCAACGTCATCGTCTCGGGAGCCACCGGCACCGGCAAGACGACCCTCCTCAACGCCCTGTCCGGCCTGATCCCCGAGGGCGAGCGCATCATCACCATCGAGGACTCCGCCGAACTCCAGCTCCAGCAGGCGCACGTGATCCGGCTGGAGTCCCGGCCGCCGAACGTGGAGGGCCGCGGCCGGGTCACCATCCGCGACCTGGTCCGCAACTCGCTGCGCATGCGCCCCGACCGCATCGTCGTCGGTGAGGTCCGCGGCGGTGAGTCGCTCGACATGCTCCAGGCGATGTCGACCGGCCACGACGGCTCGCTCGCCACCGTGCACGCCAACAGCGCCGAGGACGCGCTGATGCGCCTGCAGACCCTCGCCTCCATGTCCGACGTGGAGATCCCCTTCGTCGCCCTGCACGACCAGATCAACAGCGCCGTCGACGTGATCGTCCAGCTCACCCGTTTCGCCGACGGCGCCCGCCGCGTCACCGAGATCGCCCTGCTCGACAGCCACGGCAGCGAGCCGTACCGGCTGGCCACCGTGGCCCGCTTCGCCGCACAGCCCATGGCGGCCGACGGCCGGATCTACGGCGCCTTCGAGTACCACCCGCTGCCGCGCCGCACCGCCGACCGCCTCTACATGGCGAGCCAGCCCATCCCCCAGGCCCTCGGCGTCGCCCAGTCCGCAGACCAGCTGGCCACCCGAGAAGCCAGGTAGGAACCGACCCCATGGATCTGAGCACCCTCGTCCCCCTCACCACCGGCGTCACCCTGCTGACCTGCGTCCTGGCCGTCGCGGGCCTGCACGCCTACACCTCGGGCAAGGCCCAGCGGGCGGCCCTCGTCGACCGGCTCTCCCAGACCGGTCAGGTCCCGGTCGGCCGGCGGCGCCGCTTCCCCGCCCTGGACCGCCGCCTGCGCCGTACGAAACTCGGCCGCAGGCTGGAGCTGAGGCTCGCCGCGACCGGTCTGGACGTCACCCCGGGCGAGTTCTTCGTCTACATGCTCGCCACCGTGGCCGCCCTCTGGCTGATCGGCCAGGCCTCGCTCGCCCCCTTCTTCGGCCCGCTGGCCGGCCTGCTCGGCATCTGGGCGGCGCTGCAGTTCCTCAACTGGCAGCGCCAGAAACGGATCGAGAAGTTCATCAACCAGCTTCCCGAACTCGCCCGCATCCTCGCCAACGCCACGCAGGCGGGCCTGGCCCTGCGCACCGCGGTCGGCATGGCGGCGGAGGAGCTGGAGGCCCCGGCGGGCGAGGAACTGGCCAAGGTGGCCCACCAGCTGGCGCTCGGCGCGTCGATGGACGACGCTCTCGCGGAGCTCACGGACCGGCTGCCCTCACGGGAGCTGGTCGTCCTGGTCACCACGCTGGTCCTGTCCAACCGGGCCGGCGGCCAGGTGGTGAGCGCCCTGCGCAACCTCACCGAGACCCTGGAGGAGCGCAAGGAGACCCGCCGCGAGGTCCGCACCCAGCTCTCCCAGGTCAACATGACCTCCTACGCGGTCCCCGTACTGGGCATCGGCGCGCTGTTCCTCATGAACGGCGTCAAGGCCGGCGCCCTGGACCGCATGACCGCCTCCCCGATCGGCCAGGGCGCGGTGATCGTCGCGTTCGCGCTCTACGCCGTCGGCTTCGTCCTCATCCGCCGCATGTCCCGCATCGACGTCTAGCCCGGTTCCCGGAAGGAGGGAAGAGGGATGGCACTGCTGCTCGCACTCGTGATGGGCCTCGGCGTCTGGGGCGTCTTCGCCGGCATCCGCATGTACCGCGCCGACGCCCGCCTGCCCGGCGACCTGGCCCTGGCCCTGGAGGTGGGCTCCACCCGCACCGGCGCGGTGGACTCCCTCGTCGACCGCCTCGGCATGCGCTACGCCCCCGCCGTGCTGCGGCTGATGGGCCCCAAGAGGGTGGCGAAGTACCGCCGCAAGATCGACCTGGCGGGCAACCCGGGCGGTCTCACGATCGACCGGTACGCGGCCCGGCGCGCGGTCTACGGCTTCCTCGGGGGACTCGGCGGACTGGTGTTCCTCCTGCGGGGCCAGATCTTCGTGGCCCTGCTCCTGCTCGCCTTCGGCGCCTTCTGGACCGAGGTCGGCATCTGGTCGGCGATCCGCATCCGCAAGGACGTGATCGAGCGGACGCTGCCGGACTTCCTCGACGTGCTCGCGGTCGTGGTGAGCGCGGGCCTCGGCTTCCGCCAGGCCCTGGACCGCGTCGCCGACAAGTACGAGGGCCCCTGGGCGGACGAACTGCGCATCACCCTGCGCCAGATGGACCTCGGCATGAGCCGCCGCCAGGCCTTCGCGGAGCTGCGCCGCCGGAACGACTCCGAACAGGTCGCCATGTTCGTCACCGCCCTCCAGCAGGGCGAGGAACTGGGCGCCCCGATCGTCGACACTCTCGTGGCCCTCGCCAAGGACATGCGCCGCACCGACGCGCAGAACGCCCGCCGCAAGGCTGCCCGCGCGGTCCCCAAGGCCACCATGATGATCACCACGTTCATGGTCCCGGCCACGATGATCCTCCTCGGCGCCGGCCTGATCCTCGGCTCGGGCGTGGACTTCGGCTCCCTCACCGGCGCGGGCAAGTAGGGGAGGGCGACGACGGCCATGGCGACGACGGAGGAACGCACCGGGCTGCTGCGCCGGCGCCCGAGGATCCCCGAGATCACCACCCCTCCGGCGGGCACGGTCCTGCCGGCCCACGTCCGCACGGGCGCCCCGGACATCCCGGTGACGTCGGTGACGCCGGCGCTGCCGCCGGGGTGGGAACCGGCGGAGGCGGCGACGCCCGGGGAGGCACCGCCGCCGGCGGTGCCGCAGCAGCCGCACGGACGGTCGGCCGCCGACGGCGCGCGGGCGCCACAGGGGCCACCCGCACCCGGCGACGACGGCCGCACGGAGGGTGCCGGTGCGGGTGGCAATCCGGACCCTGCCGAAGACCGGGTGCCCCCAACGCAACCTGCGGAGCCACCGGCACCCGATCCGGAGAGACTGCAGATCAGCGCGCTGCAGGCGATGTGCCGCCACGTCTTCGCCTTCCGCCTCGCGATGATCGCCCTCGCCGCCCCCGTCGCCCTTCTCCACGCCGCCCCCGGGCTGGCCACCCGCCTGGTCAGCGCCGCGGTCGTCGTCACCTTCATGGGCTCCTACGTCCTGTTCAGGGACTGGGAACGCTTCGGCCCCCTGCTCCTGCGGCACCCCACGCTCCTCGCCCTGGACATGCTCTTCGGCGCCCTCCTCCTGATCGCGGCGGGCCCGGACAGCACGCTGGCCTACGTCAGCGTCTGCACCCCCCTCCTGGCCGGCCTCGTCTACGGCTGGCGCGGGGCGGGCCTGTTCGCCGCGTTCCAGTCGCTGATCCTGCTCCTCGCCTCCACCAGCTCCAGGGAACTGTCCCCGGACCTGGCCCAGGCCACCCTCCTGCCCGGCCTGTGCGTCATCGCGGGAGCGGCCGGGGTCACCCTGCGCAACCTGCTGCTCCGCTTCGGCGCTGCCACCCAGGCCCTGACCACGGTCCAGGCCCGCCTCGCCGTCACCGAGGCGGTCGGCGCCGAACGGGCCCGGCTGGCCCGCGAGATGCACGACTCGGTGGCGAAGACGCTGCACGGCGTGGCCATGGCCGCCGACGGCCTGGCGGGCTCGGCGGGCGCCGACCGCATGGATCCGGACCTGGTGAAGCAGCAGGCGGAACTGGTGGCCCGCTCGGCCCGCCGGGCGGCCGCCGAGGGACGCGAACTGCTGACCGACCTGCGCCGCGAGAACGACCCGGAACACGGCACCGACGTACTCGTGGAACTCACCGCCCGCACCCGCGACTTCGCCTCCCGAACCGGCCTGCCCGCCACCTGCCGCCCGACCGGCGAGCCCGGAGTGCCGCCGGTGCCGCCCGCCGTGGCACGCCAGCTCCTGACCATCGCCTCGGAGGCGATGGAGAACGCCCACCGCCACGCGGAACCCACCCGCGTCGAGGTGCGCGCGGGCGTGCACGGCGACCTGCTGCGGATCAGCGTCTACGACGACGGCCGCGGCCTGCCGCCCGGCACCAGCCTGGAACAACTGCGCCGCGCTGGCCACTTCGGCCTGGTCGGCATGGTCGAGCGGGCAGCCTCGGTCGGCGCCCGTATCCGTATCGGCCGCGGCACCCACCCCAAGGGAACGGAGGTCCGCCTCGAACTGCCCCTGGGAGCCCTGACGACACCGACCGCATGACCGTACGACCACCCATCCCTGCTCCACGACCCAGAGAGGAGGCCGCCGCCGTGCCGGACCAGACGACTCCCCACCCCTTCGAGGGCTTCCCACCGCCCGCACCGGCCGCGCCCCTGCGCGTCGTCGTGGCCGACGACAACCCCGTGGTCCGCGCCGGCCTGACGGCCCTGCTCTCCGGCCGCGCGGACATCACGGTGGTGGCCGAGGCCGCCGACGGCCGCGCCGCCTGGGAGGCCGCCCAGCAGCACCGTCCCGACGTCGTCCTGCTCGACGTCCGCATGCCCGGCGTGGACGGCCTGTCCGCGCTGCCGCACCTGGTCCGGATCGCCCCGGTCATGATGCTGACCTACAGCAGCGAGTCGGAGATCGTCCAGGAAGCGCTGCGCCTGGGCGCGGGCGGCTACCTCGTCCACGGCGAGTTCACGGCCGACGAACTCGTCACCGCCGTCCGCGACATCAAGGAGGGCAGGGCCCACTTCACTCCCACGGCGGCGGGCGCCCTGGTGGCCCGGGTGCGCCAGGACCAGCCGGCGGCGGGTGCGATTGCACACGACCACACCTTCCCAACGCCCCCTGAACCAGCCATTTCCGCCCAACATCTTTCGCGATTGCAACCAAGTGTGGGACAGTCTTCGCCTGGATGGACAGGGGGTGGCCGTCCGGCCGCCGTCGACAGGTCGAGGTTCCAACTCAGCGCGAGGGAGGCGGAGATCATGGACCTCATCGCGACCGGCATGACCAACCAGCAGATCGCCGCCACCTGCTTCATCAGCGAGAAGACCGTCAAGAACCACATCAACCGCATCTTCGCCAAGCTGCACAGCACCAGCCGCGCCGAGGCCGCCGCCAAGTGGCTGGGCACGGCCCCGGGTTCCACACGAGGACTGGGGTGACCCGTGATGGCGACGGCACGGGGGAAGCGGGGCTGGGTCTCCCTTTGGGCCCGGGATTGGGTCCGGGGACCCTCCGGCGGACGGGCTGTTCCGGCATACGTTTCCGGTGTCGCAAGCGGCACCGAGACCAAATCCGGAGGGGAACACCATGAGCGACCTGATGCTGAAGACCGCGGTGTCGGCCAAGGCCCGCGTGAACGGCTGGAAGAACACGACGGTCGAAGCGATGCAGCGCCGCGCCGGCGACAGGGGGCAGACCGCGGTCGAGTACCTGGGCATCATCGCGGTGGTGGTGGCGATCGTGCTGGCGATCACGGGGACGAGTATCGGTCAGTCGATCCTCGACGCCATCACGCAGAAGATCTCCGAGGTCACCGGCGGCTGATGCAAGCTCGTCGGTACGACGACTCAGGGCAGGCTTTCCCCATCTACATCACGGTGGTGGGGGGCCTGCTTTTTCTCGCGTTCGCATACCTGGCGGTCGGCCAGGCGGCGGCCAACCGGAACGGGGCGCAGACGGCGGCCGACGCGGCGGCACTGGCGGCGGCGCAGGACACCCGGGACCAGCTCGCGGGCAAGTGGGTCGACAGCGTGCTCGATCCGACCAAGTGGCAAGACCTCCTTGACGGCAGGGCGGCGCAACTGGACGGCTGCTGGCGTGCGTACCAGCTCGCGCAGCAGAACGAAGCCCATGTGGACAGCTGCTGGCCGTCGTTGTTGAGGTACACGGTGTACGTCCAGACCGACAAGTCGGTAGGGAAGTCCATCGTCCCCGGTACCGAGGACAAGCATTCCAGGGCGCATGCCAGCGCCGTCATCAAGCCGCTGTGCACGTTC
This sequence comes from Streptomyces sp. NPDC052043, assembly GCF_044548235.1. Classification (NCBI taxonomy): domain Bacteria; kingdom Bacillati; phylum Actinomycetota; class Actinomycetes; order Kitasatosporales; family Streptomycetaceae; genus Streptomyces; species Streptomyces sp. NPDC052043. The sequence goes on from NZ_JBIUBT010000004.1 coordinate 198,274, forward strand.
GACCCGCCCCTCGGCGATTCCGAGGACACGGACGTACTCCCGCGACTCACCTGCGAGAACAACAGGTACTGGGACCTCGATCCGCACCATCTCACGGACCTGCCGCGACCCGAGGACCTCTTCGACGTCCATTTGGTCGACTGACAAGCGAACGACGAGTGACGAAGGAAGCAGAGCGATGAGCATTCGGTTCACTGCAAAGGCCCGGAGGGGGTTGGTCGCGCTGACCGTGGCGGCCGGGTTGGCCCTCGGTGCGGCCGGTTGCGGCGGTGGGGACGACAAGAAGCCGGATACGTCGGCATCCACCTCCAAGGGTGGTGGGTCCGAGCCGAGTGCCCAGGAGGGACAGTCAGGGGAGCCGATGGCTGAGCTGACAGGACCCGACGGGCTCCTCTTGCAAGTCACCGAGGCCAAGCGTGACACGGGTGGATTCGTCACTGTGAACGGGAACTTGAAAAACGACGGTGCTAAGTCAGCGGTCATCCCGGCGCGAATGAGCGGTGACGAAACAGAGATCATCAAGCATGGTCAATCCCTTGGTGGAGCCACTCTCGTGGACGCGAAGGGTAAGAAGCGCTATTACGTGCTGCGGGACACTGATGGACGGCCACTGACGACGATCGGGCTTACGACGATCAAGTCAGGCCAGACCTTCCCCGTCTTCATGCAGTTCCCGGCCCCGCCCGCAGACACCACGGAAGTCGCTCTGCAACTGCCGACCTTCTCCAGCGCCACCATCCAGATCTCCGGGTGAGGCCCCGATGACCCACACCCGCCTCACCGTCGCCCTCACCGCCGCCGGCGTCATGACCGTCGCGAACCTCTACGGTGCCGTGGCCGCCCGCGCCGACAGTGGCCCCAGCGTGCCTCCGGGCACCGAGCCCTCCGCCTCCGCCCCCGTGAAGGTCGACCCGAGCGACCCCGACCTCAAACTGCCCGAGGGGGCCACCCTCGCCGACCCCAAGGTGCTGGACATCAAGTCGGTGGTCGAGGAACAGGGCGGTGAAGAACGCCGTGAGGACACCAACACGGACGTGACGTTCGCCCTCCAGGCCGAGGTGCTGTTCGCCAAGGACAGCGCGAAGCTGAGCAACCAGGCGAAGGCCCGGATCGACACGATCGCGCAGGAGGTCAAGAAGCAGAAGGCGAGTCAGGTCCGCGTCTTCGGCTTCACGGACAACCTCGGCACCCACGCGCACGGCGTGGTCCTGTCCAAGCAGCGCGCCAACGCCGTCCAGGACGTCCTCTCCCAGGAGCTGAACGACCCGAACATCACTTTCGACGTGCGCGGCTACGCCGAGCAGTACCCCATCGCGGACAACTCCACGGAGGACGGCCGCAAGAAGAACCGCCGAGTGGAGGTCACGTTCCCCCGCAACCAGAACTGACGGCGTGCGCCGCCGGCCTACAGCAGGTGATCGGCCCTCCCCGCCTTGATCTCCAGGATGAGGGTGCGGAGGGCGTCCCGGCTGTCGGTCAGGGGGCGGTCCTCCTGCCCGGCGACGGCGATGTAGGCGTTGCCTTCCGTGTCGGTTCCTATCCGGAAGCAGTTGTTGCCCTCGCCGCAGTACGGGTCTTCCCAGTTGATCTCAGCCACGGTGGCATCCTCACAGCTCGCGGGCGACGGTTCGGATGACGTCGCGTGAATCCGCCGGAGGCAGCGCCGCGTCGTCCATCCAGTCCAAGTGGGCACGGTACTTGGTGAGCTGCGCTTCCGCGCCGGTGAATTCCGGACCATGTGCAGAGTCCAGTTGCACGGTGTCGAGTTGAGGAACCGCGCCGTCGGCGTAGAGCAGCGCATGTCCCGCCCCCGGGAATCCACTCACGCTCGCCGGGATCACCCTGACGTCGATGCCGTCCTGCTCGGAGCGGGATGCCAGACAGTCCAGTTGGCGTCGCGTCACGTCGTCGCCGCCGAACCGCATGCGCAACGCGGCCTCATGGACGTACGCGCTGTACGGCAGAGGATCGGGTCGCTCGAAGACCTGCTGGCGCTCTCTGCGATGGGCGACGCGCAGCTCAATTTCGAGCCGACTCAACTGCGGCAGCACGGCGCCGAAGACGCCACGGGCGTAGTCCTCGGTCTGTAGCAGTCCGGGCACGTGCATGAACTGCACCGTGCGCACCCGCGTGGCATGCCACTCCAGCTCGGCGATGTCCAGAAGCCCGGCGGGCAGGGTCCCCCGGTGCTGCTCCCACCAGCCTCGCTCCTTGCCCTCGGCGATGGCGACCAGCGCGTCGACGTAATCGCTGTCAGCGCAGGAGTAGTTGCAGGCCAGCGTGCGAATGCGGTCCGCCGAGAAGGGCCGGATGCCGGACTCCATGTTGGACAGCCGAGTCCGATCGATACCGAGCAGGCCGGCCGCGTACTCGGTGGTGACTCCCGCTGCGAGCCGCATCTTCCGCAGCTCGGAACCCAGACGCTTCTGACGTTCCGTCGGCGTACGCCTCGTGGCCATGCTGCCCTCTTTCGCGCTGTGGTCGCCCACAGTCTGCCCGGCGGGCACCGCCACGGTCCATCACACGTTGGGGGCAATTGCCCCCGAATCTGGTGGACACTGTGATCCCCCTGCTCTTACCGTCCGTGACAGGTCGAATACGGCCTACGCTCGCTGTGGACGGAAGCGCATCACTCAGGCCACGCCAGGCCCGGGTGACAGGCCACCGTGCGCGCGGAGCGACAACCCATCTACCAACCAGGGGAGTTGCCATGCCCGTACTCACCACCTCCGCCTGCCTGCCCTACACCCCCACCGACCCGCCACCCGCACCCCCCACCCCCGAATCCCTCACCTACAGCCTCACCCTCCCCGCAGACCCGCGCACGCCCGCGATCGTCCGCGCGACGCTCCGCACGGTCCTCCAGGCCCACGGCCTCGCCGACATGACCGAGGCCGCCGTCCAGGTGGCGAGCGAACTCTCCGCCTGCGCCTGCCGTTTCACCCCCTCGCTCGAGGTGTACGTCCGGCTCCGCTTCCGGGACGACGCCCTGCGCGTGGTGCTCTACGACGCGCACCCGCGCCACGCCCACCCCCGCCTCGCCGCCGCCTGCGACGCCCGCCGCCGCTCGGCGCTGCGCCTGCCCGCCTGCGTGGTCCGCGCATGCGGCGGCGACTGGGGCTTCGGCGACGCCCGCGACCCCGGCGGCGGCACCCGCACATGGGCGGTGCTGCCCAGGGAGGGCACCCACACCTACGCCGCCGCCGCCCAAGCCCGGATGCCCGCGCCGGAGTCTGTGTCCCGCTTGTTGTGACGTTGGGGCTGTCTCAAAGTCCCCGAAGTGGGCGCTGCGTCGCACTCGTCGGGGTCAGGGGCATCCGAGGGCCTGGCGGAGGGGGAGCAGGATGGAAGGGGGGTCGTGGGTGTCGGCCCATGTGAAGCGTAGGAGGGTGAGGGTGGGGAGGAGGGTGACCAGGCGGTTTTGGCGGAAGCGGTCCTGGTAGAGGGCGTGGGGGGTGCTGTGGGGGGCTTTGCCGTCTGTCTCGATGCCCACCAGGTGGGTGGGCCAGCCCAGGTCGATGCGGTAGGAGCGGTTTTGCTCCGGGTCCGGGATGTGCCACTGGAGGACGGGCGGGGGGAGGCCGTCGTCCAGGCAGATGAGACGTACCCGGGTTTCCAGGGGAGACTCGGCTCGGGCGTCGGCCAGGCCCAGCCAGGTCCGGGCCCTGGGCGCATGGGGGCGGCCGGAGAGGTGGGCTGGGATGGTGAGGAGGTCGGGCTTGGACAGCAGGCGCAGATGGAGGGCCGAGTCCAGCACGCTCACTGCCTCGACGCGGGGGAGTTGGAGCAGGAGGTCGGCGCAGGTGCGGGCCGGGGTGGTGAGAGGGATGCCGCGCAGTGTCATGCGGGCGCTGGGAGGAACGGCGCTCCGGTGGACGCGGACGCCTGGACGGCTGCGGATCTCGTGGCCCGGTGGAGCGGCCAGGTGCAGGGTGCCGTCGTCCCTGGGGAGGCCCTCGATGCCCAACAGGCGACCGGCTGTGATGCCTGCGGCCACCACCTGTGGGCCGCAGGTGAGGAGGGTGCCGCGTACTCGGGAACGCAATGACGGTCCCCGGTCGTCCCACCCCACCCAGTAGCTGCCCCGGGTCAGCGGAACCCACTGGCCCGACCTGATCATTCGCCGCACGGTGTTCCGATCGGCGCCGGCTGACTTGAGTTGTGAGCTCGTCAGTACCCAGTCCTGCCGCGAGGCAGTGGCGCGGACACGTCGGAGGAGTTCGCTGCTGATCGTCATGCCGCACTATCGCCTGAGGCTCGGACGGTTCGCCTGGGGCTGTGGATAACTCACGGGCAGCAGACACCGCGAACACCGCGGACGAGGCTGTGGGTGGGAAGGTGGAGCGCAAGCGCTGGTGGTGACGCCGCCGTCCCAGGAGCGTCCCGTGGTGATGCCGCCGCCGGGCCTCGCCCCCTACTCCGCCTCCTCCTCCACCTCCTCCTGCGCCTCCACCGTCACCAGCACCCCCGCCCGCAGCCCCCACGCCGCCATCGCCCCGGCCTCCGCCTCCAGTACGTGGCGGGAGCGCGGGCGGGGCAGGCCGAGGCGGTTCGGGCGCATGGTGACGACGGTGAGGACGCGCAGGTCGCGGTCGAGGTAGGCGACGTCGATCGGGATGCGCATGCGGAAGGTGTGCACGCTGCCCGCGGGGGAGAGCAGGATCGCGCCGTCGACGGCGTCACGGCCCAGCAGGCCCTTGGTGCGGGCCCGGTAGGAGGTCGCCAGTTCCAAGGGGACCGTCACCGGCGCCGCGCCGTGCACGATCAGCCTGCCCCGCCCGTCGCGCCAGCGTCGTCCCATGCCGAACCGCCCTCCCGTTGAATCCTGTGCGTTCTGCGCGTCCTGTGCGTTCTGTGCATCCTGTGTCCTGTGTCCTGCTGACCGACCGTATCTGCGGGGCGGTGGGTCCCGCATGGGTCCACGGGCCCATGCCCCTCGCGCACGCCGCGGCTAGGGTCCGGGCGTGCGCGTACTGGTGACCGTCGTGGCGGTGTTGTGGGGTGCGGGGACCGGGCTGCTGCTGCCCCGGGCCGTTCACCGGTTCTCGGTCGGCGCCGGGGAGGCGTGGAACGCCCGGTGCCCCGGCGGGCATCCGATCACCGGCGCGTTCGGGGGCTGGGTGGGCCGGGCCCGCTGCACGGACGCGGCGGTCGGGTGCGGACCGTACGGGCCGAGCACCCGGGGCGTGGCCGCCGTGACCGCGCTCGTCTGCGCCGCGCTCGCCGCCGCCACCGGGCCCCGCCCCGAGGCGGCGGTCTGGCTGCTCGCCGCGCCGGTCGGCGTGCTGCTGGCGCTCGTCGACCACCGTGTGCACCGGCTCCCGGACGTGCTGACGCTGCCGCTGGCCGCCGCGACCGCCGCCCTGCTCGCCGTCGCCGCCGTACTGCCCGCCGCCGTGGGCTCCTGGCCCACCGCGCTGCTCGGCGGACTCGCCCTCGGCGCCGCGTACTTCGTGCTGTTCCTCGTCAACCCGGCCGGCATGGGCTTCGGCGACGTCAAACTCGCCCTGGCGCTCGGCGCGGCCCTCGGCTGGTACGGCTGGCCGGTGCTCGTCCTCGGCGCCTTCGCCGGACTGCTCTACGGCGCCTGCTACGGCCTCGGTCTGGTGGTGCTGCGCCGGGCGGGCCGCAAGTCGGCCGTCGCGCTGGGGCCGTTCATGCTCGCCGGGGCCCTGACGGGCCTGCTGCTGGGGGCGTTCGCGGTGGCGTGAGCGGTTGCACGTGGGATCGCCCGCCCAGGGGTCGAGGCTGACACGGTGATCCTCCGGGCGGCCGGCCGGGGACGAGCGGCCGACCCCGAGTGCTGACGCGGCCGGCCCCGGGAGCTTCGTCCGCTTCACGGCCGGGGAGCGCGCGCCCGTGCGCCCGTATATCGGAGGCGGCGGGAGGCCGTTGTGAGGGACGATCACCCGTATGGCAGACCGTCAGCGCCGTTCCGCACGCTCCTTCGAGGACCTCGTCGCCGAGGGAGCCGCCGTTCCCACCGAGGGGTGGGACTTCTCGTGGTTCGCGGGCCGGGCCACCGAGGCGCGGCCCACCTGGGGGTACGCCGTCTCGATGGCCGCCCGGCTCGCCGGCGCCCGCGCCGTGCTCGACGTGCAGACCGGCGGCGGGGAGGTCCTCGACTTCGCGCTCGGCCGGGCCGCGCACAGGCCCGCGCTGCTCGCCGCCACCGAGGACTGGCCGCCGAACGTGGCCAGGGCCACCGCACTGCTCGGCCCGCGTGGCGTCGTGGTCGTCGACTCCCCGCAGGGCGCTCCGCTGCCGTTCGGCGACGGCGCCTTCGACCTCGTCGTCAGCCGGCACCCCGTACGCCCGCACTGGGCGCAGATCGCCCGCGTTCTGGAGCCCGGCGGGACGTACTTCGCGCAGCACGTCGGGCCCGGCAGCGTCTTCGAACTCGTCGAGTACTTCCTCGGGCCGCAGCCGGAGGAGACGCGCACCGCCCGCCACCCCGACCGCGAGCGCGCGGACGCGCGGGCGGCCGGTCTGGAGGTCGTCGACCTGCGCGCCGAACGCCTGCGCATGGAGTTCCACGACATCGCCGCCGTCGTGCACTTCCTGCGCAAGGTGGTCTGGATGGTCCCCGGGTTCACCGTCGAGGCGTACGAGCCCCGGCTGCGGGCGCTGCACGAACGGATCGAGGCGCACGGCCCGTTCGTGGCGTACAGCACGCGCCACCTCTTCGAGGCGCGCAGGGCGAGGTGAACACGCGCGTCGGGGCCGCCCGTTCCCACATCGTTACCGCCTGCCCCTCGCGTCACCCTTTCCCCCGCCCGTAAAGTTCAGACCAAGGGAATTCGCGCGAGCAAAGCCGCGCGGTCGGTGCCGCGTGGTGGAGGGGGCTGCGCGGCGCCGTGGCCCTGATGGCGGTATCCGCCCGGCCCGGAGGACTGGTGCGGGGCGGTGCCGCCGGCGTCAAGCGGGCGTTCGCGCCCCGGTCGCCCCTGGGAGGGATGCGGGGGCAACACGCCGCGCGCCCCCTGAAGGGCCGAGCCTCTTCGCTTCCCGCCGGACCCTGTCCGCTGGGCCGCCGATTCCGTCACGATCCGGCCGTGACCAGGTGCGGAATGGCGGATTCCGACGCTCCCCTACGCTCTCCATACGTCGCCGGGTGACTTCGGAGAGTAATTTTGTCGCGTCTGGGCACACAGTAGCCCTTACGAAGGGTTATGGTGGAAACCCCCCCTCGGGCCGGTCCGTCTCCCCCCCACGGACCGGCCCGTTTTCTTTGGGAGCCGCGGGGGGCGCGTCTGATACACCCATGGGGGGTCGTGCCTGGCACACCCGCGAGAGCCGCGCTGCGCACCAGGGCGCGCACCGCGCCCTGTTGAGGGACGCTTGGATTGCCGGGGGTAGGCTTCGCCCCCGGGGACCGCTCATACGGGCCAGGCCGCCGCACGGACAGGGAACGCCCCCGGCCGCGCCTGTCCGATCCATACGGAGGGGCTGACGAACACGTGAACCTGCGCGACAAGCTGCGTGGCCTGCTGGTCAGGCTGTACGCACGCCGGGTGGAGGGCCACCTGGACCCCGCTCAGGTGCCCAAGCACATCGGCGTCATCATGGACGGGAACCGGCGCTGGGCGAAGGCCGCCGGTTCCACCACCGCCCAGGGCCACCGGGCCGGCGCGGACAAGATCGAGGAGTTCCTCGGCTGGTGCACCGAGACGGACGTCAAGGTCGTCACTCTCTGGCTGCTGTCCACGGACAACTTCGACCGGCCCCAGGAGGAGCTCGTCCCGCTCCTCGGCATCATCGAGGACGTCGTGCGCACCCTGGCCGCCGACGGCCGCTGGCGCGTCCACCACGTCGGCACCATGGACCTGCTGCCGCCGGTGATGCAGGCCACCCTCAAGGAGGCCGAGGAGGGCACCGCCCACGTCGACGGAATAGTCGTCAACGTCGCCATCGGCTACGGCGGCCGGCAGGAGATCGCCGACGCCGTGCGCTCCATGCTCCTCGACGCCCACGACAACGGCACCTCCATGGAGGACCTCGCCGAGTCCGTCGACATCGACATGATCGGCCGCCACCTGTACACCAAGGCCCAGCCCGACCCGGACCTGGTCATCCGCACCAGCGGGGAGCAGCGGCTGTCCGGATTCATGATCTGGCAGACGGCTCACTCCGAGTACTACTTCTGCGACGTCTTCTGGCCGGCCTTCCGCAAGGTCGACTTCCTGCGCGCGCTGCGCGACTACGCGGCCCGGGGCCGCCGCTTCGGCGGCTGAGCACATACCCCTTCCGTCACCCGGGTGTCACCTCTTCACGATGAGTTCATTCGTGCGTCGTTCCGCTTATTTGCATGGCGGCGCATCTTCGAGGGCATAAGGCAAACAGGTCGACACCCGAACCACGGGCGTCGGATCTCAGCGGGCGGCCCCGGGTCGTCCGCCCGGGAGGCCCTTTGTACGAGCCCGACCGTGCGGTCTCAGCACGGACGAAGACGTGGGTGGCCGGTTCTCGGCCCGCCGTGTGCGGGGGCCGTCGACCGGCCGGCTTGCTCCCGCCCGCGCAGCCCGGCCTCCATCTCGTCGCTCCCCGACCTCATCCGAGGGGGTACGTCCTTCCGTGGTGACCAGCACAAAGCGCCACAAGCCAGACCGGCGCACCTACGTTCTCGACACCAGCGTCCTGCTGGCGGACCCGAGCGCCCTGACCCGCTTCGACGAGCACGAGGTCGTGCTCCCCATCGTCGTGGTCACGGAACTGGAGGCCAAGCGGCACCATCCCGAACTCGGCTACTTCGCCCGGCAGGCCCTGCGCCTGCTGGACGACTACCGGGTCCGGCACGGCCGCCTCGACGCCCCCATCCCGATCGGGGACCTCGGCGGAACGGTCCGGGTCGAGCTGAACCACTCGGATCCCAGCGTGCTGCCCACCGGCTACCGCCTGGGGGACAACGACTCGCGCATCCTCGCGGTCGCCCGCAATCTCCAGGCGGAGGGCTACGACGTCACCGTCGTGTCGAAGGACCTGCCGCTGCGCATCAAGGCGTCCTCCGTCGGCCTGCTGGCCGAGGAGTACCGCGCGGAACTCGCCATCACCGACTCCTCCGGCTGGACCGGGATGTCCGAACTCACTCTGCCGGGTGAACAGGTGGACATCCTCTTCGAGGAGGGGCACCTCCACGTCCCGGAGGCGTCCGAACTGCCCGTGCACACCGGACTGACGATCCAGTCCGAGCGGGGCAGGGCCCTGGGCCGTGTCACGCCCGAGGGCGGAGTCCGCCTGGTGCGGGGCGACCGGGAGGCGTTCGGCATCAAGGGGCGCAGCGCGGAGCAGCGGATCGCCCTGGACCTGCTGCTCGACCCGGACGTCGGGATCGTGTCGATGGGCGGCCGGGCCGGCACCGGCAAGTCGGCGCTGGCGCTGTGTGCGGGTCTGGAGGCGGTCCTGGAGCGCCGTCAGCACCAGAAGGTGATGGTCTTCCGTCCGCTGTACGCCGTCGGCGGGCAGGAGCTCGGCTATCTGCCGGGCACCGAGGCGGAGAAGATGAACCCCTGGGCGCAGGCGGTCTTCGACACGCTGTCGGCGGTCACGTCCCGGGAGGTCATCGAGGAGGTCACCGCGCGCGGGATGCTGGAGGTGCTGCCGCTCACCCACATCCGCGGCCGGTCGCTGCACGACGCGTTCGTGATCGTGGACGAGGCCCAGTCGCTGGAGCGGAACGTCCTGCTGACCGTTCTGTCCCGGATCGGGGCCAACTCGCGGGTGGTTCTGACCCATGACGTGGCGCAGCGGGACAATCTGCGGGTCGGTCGCTACGACGGTGTCGTCGCCGTCGTGGAGAAGCTGAAGGGTCATCCGCTCTTCGCGCACGTGACGCTGACCCGGTCCGAGAGGTCCCAGATCGCGGCGCTTGTGACCGAAATGCTGGAGGACGGGCACATTTGATCGAATGCGCACACCTTGAAGGGGTGGTGCGGGAGTTGGCGCCGTCCGGCAAAGGGCCTGAGCCTAGCCGGGCGGCGTCCGCGTTTGTGGGAGTTCGGGGAAATTCGCTGGGCCGAATGGGGTGTGAGCTTTCACACGCAACTCGGAATTGCCTTGCGGCGTTGGATTACGGCAGAGTCTCACTCCTGTCAGGCCCCGCATACGACACATCCGTACCGCCAGCGGTACGGCGGCACTTGAGCAGCGCTCCAACTCCATAGCGTCGTCGTATGCCGCCCGAGCACCACGCGGCGCTTCCCTCGAGGGAGTTGCCCACCGGGCCCGTGCCTCCCGTGACCCCGCAGTTGGGAGGCCAGTGCCAGGGGCACGATTGCGTCCGCCAGGGTCACCGAAGCGGGCGATGCTGGAAGGAAACCGTGTGAGCCGGATCTCGGTCCGGGGATTCGCAGTGGCCTCTGCCACCGCGGTCACCGCTGTCGGAAGCGTCGTTGGCGTTGCCACGGGCAGCACCGCGCAGAACAACGATGCCGAGGCGATGGCAGCCGACGCGACGCTTCTTGCGGACATACCCGTTGGTCAGCAGGCCCAGGTGCAGACCGCGTCCCTGACGCAGCAGGCCGACGCACAGGCCATCGCCGCGGACGCGAGCGCCAAGAAGGAGGCCGAGCAGGCCGCGCGCAAGGCCGCCGCTCAGACGGCGATCGCCAAGAAGGCGGAGGCCGAGCGCGCAGAGCAGGCGGCCAAGGAAGCCAAGGAGCGTGCCGAGAAGGAGGCGGCGGCCAGCCGTTCCGCGGCCCGCGAGGCCACCAGCTTCGCGGTGCAGAGCTCGTACACCGTCGGGCAGATCCAGGCGATGGCACGCTCGATGGTGCCCGCCGGCCAGTTCCAGTGCTTCAGCAACATCGTGAACCACGAGTCCAGCTGGAACTACCGGGCGGTCAACCCCTCCTCCGGCGCGTACGGCCTGTTCCAGGCGCTGCCCGGCTCCAAGATGTCCTCCGTGGGTGCCGACTGGCAGACCAACCCGGCCACCCAGATCAAGTGGGGCCTGAACTACATGGACAGCCGCTACGGCAGCCCCTGCGACGCGTGGAACTTCTGGCAGGCCAACCACTGGTACTGAGCCGGACCTCCGCCGCACTCAACCTCCGCGCAGCCCCTCCCCGTCTTAGGGGGAGGGGCTGTTGCCCTGTACGGTCGGACCGGACGACTCCAGGGGGGAGTGGTGGGGAAAGACGGGGGAAGAGGACGGATCATGTCGCGAGTGCCAGGGTGGCTCGGCCGGCTCGGCGCCGGACTCACTGAAATGGGTGAGCGGTTGGACGAGCGTCGCGCCGAGGTGGAGAAGGACCACACCGTCCACGCTGGGCCGGAGCCCGAGGTGGTGGTCGCCCCGCCCCTGCCGGAGGTGACCGCAGGACCCGCCCGGCCCGATCCCGTCCAGGCCGTGCCGTGGGGCGTACGGGTGGCGGCCGAGGCAGGGTGGCGGGTGCTGGTGCTCGCGGGCACCGTGTGGGTGCTGATGCGCGCCATCAGCGCCATCCAGCTGGTGGTGCTGGCGTTCGTGACCGCGTTGCTCATCACGGCCCTGCTCCAGCCGACGGTGGCGTGGCTGAGGCGGTACGGGCTGCCGCGCGGGCCGGCCACCGCGCTCACCGCGGTCCTGGGCTTCGTCATCATGGGGCTGATCGGGTGGTTCGTGACCTGGCAGGTCATGGAGAACATCGACACGCTCTCCAGCCAGATCCAGGACGGCATCGACCAGCTGCGCAAGTGGCTCCTTGACAGCCCCTTCCATGTCACCGACAAGCAGATCAACCAGATAGCGAAGAACCTGCGGGACGCGATCGGCGCCAACACGGACCAGATCACCTCGGCCGGCCTTCAGGGCGTGACGGTGATCGTGGAGGCGCTGACCGGGATTCTGCTGACGGTCTTCTCCACGCTGTTCCTGCTCTACGACGGCCGGCGCATCTGGGAGTGGACGCTGAAGCTGGTGCCGGCGGCGGCGCGTCCGGGCGTGGCCGGTGCCGGTCCGCGGGCCTGGCGCACGCTGACCGCGTACGTGCGCGGCACGGTGATCGTGGCGCTGATCGACGCGATCTTCATCGGCCTTGGGATCTACTTCCTCAATGTGCCGATGGCGGTGCCGCTGGCCGTCTTCATCTTCCTGTTCGCCTTCATCCCGCTGGTGGGTGCGGTGATGTCGGGCGCGCTGGCGGTCGTCGTGGCGCTGGTCACCCAGGGAGTCTTCACCGCGGTGATGGTCCTGGTGGTGGTGCTGGCGGTGCAGCAGATCGAGGGCCATGTGCTGCAACCGTTCATCCTGGGCCGCGCCGTGCGGGTGCACCCGCTGGCGGTGGTCCTGTCGGTCGCCGCGGGCGGGCTGATCGCGGGGATCGGCGGTGCGGTGGTGGCGGTGCCGCTGGTGGCGGTGATGAACACGGCGGTCGGGTATCTGCGGGCCTATGCGCGCGAGCAGGAGCGACGGCAGATGCCGGTGCCCGAGACGGCTGTGCCCGAGCCGGCCACCGTGTCCTCCGGCCCGGGGAGTCCCGGCCCGGGAGGTTCAGGCTCGGGAAGTGCCGGCTCGGGAAGTCCCGGATCGAGCTGAAACGGCAAAACCCCGTCCACCCTCAGGGGTGGACGGGGTTTTGCCGTACGGTGCGCGTTACTGCGCGAGGGCCGCTTCCGCGTCCAGGGTCGTCGCGACGGCCTGGACCACCGCGGCGATCTTGAACGCCTCCTGGACGACCTCGCGGTCCACGCCGGCCTTGCGCAGGACCTGCTCGTGGGAGTCGAGGCACATCCCGCAGCCGTTGATGGCGGAGACGGCGAAGGACCACAGCTCGAAGTCGACCTTGTCGACGCCGGGGTTGCCGATGACGTTCATCCGCAGACCGGCCCGCAGGGTGCCGTACTCCTGGTCGGACAGGAGGTGGCGGGTGCGGTAGAAGACGTTGTTCATGGCCATGACGGCCGCCGCGGCCTTCGCCGCGGTGTACGCCTCCGCCGACAGGTTCGCCTTCGCCTCCGGCTCCAGCTCACGCAGGACGATCGGTGAGCGCGAGGCGATCGCCGTGGCCAGCACCGTGCCCCACAGCTGCTGCGCGGGCAGGTCGCTGTTGCCGATGACCGAGCCCAGGTTGAGCTTCAGGTCCTTGGCGTAGTCCGGGACGGCGGACTTCAGGGAGTCCAGGGACATGGGGTCACTCACCCGCCAGCAGGGCCACCGGGTCGAGGGTCTCGTCGCCCTTGGTCCAGTTGCAGGGGCACAGCTCGTCCGTCTGGAGGGCGTCCAGGACCCGCAGGACCTCCTTGGGGTTACGGCCGACCGAGCCCGCCGTCACCATGGAGAACTGGATCTCGTTGTTCTGGTCGACGACGAAGACCGCGCGCTTGGCGAAGCCGTCCTCGCCCTCGATGCCGAGGTCGCGCATCAGCTCGTGCTTGGAGTCCGCCATCATCGGGAACGGCAGGTCACGCAGGTCGTCGTGGTCCTTGCGCCAGGCGTGGTGGACGAACTCGGAGTCGCCGGAGAAGCCGAGGACCTGGGCGTCGCGGTCGGCGAACTCGTCGTTCAGCTTGCCGAAGGCGGCGATCTCGGTCGGGCACACGAAGGTGAAGTCCTTGGGCCAGGCGAAGATGACCTTCCACTTGCCCTCGTAGGTCTTGTGGTCGATCGTCTCGAACTCCTTGCCCTTCTCCAGCGAGACGCAGGCGGTCAGTTCGAACTCGGGGAACTTGTCACCGACAGTGAGCACGCGCTCTCCTTGCAGCGAGGAAACGCCGTTCGTGCTGGCGTTTCCCATGGGTTGGACGATGCTGATGGTGGCACACGGTGCATTGATTACAGAAATAGCTACACTCGGTCCGGTTGATCGGAGGTGGTTATCAGTGACCGTCGGTAATCTCGGAAGGCGCAGGCAGCCTAGCCTGTCCCAGCTGCGCGCCTTCGCCGCCGTCGCGGACCATCTGCACTTCCGGGACGCCGCCGCGGCGATCGGGATGAGCCAGCCGGCCCTCTCCGGTGCCGTCTCCTCGCTGGAGGAGGCACTCGGTGTCACGCTGCTGGAGCGTACGACGCGCAAGGTGCTGCTCTCGCCCGCCGGTGAGCGGCTCGCCGTCCGGGCCAAGGCCGTGCTGGGGGAGGTCGGCGCCCTGCTGGAGGAGGCCGAGGCGGTCCGGGCGCCCTTCACCGGCGTACTGCGGCTCGGTGTCATCCCCACCGTCGCGCCCTACCTGCTGCCCACCGTGCTGCGGCTCGTCCACGACCGCTACCCCGACCTCGACCTCCAGGTCCACGAGGAGCAGACCGCCAGCCTGCTGGACGGGCTCGCCGGCGGCCGCCTCGACCTGCTGCTCCTCGCCGTCCCCCTCGGTATGCCAGGCACCGTCGAACTCCCCCTGTTCGACGAGGACTTCGTTCTGGTGACCCCGCTCGGCCACCGGCTCGGCGGCCGGGAGGGCATCCCCCGCGAGGCCCTGAAGGAGCTCCGTCTGCTGCTGCTCGACGAGGGGCACTGCCTGCGCGACCAGGCGCTCGACATCTGCCGCGAGGCCGGGCGCGAGGACGCGCCGGTGACGACCACCGCGGCGGGACTGTCCACCCTCGTCCAGCTCGTCGCCGGCGGCCTCGGCTGCACCCTGCTGCCCCGCACCGCCCTCAGGGTCGAGACCTCCCGCACCCATCAGCTCCTCACCGGCTACTTCGCCGAGCCGGCCCCCTCCCGCCGGATCGCCCTGGCCATGCGTACCGGCGCGGCCCGCGCCGCCGAGTACCGGCAACTGGCCGCCGCCCTGCGCGCGGACCTGCGCCCCCTGCCGGTACGGGTGCTGGACGACGGCGGCCGGGACTGGGCCCCCGGGTGCGAGGGCCCAGTCCCGGGTGACCGGTCCTGGGCGACCAGTTCCGGGTGATCACTCCCGGGTGATCACTCCGTACGCAGGCCTTCGGGGCGCATCAGGCGCAGCAGCGGCGGAAGGCTGAGCAGGGTGACCGCGAGGACGACTCCCGCGCCCATGCCGGTCATCGCCAGCACGCTCGGCCAGTGCACGCCCACCGTCGTGCCCGTCATCTTGAGCAGCACCGCGCCCAGCGTCATCCCCACCGCCGCGGCCAGCAGCAGGCCCAGTGCGACCGGGACCGCCGTCTGCCACAGCACCGACAGGCTCAGCGTGCGCCGCCGGGTGCCGAACGCGACCAGCGCCGACAGCAGCTTCTTCCGTTCCCGCAGCTGCTCCAGCTGCGACACCAGCAGGCTCGCCCCGATCAGCAGCAGCACGCAGGTCGCGCCGACGAACAGGCCGGTGCGGATGGAGGCGAACTTCTTCGACTGCTCGGCGGCGACCCACACGTGCGCGCCCGTCATCGGGTCGACCGCCGCCGACGTGTTGCGCACGTACTCGTACGCGTTCGGGACCGACTCGTCGATCGACAGGTAGATCTGTCCCCAGGACGTCGTGTCCGTCATCGGGGGCGCCGCGGCCGGGGTCACCAGCAGGCCGCTGCGCCTTTCCCCCATGGGGTCCTCGACCGAGCGGGCGGGCTTCACGGTGGCCGGGACGGTCCACGGGACATCGTCCTGCTCCATGCCTGAGGACAGGTCGAAGAACAGCTCGCGGCCGGGCTTGACCAGCTTCACGGTGTCGGCGTCGAACTGGCCGCCGCTGAGGGCGAAGACGTCCCCGTCGCGGCAGGAGGACAGGCGCGCCACCTCGCGCAGGGAGGCGCAGTCGCCGACCGTCACCGTGGCCGAGACGCGGGATTCCTCCTCCTCGCTCTTCGAGGACTTGTCGGCGACCGATGCCTCGGACAGCACCGTGGCCTTCCGCACGCCCTTCGTGGCGGAGAACTTCTCGGCGACCCCGGTGAGCGAGATGCCCCGCGGCGCGGTCACCTCCATCTGGGCCCGGGAGAGGTTCTTTCCGGAGTCCTTGGTGTAGTCGCCCTGCACCCCGGCGAAGAGCATCTGGAGCGCGATCGCCCCGGCCACCGCGACCGCGATGCCGCTGACCAGCCGTGCCGCCGTACCGCTGCTCAACTGGAGCCGCCGTACCGCCAGTTGCCAGGCCACTCCGCCGCCGCCGAGCCGGCCGACGACCGTCTCCACGGTCCACGGCAGCAGCGCGGTCACCCCGATCAGCAGCAGGGTCACGCCGCCGATCACCAGGTACTGGTTGAAGTCCCCGTTGCCGCGGCCCTGGCCGAACATCGGGTAGAGCATCCCCAGTCCCACGACGGGAAGCAGCAGCCGCCACCACAGCCGGCGCCGCGCGGGCTTCGCCGTGCGCACCACGCCCAGCGGCTCGATGACCACTCCGCGCAGCGCCAGCAGGGTGACCAGCACCGCCGCGGCCGGCACCGCGACCGCGACCAGCCCGGCCAGCCAGGGGGAGGGGTTGAGGTAGCTGGGGAAGACGCTGATGCCGACGACCTCGACGGACCCGGCGGCCTGACGGCCGATCAGGAAGAAGACGGTGCCGAAGACCAGCCCGAGCAGCGAGCCCGCCATCGCCTCGCCGGCCGCGATGCGGCGGGTCATCCGGCTGTCGGAGCCGACCAGCCGGAGCGCGGCCAGCCTGCGGTCGCGCTGCTCGCCCCCGAACCGCACCGCCGCGGCGATGAACACGGCCACCGGCATCAGCAGTGCCACGAAGACGACCATCACGAGCAGCAGCAGCACCGGGTCCGAGCGCTCCGTCCGCTGCGGACTGCCGAACTCGGTGATCCGGGCCACCTGCCAGCCGTTGATGCGTGGCGCCAGGTTCTCCACGCCCGCGTAGTAGGCCAGTTCGCGGGAGCCGATGAGTCCGCTCTCGGCGATCGTGCCGGCCACGCGGTACGGCAGCCGCTCCCGCAGCAGCCTTCCGGAGCCGGAGCCGAGCAGTTCCCCGAGCGCGGGGGAGACCACCATCTCGCCCGGCTTCGGGTACGCGGCCACTCCCGGGGGAAGCGGCGCCCGCGGCCCTTCGGGCTCCACCAGCCGTCCGCGCACCTCCTTGTCGTGGTACGTCGTGTCGACGTCCGCGATCACCAGGGTGTCGTCGGCCTTCGCCGGGGGGTTCTGAATGTAGGTGTAGTCCTCGCGGGCCTCGCTCCGCTCGTGCCGTACCGACAGCGCGCTCGGTATCGCGGTCGTGAGCAGCAGCAGTGCCACGCCGAGCCCGACGCCGACCGCCGTGAGCACGACCCGGAGCCATCCCTCGCGTCCTCCCGTGAACGCGAACCTGGCCCCCATGCTCAGGTCGCGGGCCCACTGACGCACGACGCTCATACGACGCGCTCCATGTCCCGGGACTTGCCGTCGCGTACGACGATCTCGCGGTCGGAGTAGGCGGCGACCCGTGCCTCGTGGGTGACGAGGACGACCGCCGCGTTGGACGACCGGGCGGCCTCCGTGAGCAGTTCCATCACCCGCTCGCCGTTGAGCGAGTCCAGTGCGCCGGTCGGCTCGTCGGCGAACAGCACGCGCGGGTCGGTGACCAGCGCCCGCGCGACCGCGACGCGCTGGCCCTGACCGCCGGAGACCTCGCCGGGGCGCTTCTTGCGCAGGTCGTCGACCTCCAGCCGCTCCATCCAGGAGAGCGCCGTCCGCTCGGCGGCCTTGCGGGAGGTGCCGTTCAGCCTGAGCGGCAGGGCCACGTTCTCCACGCAGGTCAGCTCGGGCACCAACTGGCCGAACTGGAAGACGAAGCCGAACTCCGAGCGCCTGAGCGCGCTGCGCTGGGCGTCGTTCATGGCCGACAGCTCACGGCCGTCGTAGGTGATCGATCCCGAGTCGGGGGTGACGATCCCGGCGAGGCAGTGCAGCAGCGTGGACTTGCCGGAGCCGGAGGGGCCCATCACGGCGACGACCTCGCCGGCGTGGATGGAGAACCCGGCGCCGTCCAGGGCGGTGGTCGGGCCGTAGGCCTTGTGCAGATTCTCGGCGGTCAGCAGGGAGCCGGCGGGAGGGATCATCGGGCCACCGCCTCACGGAGCTTGTCGAGGCGGGCCGCGGTCAGCTCCAGCCAGCGCAGGTCGGCCTCGAGGTGGAACAGGGCGTGGTCGCAGACGAGCTGGTCGGCGAGGTCCCCCTTGCGCTTGCGCTCGGTCAGGATCCGCATGCTGCGCAGGTGCTCGGCGCGCTGGGTGTCGAGGATCTCGGCGGCGTCGCGGTGGGTGAGCAGCGCGAGGACGACCTTGGTGTAGAGCGTCGACTGGAGGTACAGCTCCGGCTTCTCCGGCGTGGCGAGCCACCGCTCCACGTCGGTGACGCCGGCCTCGGTGATCGCGTACCGCTTGCGCTCGGGGCCTTCGCCCGCTTCTATCCCGTCGACCTCGACGAGCCCGTTCTTCAGCAGTCGGGACATCGTCGAGTAGACCTGGCCGTAGTGCAGCGGCCGGTCGTGGCCGAATTTCGCGTCGAAGGTGCGCTTCAGGTCGTAGCCGTGGCGCGGGCCGGACTCCAGGAGCCCCAGGAGGGTGTGACCGATGGACATGCAGATAACTCTACACAGTGTGTATACGCGCCATGTATACACGCTGTGCCCACGGGGTCATGGAGAGCTGCGGAAGGGATAACCGTGCAGGTCGGAGCCGTTTGTCACGGTTCTGCTACGGGGGTTCCTCGGGCGGTCGCGGGGTGCGCGGAGGCCGGCCCCTGAGGGGGAGGGGGCCGGCCTCGCCCGGCAGCCGGCCCGCCTCCGCGAGCGCGCGGCGCAGGAGGAACTCGATCTGCGCGTTGGCCGAGCGGAGTTCGTCCGAGGCCCAGCGTGCGAGCGCGTCGTACACCGACGGGTCCAGCCGCAGCAGCACCTGCTTGCGCTGCCGCGGCCGGCGACCGGGCGAGGACCCTTCCTCGGTGGCGGTCACTGGTAGAGCGTCCCGGTGTTCAGCACGGGCTGCGGTGCGCGGTCCCCGCACAGCACCACCATCAGGTTCGACACCATCGCCGCCTTCCGCTCCTCGTCCAGTTCCACGATCCCCTGCTCGGAGATCCGGGCGAGCGCGGCCTCGACCATGCCGACCGCGCCGTCCACGATCTCCCGGCGGGCCGCGACGACCGCCCCGGCCTGCTGCCGCTGGAGCATCGCCGAGGCGATCTCGGGGGCGTAGGCAAGATGCGTGAAGCGGGACTCGACGATCCGCACTCCGGCCGGCTCCACGCGCGCGTGCAGTTCGGCGGCGAGCTTCTCGGTGATCTCCTCGGCGTTCCCGCGCAGGGACAGCCCGTCCTCGTCGTGGGCGTCGTAGGGGTACTCGATGGCGATGTGCCGTACGGCCGCCTCGGTCTGGACGGAGACGAACTCCAGGAAGTCGTCCACCTCGAAGGTGGCCTGCGCGGTGTCCCGCACCTTCCACACCACGACCGCGGCGAGTTCGATGGGGTTGCCGTAGGCGTCGTTGACCTTGAGC
This sequence comes from Streptomyces sp. NPDC052043, assembly GCF_044548235.1. NCBI lineage: Bacteria > Bacillati > Actinomycetota > Actinomycetes > Kitasatosporales > Streptomycetaceae > Streptomyces > Streptomyces sp. NPDC052043. The sequence goes on from NZ_JBIUBT010000004.1 coordinate 217,574, forward strand.
ACGGCTGTCTCGTGGTTGCGGACCCGGGTGGAGATCTTCGTCCGCGAGGTGAAGGGGTTCACCCAGCGCAGCCCGTCCTCGCGGATCGTGCCCCGGTAGCGTCCGAAGAGCTGGACGACCCGGGCCTCGCCCGGCGCGACCATGTTCAGCCCGCACATCCCGAGCAGTGCGCCGACGCCGACCACGACGGCGACGACGATCAACGCGGCCTTGGCGCCGGTGGCCGAGACGCTCGCACCGGCCGCGAGCAGGGCCACGGCGACCAGCACTCCGAGGAGGCCGAGGAGGAGGGCGAGCCCGCCTCCGATGCTGTGCGCCGGGAACTCCCGCACGCGCGGCTGGGGCATCTCGGGAATGTCCGGCAGCTCCGTGGCGGGCGCGGAGTCCTGTGCGAGGTCGTGTGCGGCGTCGCGCGGTGGCTGTGTGGGCATGGCGGATCCCCCTGGTCGTCGTGGGCCCGCCGCTTCTCTTCCGCGTCGCGGACCCGGATGCTGTCTATCTAACTGATATCACTTTACCGCGTCACGGCAACCCTTGGTGCTTGTGGAACGTCGGTTCCACTGGGAGCGGGTGCTGATTGTCACGTCCGTGACGGGGCGGATCAGGGGGCCTTTGTCATAGACAGCGGTGTTAGTTTTCTGAGCTGACCCGGACCACGCACCTGAGTGACAGCCGAGACGGAAGCGGAGCGTACGGACCCATGGGACGAGCGGAAGAGAGACGAGCGCGACAGCGCGGTGGTGGCCGCCGCGCGGCGCCCCAGGGCTCGTCCGGGATGCCGGCGGAGGGCATAGGACCCGCGGGCGGCGGCAGGGCCGCGGCGCGCAGGGCCGCCCGGCCGGCCAAGGGGAAGGGCGGCATACGCCGCCTGTTCACCTGGAAGAAGATCCTCGGCACCTTCCTCGGCGTCTGCCTGCTGGGCATGGGCGCCTTCATCGTGCTGTACCTGGTCGTGGACATACCCGAGGGCAACGCCGACGCGCAGCTCCAGAGCAACGTCTACAAGTACAGCGACGGCACGGTCCTGGCCCGTACCGGCGAGGTCAACCGCGAAGTGGTGGACCTGGCCAAGGTGCCCAAGGAAGTCCAGCACTGCTTCGTCGCCGCCGAGAACAAGACCTTCTACACCGACTCCGGTGTCGACCTGAAGGGCACCGCCCGCGGTCTGCTCAACACGCTGTCCGGCAAGGGTGCGCAGGGCGGTTCGACGATCACCCAGCAGTACGTCAAGAACTTCTACCTCAACCAGGACCAGACCGTCACGCGCAAGCTGAAGGAACTGGTCATCTCGTTGAAGGTGGACCAGCGGATGACGAAGGACGACATCCTCGCCGGGTACATCAACACCAGCTACTACGGCCGGGGCGCATACGGCATCCAGGCCGCCGCGCAGGCCTACTACCACGTCGACGCCGAGAAGCTCAGCGTCCAGCAGGGCGCGTACCTCGCCGCCCTGATGCAGGCCCCGAGCCAGTACGACTGGGCCGTCGCGAGCGACACCGGCAAACGGCTCGCGCAGCAGCGCTGGAACTACGTGCTGGACAACATGGTCAAGCAGCACTGGCTGAACGCCGGCGAGCGGCAGGCCATGAAGTTCCCCGTCCCCAAGGAGCCCCGGCCCGCTCCCGGGCGGGAGGGCCAGAAGGGCTACCTGATCGCGCTCGCCAACCAGCAGCTCGAACAGCAGCTGATGAAGGACCAGGGCCTGACCCAGGGCCAGGCGGAGCAGGCGGTCGAAGGCCAGGGCTGGAACATCACCCTGAACATCGACAAGAAGAAGCAGTCCGCGCTGGAGGAGGCGGTCAAGGACCAGCTCACCAGCAAGCTGGACAAGAAGGCGCGGACGGTGGACGGGCACGTCCAGGCCGGTGCCGTCTCCGTCGACTCGAAGACCGGACACGTCGTCGCCCTGTACGGCGGCGAGGACTACCTGAAGCACTACTACAGCAACGCGACCCGGCAGGACTTCCAGCCGGCCTCCACCTTCAAGCCGGTGATCCTGGCCGCGGCGCTGGAGGAGGAGTCCAGGACCCAGGACGGCCGGCCGATCACGGCGAACACCGTCTACGACGGCACCAGCGGCCGCCAGGTCCTGGACCACGGCACCAAGGTCGGCTTCGGGCCGCCCAACGAGGACGACCAGAACTACGGCGACATCACGGTCCAGAGGGCCATGAACCAGTCCGTCAACTCCGTCTTCGCGCAGATGGGCGTCGACGTGGGCATGGACAAGGTGATGGAGGTCGCCGGCAAGCTCGGCATGAACACCAAGGGCATGCAGGCCGTACCGGCCCAGACGCTGGGCTCCATGGGCGCCAGCCCCCTGGAGATGGCCGGGATCTACGCCACCCTCGACAACCACGGCCAGAAGGTCACCCCGACCATCGTCAAGTCGGCCGAGCAGAAGGACCGTACGGTCAAGATGCCCGACCCGATCGGCGACCAGGTCATCAGCCGCGAGGCCGCCGACACGGTCACCTCTGTGCTGACCGGCGTGGTCGACGACGGTACGGCGAAGGTGTCGGTGCGGGACAACCCGCTGCGCGACGGCCAGCAGGTCGCGGGCAAGACGGGCACGTCCGACAAGAACCGGTCGGCCTGGTTCACCGGCTACACGCCGAACCTGGTCACCTCGGTCGGCCTGTTCGGCGAGGACCCGACCAAGAACGGCAAGCACGTCCCGCTGTATGGGACGCTCGGCGTGCCGCGCGTCAACGGCGGTGGCTTCCCCGCGCTGATCTGGGCCGAGTACACCTTCAACGTGATGGGCGAGGTCAGCAAGTTCGACCTGGACACCAAGCAGGGTGCCGCGGTCCAGCCCTCGGAGAGCCCCACGGTCAGCGAGTCGCCGAGCGAGACCCCGTCGGAGTCGCCCACCATCAGTGAGCCGCCGGTGTCCGAGTCGCCCAGCGACACGCCCAGCGAGACGCCGTCACAGTCGCCGAGCGAGACCCCGTCGCAGTCGCCGAGCGACCCGTCGACGAGCAGGGAACCCACGGACAGCGCCAGCGACAGCCCGCTCCTCCCCAACGAGCAGTGAGCGGCATGCGGTGAGCAGTGCGAAGGGGGCGCCCGGTCCGGCCGGGCGCCCCCTTCGCGTGTCCGCGTGTTCCGGCTCAGCCCCGGCTCAGCCCCGGTTCAGCCCTGGTTCAGCTCGAACCAGACCACCTTGCCGGTGCTCAGCCGGGTCGCGCCCCAGCGCCTGGCCAGCCGGTTGACCAGGTACAGTCCGCGTCCGCCCTCGTCCGTGGCGCGGGCCTGCCGCAGACGCGGCAACTGCGGCACGTCGTCACCGACCTCGCAGCGCAGCACATCGGTGCGCAGCAGGCGCAGGGTGACCGGGCGGGAGGCGTAGCGCACGGCGTTGGTGACGACCTCGCTGATCAGCAGCTCCACGGAGTCGGTGAGCTCCTCCAGACCCCAGCCGGACAGCGCCCGGCGGGCCAGGCGGCGGGCCTGGCCGGGAGCGGCGTCCTCCGGGTCAAGGGTCCAGTACGCCACGTCGCTCGGCGCGATGCCGTCGAACCGGGCGGCGAGGAGCGCGATGTCGTCGTCCCGGTCGCCCGGGCCGAGCATGTCCAGCACCTCGTCGCACAGCGCTTCCAGCGGCGGCGGATGGTCGGGGCCGGTGAGCTGCGCGGTCACCGAGAGCTTCTCGCGCAGCTGCTCTATGCCCGTCCACACGTCCCGCAGTCGCGACTCGACCAGGCCGTCGGTGTACAGCAGCAGGGTCGCGCCCGCCGGGGCGTCCAGCTCGACCGCCTCGAAGTCGACGCCGCCGACACCGATCGGCGCGCCCGGCGGCACCCGCAGCACCTCGGCGTGGCCGCCCAGATGCAGCAGGACCGGCGGCGGGTGACCGGCGTTGGCGATGGTGATGCGGTGCGCGACCGGGTCGTAGACCGCGTACAGGCAGGTCGCCATGCGGTCCGAGCCCAGGCGCTGCGCCTGCTCGTCGAGGTGGTGCAGCACCTCCTGCGGCGGCAGGTCGAGCCCGGCCAGGGTCTGCGCGGTGGTGCGCAGCTGACCCATGATCGCGGCCGAGGTCATGGAGTGGCCCATGACGTCGCCGACGACGAGGGCGACCCGGCTGCCGGGCAGCGGGATCGCGTCGTACCAGTCCCCGCCGACCCGCGCGGTCTCCGCGGCGGGCAGATAGCGGGAGGCCAGCCGTACGCCGGTGGGGCGGGGCAGCGTCTCCGGCAGCATGGTGCGCTGCAACTCGTCGGCGATGTACGCCTCACGGCCGTACAGCACCGCCTTGTCGATGCCCAGCGCGCTGTGCGTGGCGAGCTGGGCGGCGACGAGCAGGTCGTCGGGCTGGAACGCGTGGCGCTCCGGACGGCGCAGGAACAGCGCCGCGCCGATGACCCGGCGCCGGCCGCGCAGCGGGGCGAGAATGGTGCGCTGCCCGTCGGGCACGACCAACTCGGAGTCCTCGCCGAGGAGTTCCGCCAGCGCGGCGTGGGCGGACTCCGTGTCCGTGAACACCGGACGCACGCCGCGCAGCACCTCGCCCAGCGCGGAGCCGGGCCGAACCTCGCACAGCTCGTTGGTCACCGCCGACAGCTCGGCCGGCTGCTCCGGCACCGGCGCGGGCATGAACCCCAGCTCGGTGTCGCGCTCCGCCGGTATCCGGTCGGTGCGGCGCAGCCGCAGCACGAGCGGGCCCGCGGGCCGCTCGTCGCCCACCGGCAGCGGCTCGCGCAGATACACGAGGATGGCGTCGGAGAAGGTCGGCACGGTGGCCCGGCACAGCCCCAGGACGATCTCGTCCAGGTCCATGCCGCGGGCGATGCGCCGGGTGGCGGCCCCCACGAACCGCAACCGGTCCCCGTCCCGCCGCATCGGCAGCGTCCGCCCGGGCGGCATGCCCTGCCCGGTACGGCGCTCCTGGCCTCCGGGAGCCGCGCCACGCCCGGCCCGGCGCTCCTGACCGCCGGGCGCGCTCGCGGTGCGGGACGCCTCGGTGCTCTGCTGCCCCGGCTCGGTGCCGTCGGGGGTCCCGGCGACCCTGGCCGCCGCGTCCGGCTGGGCGGGAATGCCCTCCGGGGCGGGGCGCGGACGGTGCGCGTCGGGCTCGGCGGACGCCGACTGGGAGTGCTCGGAGCCGGCCGCGCCGACCGGACGCGGGACGTCGTCGGCCGGGCCGGACTGCAGAGGTAACGCCGCGGCCCCCGGGGCGGCGGGGGTACGCAGAAGCGCCCCATGGGCGTCCGTGGGGTCGGCGCCCGGCTGGGGGCGTTCGAAGGAGGTCGGCTGCTCCGTCACGCGTGTCGAATCCATCCGTCCGGGGCTGCGCGCCGGGCGCGCAGTTCGTCCCGCCGAAGACCCGATACCCGGAATACATGCCCCAGGAACGGATTTCCGGCGTGGTCAGAGGCTGTTGCTGTGCCGGCGGACCGACCGCGGCCCGCACGGGTGTTGCCCTCGTACCCCTCGCTCACGTCCTGCCGCCCCTCGGTGACGTTCGATCAGACCCGGTGGGTGATCCGGGAGTTGGTACCGGCCCTTCGCCTGCTGCGGAGGACGATCCTACGTTTCCCGCCCGGGGGCGCATCAAGGGTCTCATGAGGCCACGCGCGTGGGGGCGCGGTCCCAGTCGTCCGGCAGTGACGGTACCTCCCAGGCCGGGTCGGGGCGCCACTGCTGCCAGGACTCGCAGAACGGCGCCCGCCAGGCGCGGATGGTCTCCACCGCCTCCCGGCCCGCGGCTCGGATCCGTTCGGCGAGTGAGGTGTCCACCAGCCCGTCGCGCTGCGCCTGCGCGAACTCGTCCTCGTCCAGCCAGCGCCAACTGCGGTCCGGGTGAACGGAGATGTCCAGAAAGTGATCCTCGGAGTCGACCCCGCCCGCCCAGCGGGCCAGCGGCTCCTCCAGGTTGACGTACCAGTTCTTGAACCGCCAGCCCGACTCCCAGAACAGCCACACCGACCAGGGCGCACCGGGCCGGGCCAGCTTCAGCACGCCCGTGCCGAACCAGCGGTCGCGCCGCACGGTGCGCGGCTTGGTGTAGCGCGACGCGAGCGGTTCCTGGTGCACGGGCGTGCCGTCGGCGAGCACGGGTCTGACGCACTCGGTGCCGGGTGCCATCCACACGGCGAGCAGGCCCGGGTCGTCCTGTACGACGGTCACGGGCCGCACGATGTGGAAGCGCGCGCCGCCGTTCTCCCGGTAGCGCCACAGGATCTGGCTGCCGGGGGTCCAGGGCTCCGTCACACCGCCCGTCGTCGTGTGTGCGGTCGCTCCGTCGTGTGCCATGCGCAAATATTAGGTGCCCCGGGCATCCTCCGTGGCGCGGGACGGCATGGTTCACGCCCGGTTCCCACGTGGTTACGGGTGTGTCATCCGCAGGACGTCCAGCGCCCGGTCGAGCTGCTGGGCCGTGAGCAGACCGCGCTCGACGTAGCCGCCCTCGACGACGACCTGACGGATCGTCTTCTGCTCGGCGAGCGCCCTCTTGGCGACCTTCGCCGCCTCCTCGTAGCCGAGGTACCTGTTGAGCGGGGTGACCACGGACGGCGAGGACTCGGCATACTCGCGGGCCCGCGCGCGGTGGGCGACGATCCCGTCCACGGTCCGGTCGGCGAGCAGCCGGGACACGTTGGCGAGCAGCCGGATCGACTCCAGCACGTTCCTGGCGATGACCGGGAGCATGACGTTGAGCTCGAAGTTGCCGGAGGCGCCGGCGGTGGCGACGGTGGCGTCGTTGCCGACGACCTGGGCGCAGACCATGAGCACGGCCTCGGGAACGACCGGGTTGACCTTGCCGGGCATGATCGAGGAGCCGGGCTGGAGGTCGGGCAGGGAGATCTCGGCGAGCCCGGTCCTGGGCCCGGAGGCCATCCACCGCAGATCGTTGGCGATCTTCGTCAGCCCCACCGCGACGGTCCGCAGCTGGCCGCTGGTCTCGACGATGCCGTCCCTGGCCCCCTGCGCCTCGAAGTGGTCGCGGGCCTCGGTGAGCGGCAGCCCGGTGGCGCGGGCGACCTCCTCGATCACGGCCGCGGAGAATCCGGGCGGGGTGTTGATGCCCGTGCCGACCGCCGTACCGCCGAGAGGCAGCTCGGCCAGCCGGGGCAGGGAGGCGTTCAGACGTTCGACGCCGTACCGTACCTGCGCCGCGTATCCGGCGAACTCCTGACCGAGGGTCACGGGTGTGGCGTCCATCAGGTGCGTCCGCCCGGACTTCACGACGTCGGCGAACTCCTCGGCCTTGCGGGTCAGCGTGCTCGCGAGGTGGTCCAGGGCGGGGACCAGGTCGCGGGTGACGGCGGCGGTGGCGGCGATGTGGATCGACGACGGGAAGACGTCGTTGGAGGACTGCGACGCGTTGACGTGGTCGTTGGGGTGCACGTCCCGGCCCAGCCGCTCGCCGGCGAGGGTGGCGATGACCTCGTTGGTGTTCATGTTGGACGAGGTCCCGGACCCCGTCTGGAACACGTCGACCGGGAAGTGCTCGTCCCACCTGCCCGCGGCGACCTCGGCCGCCGCTTCCTGGATCGCCTCGGCGACGTCCTCGTCGAGCACCCCCAGCCGCGCGTTCACCTTGGCCGCGGCGCCCTTGATCCGTGCCAGCGCCTCGATGTGCGCGCGTTCGAGTCGCTGCCCGGAGATGGGGAAGTTCTCCACCGCCCGCTGCGTCTGGGCACGCCACTTGGCGTGGACGGGGACCTGGACTTCGCCCATGGAGTCGTGCTCGGTGCGGTAACCGACTGCGTCGTGCTGGCCGTCTGCCATTGGGGACACCTCCATGGGGATCAGCATCGCCGGGGCACGTGGTGTTCCCGGGGCGGCCCGTCAACGGGCTCGCAGCTGTTCGTCCAGTCGGCCCAGCTCGTCGAGAAGCTCCACGCCGCCCTCCCACTTGGCCAGCCGCCGCAGGCTCTGCGGGGAAAGCCCGGCCACCTGCGGCGAGTGGCCCTGCAGGACGGCGATGCACAGGCGCAGGGTGGCCCGGTCCACGTCGAGGGGACCGGCCCGAGGCCATGACACGCGCTCCCTCAAGAGTGACAGGGCATCAGCGTAGAGCCATTGCCGCCTCGTTGGCATCGTGAAGGAGCGGATTGGTCCCGGGGGCCGTCACGGAGGCCCAGGGGGAGCGCGACGCCCCCGCCGGCCGAAGCCGGCGGGGGCGCGTGGAGAGCCGTGGGGCAGCGCGTCAGGCCTGGCCGGGGCCCCGGACCGGGATCGTCGTGAACGTCGGCTGGGGCGCCGGGTCCTGGAAGAAGTCGTTGCCCTTGTCGTCCACGACGATGAACGCCGGGAAGTCCTCGACCTCGATCTTCCAGACGGCCTCCATGCCGAGCTCCTCGTACTCCAGGACCTCGACCTTCTTGATGCAGTCCTGGGCCAGGCGGGCCGCCGGACCGCCGATCGAGCCGAGGTAGAAGCCGCCGTGGCTGTCGCAGGCGTCCGTGACCTGCTTGCTGCGGTTGCCCTTGGCCAGCATCACCTTGGAGCCGCCGGCCGCCTGGAACTGCTCGACGTAGGAGTCCATGCGACCGGCCGTGGTCGGGCCGAAGGAGCCGGACGCGTACCCCTCGGGGGTCTTGGCCGGGCCCGCGTAGTACACCGGGTGGTCCTTGAGGTACTGCGGCATCTCCTCGCCCGCGTCGAGCCGCTCCTTGATCTTCGCGTGGGCGATGTCCCGGGCCACGACCAGCGGGCCGGTCAGCGACAGGCGGGTCTTGACCGGGTACTTGGTCAGCTCGGCGAGGATCGACTCCATCGGCTGGTTGAGGTCGATGCGGACCACGTCCGACGAGTCGTCCAGGTGCTCGTCCGTGGTCTCCGGCAGGAACCGCGCCGGGTCCTTCTCCAGCTGCTCCAGGAAGACGCCCTCGGGGGTGATCTTCGCGAGCGCCTGGCGGTCGGCCGAGCAGGACACGGCGATGGCCACCGGGCAGGACGCGCCGTGCCGCGGCAGCCGGACCACGCGCACGTCGTGGCAGAAGTACTTGCCGCCGAACTGCGCGCCGATGCCGATCTTCTGCGTCAGCTCGAAGACCTTCTCCTCCAGCTCCTCGTCCCGGAAGCCGTTCCCGAGCGGCGAGCCCTCGGTGGGCAGGTTGTCCAGGTAGTGCGCGGAGGCGTACTTCGCCGTCTTCAGGGCGTACTCGGCGCTCGTGCCGCCGACCACGATCGCCAGGTGGTACGGCGGGCACGCGGCCGTGCCCAGCGAACGGATCTTCTCCTCCAGGAACTTCATCATGGAGGCCTCGTTCAGGACGGCCTTCGTCTCCTGGTACAGGAAGGACTTGTTGGCCGAGCCGCCGCCCTTGGCCATGAACAGGAACTTGTACGCGCCGCCGTCCGTCGCGTACAGCTCGATCTGCGCGGGCAGGTTGGAGCCGGTGTTCTTCTCCTCCCACATGGTGAGCGGAGCCATCTGCGAGTAGCGCAGGTTCAGCTTGGTGTAGGCGTCGAAGATGCCCTGGGAGAGGGCCTTCTCGTCCTCGCCCGCCGTCAGCACGTTCTGGCCGCGCTTGCCCATGACGATCGCCGTGCCCGTGTCCTGGCACATGGGCAGCACGCCGGCCGCGGCGATGTTCGCGTTCTTGAGCAGGTCCAGGGCGACGAACTTGTCGTTCGCCGAGGCCTCCGGGTCGTCGATGATGCGGCGCAGCTGGGCGAGGTGGTCCGGACGCAGGTAGTGCTGGATGTCGTGGACGGCCTCCTCGGCCAGCTTGCGCAGCGCCTCCGGCTCGACCTTGAGGAACGTACGCCCGTCGGGCCCCTCGACGGTGGAGACGCCCTCGGCCGTCACCAGCCGGTACGGGGTGGTGTCCTCACCCTGGGGGAGCAGATCGGTGTACGCGAACGCAGGGCGGGCGGCGGGGGAACTGTGCGGCATCTGGCCCATTCCTTACTCGGCAGACTGCTGCCCGCCGACACCGGCGGGCGACCCCCAGCGTAGAACCTGGCGCCGACAGCGAACCTGTGAGGTCCCGCTCAGCCCCGGTCGGGAGCGGCGCACGACGCGCCCGTCACCCCCCACCCCTAGTCGCGATCTATCGCGTTTCGGTACGCTGCTGCCGTGGACCTTCAGAAGCAGACCGAACCGCGGACGGCCGCCGCCCCCGTCGCCGAACTGCGCGCCTCGGACGCCGACCGTGACCGTATCGCCGACATCCTGCGCGAGGCCCTCGCCGAGGGCCGTCTGAACGCGGACGAGCACGCCGAGCGCGTCGAGGGGGTGCTGAACGCCAAGACGGTCGGAGAGCTGGAGGTCTTCATCCAGGACCTGCCCGCCGCCCACCAGGGCCGCGCGGCCGCCGCGTACGCCCCGGCGTCGAACCGGCCGGCGGCCGGCGCGATACCCCCCGTCGCCGACGAGAACGTGGTGGCGGTGTTCAGCCAGGCCACCCGCCGCGGCCGCTGGCGCCCCGGGCGCCGGGTGCACGCGTACGCGATCTTCGGCAGCGTGGAGATCGACCTCAGCGAGGCGGTCTTCGAGTACCAGCAGGTCGTGATCAAGGCCGTCTCGGTCTTCGGCGACGTGCAGGTCCGCGTCCCGGAGAACGTGTCGCTGCGCGGCACCGGCGGCGGCGTCCTCGGCAACTTCGAGGTGGTGCACCTGGACTCGCCGGAGCCCGAGGCTCCGGCCGTCTACGTCGACGGCTGGGCCGTCCTGGGCAACGTCGAGGCGCGGCCGAAGCGGGGCAAGCTCGTCGCGGACATCCTCGACCGGGTTCAGCGCAAGGTGGACAGACATCTGCGCAAGCACACGTGACAACAGTGGTCGTTCGTGGACGCCGGTGGTCACGGTCGGGCGGTTGGGAACTCAGTGCATAGGCGCGCGCACAGCGGGTAGGCCTTGCTGCATCGTCTCTTGGACCCTCCCGCTCGCGAAGCCGTCGTCAGGAGAAGACCGTGCTGCAACCGCCGCATTCGTCGCTGCAGGTAGCTGCCGTTCCGGCCCGGCGGGTGCCGGGGCGTGACAGGGACCAGGACGCGCCCTGGCACACCGAGGCGGTGTGCCGGCGTGACGAGGCGGGCCTGTTCTTCGCACCCTCCAAGGAACCCACCGCCGCGCGGCTGTCCCGCGAGGCGGCGGCCAAGCGGGTCTGCGCACGCTGCCCGGTCATGGTCGAGTGCCGCGAGCACGCGCTGCTCCAGCCGGAGCCGTACGGCGTCTGGGGCGGCCTGACCGCCGCCGAGCGCCGTGTCGTCCTGGCCCGGCGGCGCCGCCGCGACCTGGAGCTGAAGAAGGCGGCCCGCACCACGGGACGCATAGCGGCGGCGGGATAGGGCCCACCCGCCGGTGCTCTGACGCGGAAGGGGCGCCCCTCCGCACCGGGAGCGCCCCCATCGCCTCGCCCTGGCGGGCCCGTGGACCGGCGGCTACTTCGCGCGGTCGAAGTCGATCGCGCTGTACGCCCGCAGCTTGCTCAGCCGGTGCTCGGAGTCGATCCGGCGGACCGTGCCGGACTTGGAGCGCATCACGATCGAGTCGGTCGTCGCCGTCTCGGCGCGGTAGCGCACACCGCGCAGCAGCTCGCCGTCGGTGATGCCGGTGGCGACGAAGAATACGTTCTCACCGGAGACCAGGTCGTCCGTGGTCAGCACGCGGTCCAGGTCGTGCCCCGCGTCGAGGGCCCGCTGCCGCTCCTCGTCGTCCTTCGGCCACAGCTTGCCCTGGATCGTGCCGCCCAGGCACTTCACGGCGCAGGCCGAGATGATGCCCTCGGGCGTGCCGCCGATGCCGAGGAGCAGGTCGATGCCGGTGCCGTCGCGCAGCGCCAGGATCGAGCCGGCCACGTCGCCGTCGGAGATCAGCTTGATGCGGGCGCCCGTCTCCCGGATCTCCCTGATGATGCCCTCGTGCCGCGGCCGGTCCAGGATGACCACCGTGACGTCCTCGGGCGTGGACCGCTTGGCCTTGGCCACGCGCTTGATGTTCACCGACACCGGGGCGTCGATGTCGACGAAGTCGGCCGCCTCCGGGCCGGTGACCAGCTTGTCCATGTAGAACACGGCGGACGGGTCGAACATCGCGCCGCGCTCGGTGGCGGCGAGGACCGCGATCGCGTTCGGCATGCCCTTGGCGGTCAGGGTGGTGCCGTCGATCGGGTCGACGGCGATGTCGACCTCCGGCCCGGTGCCGTCGCCGACGCGTTCGCCGTTGAAGAGCATCGGGGCCTCGTCCTTCTCGCCCTCGCCGATGACGACGACGCCGTTCATCGACACGGTGGAGACGAGGGAGCGCATGGCGCGTACGGCGGCGCCGTCGGCGCCGTTCTTGTCACCGCGCCCGACCCAGCGGCCCGCGGCCATGGCCGCGGCCTCGGTCACCCGGACGAGTTCCAGGGCGATGTTGCGGTCGGGCGCCTCTGAGGGCACCTCGAGCTCTGAGGGCAGATGATGATGCTCGGTCATCGGAGCGCACCTTTCTGATACGGCGACGGCCGGATGAGGGTGTTGGCCTCGACTCTATCTCCGGACGGACAGAATGAGCAGGGGACCCCACGGATGAGCGGACCGGGCACCTGCGACGATAGGAGGCGTGGCAGGTTCGAACGGCAAGCAGAAGACGGTCCGGGACATGATCCTCTCCCTGGGCCTCATCGGGGTCGCGGCGGCGGTCATCTACCTCTTCGTCCCGCACGACAGCAAGGCTCCCGACGTCCAGCGGGTCGACTACCGCATCGAGTTGACCACCGCACGCCGGGCGGCGTCGTACCCGGTGGCGGCGCCCGAGGGCCTGCCCGACACCTGGAAGGCCACCTCGGTCCGCTTCCGGGCCCAGGAGAAGGACCACTGGCACCTGGGCTTCCAGGGTCCCGACGGTCAGTACGTGGCGGTCGAGCAGTCCGCGCAGAAGCGCAAGGACTTCATCGACGCGACCAGCCTGGGCGGGCACGCGACGAAGGTCACCGAGCAGATCGACGGCCGCACGTGGACGCGCTACACCGGCGGCCGCTACGACGCGCTGGTGCTGGAGGGCACCGAGGGCTCCACGACGGTGGTGGCGGGCACGGCGTCCTTCGACCAGCTGACGACGATGGCCCGGGCCCTGAAGACCTCCTGACCCCCCACGTCCACCCCTGACGCCGGGCCTGCCCCCGGCCCGCCGGCCCGCGAGGCCCTGGCAGGGGCCTTGGCTCCGACCGGCGGTCTCCCCGGCTCTGACAGCGGGCCCCGGCCCCGACCGGCGGGCTCCCTGGCCCTGGCGAAGCCTTGGCCCGGCTCGTGGGTTCGGTCTGCTCCCTCGTGGGTCCGGTCTACTCCGAGGGCTTCGGCTCGGCTTCTTGTGCCTCCTCGGCGAGGGCAGCGTCCAGGCGTGCGCGGGCGCCCTCCAGCCATCGGCGGCACACCTTGGCCAGTTCCTCGCCGCGCTCCCACAGCGCGAGGGACTCCTCCAGGCTCGTACCGCCCGCCTCCAGGCGCCGGACGACCTCGATCAGCTCGTCCCGTGCCTGCTCGTAGCCGAGCGCCTCATCCGCCTTGCTTGTCATCCGCCCACCCTATGCGTCGACACGAACCGTGAACTCGCCCTCGGCGACCCGGGCCCGCAGGGCCTCGTCCGCCGTCACCTCTCCCGGGTCGCGGACCACGTGCCCGTCCGCCTTCTGGAGCACGGCGTACCCGCGCCGCAGGGTCGCGGCGGGGGAGAGGGCCACCACCCGCGCGTGCGTGTGCGTCAGCTCCGAGTCCGCGCGGTCCAGCAGATGCCGCAGGGTGCGCCGGCCGCGGTCCAGGACCGACGCGATCTGGTCCGCGCGCTCGTCGAGCATGCGGTGCGGGTCCTCCATGCAGGGCCGGGCAAGCGCGTGGGCGAGCCCTCGCTCCTCCCGTTCGACGAGCGCCCGCACGCATCTGCGGGCCCGGTCCCGCAGCTGCCGTACCCGCTCGTACTCCTCGCCGACGTCCGGTACGACCTTCTTCGCGGCGTCGGTCGGGGTGGAGGCGCGCAGGTCCGCGACGTAGTCGAGCAGCGGCGTGTCCGGCTCGTGCCCGATCGCGGACACCACGGGCGTACGGCAGGAGGCGACCGCGCGCACCAGCTGCTCGTCGGAGAACGGCAGCAGGTCCTCCACGCTGCCGCCGCCGCGCGCCACGATGATCACGTCCACGTCCTCGGTCTCGTCCAGCTCCTTCACGGCCTGCACGACCTGCGGGACGGCGTGGACGCCCTGCACGGCGACGTTGCGCACCTCGAAGCGGACCGCGGGCCAGCGGTGCCGGGCGTTCTCCAGCACGTCCCGCTCCGCGGCGGACGCCCGGCCGCAGACCAGCCCGACGAGCTGGGGCAGGAAGGGCAGGGGCTTCTTCCGCTCGGTCGCGAACAGTCCCTCCGCCGCGAGCGTCTTCTTCAGCTGCTCCAGCCGCGCCAGCAGCTCACCGACGCCCACCGGCCTGATCTCGGCGGCCCGCAGCGACAGCTGCCCGCGCGGCGCGTACCACTCCGGTTTGGCGTGCACCACGACCCGCGCGCCCTCGGCGACCACGTCGGCGATCGCGTCGAACACCTGGCGGTAGCAGGTCACGCTGACGGAGATGTCGTACGACGGATCGCGCAGCGTCAGGAACACCACGCCCGCACCCGGGCGCCGCGACAACTGCGTGATCTGCCCCTCGACCCACACCGCGCCGAGCCGCTCGATCCACCCCCCGATCAGCCGCGACACCTCACCGACGGGCAGGGGAGCTTCCGGAGACGTGGAGACAGCCATGTCCGCGAGAGTAACCGCCCCCACCGACAACCCCCACCCCCTCGCCCGGCGGCCCGCTCCGCGCGTCGGCCGGGCGGCCGTGGGGCGATCTTCGGGCCGCGGTGGCGGCCTTACGATGGGGACATGACTGCTTCGTCTGGCCGCCGTGTCCTGCTCGCCGCCCCCCGGGGCTACTGCGCGGGTGTGGACCGCGCCGTGATCGCCGTCGAGAAAGCCCTGGAACAGTACGGGGCTCCGATCTATGTCCGGCACGAGATCGTCCACAACAAGTACGTCGTGCAGACCCTGGAGAAGAAGGGCGCCGTCTTCGTCGAGCAGACGGAGGAGGTGCCGCCGGGGAACATCGTGATGTTCTCGGCGCACGGTGTGGCCCCCACCGTCCACGAGGAGGCCGAGCGGGGCCGGCTGGCCACCATCGACGCCACCTGCCCCCTGGTGACCAAGGTGCACAAGGAGGCAGTCCGGTTCTCCAACGAGGACTACGACATCCTCCTGATCGGGCACGAGGGCCACGAGGAGGTCATCGGGACCACCGGCGAGGCCCCCGACCACATCCAGCTCGTCGACGGGCCCGAGGACGTCGCGAACGTCGAGGTCCGCGACCCCTCCCGGGTCGTGTGGCTGTCGCAGACCACGCTGTCGGTCGACGAGACGATGGAGACCGTCGACGCGCTCAAGGACAAGTTCCCGCAGCTCATCTCCCCGCCCAGCGACGACATCTGCTACGCCACGCAGAACCGTCAGCTCGCCGTGAAGCAGATGGGCGCCGAAGCCGACCTGGTGATCGTCGTCGGCTCGCGCAACTCCTCCAACTCCAAGCGGCTGGTGGAGGTCGCCAAGCTCGCGGGCGCGGGCCGGGCGCACCTCGTGGACTTCGCCGACGAGATCGACGAGAGCTGGCTGGAGGGCGTCTCCACGGTCGGCCTGACCTCGGGCGCCTCCGTGCCGGAGGTGCTGGTCGAGCAGGTGCTCGAATGGCTGTCGCAGCGCGGCTTCGAGGACGTGGAGATCGTCAAGGCGGCCGAGGAGTCCATCATCTTCTCCCTGCCCAAGGAACTCCGCCGGGACCTGCGCGACGAGGCGGCCGCGCTGGTCGCCGAGCGCGGAGGGTCCGGCACGACGCAGCAGTGACGGTCCGTCGTACGTCGTAACGTGGAGCCATGCAGATCTTCGGTGTGGACATCGGCGGGTCCGGTATCAAGGGTGCCCCTGTGGACCTGGACGGGGGAGCGCTGACCCAGGAGCGGTGCAAGGTGCTGACCCCGCATCCGGCGACCCCCGACACCGTCGCCGACGGGGTCAAGGAAGTGGTCGACCACTTCGGCTGGAGAGGACCGGTCGGGCTGACCTTCCCGGGCGTCGTCACCGGCGGCGCCATGGTCCGTACGGCGGCCAACGTCGACACGAGCTGGGTCGACACCGACGCGCGCGCCCTGTTCGGCGCCCGCCTGGGCGGTCTGCCGGTGACGGTGGTCAACGACGCGGACGCGGCGGGCGTCGCCGAGATGCACTTCGGCGCCGGGCGCGGCCGCAGGGGCACGGTGGTGCTGCTGACCTTCGGCACCGGCATCGGCAGCGCCGTCTTCGTCGACGGCGTCCTCGTCCCCAACACCGAGCTCGGGCATCTGGAGCTGCACGGCCACGAGGCGGAGAAGCGGGCGTCCAGCAAGGCCAAGGACGACCACGACCTCAGCTGGGAGCGCTGGGCGCGCCGGGTGCGGAAGTACCTCGCCCACGTCGAGATGCTCTTCAGCCCGGAGCTGTTCATCGTCGGCGGCGGCGTCAGCCGCAAGTCGGAGAAGTTTCTTCCCCTCATCGAGGACATCAAGGCGGAGATCGTTCCCGCCCGGTTGCAGAACAACGCGGGGATCGTCGGTGCGGCGATGCACGCGGCGGAGCACGGCTGAGGCGGTTGGGGCGGTTGGGGCCGTCGTAGGGCCCGACGGGTCCGGGCGGGGCGCCGACGACGTACACCCGGCGCCTCAGCCCGCCAAGCGCCTGCGCACCGCCCGCCGCCGCGCCGCCAGTGCCACCCGCCGCGCCAGCGCCGTCCCACCCGCGATCAGCGTCCCCGCGTACAGCCAGGGCGCCTCGGTGGCGAGCGCGGTCACCAGGCTCATCAGCTTGCCGAGGAACCCCACGTCCCCGTTGATCACGGGCAGCAGGCCCACGGCGAACCCGATCGGCACCACGATGGGCGCCGTCAGCAGATCGCCCTTGCGCACCCACAGCGCGGTCAGCGCGCACACCGGCAGGAACAGCACCCCGTACGCGGTGGAGCCCCCGCCGAGGAGCAGCAGGTCGAGACCGCCCAGCAGGAACATGGCGGCCGCGCAGAACATCCCGGCGCCCAGACCCGTCAGCCGGGGACCGGACGGCCGCCGCGGCGCGGGCGCCGGAACGACCGCCGGAGCGCAGGGACGCCGTGCCGCGGGAGGGCGTGCGGCAGGACGCCGTGCCGCGGGAGGGCGTGCCGCGGGAGGGCGCCGCGCCGGGGGCACCGGCGGCCTGCCTCGTCGCGGTCCGTGCTGCTGGGGTCGCGTCTTGTGCTGCTCCACTGGACCAACCTAGGTCTGCTTATGTGGCGAATAGCCCACCTGACACGCCGTGCGCGGCCGCCTGGCCAAGCGTTCGAACCGTCGAGGGGGCCGGCCGCGACACGCCGTAGACTGGTGGATCGGCCGCCTGGCCTCCAGTCTCCTCACGTACGGGAAGTCGCAACGTGTCGCTCACGATCGGAATCGTCGGTCTGCCGAACGTCGGCAAGTCGACCCTGTTCAACGCCCTGACCAAGAACGACGTGCTCGCGGCCAACTACCCGTTCGCCACGATCGAGCCGAACGTCGGTGTCGTCGGGGTGCCGGACGGTCGTCTCGCCCAGCTCGCCTCGATCTTCGGGTCGGAGCGGATCCTGCCGGCCACCGTCGACTTCGTCGACATCGCCGGCATCGTGCGCGGCGCCAGCGAGGGCGAGGGCCTGGGCAACAAGTTCCTCGCGAACATCCGCGAGTCGGACGCGATCTGCCAGGTCATCCGCGCCTTCAAGGACGAGAACGTCGTCCACGTCGACGGCAAGGTCTCGCCGAAGGACGACATCGAGACGATCAACACCGAGCTGATCCTCGCCGACCTCCAGACCATCGAGAAGGTCCTGCCCCGGCTCCAGAAGGAGTCGCGGATCAAGAAGGACGTCGCTCCCAAGGTCAAGGCCGTCGAGGAGGCCAAGGAGATCCTGGAGAAGGGCGACACGCTCTTCGCGCACGGCATCGTCCAGGGCAGCGAGCGTGCCGAGCTGCTGCACGACCTGCACCTGCTCACCACCAAGCCCTTCCTGTACGTCTTCAACGTCGACGAGGACGAACTGGTCGACGAGGACTTCAAGAACGAGCAGCGCTCCCTGGTCGCCCCCGCCGAGGCGATCTTCCTCAACGCCAAGCTGGAGGCGGACCTCGCCGAGCTGGACGAGGACGAGGCCCTGGAGCTCCTCCAGTCCGTCGGCCAGAACGAGCCCGGCCTGGCCACGCTCGCCCGCGTCGGCTTCAACACCCTCGGCCTGCAGACCTACCTGACGGCCGGCCCCAAGGAGTCCCGCGCCTGGACCATCAAGAAGGGCGCCACCGCCCCCGAGGCCGCCGGTGTCATCCACACCGACTTCCAGAAGGGCTTCATCAAGGCGGAGGTCATCTCCTTCGAGGACCTCCTGGAGGCCGGCTCGGTCGCCGACGCCCGCGCCAAAGGCAAGGCCCGCATGGAGGGCAAGGACTACGTGATGCGCGACGGGGACGTGGTGGAGTTCCGCTTCAACGTGTAGCGGGCGCTGTGCCACCACGTCGCTGACCTGGCGAACTTGCAGGTCAAGAGGGGTCCGACCTTCCGGGGGCGGGCCCCTTGCCGTTGCCGGTTCCAGCCCCCTTGAAAACCAGTGGAGCGGCGGCGCTGTGCGCCGTTACCGTGCTGCCGAACCGAGTCGTCTGGTCAAGGACATGCCGTTGTACACCCTGTGAGACCTCCCAAGCGCTGATCTGTCGCGCGTCGCGCATCCGCGCCGCGCTGCTTTTTGCTGCGGACTTCTCACTGGAACCGGTGTACTTCTGTGCTCAAAAACTGGGTGGTCGTGCCCACCTGCCTGCCGCTCGTTCTCCGCCGTTGCCACGCGTGCGCGTCCGAGCGTTTCCGGGCAAGCAGAAAATTTCGCGTCAACGCCCACCACAAGCTCATCGACGCCTGGCTTCTCGTGCTCTGCACCGCTTGCGGAGCGACTGCGAAGCTCACGGTCCTGGAGCGGATGAACGTGCGCTCCGTACGACCTGAGCTGCTGGACCGGCTGCATGACAACGACCCCGGTCTGACGGCCGAGTTGCTCCAGGATCCGGTCCTGCGGCGCCGTAATCGCATCGCCCTCGACTGGGACGGCGCCTGGCGCCTCGACACCGGCGGATCGGATCACCTGGACCGCGAGGTGATCGACGTCTCGGTCCGCTTCGCGGCGCGGATCCCTGTCCGGCCGGTGCGACTGGTCGCCGAAGGGTGCGGTCTTTCGCGGGCCGAGGTCGAGAGACTGATCGCGGAGGGGAACCTCGTTTCGGCGGTCCGGCTGGGCGGCAAGCTCTCCGGCGACTTCACCTTCACGCTCAAGCGCTGAGGGCTCCTCGGGACCAGGGGCCGGGGCCTGTCCGGCACGATCCGCCGGACAGGCCCCGGAGCCGACCTCCGTTCGCCGGTTCAGGCCCCGGTGGTCGGGTGGTCAGGCCGGTGCGAGGGAGATGTCGGCCCAGATGGTCTTTCCCCGCGGGGTGTGGCGGGTGCCCCACTGCTGGGAGAGCTGAGCGACGAGCATCAGACCGCGCCCGCCCTCGTCGTAGACCCGGGCGCGGCGCAGATGCGGCGAGGAGCTCCCGGCATCGGAGACCTCGCAGATGAGGTCGCGGTCGTGGATGAGTCGCAGCTCGACGGGCGGCCGACCGTACCGTATGGCGTTGGTGACCAGTTCGCTGACCACCAGCTCGGAGGTGAAGGTGGCCTGGTCCAGTCCCCAGGCCGCCAGCTGTTCGGTGGTCTGGGAGCGGGCCTGCGCGACGACCTCGGGGTCGAAGGGAAGGCTCCAGGTGGCGACATCGGACTCGCCGATGGCGCGGGTGCGGGCCACGAGCAGGGCGATGTCGGCGCCGGTCCGGTCGGGGCGGGTCTCCTCCGGGCGGGTCGCTGTGAGCACGGCGTCGCAGACGGCGTCCAGGGACGGGGCGGGCCGGCTGAGTGCCTGGCGCAGCCTCGTGAGCCCTTCGTCGACGTCGCGGTCGCGGGCTTCGACCAGGCCCTTGGTGTAGAGGGCGAGAAGGCTGCCCTCGGGAAGTTCGATCTCGGCGGCCTCGAAGGGCAGGCCACCCAGTCCCAGGGGGAGACCGGCCGGCAGGTCGAGGAGGTCGGCGGTGCCGTCCGGCCCCACGATCGCGGGCGGCGGATGGCCGGCCCGGGCGAGGGAGCAGCGCAGGGAGACGGGGTCGTAGACCGCGTACAGACAGGTGGCCCCGAGCCCCCCGGCGGCCTCGGCGGCGGCATCCGCCGTGGCGTCGGTGCCCCCGGCGCCCTCGATTTCGGCGGAGGTACGGATGACGAGGTCGTCGAGGTGGGTGAGCAGTTCGTCGGGCGGCAGGTCGATGTCGGCCAGGGCGCGTATGGCCGTGCGCAGCCGGCCCATGGTGGCCGCGGCCTGGACGCCGTGCCCCACGACGTCGCCGACCACCAGGGCCACCCGCGCGCCGGAGAGCGGGATCACGTCGAACCAGTCGCCGCCCACGCCGACGCGACTGGTGGCGGGCAGGTAGCGGGAGGCGACCTCGAGCGCGGTCTGGTCGGGCAGCCTCAGCGGCAGCAGGGTGCGTTGCAGGGTCTCCGCGGTGACCCGCTCGCGGGTGTAGCGGCGGGCGTTGTCGACACAGACGGCTGCCCGAGAGGTGATCTCCTCGGCCAGGAGGATGTCGTCCTGTTCGAACGGCTCCGGGCGATGGCTGCGGGCGAAGCGGGCCACGCCGAGGGTGACGCCTCGGGCGCGCAGCGGTACCACCAGCACCGAGTGGGTTCCGGACAGGCGGATCCGGGCCGCTCGGGCGGGGTCGTGGACCGCCCACCCGTCGATGGCGGAGTCGGTCGTCTCGTACATCCCGGTCAGGCCGGTCGCCAGGGGCAGGGCCGCCGGTGAGGACGCCGGATAGTCGGCCAGGTCACCCGGCTGGAGGCTGCCCGTCCACGCACCGCCGGAGTACCCCGCTGCCGTTCGCCGCAGGGTGACCGAGCCGGTCAGCGGGCCGGGGGGCGGTTCGTCGCCGTGGTCGATGAAGGTGAGCAGATCGACGGCCGCGTAGTCGGCGAACCAGGGTACGGCCGTGTCGACCAGCTCCTGAGCGGTGCGCGTGATGTCCAGCGTGCTGCCGATGCGGCCGCCGGCCTCGTTGATCAGGAGGAGCCGTTCCCGGGCGTGGTCGTGCTCGGTCATGTCGTGTGCGGCGAGGCAGACGCCGCGCACCCGGCCGGTCCGGTCCCTCAGCGGGGCGAGGGACACCGACCAGGCGTGCTCACGGGTCTCGCCCGGGACCCGTAGGTGGCTCTCCACGCGCCGCCGTACACCGGTCTCCAGGACCTCCCGCATGACCTGCTCGGTCTCCTCACCGGCGGCGTGCGACAGGACCTCGGGCAGCCGCAGTCCGCGCATCCGGTCCTCCGGGAGAGCGGTCGCGCGCTGCATCTCTGCGTTGGCGCGCACCACCCGCAGGTCGGCGTCGAAGACCGCCGCGGCGCAGGGGAGCTGGACGAACCCCTGTTCCGCCGACTCGATGTCCTCGTCGCGGCGGTGTCGCGTCATCTCGGCTCATCTCGGCTCATCTCGCTCCCCAAGGGATTCTCCCCGCTCATGGCGGGAGTACCACCGGGCACATCCGGTCGGGAGCGGGCCGTGACGCGTGCCACCGGGCACACCCGGTCGGGGGCAGGCCGTGGCGGGGGCTCGGCGCGGGCCGGCGATGCGGGCGAGCCGGTCGAAGCCGGCGACCGGATCCCGGACGTCCAGAGGGGCGGTGCGAGTTCCCCCGGCCCGGGTGCCGCAGACGTTGTGGGGCATGGCGTCGACGAACACGGCCCGCTCGGCGATGGTGCCGAACGCGCCGAGAACCCTCGGCGAGGGTCCGGTCCGCCTCGGGGCGGATTCGCCGTCTGCTCCGGCACGCCGTACAACGTGCTCATCAACGTCAGGGTATCCGCGCCGCCGGTGTACGGCGCGGCCTGCTCCGCGCGCGGCCGAGAAGAAGACGACGGGCCGGACCGCGACATCTTCCGGGGTCATCGGCAGGGTCGGCCGGCCCCTGAGCCGAAGGCGTACTTGGCCGCATAGGCGACCGGATCCCAGGCGGCGACGGTCCCGCTCCGCGGTTGGACGGTGATCGGCCGCGCCTGGACGATGGTGACCTGTCCGCCGGGAACCCGGTCCCTGTCGATCACCCATTCGACATCGACGGGATGGCCGTAGTGCCGTTCGATCGCGAGTACGGCGTCCACGACGCACCCGATCTCCTCCTCGTCCAGCACGGCCCGCTTCCGCAGCCGCTCGGGCATCGGCACCTCGGCGACGCGACCGGCCCGACCGTCGAGGACCGAGAGGAACTCCTTGGCCGCGACCTCGTGACGCAGGACACGGCGGTCGTCCTTGCCCACCTCGACGCGGTCGGGCGTGACCAGCCCCCGGACGACGGCTTCGCCCCACCCCCAGTTGGCTTCGATCACCATCCGGTCGCGCTTGCCGGTGACCGGGTGCACCGAGAAGGCCACGCCGGACGAGCGTGCGTTCACCAACTCGACGACGCCGACGCCCATCGGGGTCCGGCGATGGCTCAGGCCGTGCTCGAGCCGGTAGCGGATCGCCCGCCCGGTGAACAGGCTCGCCCAGCAGGAACGCACCGCCTCGACCACCCGCCCGGAGCCCGACACACCGAGGTGGGTGTCGAAGACACCGGCGAAGCTCGCGCTTGCGGAGTCCTCACCCGTCGCCGACGAGCGGACCGCGGCCGGCACCTGCGGGCGCGACGAGCGGTCGCACAGTTCGCCGTAGCACTCGACGACCGCCGCGGCGACCGGTTCGATGACGTCGACCTCCTCGAAGGCCCCACGGATCCGGGCCGAAGCGGCCTCCACGGCCTCCTGCCGGTGCGGATCGCGGACGCCGGCCAGCACCCGGTCGGCCAGCAGGTCCAGGCCGGACGCACCGACGTGCAACGCGTAGGCGGCGGTGGTGACGGCGAAGCCGCGCGGCACGCCGAACCCGGCGCGGCCGAGTTCGGCCAGGGATCCCATCTTCGGCCCCGCGGCGGCCGTCACGGCGTCGGGCTCGGCCGTGTCCAGCCAGGTGACCAGGTCAGTCGTCACCTGCCGCTCCCACCCGCCGCTCCCACCCGGACGACGGTGACGGTGCCCCGTTCGCCGTCCACCTCGACCTCGTCGCCGTCCTTGACCAGCACGGTCGCCAGGCCGCAGGCGGTGACCGTCGGCACGCCGTACTCGCGGCCGACGATCGCGGCGTGCGACAGCATGCCCCCGCTGTCGCAGACGCAGGCCGCGATCGCGGCGAACGCCGGCGTCCAGTTGGGCGAGGTCGACTCGCACACCAGCACCTCGCCCGGCCGCAGGCGGTGCAGGGCGTCGGGGTCGGTGAGCACGCGGGCAACGCCCGTCGCCCGTCCCTTCGCCGCGGGCACGCCGGTGAGCGTGGTCCCGGCCCCTGCCCGGCCGGTGGCCGTGACCACGCGCAGGAAGCGCTCGTCGAGGCCGAAGATCTCGGTCAGGATCGGGTCCTCGACGGTTTCGGGGACGGTGCCGAGCACCTTGGGCATGCTCGCGCGCCGTTCGTGCCAGTGGGCGAAGTACTGGCGGCGCACTTCGACGATCGAGCGGAACTCGTCGTACGAACGCTCACCCGAGGCCACGGCGCTCAGCTCCGGACAGAACAGGAAGAGCGTGTCGTCGGGCCGGTCGGCGCCGGCCTTCTGAGCGATGCCCAGGGCGGCCCGGCGCATCGGCAGCGACACCCGCAGGTCGATGTAGTGGCTGTGGTCGTCCTGCCACCGGAGGAAGTTCGCGGCCTGCACCGAGGCGAGGCCGGCGTCGAACGCCTCCTGCTCCTGCCTGGTCAGCCGCGAGCGTGCCGCGTCGATCGCGGTCTCACGTTCGGTCTGCGCCTGGCGCAGCGCGGCCCCGAAGTCGTGCCCGGCGCCCTCCCGCAGGAGGGCCCTGACCATCCCGAGCACGGGTGCGGGTTCCTCGGCCCAACTCGGCAGCGCCACGTCGCAGATGCCCTCGATGCGGTGGCCGTACACCTCGAGGAAGTCGCCGAGCCTGCTCAGCCAGGCCGTCGCCGAACCGCCCTCGGCGGCCAGCGTGCCCGCCAGCCGCTCCGGCTCGGTGGTGGCGAAGAGCGACTCCAGCCCCGCGTCACGGGCCGCCGCGGCGAGCCTGCCCAGCTCGCGGTCGGTCTCCATGATCTTGGTGTCGTAGCCCTGCAGGAACGTGCCGACCTCGCGGGGGTCCATCCCCAGCTCCGCGCACATCCCGGCGAACCCGAGGTGGTTGGCCAGCAGCGGGTACATCATCTCGAAGTGGATCTCGAACGCCCGCTGGGCGTAGCGGCGTGCCTCGGTGAGCATGGCGCCCAGCTCGCTCAGCGAGGACCGCTCGACGTCGATGCGCTGGAAGTGCCGCCAGCCCGCTTCGATCTCGGCCACCCGCCGGTTCCACAGCGCGTCGAAGGTGCGCAGGAACCCCGGCAGGTGGCTCTGCGACCGCACGGTCCGCGCCTCGATCTCGTACCGGCTCTCCACCGAGATCGCCGCGGAGTAGACGTGGGTGCCGGCGATCCGCTGCGTGATGCCACGGCTGCGCGGCAGCGGCATCTGCTCGGCGGCGAGTTGCGTGCCCCAGGAGTAGCTGTCCTCCAGCCAGGTCGTCCCGAGCGGGGTGAGCCCGCGCGGGCAGTGGAAGTCGAGGAACCAGAAGCGCTTCTCGTCCTGCTGGGAGAACGTCCGGAACGGCTCGACGACGAACGGCGAGTGCCCGAAGGCCGGCGTGAACCCCGGGTACCACTCATCGGTGGCGTACTCGTCGAACGGAATGACAAGGCTCATCGGACCTCCTCGGAAGACCCTCACGGGTGTCCCCCCGCAGCCGCCCGTGCGCCCTCGCGCACATCAAGCCTCCGCTGTGCGGCGGCTCGGCGCCACTACCGGCGGGACGGCGGCGTCATGCCGACGCCCGCCGGGCCCGGCTCCGACGCGAGGCGGTCCAACTCGGCTGTGATCGCCTCGCGCAGTGTGTTGCGGCCCTCCCGCCCGTCACCGGTCGTCGGCTTCCACCACCTCCGTCACTCGGCCACTCGGCCACACGAGGGGAAAGGGGTGGGCCCCGACGCGCGTGGCGCCGGGGCCCACCCCGGGGAACGGGATCAGGCCGTCAGCCGAAGGACTTGATCGCTTTCCAGTCCACGGTCAGGACGATCTTCGCGGGCGGGTTCGTGTTCGTCCGGGACGGATAGTAGATCCGCGTCTGGCCGTCGGTGGCGAAGACGGCCCAGATGTCCGGGATCTTGTCGCCGTTGACGTCCGGGATGCCGAGCGCGATGCGGACGTTGGTCTCCTGCCAGCTGGTGCCGTACGAGACGTCCCCGTTGAGAGAGTTGGCGGCGACCTTGAGCGACACGAGGTCGACGCTGCCGCTGGTGGGACCCGGCTTGCCGTGGCGGACGTACATGTTGCCGTTGTCGAGGTTGCGCCACAGCAGGTCGGGGGTGCCGTCCCCGTTGATGTCGGCGACGTTGACGATGTCGCGGCGGGCCCAGGCGTCGACGTTCATCAGCGTCGCCGTCTGGAAGGTCGCACCGGTGTACCCGGACAGCGCCCAGAACTCGGGACCGGCCCGCAGCACCAGGTCGGGCAGCTTGTCGCCGGTGATGTCGCCGACGGCCTTGATCTGCGTCCAGGTCGAGGGCGCCGGGGCGTTCGACGGCAGGCGGATCCTGATCCGCTTGTCGACGTTGAAGCTGCCGTAGCCGTCACCGGGGTACAGCCAGAACTTGCCGTCCGGGGTGACCGCGAACAGGTCGGTGACGCCGTCACCCGGGTACGCGTCCGCGTAG
Organism: Streptomyces sp. NPDC052043; assembly: GCF_044548235.1. Taxonomy (NCBI): domain Bacteria; kingdom Bacillati; phylum Actinomycetota; class Actinomycetes; order Kitasatosporales; family Streptomycetaceae; genus Streptomyces; species Streptomyces sp. NPDC052043. The sequence goes on from NZ_JBIUBT010000004.1 coordinate 243,419, forward strand.
TGGGTGATCAGCGCGGCCTTGCCGGTGGCCGGGTCGTACCAGTGGTTCTTCGGGTGCAGCTTGTTGTCCGAGGTGTACGAGGCGCCCAGGCATCCGTACAGCTCGCCGCCCTCGTTTCCGACGCAGTTCATCAGTTTGCCGTCGGCGTCGACGATCAGCAGGTCGGGGATGCCGTCGCCGTTGGTGTCACCGGGCGCGTCCTCGATGTCACGCGGCGGGACGTAGAAGGCGTAGTCCGAGCGTGCGCTCTTGTTGCCGTACTGGTCGAGGGCATAGACGTTCACCCAGGTCGGACCGGCGTGCGGCGGCTTCAGGTTGGTGATCGTGGCCTTGCCGTTGGTGGCCGCCGCGTCCTTGTAGCTCAGGCCCTCGAAGGCCCACTGGAACTTCGTCGCGCCCTGCGAGGTGAACGTCATCGAGCCGGTCCCGCCGAACTTGACCTTCGCCCAGGTCAGGCCGTCGGAGGTGGCCTGCGGGAAGTCGGTGCTCTCGACGGTGGGCTGCGGCGGAGCGGTCGCGTCGATGGCGATCCGGCAGGGCTCGCTTCCCGGCGGGAAGTATGTGGAGACCAGGCCGCCCGAGTCCTCGGAGCGCACGTCCCACGAGTAGGTGGCCTTGTCCTCCAGAGGGAACGTGGCGGGGATGGTCAGCGTGGCGGTTCCACTGGCGTTCGGGGTGACCAGGGTGCCGGCCGGGACGGTGCCGCCGGTCTTCCAGAAGCGGAAGCGCAGCTTGCTCAGGTTGCCGTCGGGGTCCTTGCCGGTCGCCGACAGCACGATGTTGGTCTTGCCGATCGTCACCTTGCCGGGGGCCGGCACGCAGGCGCCACCGGGAGTGGAGGTGCCGTTGGTCGGCTCGTTCGGCGGACGGTTGTAGACCACCTCCAGCGTCGCGGAGGTCGCCTTGAACTTGCGCCAGGTCTGCGTGTCCGACTCGGTGGTGGCACGCATGCCGAAGGTGATGTTCGACCAGCCCTTGTCCGCGCCCTCCTGGGCGGCGGCCTTGACGTTGAACGCCTCGTAGGCGTCGGGGCAGGAGCTGGAGGACCAGCCGTGCGCGAACGACTTGCGCTGCAACTCCTTGCTCCAGCTGGGCTGCTTGTTCCACGTGGTGCCGGAGGAGATCGCCCCCGTCAGCCAGAACTGGAACTCACGAGTGGTGCAGGACCAGGAGTGGTTGTTGAGCACCTTGAAGGTCGCGGAACTGACCGTCGCGCCCTTCAGGCCGGTGCTGTAGCCCAACCGCCAGAAGGAGCGGCCGGTGCCGCCGGTGTCGGACTCGTGGCCGACGCGGGCGTCGGCGGTGCCGGAGCCGAAGTTGGTGCCGTTCCAGTAACTGGTGTTCGGGTACGGCTTGTACGCCGTCGTCCACGCCTGCCAGCCGCTGTTGAGCGTCGGGTCGACGAACACCGGGAAGCGGACGTCCTCGTCGGTGAACAGACCGGTCTCGCCGACCCGCAGGTCGAGCCGGGCCGCCCCGGTCCCGTCGCCCGCCAGGCGCATCGGCAGCGGAGCCTGGTGCGCCCCCGGTTCGATGCCGCTCAGCCCGGACAGCTTCAGCACATCGGCGGTCGTCGCGACCGAGGTACGGGGCGCGGACCGGTCCTTCGGGAGCTCGGGGTCACGGCCGTTGGAGTCCCACGCGAAGGGAGTCGGGACGGAGCCGATCTCCTTGCCGTCCTCGTCCAGGATCAGGATGCGCTCGACGTCCTTGTCGCGCTGGAACACGGCCGTCTTCGAACGCAGCCCGTACGACACCGTCGCCAGCGCCTTGTCCCGGGCGGCCTGCGGGGTCTTGACGATCAGCAGCTGCCCGAAGCCGCCGTCCTCGCGGGCGACGAGCAGCAGGTCGACGCCGGGCAGCACCTCCGGGTAGAGGGCCCGGGGGCCGTCGAGCACCGGCTCGGGCAGGGGGCCCGGCCAGGTGTAGGCGACGGTGTGCCCGTCGATGTCCACCTCGGCCAGCACCGTCTCCTTCGCGGCCGGTCCCTCGGCCAGCGGCAGCCGGGCGAAGGAGCGGTCGGCGCGCGCGGCCCCGCCCGGCGTACCACTGGAGAAGCGCACCGGCATCGGCGGGTTGACCGGGCGGACACCGAGGCCGCCGGCGTCCTTCGTCCGCCGTAGCCGGTTGTCGACCGGCGCCCACCTCCCCTCGGCGTTCTTCGCCCGCTGGGGCAGGGCGGTGGTCCGGGTGCGCATCTGCCCGTCCGGCCGCGCCCAGGTCAGCGAGGTGGCGGTGGTCGCCGTGTCGACGAGCACCTCCTTGCCGGTGCGCCGGGCCTCGGCCACGGCGGCGGCCTCGTCATGAGGAGCGGTCGACGCCTGTTTCGCGCCGGTCGCGCTGCGGGCCTGCGGTGCTGAGGGCTCCTCGGGCTGCCACCAGGGCAGGAGAGCGGCGGTCAGGGCGGCCAGGACGAGGCCGAGCGTGAGCGTCAGCCGGGTGCGCGTGCGCACGAAAGGGCTGAGATAACGAGGCGGCGCGGACACGGCGGCGGTCTACTCCCAGGTGGGCCGGGCGGATGGGGCAGCACAGAAAGCCCCGGACGGCAGGCCGTGGGGCATGAGCGCGCACACGATCACACGTTCTGCACATGTGGTCTACATATGAAGATTTTATAAATCTGTGACGAAGGGATGGAGGTTTCTTGGTGATGTCGGGGTGGTGTCGCAACTGTCGTATTTGACACCCCGTCATATTCCGATCAGGCGGGGGATTTCGGTGAACGCCCCCTTGGTGGGCAGAGAGAGCGGTTCCGTGCGACATCGCCTGTGACGCGGATCATGGCAGCGCTTTCTGTCCGTCTCGCAGTGATCTTGAAGTGTGCGGCGTCCATGACAGAGAGTGCGGGCACGCACGCGCCCGGCAACGGGAGCGTGCCCTTTGGTGTGTCCGCACCTCGTAGTTGTCTGCATCGCCCGGGTGGGAGTCGACGCGTATGCGTGCTCAAGGTCCACTGTCATGGCTGGGGCAAAAGCGCCTGGCCATGACGGAGTCACAACGACGGCGCCGCCGGCATGGCCGCGTGGCGACCGTCCTCTTGTTGTCCTCGACGCTGATGGTGACGAGCCTCAGCGCGGAGGCGTGGGCGATACCCGGCCCCGGCATGAGCCGTGAGGATTCGATCGCGCAGGTCCATCTGCCCGATCTGCCGGAGAGCACCTCGATCGAAGGCGACGAGGAGGCCGAGAAGAGCCTCACGACCGCACCCGAGGTCCCCGTCGACCCCTACGCGCCGACCGCCGTCACTCCCTGGACGGAGAACAGCGGCACCGCGACGCTGACCGCCGAGGCCGAACCCGGCACCACCGTCCCGGTCTCCAACGGCCTGCCGGTCGCGCTCGGCGTGCCCGAGGACACCGACCCGGCCGCCATCGCGGGCGAGTGGAAGGTCGACCTGGCCGCGCCGGCCGCGTCCCAGGAGGCCGGCGTCTCCGGCCTGATCATGCAGGTCACCCCGCCGGCCACCGCCGAACCGGACGCCCAGGTCGCGCTCACCGTCGACACCACCGGCTTCGCCGACCTCTACGGTCCCCAGGCCGCCGACCGCTTCGGCCTCGTGCTGCTGCCCGAATGCGTGCTGACGTCCCCCGAAAGCGGCGACTGCGCCGCCGAGGGCGGCGTGCAGACCATGTCGGGCCGGGCGGACGGCACGGCCGAACAATTGCGCAGCACCGTGGAGGTGGTGCCGGCGAAGGACGCGCCCACCGACTCCACCGCCGCGAAGGACGCGCCCACCCGCAAGATCCTGACCGGTTCGGTGCCGGTCGCCGGCCTGCTCGGCGGCGAGGCGGCCTCGAAGACGACCGGCGCCTCCGTGCGCACCGCCGCCCTCCAGGCGGTGGACGCCTCCGGCCCGCAGGTCGTCGGCGCCCTGGACACCGGCGCGTCGGCCTCCGGCGACTTCACCGCGACGCCGCTGCTGTCCTCGGGCTCGTGGTCGGCCGGTGCCTCCTCCGGCGCCTTCACCTACGCCTACCAGGTGCAGGTTCCGGAGACCGCCGGCGGACTCAACCCCAGGGTGGCGCTGAGCTATTCCTCGCAGTCGGTCGACGGGCGCACCTCCTCGACCAACAACCAGGCCTCCTGGATCGGCGACGGCTGGGACTACAACCCGGGTTCCATCACCCGCACCTACGCCAACTGCCGCGAGGACTCGAAGAAGTCCGGGTCGAACAACGCCACCCACCGTACGGCCGACCTGTGCTGGGGCTCGAACAACGCCACCCTGTCGCTCGGCGGCATGACGACCGAGCTGGTGTGGGACAAAGACAAGGGCAAGTGGTTCACCGCCAGCGGCGACGGCTCCGTGATCGAGCAGATCAAGGACACCAAGGACCGGCAGAGCGGCAACGGCGCCAAGGACGGCGAGTACTGGGTCGTCACCACCCGTGACGGCACCCGCTACCACTTCGGCATGCACAAGCTGCCGAAGTGGAACACCGGCGACCCGGTCACCAACTCGGTCCTGACCGTCCCGGTGTACGGAAACCACGCCGACGAGCCCTGCTACAAGGCCGGCGACTGGGCCGGTTCGTGGTGCACCCAGGCCTGGCGCTGGGGGCTCGACTACGTCGAGGACGTCCACGGCAACGCCATGTCGCTGTGGTGGAAGCGCGACAAGAACTACTACGCCCGCAACTTCAACTTCAAGGCGCCGGTGGTCTACGACCGCGACGGCTACCTGGACCACATCGACTACGGGCAGCGCGCCGACAGCGTCTTCTCCAAGGAGGCCCCGGCCCGCATCGGCTTCCAGGTCGACGAGCGCTGCCTGGGCGAGGGCTCGCTGAAGTGCACCGAGGCCAACTTCACCGACAAGGACCCGGGCAAGTACCGCATCTGGTACGACACTCCGGCCGACCTGCGGTGCGACTCCGGCAAGAAGTGCTGGAACGCGGGCCCGTCGTTCTGGTCCCGCAAGCGCCTGGTCTCGATCACCACCTCGGCGCAGCGGCGCACCGACACCACCGCGCGCCAGGTGGTGGACAAGTACACGCTCACCCAGAGCTTCCCGGTCCTGAAGACCGGCCCGAACACGGCACTGTGGCTGGAGTCGATCCAGCGGACCGGATACGCCCGCCTCGGCAGCACGGACAAGAGCGTCACCCTCAACCCGGTGCGCTTCGAGTCCAACGCGGAGGACATGCCCAACCGGGTCATGCGACCCAAGGACCCGCGTCCCGGCTTCTCCCGGCTGCGCGTCGCCCGTGTCATCAACGAGTACGGCGGCGAGACCGTCGTCACCTACAAGCCGGCCGCCGGTGACTGCGCCACCGGCACCAACCTGCCCGGCAAGAAGGACACGGCGGCGCTGAAGTCCAACTCCCGCCTGTGCTACCCGTCGTTCTGGCACCCGGACCCCGAAGTCGAGGACATCGACTGGTTCCACAAGTACGTGGTGGACTCCATCGAGGAACTCCCCAACGTCGACGGTGCGTTCAGCACCAAGACGGCGTACGCGTACAAGAACGCCGGCTGGAAGCTCGCCGAGGCGGAGTTCACCAAGAAGTCCACGCGCACCTACTCGCAGTTCGCCGGGTTCGAGCAGACCACGGTGATCACGGGCGAGGACGAGCCGTCGATCGGCAGCAAGAAGTCCAAGTCCGTCACCCGCTACTTCCGCGGCATGGGCGACAACGTCTCGGTGAAGGACATCACCGGCACCGAGATCGCCAAGGACTCCGAGGCCTTCGCCGGCCGGATCGCCGAGGAACTCGGCTACGCGAAGGCGAGCGACGCGGACACCGACTGGCTGTCCCGCAGCGTCACCGTCCCGGCCGTCACCGAGCTGGCCAGGCGCGACCGCGACGACGGACTGAGCCCGCTGCGCGCCTGGCGCGTCACGGAGCCCGTGGAGATCGCGTACACCAGGTCCTCCGGCACCGGTGACGACACCCGCCGCGAGCGGATCGTCAGGACCGAGACCACCTACGAGGCGACCCACGGTCTGCCCACCCTGGTCGAGTCCCTCGGCGACACCGGTAAGACCGGGGACGAGTCCTGCACCAAGCTGGAGTACGTCCACCACACCGGCAAGAACCTCATCGGCCTGACCAAGCAGGTGCTGGTCTCGCCGACCACCTGCGCCAACGCCGACTTCGCCGACCTGACCACCCTGAGCGGCGCCACCCGCACCGCGTACGACGGCCAGGCCTACGGGGCCGCGCTCGCCGACACCACCCGCGGCCTGGCCACCGAGTCCTGGTCGCTGAACGGCACCGGCACCGGCTTCCAGACCGACGGGACCACCGGTTTCGACGCCGTCGGCCGCGTGGTCAGGCAGACCGACCCGGACGGCAAGTCCGCCACGATCACCTACACCCCGTCCTCGGGGCAGGTCTTCGAGGTCACCGAGACCAACTCCCTCGGCCACTCCCAGAAGCAGGAGCTGGAGCCGGGCCGTTCCACCGCGCTCAAGACGACCGACGCCAACGGCCGGGTGAGCGAGGCGAAGTTCGACCCGCTGGGCCGACTCGACGAAGCCTGGGCCCCGGGCCGCACCCCGTCGGCCTCGTCCGTGCCGGACTTCAGGGCCGTCTACACGATCCCGGCGTACGACCCGGAGAACCCGGATCGCAAGCCCCCGTACGTCACCACCTACACGCGCGGACACGAGGACCGCGTCGAGACCTCCGTCACCCTCTACGACGGCCTCGGCCGTGAGCGGCAGACGCAGGAGCAGGCGGACGGCGGCGGTCACCTGATCACCGACACGCTCTACAACAGCTCCGGTGAGGTCTGGCAGACGAACAACGCCTACCTGACCCACGACGCCAAGTTCGGTGAGCTGTTCGCCCCGCTCGCCGACACGGCCGTCCCCAACATCACCCGCTACAGCTACGACGGCCTCGGCCGGGTGGTCGAGGAGATGCCGGTCCTCAAGGTCATGGACCCGCTGACCAAGGAGGCCACGTCCCAGCCGGTCGCGGCGCGGGCCACCCGCTACGAGTACGGCGAGGACTGGTCGAAGGTCGTCAACCCGGAGGGAGCCTCCTCCTACCGCGTCTACACCGACGCCCTCGGCCGCACCTCCCGGGTGGACACGTTCAACCCGGCCGCGCCCGACGGCTTCACGTCGATGCGGTACGCGTACGACCACCACGGCCAGCTCGTGACGGCGACCAACTCCGCCGACAAGACGCACTCGTGGACGTGGACCTACGACCACCGGGGCCGGACGGAGACCGCCACCGACCCGGACACGGGCACCACGACGACCAAGTACGACCACTTCGACCGGCCGCTGACCACGACCAACGCCCGGGGCGTCACCGTCTGGAACGGCTACGACGAGCTGTCGCGGCCGACCCAGCAGCGCCTGAAGGACTCGAGCGGCACCCTGCTGGCCGAGTACACCTACGACACCGTCAGCGGCGGCAAGGGCATGCCCGCCACCGCCACCCGTTACACCGACGGCCTGGCGTACACCCAGAAGGTCAACGGCTACACCAAGGACTACCAGCCGACCTCGACCACGCTGACCCTGCCGTCGACGCTGGCCGCCACGTGGGGTCTGGCGACCTCCTACACGTACGGCTACACGTACAGCGACACGGGCATGCTGGAGGAGGCCTCGCTGCCGGCGGTCGGAAAACTCGCCGCCGAGAAGCTCGTCGTCCGCTACAACAAGGACGGCCAGCCCCTGTCGATCTCCGGCAAGGACTGGTACGGCTCCGAGACGGTCTACTCCCCGTACGGCCAGGTGCTGCGCTCGACCCTGGGCGCGCAGCCGTACCGGGTGTGGACGCAGAACTCGTTCGACGAGTCGAGCGGTGAGCTCCAGGACCAGTCGGTCTACCGCGAGAAGACCGACGACAAGACCCTGGTCGGCGGGAACCTCGTCTCCAACCGGTCGTACACCTACGACCCGGCGGGCAACGTCACCTCGATCCGGGAGCACTCGGACGGGATCGCGGAGCGGCAGTGCTTCAACTACGACCCGCTGGGTCAGCTGAAGTCGGCCTGGACCTCCAAGGACCAGACCGGGTGCGCCGCGCCGAAGAACAGTGACGGCACGCTGAACGTTTCGGCGGGCAAGGACAACTCCGGCTACTGGCAGGAGTACGAGTACGACCTGGTCGGCAACCGCAAGAAGCTGACCGAGAAGGACCTCACCGGCGACACCGCCAAGGACGCCACGACCACCTACTCCTACGGCAAGGCCGACGGCACCCAGCCGCACACGCTGACCCGGGTGTCGAAGACCTACACCACGCCGCAGGGCGCGCAGGTCAAGGCCGAGGCGGAGCGGCTGTACGAGCTGACGGGCGAGACCAAGTCCGTCACCTCCGTCCAGAACGGCGACAAGCAGGACCTGACCTGGACGTACGACGGCCAGGTCGACCGGATCAGCGGTCAGGGCTCGGGCGGCAGGACCCCGTATGTGGGTCTGGCGGACAAGTGCCTGGACCTGAGCTCCGGTCTGGCGACCGCCGGGCAGCCGATCCAGTTGTACTCGTGCAACTCGACGCTGGCGCAGAGCTGGCGCTTCACCCCCACTCCGGGGACGGCGCAGTCGGACCGCGACCGGGGCAGGCTGGACGTCCACGACGACTGGTGTGTGCAGCCGGCCGCCAACACGGCCGGGTCGGCCGTGCAGGTGCAGAAGTGCGACGGTTCGGCCGGTCAGGAGCTCAAGCGGAACACCGCCGGTCAGCTGTCCCACATCGCCTCGGGTCTGTGCCTGGCGGTGAAGGACGCCAACTCGGCGAACTCGACCCCGATCGTGCTGGCCGCGTGTGACAGCACGAAGTCCGCGCAGGTGTGGGCGCCGCAGAACGATACCCGTCACATCTACGGCCCCGACGGCTCCCGGCTGCTGACGATCAAGGGCAAGCAGGCCACCCTGTACCTGGACGAGGCCGAGGTCACCGTGCAGCAGGGCGGTGTCCTGGTCCACACCCAGCGCACCTACGCCGCTCCGGGCGGCGCGGTCATGCGCTACGCGAACGGCACGGGTGCCGATGTTCTGGTCGCGCTGGCCGGTGACCATCAGGGCAGCACCTACGCCGAGGTCGCCATGACCGATGGCATGCCGGTCCGGATCCGCAAGCAGGACCCATTCGGCAACCAGCGCGGGGCGGGCACGGTCGGCGTCAAGCTGCAGACCCACACCGGGTTCCTGGGTGCCACCCGTGACGATGCCTCCGGCTACCAGCCGCTGGGTGCCCGTCTGTACGACCCGGTGGTCGGACGCTTCCTGTCCGCCGACCCGGTGCTCGACCTGAACGACGTCCTTCAGTCCAACGGCTACTCCTACGCGCACAACAACCCGGTGACGATGTCCGACCCGACGGGTCTGGCCATCTCGCTGTCCGCCTCCGAAAAGGCCGCGGCCCTGGCGGGCGCGGGTCTGTCGGCGGCGCAGGTCGCCCAGGCGCAGTCCACCATGGGCAAGTCGCTGACCTCGGTGATCCTGTCCGTGGCGTGGGAGACGCTGAAGGACTTCATCGGCATCAACGACGCCCTCGCCTGCTTCGGCGGCGACATGTGGTCCTGCGGCAGCCTGATCATCCAGGCGATCCCGTGGGCCAAGCTCGGCAAGATCCCGGCGGTGATGAAGGCCGTCAACCGCACGATCAAGGCCATCGAGTCCTTCCGCGCGGCGAAGAAGGCGGCCGAGTTCGTCCTGAAGGCCGCGAAGGCGGCCGAGTCGGCCGCCCTGAGGGCGAAGAAACTGGCCATCGAGAAGGCCAAGAAGGAAGCCGCGCAACGGGCCAAGAAGAAGGCCGCCGAACAAGCGAAGAGAACCGCCGACAAGGCGTTGGCCCAAACCAAGAAAACAGGCAACGGCGTCCAGAAGCAGGCCCAGGCGAAGGCGGCTCCGAAGTCGTCGTCGGTGGCGAGCTCCGGCGGCGGCGGCGGAGGCGGCGGCAAGAGCAGCGGCTCCAAGCCGGGCGGCAGCTCGGGCGGATCCTCCCGCAACAGCGGCGGCTCCAGCGGCAGTGGCGGCTCGGGCAAGGCCGAGAGCGGCGGAACGTGCAACAGCTTCGTTCCCGGCACCAGGGTCCTGATGGCCGACGGCTCCACCAAGCCGATCGAGGAGGTCAAGGCCGGCGACAAGGTCGTCGCCACCGACCCGGAGACCGGCGAGAAGCGGATCGAGACGGTCACCGCCGAGATCAAGGGCCAGGGCCTGAAGCATCTGGTCAAGGTCAGCATCGCCACCGAGGGCAAGAAGGGCAAGAAGACGGCCCAGGTCACCGCGACCGACGGCCACCCCTTCTGGGTCCCCGAACTCGGCGAATGGATCAAGGCCACCGACCTCCACGCCGGCCAGTGGCTCCAGACCAGCGCCGGCACCTACGTCCAGATCACCGCGATCGAACGCTGGACGAGCCCCGGGGCGACCGTCCACAACCTCACCGTCGGCGACCTGCACACGTACTACGTGGCGGCCGGGGTCGTACCTGTACTCGTTCACAACAGCAACCCGCAACAATGCGAGCTTCTCTTCCCAGGGCCTAATGCCAAAGAAGGCGTGGAAGTCTCGGAATTCGGCGAGATGTCAGCGGCGGAAACCGCTCAAATCCAAGACATAGGTAATCGTCTCGGTTGTCACTCATGCGGTGCTACGACGCCAAGGGCCTCTGGCCACTGGACCCCAGATCATCAGCCGATTACGTCGCTGGTGCTTGAGGGAACCCCGCAGATGCTCTACCCGCATTGCGATAAATGCATGAGGCGCCAGGGTAATCTGGCCATGAAGCTTCTCACAGGGCAGAACCCTTCGGGCTACAGGCAGAGGCCGTCGGGGCTGGTCGTGCCGAGGGGGCTCTTGAACGCTGGCCCTAGCTGGTCCCAAAGGCCGTCTGGTCTGTGGGCTCCAGGCGCGTAGTAGGAAGTGATCCTTCAATGACAAGCGAGACGGTGTGGATCGACTCTTTGGGAGGGCTGTACGTGTGCCTTCCAGAGTCCGCGCGGGAGTTGTGGAAAGGGGGTGTCGAGGACGACGAAGATGATCCGGAGGAGTCCACCGACTACTGGCAGGCGGGTCAGACTGACGGCATCGTCGGCACATACTCCGTCGCCGGGGCGCAGGCTTTGGTGCTGGCAGCCGGCAAAGGTCCGCTCACCTACGTGCCGAGCCTAGATCTGTTTGTGCAGCGGATGGCGAAGACCTCGGTCTCGGATGTGATCAAGACCGTTGTCGGGGCTGTTCCTGCCCTGCGCTGGGAAACCATCACGGCGTGGGACGCGGGAAGCGACCTGGTGGTTTTCGACGCCGTCTGGCCGGGGAGGGGGGTTCCCCCCGGACGGCTGCTGCGGGTACCTCGACCGACAGGTCCAGTGAATGTGCAAGTAGCTGAAATAGAGCCCAGTGAGCGCTGGAATGTCTGGGTGACCCTATACCGCTTGGTGTAATTGCCCGGCCCATCTCGCGGTAATCTCACCGCACCTCTGTCGTAGTTTTGGGAACGCATCGGCGGCCGATCTGAGCGGATCGGCCGCCGATTCCTGTTGTGGTCACCTACCATTTTTGCGGTGCATCGGCCGACAGTACTAGCGCACGCCTTCCCACAGCAGGCGTTCCTGGCCGCGTGGGTCGTTTTCCGGGGTCGGGTCCTCGGTGAAGACCATCGTCGTGCGGGTGGTTGTCTCATAGGCCGGCCAGCCCGGGTCGCCCGTCTTCGCGAAGGCGAGCCAGGCCTTGTGCATCGCGTCCGCGAGAGGTTGGGGCGGGTGGGCGCCCGTCAGCGGGGTGTACGACGGGTCGTCGAGGCGGTTGAAGACGAAGGGGAGGTCCAGGGCGTGGCAAGCGCCCAGGCGGCCGGCGAACTGGGGGGAGCGCCAGGCGAATTCGTAGACGTGGGAGCCCGGGACGGATTCGGCCAGGCGGAGGGCGGGGATGCGGTAGAACCAGTCGGTCGCCACCGCGGAGAGGAGTTCGCCCGGGGTGGCGTTGGGGTGGGTCTCCCGGTAGACCGGGAGGGCCTTGGCCGGGTCCAGGCCGTATGCCGTGGTCGCGGCGTGGAGGCCGGCTTCGGGGATCCTGTCCAGGAGGCCCGTGGGGGCCAGGAACAGGCGGTACTCCTCGCGGTTGCTGCCGATCAGGAGGTCGACTCCGCAGTCGGGGCCGGGCAGGGACAGGCCGGACGTCACCGGTTCGAACGGCATGATGTTGAGTACCGCCTCGCCCCACAGGGCCGGGTCCGGGCGGGCGCTCACCTCCGCGCGGAGTTCGGCCTGGGTGGGGAGGAGGTCGGTCAGGGGGACCTCGGCGAAGGACTCCACGGTCGGTTCGATGCCGAGCTTCTCCGCCAGGCGGGCCGTGATCAGGGTCGCCGAGGGCGGGCGCAGGTAGTGGTGGCAGGCGCCGCTCTGGAGGATCGCCCGGTGGAACAGGCCGCGGGCCAGGCCGGTGGACAGCAGGGCGCCGATGCTCATCGCGCCCGCCGACTCGCCGAAGACCGTCACCCGGTCGGGGTCGCCGCCGAAGGAGGCGATGTTGGCGCGGATCCAGCGCAGGGCGGCCACCTGGTCCAGCAGTCCGCGGTTGTCCGGGACACCGGGCAGGTGGAGGAAACCGTCCGAGCCCAGGCGGTAGTTGAGAGTGACGCAGACGACCCCGCCGCGGGCGAACGCGCTGCCGTCGTACCCCGACGCCGAGCCCGATCCGTTCGTGAACGCCCCGCCGTGCAGCCACACCATCACCGGCAGGCCGGTCCCCGGTTCCGGGGCGGGCGTCCAGATGTTGAGGTTCAGGCAGTCCTCGCCGGGGATCTCGTTCTCCGGGATGAGGGTGTCGAACGGCGGCGCGTAGGGCGCGTGCGGAGCCGTCGGGCCGTACGCCGTCGCGTCGCGTACACCCGTCCAGGGCTCGGGCGGGCCCGGCGCCAGGAAGCGGCGCGGGCCGAAGGGCGGGGCGGCGTACGGCACGCCCAGGAAGGACGCCACACCGCCGTCCGCGGCGACGGAAACACCGCCGCGGACGGCGCCCTGCTCGGTCGTGCATACCGTGGTGCGTGAGGTCATGCGGTGAGGATCCCCAGCAGGGCCTCGCCGAACTCCTCCGGGCGCTCCAGGTGCACTCCGTGCCCGGCGTCCGGGACGGCGACCTCGCGGACCGTGCCGCCGTGCGCCGCGTAGCGGTCCAGGACGTGGCGGGTCTGCGCCACCATCGGCTGGGCGGGGGTCCCGTCCCAGCCGGGCACCGCGCCGATCGCGCCCAGGTGCGCCAGGTCGAACATCGAGGTGTCCGAGACGATCACGTCGTCCTCGCCACGGACCCACAGCACCGGCGGCTTGGGGTCGATCAGGGGCAGCTCGTCGAGGCGGAAGTACAGCGGGGAGAGGCAGTTGAGGACACCCCGGGTGCCGGGGGCCACGCCCGGCCAGGCCGTGGACGCCACGCTGTCGCCCGGGTAGTGGTCGTCGCCGATGCGCGTGGTGAGCATCGAGTCCACGTACGCGTCCTCGTGCTCGCCCTCGGGGCGCCACGGCGGCTTGACGTAGCAGGTCGCCAGGACGGAGCGGGGCGTGACCGGGGAGTCCTCGCCGCGCTCGCCCTTGGCCAGCAGCGCGACGAACTCCGCATTGGCGGTGCCGCCGCCCGAGCCCGCACCGTCCTCGGAGTTGAGGGTCCCGTCCACCCCGTGCGTGCCGCCGAAGCCGTACGGGGAGACGGGGTTGACCAGGGTCAGGGAGCGCGCCGCGGCCGGGTGGTCGGACAGGTACTGCATGATCACGCCCCCGCCCATGGACCAGCCCACCAGGTGCGCCCGGTCGATGCCGAGGGCCGTCAGCAGCGCGGCGAGGTCGTCGGCGTGGTCGCGCACGCCGCGGGTGGCGTCGATGGGCAGCGGATCGGTGCCGCCGAAGCCGCGCAGGTCCAGCGCGATCGGGCGGTAGCGGTCCGGCAGCAGCGCCATGGTGGTGTGCCAGAAGGTGGAGGAGGAGACGTTGCCGTGTACGAAGACGACCGGTTCGCCCTCGTCCCGGAGGTCGGTGACCTGGACGGTCAGGCGGTCGGTGGGTACCCGGCGGGTGCGGAAGCTGCTCGTGGTCATCGTCATCTGGTCCTTCGGTCCGTTACGAGAGCCAACTGGCGATCTGGGCGGCGGCCGAGCCGTTCCAGCCCAGTTCCAGGTGGTTGGCGCCGGCGATGGTGGCGGTGCCGCCGACCGTGCGGACGCCGGTGGTGTCGAGCGCGCTGGCGATGAAGACGACACCGTCGCTCGGCCCGCGGTTCTCGTTGAAGATGCCGACGACGGTGGGGGACCCGCCGGCCAGCAGGTAGGTGGTGACGGAGGCGGGTACGCCGGCGTCGTGCAGCGGCTTGATCAGCGATCCTGCGTCGATGGCGGCCTGGATGCCGTTGCCCGCGGTGTAGAAGCCCTGGCCGCCGTAGTACGTCGTGTACCAGTCCTGCGCGGCGCCGTCGACCCCGTACGTGCCGTCCCAGCGGGCCAGCATCTGCCGCTGGCCGGGGTAGTTGTCGTAGCCGCCGGAGGGCGTCATCGAGAACTCGGGGTGCGCGGTGTACAGGCCGTAGCAGGTCATCCGCGTGTGCGGGGAGGGCGCGTTGACCGTGCCGCCGCACTCGGGCCAGATGGAGAAGTCGTGCGCCCAGCCGTGCGCGTACGGGTAGTCGTAGCCGCCGTTCGGACCGCCGACCGTGATCAGCTTGCGCACGTCACCGGCGTACGCCCGCCCCCAGCTCGGCTTCAGCGACGACACGTACGCGCGGGTCGACATCTCGCCCTTGCTCCAGCCGACGAGGTCGACCTTGTCGACGCCCAGCTTCGCCTTGATGACGGCGACGGCGTCGCCGACGATCTGCGCCTGCATGAGGTTGTCGCCCTGCTTGTGCGCGAAGCCGACGGCGAAGACGCGGTGGCCGCGCGCGGACAGGTACTGCATCAGACCGGTGGAGGGGCAGGACAGCGCGCCGCAGCCGTAGCCGCCGGCCTCGCCCGGGTTGGCCCAGGCGCGGTCCGCGGTGTCGTTGGCGCCGTGCACGAGCAGGACCGGGGTGGTGCGGCTGCCGGTGTCCCAGCCGGGGGCCGAGTAGAGCAGGAAGCGGTTGGAGGAGGGGCGGGAGACCCCGCCGAAGTAGGTGACGCGCTTTCCGTCCTGGTCGCCGCGGCCGTCGGACGGGTAGCCCTCGGTGCGGAATCCGGGGGTGGTGTCGAGGTAGCGCTCCACGCCCTCCCAGCCGTTGGTGACGGTGCCGGCCCCGTAGCTCGCCTCCAGGGTGAGGTAGGACGGCGGCGGCTCGGCGGCCGACGCGGTGCCGGCGCCGGCCACCAGTCCGGCCGCCACCGCCGTCAGCAGGGCGAGCAGCGCCCGCCACCGGCCCGTACGGCTTCGTCTGTCCCGCATGTCCCCGCCCTCTCCGGCGCGCTCGCACGGCTCCGTCCCACTGCGGCGGCCCACCTTAGGCGCGGCATACGGCGGGAGGGCATGTGTGCGGAACCCATAAGGAGGGCGGTCTGTATGGGGCAACAAGCCCGCAAGCCCGCAAGCCCGCGGTGCGCGGTCCGCACCCCGCAGCCCACCTCGGCCGGCCGACAGGGGAGTGCCGGGCGCGGTCGAGGCGGGCTGCGGACCGCCGTCGCCTCAGACGGTCTGCGCCGCCCGCCGCCGGGCACGGACCCGGTACCCGTAGGCGGCCAGCACCACCGCCAGGCTGAGGAAGCTCATTCCCACCTGCGGCCGTGTCTCCGGCATGACGACCATGACCGCGAGCACCCCGGCCATCCACGCGATGGTCACGTAGGACAGGTACGGGAAGAGCCACATCTTCAGCTGGATCGGCTCGCTGCCGTCGCGCTCGATCCGCCTGCGCTGCCGGATCTGCGCCGCCACCAGCACGATGTAGTAGATGAGCTGGATGGCGCCGGAGGAGTTGATGAGGAAGATGAAGACCTGTTCGGGGAAGAAGTAGTTGGCGACCACGGCGAGGTAGCCCATCGACGTCCCGGCGAGGATCGCCCGGACCGGCACGCCGCGGGAGTTGACCCTGGCGAGGAACTTCGGCGCCTCGCCCTGCTCGGCCAGGGTGAGCAGCATGCGCGAGGTGATGTACAGGCAGGAGTTGAGCGAGCTGAGCACCGCCGTCAGCACGACCACCTGCATCATGACCGAGGTGTAGGGGATGCCCGCGGCGTCCAGGGCGACCGCGAACGGGCTCTTGATGATCTTGCCGGAGAACGAGAAGTCCCACGGCACGATGCACACGATCAGCAGCACCGACAGCACGTAGAAGGTGAAGACCCGGTACATCACCTGCTTCGTCGCCTTGGCGGCGTACTCGGCGGGCTTCTCGGACTCGGCGGCCGCGATCGTGGCGATCTCCGCGCCGCCCATGGAGAACAGCACCGTCACGCTGCCGATCACCGCGGCCGTGACGCCCAGCGGGAAGAAGCCGCCGGAGCCGAACAGGTGGCTCAGGCCCGGACTGGGCCGACTGGTGCCGCCGAACAGGAAGACCACCGCGACGCAGGCGAAGAAGATGATCGCCGCGATCTTGACGGAGGCGAGCCAGAACTCCGACTCGCCGTAGGCCTTCACCGACAGCAGGTTGATGGCCGTCATCACCAGCATCAGGCCCAGGCACAGGGCCCAGGTGGGCACCGAGGGCAGATAGCCGCCCAGGATGCCGGCCCCGGCGACGGCCTCGATGGCCGCCACGACGACCCAGAAGTACCAGTAGAGCCAGCCGATGGTGAATCCGGCCCAGTTGCCGAGCCCGTGCCGGGCGAAGTTGGCCACCGAGCCCGCCGACGGCCGCAGCACGGCCATCTCGCCGATGGCCCGCATCACGAAGATCATCAGTACGCCGCTGACGGCGTAGCTCAACACGGCCGCGGGACCGGTCTGGTTGATCACCGCACCCGAGCCGACGAACAGCCCGGCGCCGATGATGCCGCCGAGCGCGATCATCGTCAGATGCCGGTTCTTCAGGGATCTCTTGAGTCCGCCGCCGGGGGCGGTGGGTTCTTCGGGGAGAACGGTCGAAACGGGTCGATCACTGGTCGTTGCCACGGTGGACCTCGTTCTTCTTCTGATACGACGAGGGGAAGGGGTAAGCCGGAGCCGTCCCGGGAGGTGCTCCGGTCAGGAGCACCCCGTGTCGCGCACACCACGGGTCAGGCGCACCACGCGTGGGCGGCGGCCGCGTAGATCTCGACGATCTCGAGGTACTTGCTCGTCTCGACCCATTCGTTCGCCCAGTTGTAAGGGGGCGTGCCCGGGCCGATGTTGACCGCGTCGATACCGGCCTGCTTGAGGGGGACCATGTCGGTCCAGAACTGGATGCCGCGGAAGACCGGGTCGCCGCCGGCGGTGCGGACCGCGTCGGCCACGGTGCGGGCGATGGGCTCCTCGGTGCCGATCTCGTACGGCAGGCGCGGACCGCTGAGCCAGTGGGGGCTGAACTCGACCGTCGCCCTGATCCGGGGGTCGTCGGCGCTCAGCTTGTCGATCATGGCGATGACCTGCTGCCGGACCGCGTAGGGGTCCTGGGACGGCAGCAGCCGCAGGTCCAGCGAGATCGTGCACCGGTCGGGGACCTGGTTGTGCTTGGTGCCGCCCCGGATGGTGCCGATATTGAGGATCGGGCCGCCGGGAAGTTCCGGGTGGGGCTCGTAGGGCAGGGTGCCCTCCAGCTCGCGCAGGGCGGCCAGGATCGGCTCCATCGTCTCGATCGCGTTGAGCCCCAGGTGCTTGCCCGCGGTGTGCGCCTGCTTGCCGTAGGTCGTGACCTCCAGATAGGCCGCGCCGCGGTGCACCGCGCCGATGGTGTTGTCCGTCGGTTCGCCGCAGACGGCCGCGTCGGCGGTGAAGCCGGCGTCGATCAGGGAACGGGTGCCGACCCCGCCCTCGAAGTGACAGGACACCCCCTGGAAGACCAGGTCGCCGCGCGGGCGGGTGCCCGATTCCAGGACCCGGCGCATCACCGCGAGCGACGCCGTGGTCGCGGCCTTCATGTCGGCGATCCCCGAACCGTAGATCTTTCCGTCGGCGATGTAGGGGGCGAACGGGTCGGTGTCCCAGTCCCCGGAGACCTCGTAGGTGTCCAGGTGGCCGTTGAGGATCAGGGACCTGCCGCCACCCGTTCCCTTGATCCGGGCCCCCACGCTGGGCCGGCCCGGCATCGACTCCACCAGGCCCACCTCGTCCGCGCCCCACTGCCGTAGCTGGTCGGCGATGAACTCTGCGAGTTCCCGCTCCCGGCCCCAGGTGGAATCGATCGCCAATGTCTGAAGGAGAAGGTCGAGATCGCGGTTCGACATGGACTTGCGTCTCCGTCCGGCTGAGTGGTTGAGCTGGAGTGCAGGTCATTCAGCCAGCAAACGCGGAGTTAGAACAAACAGAATTATTTGAAGTCAGTCATCGAAGGAATCGATGGTTCCGCTCAGCGTCTCGGCGCATTGCGCGACGAACGCGACGGCACGGCGGCTGGGCGCGAGATCGGCGAGGCGCACGATGCCGACGTTCAGTCCGGGCGGTCGCGGGGTCAGCGGCCTGCTGACGATCTCCAGGCCGTCGTAGCTGATCGGGATGCCCGGGCGCTGGGTCAGCACCGAGTAGCCGAGGCCGTGGGCGACCAGCGAGCGGACCATCTCGAAGTTGGTCGCCCGGTAGCGCACGTTCGGCATCAGGCCCTCGCTCTTGAACAGGGACAGGAAGTAGGTGGCGCCCGGCGGGAGGTCGAACAGGATCATCGGTTCGGTGGCCAGGTCCGCCACACCGACCTCGTCCCGGGCGGCCAGCCGGTGGCGGGCCGGCAGCAGCACGTAGGGCTCGGCGGCGTACAGCGCCGTCATCCGCAGGTCCTTCGCCAGCCTGAACTCGTCCGCCTCGTACATCAGGGCGATGTCGCAGCTGACGCCGCGCAGCTGGCTCACGAGGTACTGGTCGGACCCCTCGATGAAGCTGAGGTCCACGTCCGGGTACTTCGCCACGAAGTCGGCGATGACACGGGGCAGCAGCACCGCCGCCAGCGTGCTGTAGCAGCCCACGACCAGGCTGCCCGACAGGGACGACGTCACCGAGCGCGCCGAGTCCCGCAGCTCGTCCACGCCGGACAGCAGCCGCCGCGCGTCCGCCAGCGCCTGCCGCCCCGGGGTGGTCAGCTTCAGTCCGCGGGCGTGCCGCAGGAACAGCTGCACGCCGAGGTTCTCCTCCAGCTCGGCCAGCGAGGTGGAGACCGCCGACTGGGTCAGGTGCACCTTCGCGGCGGCGGCGGTGACGCTGCCCGTCTCGGCGGCGGCGACGAAGTATTCGAGCTGTCGAAAACTGATCTCGTGCATGGCCACGCGGTCCTCTCTGCCGCCCCGAAACGTATAAGTGAAATCGAAGGCTGTCCACAAAAACTTCTGTTGGTCCTATGGCAGAGCGCGCTCACATACTTCTCGGCAAGTCAGCACGGCACTTTCCCCGAAGGAGGCGAAGTCGTGCCAAGTCCCGAGGCAGATGTGCAGACGGCCACGATCACGTCGGTCCCGGCCGCCCGGTTCCGGGCCGCCATGGGCGCCGCGGCCACCGGCGTCACCGTGGTCGCCACGGACGGCCCGTCGGGCCGGTTCGCGCAGACGGTGAGCGCGATGTGTTCGGTGTCCGAGGCCCCCCCGAGTCTCCTGGTGTGCGTCAACCAGCGAAGCCCGATGAACGAGGCGATCCAGGCCCACGGATCGTTCGCGGTCAGCGTCCTGGGCCGGCAGCACGACCACGTCGCGGACACGTTCGCCGGCCGCCCGTGGCCGGGCAAGGAGAAGTGGGACTTCACCTGCGGCGAGTGGGAGCGGACGGCGTCGGGCGCGCCGCGGCTCGCGGACGCCGTCGCGTCCTTCGACTGCGAGCTGCACACCGTGCTCACCGTCGGCACCCACCACGTCTACGTCGGGGCGATCCGCGACGTCACCGCCGCCGGCGGCACCCCGCTCGTCTACAGCGGCCGGCGGTACGCGCGGCCCGAGACCTTCCCGCCGTCGACGTTCCCGGACTTTCCCGGGTCCGGTCCGGTCCACCACCAGCAGCGAAGGACGACACGATGATCCGTACAGGCGACGAGTACCGCGAGTCCATCAGGGACGGCCGGCAGGTCTGGGTGGACGGGGAGAAGGTCGACGACGTCACCCGGCACCCGATGTTCAAGCCGATCGTCGACGTCCGGGCCCGGATCCACGACCTGGCGCACGAAGAGGCGACCCAGGCCCGGATGACCTACCAGGACGCCGAGACCGGTGAGCTCAACGCGGTCGCGAACAAGCTGCCCCGCACCCGGCAGGACTGGCACGACAAGCGGGCCGCGGTCGAACTGGTGCAGCGGGCCGCGGGCGGGGTCGCCACCCGCGTCGGCGACGAGACCGTCGGCGAGATGTGGTCCCTCTACGACGGCCAGGACGTGCTCAACGAGGTCGACCCGCGCTTCTCCGAGAACATCCGGCGGCACATCGCCCGGGCCGTCACCGCCGACCCGTTCCACGTCTCGGCCAACACCGACCCCAAGGGCGACCGGTCCAAGGCGCCCAAGGACCAGGACCCGGACATGCTGCTGCACGTGGTGCGGGAGACCGACAACGGGATCGTGGTCCGCGGCGCCAAGTACGAGACCGCCGCGGCCTACGCCAACCAGGCCTTCACCAAGCCGACGATCGCCAACTGGGGCAACGACGCGATGTCCGACTACGCCGTCGGATTCGTGCTGGACATGGGCGCGCCGGGCCTGAAGTTCGTCTGCCGCAACGGGTTCGCGGGCCGCGCCCCGGCGAGCGACTACCCGCTGGCGAACCGGGTCGACGAGGTCGAGTCGCTGGTGATCTTCGACGACGTCGAGATCCCCTGGGAGGACGTGCTGTTCTACCAGCACACCCGCGCCGCCTCCTTCATCCGCGCCACGCTGCACCGCTACAGCGCCTTCCCGTTCGTGCAGCGCACCCTGCATCTGGCGGACCTGATGATCGGCGCCGCCTTGTGGAACGTGAAGCAGACGGGTTTGGAGAAGCAGCCCGCCGTGCAGGAGAAGCTGGCCCAGCTGGCCTGCTACCGGGAGAGCGTCAACGCGCATCTGACGGCCGCGATCGCGATGGCCGAGCCGAGCCCGGGCGGCCTGCTGATGCCGAACCAGTCCCTCCTCTACACCGGGCGTGTGGTCGCGCTGTCCCAGCTCCCGGTCATGATGCACACCGCCCGCGAGCTGTGCGGCGGCCAGATCTGCATCACCCCGGACGCGGCGACGTTCGCGGACCCCGAGGTCGCCCCGTGGCTGGAGAAGTACTACACGGTCAACGAGAACTGGGTGGCCGAGGACCGGCGCCGGCTGCTGGCCTTCGCCCGCGACCTGCTCAACAGCGACTACGCCGGGCACCGGCTGACGTTCCAGCTGTTCGCACAGTCCCCGCCGTTCGCCCAACTCGGCGCGGTGTACCGCAACTTCGACTTCAACGGCCCGCTGGACCTGGTCAAGGCGGCGGCCGAGCTGTCCGACAAGGTCGACGCGTCGCGCTGACCGCGCCGCGCGCCCGCACAGGGAGGATCACCCATGACGTTTTCCCTCATCGCCCGTGACGCGACCACCGGCGCGTTCGGTGTCGTCGTCACCTCTTCGAGCCCCGCGGTCGCCGCGCGGTGCGCTCACGTCCGCAGCGGTGTCGGAGCCGCCGCCTCGCAGAACGTCACCAACCCGGCGCTCGGGCCGCGGCTGCTGGGGCTGCTGGCGGAGGGCGTGGACCCCGGGCACGCGGTCGCGGCCGCCGTCGCCTCGGACGAGCACAGCGGCTACCGGCAACTGGCGGTGGTGGACGCGCGGGGGCGGACCGCCGCGTTCTCCGGCGAGGGCACGCTGGGCACCCACCGCGCCGTCGAGGGCGACGGTGTGGTCGCGGCCGGCAACCTGCTCTCGGACCCCGGCGTGGTGGACGCCATGCTGGCCGCCTACGAGCGGGCCGCCGGTGCCGAGTTCGAGGAGCGGCTGCTGGCCGGACTGCTCGCCGGCCGGGACGCCGGCGGCGAGGAGGGCCCGGAGCACTCGGCGGGCCTCGTCGTCGTGCACGAGGTGAGCTGGCCGGTCACCGACC
Organism: Streptomyces sp. NPDC052043; assembly: GCF_044548235.1. NCBI lineage: Bacteria > Bacillati > Actinomycetota > Actinomycetes > Kitasatosporales > Streptomycetaceae > Streptomyces > Streptomyces sp. NPDC052043. The sequence continues at coordinate 265,444 of NZ_JBIUBT010000004.1, forward strand.
TGCGGGTGGACTGGGCGGACGACGACCCGATGGGCGAGCTCGCACAGCTGTGGCGGCGGTGGGCGAAGGAGAAGCGGGACTACCTGTCCCGGGCGCTGAACCCCACCGAGGCGCCGAGCTACGGCGTACCGGGTGACCTGTGAGCACGCTCAAGGACCGGGCGGCGGCGCGGCTGCCCGGTCTGTCCGACCAGCTGCTGCGCCTGTCCCACCGCCTGCACGCCCACCCCGAGGTCGCCTGGGAGGAGCACCGTGCGGCGCGGTGGGTCGCCGAGGAGCTCGAGGGCCTCGGCTACACCGTCGAGCCGGAGTTCTGCGGGCTGCCGACCGCGTTCCGGGCCCGGATCGGCAGCGGCCCGCTCAACGTCGCGGTCTGCGCCGAGTACGACGCGCTGCCCGGCCTCGGACACGCCTGCGGGCACAACGTCATCGCCGCCGCGGCAGTGGGCGCCGCCGGGCTGCTGGCCGACCTCGCGGACGAGGCCGGGCTGACCGTCACCGTGCTCGGCACCCCGGCCGAGGAGGGCGGCGGCGGGAAGATCCTGATGCTCGACCGGGGCGGGTTCGACGGCGTGCACGCCGCCATGATGATCCACCCCGGCCCGCTCGACGTCGCCCGGGCCGAGCCCTTCGCTGTGGCGCACCACAGGATCCGCTACCACGGGCGGGCCTCCCACGCGGCGGCCTACCCCGAGTACGGGCGCAACGCCGCGGACGCGTTCACCGTCGCCCAGACGGCGATCGGGCTGCTGCGTCAGCAGCTCGGCGCGGGGACCCGGGTGCACGGCATCGTCACCCGCGGCGGGGAGGCCCCGAACGCGATTCCCGAGCTGACCGAGGGCCGCTGGTACGTGCGCGCGGAGAACCTGGCCGACCTCGCGGAACTCGAGACCCGGGTGCACCGGTGCTTCGAGGCCGGGGCCCTCGCGACGGACTGCCGGCTGGAGATCGAGCCGGAGAGCCCGCCCTACGCCGACTTCGTCAACGACGAGGACCTGCTCGCGCTCTACGTCGGCAACGCCACCGCGCTGGGCCGCGCGTTCCCCGAACCGAGCGCGGACTCCCGGATGAACCGGGCGTCCACGGACATGGGCAACGTCTCGCACCGGGTGCCGGCCATCCACCCGTACCTGGGCATCGACTCGCTCCCGGCGGTCAACCACCAGAAGGAGTTCGCCGCGCACTGCGCCGGGCCGGCCGCCGACCGGGCGGTCCTCGACGGCGCCCTCGCCATGGCCTGGACCTGTCTCGACCTGGCCACCCTCGACGACCTGCGCGGACGGCTGCTCGACGGCAGGCAGGCCGCCCGATGACCGAACAGAAAGGCGGGGCGGCATGACGACCTCGTTTCGCACCGAGCGGGACCTGATCGGTCGCCTCGACGTGCCCGACGGCGTGCGCTGGGGCATCCACACCGCCCGCGCCCTGGAGAACTTCCCGGTGTCGGGCACGCCGATCTCGTCGTACCCCCACCTGGTGAGCGCGCTCGCCGCGGTCAAGCAGGCGGCCGCGCTCGCCAACCGGGACCTCGGTCTCCTCGACGCGTCCCGGGCGCGGGCCGTCGTCGAGGCCTGCGAGCAGATCCGGAAGGGGGACCTGCACGAGGAGTTCGTGGTCGACGTCGTGCAGGGCGGGGCCGGCACCTCGACCAACATGAACGCCAACGAGGTGATCGCCAACCGGGCCCTGGAGATCCTGGGCCGCCCCCGGGGCGACTACGGGCACCTCGACCCGCACGCTCACGTCAACCTCGGCCAGAGCACCAACGACGCCTACCCCACGGCACTGCGGGTGGGGCTCTGCGAGGCGGCCGACGACCTGCTCGCCGCGCTGGCGTTGCTCGAGGACGCGTTCCGGGCCAAGGCGGCGGAGTTCGCGGACTTCCTCAAGATGGGCCGGACCCAGTTGCAGGACGCGGTGCCGATGACCCTGGGACAGGAGTTCGGCGCGTTCGCCGTCATGGTGGCCGAGGACCAGCAGCGGCTGCGCGAGGCCCGGGACCTGCTCCTCGAGGTCAACCTGGGCGGCACGGCGATCGGCACCGGGCTGAACGCCCCCGACGGCTACGCCCGGCTGGCCACCCGGCACCTGGCGGCGCTCACCGGCCGGCCGTTCGTCTCCGCCGCGGATCTGGTGGCGGCCACGCAGGACGTGGGCGCGCTCGTGCAGTTCTCGGGGATGCTCAAACGCACGGCGGTCACCCTGTCCAAGGTGGCCAGTGACCTGCGGCTGCTGTCCTCGGGGCCGCGGGCCGGCCTGGCCGAGATCCGGCTGCCCGCGGTGCAGGCGGGGTCGAGCATCATGCCGGGCAAGGTGAACCCGGTGATCGCGGAGATGGTGAACCAGGTCGCGTTCTGCGTGGTGGGCAACGACGTCACGGTGTCGATGGCCGCCGAGGCGGGGCAGCTCCAGCTGAACGCCTTCGAACCGGTCGTCGCCCGCTGCCTGTTCCAGGGCGTGACCGAACTGACCGCGGCCTGCCGCCTGCTGGCGACCAGGTGCGTGCACGGCATCACCGCCGACCGGGACCGGCTGCGGGCGGATGTCGAGCGGTCGATCGGGCTGGTGACCGCGCTGGTGCCGCACCTGGGGTACCACCGGGCGACCGAGGTGGCGCAGGCGGCGCTGCGCAACGGAACCGGTGTGGTCGAGGAGATCCGCACCCGGAACCTGCTCGACGACGGGACCCTGCTCGCCCTGCTCGGCGACCCGGAACGGCTCGTGGGCCCACGGCGCGAGCAGCGATCCGACGACTGAACCGGCGCACGGCGGGCCGGCAAGCACTGACAACCTGCCCGCCGGCCCGTCGGCCCACCCGCCCGTCGGCCCACCGGCCCCGGCGACGGCCGCGGTCAGACGAGGTGGCGGTGGACGCGCAGCGCCAGGTGCAGGGCCAGGGCCCGGGGCGTGCCCGTCGGGTCGCCGCCCAGGAGGTCGAAGGCGCGCTGCAACCGCGCGTAGAGGGACTGGCGTTGCAGATGCAGTTCCGCCGCCGTGCGGGTCTTGTTGAAGCCGGACTCGAAATACGTCTCCAGGGTGGTGAGCAGGAGGTCGCGTTCCTCGTGCCGCAGGGTGAGCAGGAGCCCGAGCTGTTCCCGTACGAGCCGCTCCGCCGGCATGCGCAGCTCGTCGTCGAGCAGCAGCCGCTCCGTGCTCAGTTCGGTGGCGTCGACCACCCCGGCCCGGAACGCCCGCGTGGGGTGGCGCAGGCACTCCAGCGCCGCGCCCAGCGAGACGGCCGCGTCCTCCAGGGCCGGCATCAGCGGGCCGACCGCGATCGCCGTCCGGTCGGACGAGCGCCACTCGGTGAGGTCGGCGACGAGCCGGGCCCGCAGGCCGGCGGCGCCGCCGCGGTTCCGCAGTGACAGGAGGGTGTGCACGGCGAGCGGGGACGGCACGTCGACCGCGGTCCGGCCGTAGTGGGACAGCAGGTCGTCCAGGCGGCGCAGTTCGGCCGACGGCCCGGTGGCGCGGGCGGCCACCCCGATGACCGGCGCGTCGGCGCTGAGACCGATCGACACGCCCAGCCGGCGGATCCGCTGCGGAGGGGCGCCGTCCGCCGCGGCCAGCCGGACGAGTTCACTCGCGGCGAACTCCCGTGGGCCCGGCGGCCGGAACCGCAGCAGTGCCAGCTTCAGGGCCTCCACCGTCCGGTCCTGCGCCAGTTCCAGCGTCTCGACGTCCGCGTCGGCGTCCGGGTAGAGCACGAGGGTGGCCGCGGGGACCCCGCGGATCGTCAGCCGCGTCCCCATGCCGTCGAAGGGACTCGGCTCCTCCCGTGCGGGCCCGCCGCCGGGGTCCCGGGCCGGGCCGCTGACGGTGATGAGCCGGTCGTTCGCGTCGAAGACGGCGGCCGTCGTCGACGTGTGCCGCACCAGCGCGTCCAGCACCTCCTGTACGCCACCGCCCTCGGCGAGCAGCTCGGACTGCTCCTGGGAGAGCGCGTCCACCGAACGCAGCCGCGCCACGGAGTCGTTGATCAGGGCGCCGTTGATCACCTCGGCGACCTCCACGAACGGGACCACCCGCCGCAGTTCGACGACCGGGAAGTCCCGCGCGGCCGCCTCCTCGACGAGCGGCGCCGGAACCTCCGGCAGCTCGCCGCCGGTCTCGATCGCGACGCCCGCGACTCCCCGCACGGACAGGCTCCGGACGTACGCGCGCTGCTCGTCCTCCCTCGCGCGGGCCAGCATGGTGCCGCCGGTCAGCAGCAGCTCACCGCCGCGCAGCAGCGGCGCCACCTCCAGGACCTCGCTGGAGTGGAGCCAGCGCACGGTCCGCTCCAGGCCCCGTGCTCCGGCCAGGACCCGTGGCCGCGCCGGTGCGAGGCTCGGATGGGCGAGGACCCGCGAGAGCGACATCAGCATGACGATTTGTTTAGCACGGCGGGACGACTGTATGACAGATCGTTTCTTGTTCCGTGTGACCGGGACCACCAGGATTGCGGGGCAAGCGGCCCGCCCCAGTGTGCGAACAGGCCGCCTCAACCTGGGGGTCCACCCATGTCTGCTTCCTCCGCACCCTCGTCCCCGCCACCGTCCACCGTCCCCGAGGTCGAGGCCGCGTTGCAGCCCGTCCCGGAGTCGGCCCGGACCCACAGCGTCTCCGGCCAGTTCTGGATCTGGTGCGGCGCCAACATCGCCCCGATCAACTGGGTCCTGGGCGCGCTCGGCATCCAGCTCGGTCTGGGCCTGTCCGACACGCTCACCGTGCTGGTCGTCGGCAACCTCATCGGCATGGCCTTCTTCGGCGTCTTCGTCCTCATGGGCCAGCGCACCGGCGTGACCGGCATGGTCCTGGGGCGCGCCGCCTTCGGCCGCCGCGGCAACTACCTGCCCGCCGCCATCCAGGCGCTCCTGGCGATCGGCTGGAGCTCGGTCAACACCTGGATCATCCTGGACCTGGTCATGGCCCTGCTGGGCAAGATCGGCCTGGTCGATCCGCACGCGTCCAACCATCTGTGGAAGATCGTGGTCGCGGCCGTGGTCATGGCGGTCCAGGTGTGCATCTCCTGGCTCGGCTACCGTGCGATCTCCGCCTTCGAACGCTGGACGGTGCCGCCCACCATCGTGGTGCTGGTGGCCATGTCCGTGGTGGCGTGGTTCTTCCTCCACATCGACTGGTCGTACGCGGGTCCTCCCGGGCACGTGCTCAGCGGAGGGGCGCGACTGGCCGCGATGACCGGCGTGATGACCGCGATCGGCATCGGCTGGGGCATCACCTGGTTCACCTACGCCGCGGACTACTCGCGCTTCGTCAGCAGGGACATGCCCCGCGGCAGGCTCTATCTGGCCAGCACCCTGGGGCAGTTCGTCCCCGTGGTGTGGCTGGGGGTGCTCGGCGCCACCCTCGCCACCAAGAACGGCTCCGTCGACCCGGGCCGCCTCATCGTCGACAACTTCGGGGCGCTCGCCATCCCCGTGCTGCTGCTCGTGCTGCACGGTCCCATCGCGACCAACATCCTGAACATCTACACGTTCACCGTCGCCACCCAGGCCCTCGACGTCCGGATCCCGCGGCGCACGCTGAGCAGTGTGGTCGGCGTGCTGTCCATGGCCGCCGTGGTCTTCTTCGTCTACCAGTCCGACTTCGCCTCCGTGCTCGACACCTGGCTGGTCGGCCTGGTGGCCTGGGTGTCCACGTGGGGCGGCATCATGCTCGTCCACTACTACCGCGTCGAACGCGGCTCGATCCAGGTCGAGCGGCTCTTCGACCCCGTGGGCACCAGGCGGCTGCCCGACGTCAACTGGGCCGGCTACACCGCGTTCTTCACCGGCGTCCTCGCCACCTGGCTGTTCATGTACGGGGTGATCCCGGTCTTCCAGGGGCCCGTCGCCGCCGCCCTCGGCGGGGTGGACCTGTCGTGGCTGGCCGGCGGGGTCACCAGCGCGACGGTCTACGCGGTGCTCGGACCGCGTGCGGCACGCCCGGCCTCGTCCGCCGCACTCCCTTTCGCCCCGGAGAGGACCGACGATGAACTTCCCCTGGCCTGACGGCCGCCGCGCCGCCGCCGCGTTCACCTTCGACGTCGACGCCGAGTCGTGCGTCCTCGCGCACGACCCCTCCGCCTCGTCGCGGATGTCGCTGATGACCCACCAGGCCTACGGCCCGCGGGTCGGCGTGCCCAGGCTGCTGCGCCTGCTGCGGCGGCAGGACGTGAAGGCCACGTTCTTCGTCCCGGGGTTCACCGCCGACACCTATCCGGACATGGTGCGGAGCATCGTCGACGAGGGGCACGAGGTGGCGCACCACGGCTATCTCCACGAGCCGATGCAGGGCATCGACGCGGCGCGGGAGGCCGCGTACCTCGACCGCGGCCTGGAGGCGCTGGAGCGGCTCGGCGTCCGCCCGGCCGGCTACCGGGCCCCGTGGTGGGAGATGAACTGGCACACCCCCGACCTGCTCGTCGAGCGCGGTTTCCGGTACGACTCCAGTCTGCTCGACGACGACACCCCGTACCGGCTGCGCGGCACCGACACGGCGGGCGACCTGGTCGAGATCCCGGTCGACTGGGGGCTGGACGACTGGGAGCAGTACGCCTTCTACCCCGGCTGGACGGGCAGCGGGGTGATCGAGAGCCCGCGCAAGGTGCACGAGATGTGGCTGCTGGAGGCGCAGGCGCACCACGCCGAGAACGGCTGCTTCGTCCTGACCAACCACCCGTTCATCTCCGGCCGCCCCTCCCGGGCGGCGGCGCTGGAGCGGCTGATCGAGGACGTGCGCGCCCTGGACGGCATGTGGATCACCACGCTGGGGGAGATCGCGGCCCACACGGCCGGAGCCGTCGAGGAGATCCGGCACATCGCACGGATCGAGGCGCCCGCCTCGCTCGCCACCGGCAACGGGTAGCGCCGAACGCGCAGAACTGACGAGCAGAGCAAGGCAGAAGAGAACACGCCGAGCTCCCGCGGAACCGCCCGGGCGGTTCCGCGGGAGCTCGGCACGTGCCGTCGGGTTCCCGGTCAGACGCCCAGGATGTTGTGCTCCGGGCCGAAGGGGAACTTGGTGATGTTCTCGGCACCGTTCTCGGTCACGACCAGGATGTCGTGCTCACGGTAACCACCGGCGCCCGGCTCGCCCTCGGGCATCATGATCATCGGCTCCATGGACACCACCATGTTCGGTTCGAGCACGGTGTCGATGTCCTCGCGCAGTTCGAGCCCCGCCTCACGGCCGTAGTAGTGGGACAGCACGCCGAACGAGTGGCCGTAGCCGAAGGTGCGGTGGGGCAGCAGGCCGTGGCCGATGTAGATCTCGTTGAGCGTGTGGGCGATCTCCGCGCAGCTGATCCCGGGCCTGATCAGTTCCAGACCGCGCCGGTGCACCTCGACGTTGATCTCCCACAGTTGGAGGGACCGGGCGTCGGGCTCGCCGTAGAACAGGGTCCGTTCCAGTGCGGTGTAGTAACCCGAGGTCATTGGGAAGCAGTTGAGGCTGAGGATGTCGCCGCGGCCCACCTTGCGCGTGGTGGGCCAGTTGTGGGCGCCGTCGGTGTTGATGCCCGACTGGAACCACACCCAGGTGTCCCGGATCTCGGTGTGCGGGTACGCGCGGGCGATCTCGCGGACCATGGCGTCGGTGCCCGCCAGCGCGACCTCGTACTCCGGGACACCCTCGTGGATGGCCGCGCGGATGGCCTCACCGCCCAGGTCGCCGACCCGCGCGCCCTCCTTGATCAGGGCGATCTCCTCGTCCGACTTGACCATCCGCTGCCGCATGGCGGCCTGCGCGATGTCGGCGAACTCCGCGCCGGAGAAAGCGGCTTCGAACTTCCGCAGGGTGTCGAGCGGCAGGCTGTCGTGCTCGACGCCGATCCGGCGCGGCGTGACGGCCCGCCCCCTGAGCGTCTCCTTGATGACGTGGATGTAGTTGTCGCGGTGCCAGTCGGTGTAGACGACGTTGTCGCCGAAGGTGCGCCGCCACGGCATGCCGGCGTCGATGTTGGCGGAGACGGTGATCTGGTCGTCGGCCGTGACGATCAGCGCGTAGGGGCGGCCGAAGGAGGTGTAGAGGAAGTCGGAGTAGTACTTGATGTTGTGGTACGAGGTGAACAGGGCGACGTCGACGCCCGTTTCGGCCATCGCCTTGCGGAGCATCGACAGCCGGCGCTCCATCTCGGCGTCGGAGAAGGTCAGTCGCTCCTTCTCACCGTTGCGGATCAGCTTCAGTCGCTCGAGGTCGGCAGCGGACACGGGTACTCCTTCTCATCGGTTCTCATCGGTTCTCATCGGTTCGGCTTCTCTCCTTCGGCTGGGGAAGGAGAGCGGTGCGGTGGGGTGGGTGGGCCTGGTGGTCCTCGGTCCTCGGTCCTCAGCGCTCGCGGAGCGGCTCGCGTGAGGTCTCCTTCGAGGCCAGGACGGCCCAGAGCGAGACCAGCGCGGCGGCGACGAGGTACCAGGCGGGGGACAGGCTGCTGCCGGTCCAGGAGATGAGCAGCGTGGCGACGAACGCCGCGGTGCCGCCGAAGAGGGCGTTCGCCACGTTGAAGCTGATGGCGAAGCCGCTGTAGCGGACCCGGGTCGGGAACTGCTCGGCGAGGAAGCTCGGCAGCGTCCCGTCGTTGAGGGTGAGCATGGCGCCGAGCAGCACCTGGATCGCGATGACGGTCACCAGCCCGCCCCCGTCCAGCAGCATGAACGCCGGCACGGTGCACAGCGTGAACAGCACGGACGCGGTGATCAGCATCTTCTTCCGGCCGAACCGGTCCGAGGCGAGGCCGGTGAAGAAGACGAAGGCGATGTACGCCGTGAGGGAGACGGTGGTGGCGAGGAACGACTCGGTGGTGCCGAAGTGGAGTTCCTCCGACAGGTACGTCGGCATGTAGCTGAGCAGCATGTAGAAGCCGACCGCGTTGAGCACGGTGGCGCCCATCGCGAGGACCAGCGGGCGCCGGTTGGCGCGCAGCATCCGCCTGGCCGGGGTCCGTGCGACGTCCTGCTGCTCCTCCAGGGCACGGAAGGCGGGAGTGTCCTCCAGCCGCATCCGGATGTAGCGGCCGATCAGGCCCATCGGGGCGGCGAGCAGGAAGGGCAGGCGCCAGCCCCAGGTGTGCATCTGGCCCTCGGAGAGGACTCCGGTGAGCAGGGCCGCGAGCAGGGAGCCGAGCAGCAGTCCCGAGGCGGTGCTGGCCGGGACCACGGACGCGTACAGGCCGCGCCGTCCGGCGGGCGCGTACTCGACCAGGAAGGCGGAGGCGCCGGCGTACTCACCGGAGGCGGAGAACCCCTGGACGACCCGGACCACCAGAAGCAGCAGCGGGGCGAACAGGCCGACCGCGTGGTACGTGGGCAGCAGGGCGACGCAGAAGGTCGCCACCGACATGATCACGATGGACAGGGAGAGCGCGCTGCGCCGGCCGACCTTGTCGCCGATGTGCCCCCAGACGAAGCCGCCGAGGGGGCGGACGAAGAAGGAGACGGCGAAGACGCTGAAGGTCGCCAGCAGGGCCGTCGTGCGGTCGGTGTCGGGAAAGAAGACGGTGGAGATGGTCGCCGCCAGATAGCCGTAGGCGGCGTAGTCGAACCACTCGACGAAGTTCCCGATGAAACTGGCCGCCACCACCCGCCGGCGTACCGCGGTGCTGTCGGCGGGCGAGCCCGCCACGTCGTGGGCGGAGGGGGCGAGCGGCGGGGGTGGATCGGGCGGCTGGGGCCGCGCCGGGGCGCTTGGCTGGTCGTTCATGGAACGGACTCCCCAACATGGAGTTGCATATCCAGCAACGGTGTTGCACAACGTAGGTCGAGTCCTGAGATTCCGCAAGAGATTCACTCGCAGCCTCCGTGACTGTGCATCCCTGTTGCGTGAAAAGCAACAAGCCGCCGACCCGGGGTTGGCGGCTGGGGGAGGTGGCGCGCTCGGGTCGCGCGTTCAGATCGCTTCGCGGATCGCGCGTTCGAAGCCCACGACATGGCTTCGCGCCAGCTCCGAGGCCTTGTCGGGGTCGCCCTCGGCGATGGCCCGCAGCAGCGGTCCGTGCTCCACGACGTGCCCCGCCATGCCGGGCAGCCGGTTCACGAACAGGCACCAGATCCGGGTGGCCAGGTTGTCGTAGCGGATGAGGGTGTCCTCGAGGTGCGGGTTGTGGGTCGCGGCGTAGATGGCGCGGTGCACCCGCAGGTCGAGGCGCATCAGGGCGTCCGCGCCCTGCCCGGAGGTGTCCTCGCCCTCCAGTCGCCGCAGCAGCGTGCCCAGCGCCTCGAGGTCGGCGGCCGTGGCGCGCTCGGCCGCGCAGGCCGCCGCCATCGGCTCCAGCCGGCGCCGCACCTCGGAGATGTGGGCGAGGTCGGTGATGTTGACCTCGGTGGCGAAGGTGCCGCGCCGCGGGTAGGCCACGATCAGCCGCTCGTACTGGAGCCGCTTGAGGGCCTCGCGCACCGGGGTGCGCCCGAAGCCGACGCTCTGGGCGAGCAGGTCCTCGTTCACCGGGGCGCCGGGCGGGATCTCCAGCATGATCAGCCGGTCGCGGATGTCGCGGTACGCGCGCTCGGCAAGGGTGAGCGTCTCCTCGGCGGGCGCCGGTGAGGCCTCTGCCTGGTTCATCGCGCTACCCCCTTGACCCGTTCCGTCGGCTGACCTACGTTACCGCACCAACTGATATATCAATTGAGGAGCAGTCGCATACTAAGGTGGTGCTCACTATGGCAGCGAGTCCGTCGACGACGGAGGACAGCGGCCTTCTCTCCCTCCCCCTGGCCGCGCTGGACCCCGAGATCGCCGACGCCGTCTCCGACGAGCTGAGGCGCCAGCAGTCGACACTCGAGATGATCGCGTCGGAGAACTTCGCGCCGGCGGCCGTGATGCAGGCCCAGGGCTCGGTCCTGACCAACAAGTACGCCGAGGGCTACCCCGGCCGCCGCTACTACGGCGGCTGCGAGCACGTCGACGTCGTCGAACAGCTCGCGATCGACCGGGTCAAGGCCCTCTTCGGCGCGGAGGCGGCCAACGTCCAGCCGCACTCGGGCGCCCAGGCCAACGCCGCCGCGATGTCCGCTCTGCTCGATCCCGGGGACACGATCCTCGGGATCGACCTGGCGCACGGGGGCCACCTCACCCACGGCATGCGGATCAACTTCTCCGGCAGGCTCTACCACGTCGTGCTCTACCACGTCCGCGAGTCCGACCTGCGCGTCGACATGGACGAGGTGGCCGCACTGGCCCGCGTGCACCGGCCGAAGCTGATCGTGGCCGGCTGGTCGGCCTATCCCCGCCGACTGGACTTCGCCGCCTTCCGGCGCATCGCCGACGAGGTCGGCGCGTACCTCATGGTCGACATGGCGCACTTCGCGGGACTGGTCGCGGCCGGACTGCACCCCAGCCCCGTGCCGTACGCGGACGTCGTGACGACCACCACCCACAAGACGCTCGGCGGCCCCCGCGGCGGTGTGATCCTCAGCCGGGCCGGACTCGCGAAGAAGATCAACTCCGCGGTCTTCCCCGGCCAGCAGGGCGGGCCCCTGGAGCACGTCGTCGCGGCGAAGGCGGTCGCCTTCAAGGTCGCCGCGAGCGAGGAGTTCAAGGAGCGCCAGCGGCGCACCCTGGAGGGCGCCCGGATCCTGGCCGGCCGGCTGCTCGCCGACGACGTCGCCGAGGCCGGGATCTCCGTCCTCACCGGCGGCACGGAAGTCCACCTGGTCCTGGTCGACCTGCGCGACTCCGCGCTGGACGGACAGCAGGCCGAGGACCGGCTCCACCGCGTCGGCATCACCGTCAACCGCAACGCCGTGCCGTTCGACCCCCGCCCGCCGATGGTCTCCTCCGGCCTGCGGATCGGCACCCCCGCCCTGGCCACCCGGGGCTTCGGGGCGGAGGAGTTCCGCGAGGTCGCCGACATCATCGCCCGCGCCCTGAAGGAGGAGGACCTCACCGACGAGGGCGCCGCCCTGCTGCGCGGCCGGGTCACCGCCCTCGCCGAGAAGTTCCCGCTCTACGCCGAGGGGACCGCCCCCGACGGCCGGACCGCCCCCGCCGGCCCGAGCGCGAACGCGGGTCCACGCACGGACGCCGGTCCGACCGGACCCGCCGAGCAGAACGGAACCCGCGGATGACCGCCACACTCCTCCCGGAGCACCCCGACTGGCTCTGGCGCACCCCCGACCCGCGCCCCTCCTACGACGTCGTCGTCGTCGGTGCCGGAGGCCACGGCCTGGCCACCGCCTACTACCTCGCCAAGGTCCACGGCATCACCAAGGTGGCCGTCCTGGAGAAGGGCTGGCTGGCCGGCGGCAACATGGCCCGCAACACCACCATCATCCGGTCCAACTACCTGTGGGACGAGAGCGCGGCCATCTACGAGCACGCCCTGAAGCTGTGGGAAGGGCTGCCCGAGGAGCTCGACTACGACTTCCTGTTCAGCCAGCGCGGCGTCCTCAACCTCGCGCACACCCTGCAGGACGTCCGCGAGAGCGTGCGCCGCGTCCACGCCAACCGCCTCAACGGGGTCGACGCCGAGTGGCTCGACACCGACGAGGTCGCCAAGGTCTGCCCGATCCTCAACACCTCGCCCGACACCCGCTACCCGGTGCTCGGCGGCACCTACCAGCCGCGCGCCGGCATCGCCAAGCACGACCACGTCGCCTGGGCGCTCGCCCGCCGCGCCGACGAGATGGGCGTCGACCTCATCCAGAACTGCGAGGTCACCGGCTTCGTCAAGGACGGCGACCGGGTCGTCGGCGTCGAGACCAGCCGGGGCCGCATCCTGGCCGGCCGGGTCGGTCTCGCGGCCGCCGGGCACAGCGGTGTCCTCGCCGAGCGGGCCGGGTTCCGGCTGCCGGTGCAGTCGAACCCGCTGCAGGCGCTGGTCTCCGAACTGCACGAGCCGGTGCACCCCACCGTCGTGATGTCCAACCACGTGCACGTCTACGTCTCGCAGGCGCACAAGGGCGAGCTGGTGATGGGCGCAGGCGTCGACGCGTACAACGGCTACGGCCAGCGCGGCTCGTTCCACGTGATCGAGCACCAGATGGCCGCCGCCGTCGAGCTGTTCCCGATCTTCGCCCGCGCGCACGTGCTGCGCACCTGGGGCGGCATCGTCGACGTCACCCCGGACGCCTCCCCGATCATCGGCACCACACCGGTGGAGAACCTCTACGTCAACTGCGGCTGGGGAACCGGTGGTTTCAAGGCGACCCCGGCCGCCGGCTGGACCTTCGCCCACACCATCGCCACCGGTGAGCCGCACGCGCTGAACAGGCCCTTCGCCCTGGACCGGTTCACCACGGGCGCCCTGATCGACGAGCACGGCGCCGCGGCCGTGGCCCACTGAGAGGAGGACACCGTGCTGCTGCTGAACTGCCCCTGGTGCGGTCCACGGGACGAGACCGAGTACCACTACGGCGGCCAGGCCCACATCCCCTTCCCGGAGACCCCCGGGGAGCTGACCGACGAGCAGTGGGCCGAGTACGTCTTCTACCGGGACAACCCCAAGGGGCCCTTCGCCGAGCGGTGGGTGCACTCCACCGGCTGCCGCCGCTGGTTCAACGTCGTACGCGACACCGTCACCTACGAGGTGCTCGCCGTCTACCGGCTCGACGAGCCCCGTCCCGAGATCCCCGGACTTCCCGAACGTCCCGGACTTCCCGGGCGGAACGAGCTTCGCCAGGTGGCCGACCCGGCCGGAGGGAACCGATGACCGACCAGGAATTCCGGCTGCCGCACGGCGGCCGCGTCGACCGCGGCACGGTGCTGCGGTTCACCGTCGACGGACACGAGCTGACCGGCCACCCCGGTGACACCGTCGCCTCCGCGATGCTGGCCTGCGGCGTGGTCGAGGTCGCCCCGTCCGTGTACCGGGGCCGCCCGCGCGGCATCGTCTCCGCCGGCGTGGAGGAGTCCAACGCCCTGCTCCAGCTCGAAGGACCGTGCTCGGAGGGCATGCTGCCCGCCACGACCGTCGAACTGTACGACGGCCTGGACGCCAAGACCCTGTCCGGGATGGGCCGGCTCGACCCGAACCCCGACCCCGCCGGCTACGACAAGAAGTACGTGCACACCGACGTCCTGGTCGTCGGCGCGGGCCCGGCCGGACTCGCGGCCGCCGCCGCGGCGGCCGGCTCCGGCGCCCGGGTGATCCTCGTCGACGACCAGCCCGAACCCGGCGGCTCGCTGCTGTCCGGCCGCACCGAGACGGTCGGCGCGCACAGTGCCCTGGAGTGGGTCGCCGAGACACGCGCGGCCCTCGACGCCGCCCCCGAGGCCGTCGTACTGCACCGCACCACCGCCTTCGGCTCCTACGACGACAACTACGTCCTGGCCCTCCAGCGGCGCACCGACCACCTCGGCGCCGGCGCCCCCGACCCGTCCGAGGGCGTCTCGCGCCAGCGGCTGTGGCACATCCGGGCCCGCCAGGTGGTCCTGGCCACCGGCGCCCACGAACGGCCACTGGTGTTCGCCGGCAACGACCGCCCCGGCGTGATGCTCGCCTCCGCCGTGCGCACCTACGTCAACCGCTACGCGGTGGTCCCGGGCACGCGCACCGTCGTGAGCACCACCCACGACAGCGCCTACGACACGGTGGCCGACCTGCACGCGGCCGGGGCCGTGATCGCCGCCGTCGTCGACGCGCGGCCCCGGTTGTCACAGCGGGCGGCCGAGGTGGCCGCGGCGACCGGTGTCGAGGTGCTGACCGGCAGCGCGGTGACCGGCACGGCGGGCGAGAGGCGGCTCACCGGCGTCACGGTCCAGGCCCTCGACGACGACGGCGAACTCACCGGCGAGCCCCTCTCGTTCGACTGCGACCTGCTCGCCGTCTCGGGCGGCTGGAGCCCGGTGGTGCACCTGCACAGCCAGCGCCAGGGCAAGCTGCGCTGGGACGAGGACCTGGCCGCCTTCGTCCCCGGCTCCACGGTCCGCGACCAGCACGTCGCCGGAGCCGCCCGCGGGACCTACGACCTCGACGGCGCGCTCGCCGAAGGGGCGCGGGCCGGTGCGCGGGCCGCCACGGACGCCGGCTTTCCGGTGCCCGTCCCCGCCGCGCCGGCCGACGGCGCCCGCCGCGGTGGTCCGGTGCGCGCGCTGTGGCTGGTGCCCGCCCCCGGCAACGGCTCCGACGGCTCCGGCGGCGGTCCCGGCACCTGGGAGACCCACTTCGTCGACCACCAGCGCGACGTCACGGTCGCCGACGTCTGGCGGTCCACCGGCGCCGGCATGCGCAGCGTCGAGCACGTCAAGCGGTACACCTCGCTCGGCACTGCGGGCGACCAGGGAAAGACCTCCGGCGTCAACGCGATCGGCGTGATCGCCGCCGCTCTCGGCGACGGCTCCTCCCCGGGCGAGATCGGCACCACCGCCTACCGGGCGCCGTACACCCCGATCGCCTTCGCCGCCCTCGCCGGACGCGAGCGCGGAGACCTGTTCGACCCCGAGCGCACGACGTCCGTCCACAGCTGGCACGTCGCCCACGGCGCGGAGTTCGAGAACGTCGGGCAGTGGAAGCGGCCGTGGTACTACCCCAGGGAGGGGGAGGACATGGACGCCGCGGTGGCCCGCGAGTGCCGCGCGGCCCGCGAGGGCGTCGCCTTCATGGATGCCTCCACCCTCGGCAAGATCGAGATCTGGGGCAAGGACGCGGGGGAGTTCCTCAACCGCGTCTACACCAACGCCTTCAAGAAGCTCAAGCCCGGCTCCGCCCGCTACGGCGTGATGTGCAAGCCCGACGGCATGATCTTCGACGACGGCGTGACGCTGCGCCTGGACGAGAACCGCTACTTCATGACCACCACCACCGGCGGCGCCGCCGGCGTACTGGACTGGCTGGAGGAGTGGCTGCAGACCGAGTGGCCCGAACTCGACGTGCACTGCACCTCGGTGACCGAGCAGTGGACCACCATCGCCGTCGTAGGACCCGGGTCCCGCGAGGTGGTCGCCCGGCTCGCCCCCGACCTGGACCTGTCCAACGAGGCGTTCCCGTTCATGGCGTTCCGCGAGACCGTGCTGGCCTCCGGCGTCCCCGCCCGCGTCTGCCGGATCTCCTTCTCCGGCGAACTCGCCTACGAGATCAACGTCTCCGCGTGGTACGGCCTCGCCGTCTGGGAGCAGGTGCACGCGGCCGGCCAGCCGTACGGCATCACCCCCTACGGCACCGAGACCATGCACGTCCTGCGCGCCGAGAAGGGCTACGTGATCGTCGGCCAGGACACCGACGGGACCGTCACCCCGCACGACGCGGGCATGGCCTGGGCGGTCTCCCAGCGGAAGGACTTCATCGGCAAGCGCTCCTTCAGCCGTCCCGACACCGCCCGCACCGACCGCAAGCACCTGGTCGGCCTGCTGCCCACCGACGGCAGCACCCGGCTGCCGGAGGGCGCCCAGATCGTCGCGCCGGACACCCCGGTCACCCCGCAGGACGGACCGGTGCCGATGCTCGGCCACGTCACCTCCAGCTACCACAGCCAGGCGCTCGGCAGGCCGTTCGCCCTCGCGCTCGTCGCCGACGGACGCAACCGGATCGGCGAGACCCTGATCGCCCCGGTCGGCGACGACCTGGTGCCCGTCCTGGTGGCCGAACCCGTGCTCTACGACCCCGAAGGGACCAAGCGAGATGGCTGAGCCGATCGACGCGGGACCGGCGGCGCTGCGCCGCAGCCCCCTCGCGCACCTTCAGGAGCGGCTGCGCGCCGCCACCGTCACGGGCGCCCGGGGCGTGTCGCTGACCGAGTGGTCCTTCCTCACCATGGTGAGCCTGCGCGTCGACCCCGCTGCCGAGGCAGCCGGCCGCATCGGCTCGGTGCTCGGCGCACCGCTGCCGGACCACTGCGGCGCGACCGCGCGGACCGGCCCGCACACCACGGTGTGGCTCGGCCCGGACGAATGGCTGGTGCTGTCCCTGAGCGACGGGCCGGCGCTCGCCGCCGAACTGCTGGACGCGCTCGCCGGGGACCCGGGCGCGGTCGTCGACGTCTCGGCGAACCGGACCACGCTGGAGCTGAGCGGCCCCTCGGCCCGCGCGGTCCTGGAAAAGGGCTGCCCCCTGGACCTGCACCCGCGTTCCTTCGGGCCGGGCCGGGCCGTGGCCACGCGGGTCGGACCGGTTCCGGTGGTGCTCTGGCAGGCCGACGACACGACGTACCGGCTCTTCCCCCGGTCCTCGTTCGCCGACTACCTGGCCCGCTGGCTCATCGACGCGATGAGCGAGTACCAGGGCGCTGAGGTGCCCTGATGGCCCTCAGCGTCTTCGACCTGTACTCGGTCGGCATCGGCCCCTCCTCCTCCCACACGGTGGGGCCGATGCGGGCGGCCCGGCGTTTCGCCGGGCTGCTGGAGCAGGACGGGCTGCTGGACGACGTGGCCGGCGTCCGGGCGGAGCTGTACGGCTCGCTCGGCGCCACCGGCCGGGGACACGGCTCCGACAAGGCCGTCGTCCTCGGCCTTCAGGGCGAGGACCCGGCCACCGTCGACACCGACCGCTCCGACGACCGGGTCGCGCGGGTACGCTCCAACGGCAGCCTGCTGCTCGGCGGCAAGCACCGGATCCGCTTCGACGCCGACAGGGACCTGGTGCTGCACCGGCGCAGGTCCCTGCCCGCCCACCCCAACGGCATGACGTTTCGGGCCCTGGCCGCCGACGGCCGGGAACTGGCCGCCCGTACCCCCTACTCCGTCGGCGGCGGCTTCGTCGTCGACGAGGACGCCACCGGCGCCGACCGCGTCGTGCCGGACACCACGCCCGTGCGCTTCCCGTTCCGCTCAGGTGCCGAACTGCTCGCGATCTGCGCCCGCGAGAACCTGACGATCAGCGCGGTGATGCTCGCCAACGAGCAGGCGTGGCGTCCCGAGGCCGAGGTGCGCGCCGGACTGCTCGACCTGTGGTCGGTCATGCGGGCGTGCGTGGACCGCGGCTGCCGCCGCGAGGGCGTGCTGCCGGGCGGCCTGAAGGTGCCCCGCCGCGCACCGGCGCTCCACCGCGAGCTGAGCGCCGCCGGCCACGACAGCACGGACCCGCTGCGGGGCATGGACTGGGTGAACCTGTTCGCCCTCGCCGTCAACGAGGAGAACGCCTCGGGCGGCCGTGTCGTGACCGCGCCCACCAACGGGGCGGCCGGGATCGTGCCCGCCGTACTCCACTACTACGCGCGCTTCGTGCCCGGCGCCGACGACGACGGCGTCGTCCGCTTCCTGCTGACCGCCGCCGCCATCGGCATCCTGTTCAAGGAGAACGCCTCCATCTCCGGCGCCGAGGTCGGCTGCCAGGGCGAGGTCGGATCGGCCTGCGCCATGGCGGCGGGGGCGCTGTGCGAAGTGCTCGGCGGCAGCCCGACCCAGGTGGAGAACGCGGCCGAGGTCGGCATCGAGCACAATCTGGGCCTCACCTGCGACCCGGTGGGCGGTCTGGTGCAGATCCCCTGCATCGAACGCAACGCCGTCGCGAGCGTCAAGGCCATCAACGCGGCCCGGCTCGCCCTGGCCGGCGACGGCACCCACAAGGTCAGCCTGGACAAGGCGATCAGGACCATGCGGGACACCGGCCGCGACATGAAGGTCAAGTACAAGGAGACCGCCCGCGGCGGCCTCGCCGTCAACGTCATCGAGTGCTGACGCGCAGCATCGAGGTGCGGCGTGCCGCGTGCCACGATGGTCGCGCACCGCACGAAGGGGAGGCCTGTGCGGTAGGAGGAGACGGGGGTGGCATGCAGGGGGAGGTTCCGCCGCGGGCCGGGCGCGGGATTCGTGAGTGGTGCGAGCAGGGTGCGGGGCTGCACGAGGCGGCGCGGAGCCTGCGCGCGGACCACGTCGGCGCCGTGGCGGCCGTCCGCGCGGCCTACGAGCCCCTGCAGGCCGAACTCGTCGGCCGCGAGCTGGAGTCCATCCCCGTGGCGCGGCTCAAGGACGCCACCGACGGACGTCTGCGCCTGGGCGCCATGGAGGAGGCCGGCTTTGGTTCCGTGCGCGCGGTGTACGAGACGAGCCGGTACGCGCTGCGGCAGGTGCCCGGGGTGGGCGAGCAGACCGCCGACCGGGCGCTGGCCGCCGCCCGGCAGATCGCGCGGGCCGTGGCCGGAACCGTCACCGTGCGCGTCGACGTCGACCACCCCGAGCCCCGCACCACGGCCCTGGTGGTCGCCCTGCACCGGCTCGTCGAGGCCGGCCCCGAGCTGTCCCGCGCCCTGGACGCCGCCGAGCGGCTGGACACCCGGCTGGGCGAGCTGCTGCCCGCGGCCCGCCCCGCCGGTGGACGGCTTCGGCTCGCGCTGGCCGGCCGCGAGCGCCGCGAGCGTGCCCTCGCCGCGGCCGCCGAACTGGGTGACCTGCTCGCCGACGCGGCCGCCACCGACGTACGTCTGCTGCTCGCCCAGGCCTCCACCGACCTGCTCCGCCCGGCCGTCCCCGACCTGGAGGCCTGGGTCGACTTCGAGCTGCGCCCCGCGGAGTACTACGGCCGGCTCACCGAGGTCTCCGAGCAGCGTCCGGACGCCGCGGCGAGCGAGGGGTTCGTCCCGTCGGAGGTGGCCGAACGGGTCCACGCCCAGCGGCTCGACGACACCTACCGCAGGGTCTCCCTGCGCGGCTACCAGGAGTTCGGCGCCCGCTTCGCGCTCGTCCAGCAACGGGTGGTGCTCGGCGACGAGATGGGCCTGGGCAAGACCGTCCAGGCCATCGCGGCGCTGGCCCACCTCGCGGCCGAGGGCCACACCCACTTCCTGGTGGTCTGCCCGGCCAGCGTCCTCATCAACTGGGCCCGGGAGATACGCGCCCGCAGCACCCTGCGCGCCTTCACCGTGCACGGCCCGGAGCGGCACGACGCCCACGCGGAGTGGCACGAGCGCGGCGGCGTCGCCGTCACCACCTTCGACGTCCTGCACACCCTGCCCGCCCCGGACGGCACGCCGCCGGGCATGCTCGTCGTCGACGAGGCCCACTACGTCAAGAACCCGGACACCCGCAGGTCCCGCTCGGTCGCCGCGTGGACCGAACGCTGCGAGCGGGTGCTGTTCCTGACCGGTACGCCGATGGAGAACCGGGTCGAGGAGTTCCGCGCCCTGCTGCGCCACCTCCGCCCCGACCTCGTGCCCGTGGTCAGCGACACCGACGCCGCCGCGGGACCGCACGCCTTCCGCCGCTCGGTGGCCCCGGCCTACCTGCGCCGCAACCAGGAGGACGTGCTCACCGAACTGCCCGCGCTGGTGCACACCGACGAGTGGGTGGAGCTCCGGCCCGCCGACCGGGCCGCCTACCAGGAGGCGGTCGCCGAGGGGAACTTCATGGCGATGCGCCGGGCCGCGTACACGGATCCGGAGACGTCCGCGAAACTCCAGCGGCTGCGGGAACTGGTCGCCGAGGCCGCCGTGAACGGACTGAAGGTGGTGGTGTTCTCCTACTTCAGGGACGTGCTCGACAGCGTCCGCGCGGCCCTGGGGGAGGGCACGCTCGGGCCCATCTCCGGAAGCGTCCCGGCGGTCCGTCGGCAGCAACTGGCCGACGACTTCACCGCGGTGCCCGGACACGCCGTGCTGCTCTCCCAGATCGAGGCGGGCGGCGTCGGCCTCAACCTCCAGGCCGCCTCCGTGGTGATCCTCTGCGAACCGCAGGTCAAGCCGACCGTGGAGCACCAGGCGGTGGCCCGCGTCCACCGCATGGGCCAGATTCGGGCCGTCCGGGTCCACCGGCTCCTGGCCGCCGACAGCGTCGACGACCGGCTGCTGCGCATCCTGGCGCGCAAGGAGCGCCTGTTCGACGCCTTCGCCCGGCGCAGCGACCTGGCCGACGCCACCCCGGACGCCGTCGACATCTCCGACGTCGGCCTCGCCCGCCGCATCGTCGAGGAGGAACAGCAGCGCCTCGCCGAGCACGCGAAGGCCGGAACGGCCTGACCGAGCGGCCTGACCGAGCGGGGCGGGTCGCGGCCGCGTGCTACGGCCTGGCCAGGCCCGACTTCAGGCCCGCGCCGCACAGGGGGACCACCGCCGACTTCCCGCCGAGGGCGCCGTCGCGGACCGCCGCCCAGCAGACCGCGCTCGTCGACTCGACGTACAGGCCGCGGGAGGCCAGGTCCAGCTGGGCGTGGCGGATGCGGTCCTCCGCCACGGTCAGGAAGGTGCCGCCCGAGTCCCGTACCGCGCGCAGGATCTGGCGGGCCCGGGGCGGGCGGGGGATGGCGATGCCCTCGGCGTGGGTGGGGGCCTGCGGGGTCGTGCCGGTGAGTTCCTCCGCGCCCTCCGCCCAGGCGCGGGCGAGCGGGGCCACCGCCTGGGCCTGCACCGCCCACAGCGCGGGGCGCCGGTCCAGCAGACCAGCCCCGAACAGCTCGGCGATCGCCAGCGCGGCGCCCAGCAGCAGGGTGCCGTTGCCCACCGGCAGGACCAGGACGTCCGGCAGGCGCCCGCCGAGGTCCTCCCACAGCTCGTGGACGTAGGTCTTGGTGCCGTGCAGGAAGTACGGGTTGAAGACGTGCGAGGCGTAGAAGGTGTCCGGCTCGTCCGCCGCCCGCTGCGCCGCCTGGCCGGCCGCGTCGCGGCCGCCGTCGACCAGCTCCACCCGGGCCCCGTGCGCCTCGATCTGCTCCAGCTTCTTCGCCGACGTGCCGAGCGGGACGTACACCGTGCACGGCAGCCGCGCCCGGGCGCAGTACGCGGCGATCGCCGTGCCCGCGTTGCCGCTGCTGTCGGCGACCACCCGGCGCGGGCCCACGCGCAGCGCCAGTTCGGCCAGCAGCACCGCGCCCCGGTCCTTGAACGACAGTGTCGGCATCAGGAAGTCCAGCTTCGCCGAGACCTCGTCCGTCAGCGGCACCAGAGGGGTGCGGCCCTCGCCGAGGGACAGCGCGGACGTCGCCATGGGCAGCGTCTCCGCGTACCGCCACAGCGAGTTCACCCGTCCGGTGAGGGACTTCAGGGACGCGGGGGTGGGGGAGAAGTCGAGATCGAGCGGGCCGTGGCAGGTAGGGCAGCGCCAGGCGAGGGAGTCGCCGGGCACACGGACGCCGTCGGTGGGGCAGTAGCGGTCCGGCAGAGGTGTCATGTACGCAGGTTAAGGGCGACGTCCGCCGACGCCCCGTCATGACTCCGGCTCGACCTGTCTGTTGCGTTCCGCCCAGCCGTTCCGCCCGGGTCGCCTCCGCTTTTCGTCCCGTGGAGGTGTGACGGTGTCCGTAGGGGGGAGAAAGCGGCTGGGCATGCCGTCGCGCACGGCAAGTCATCACTTCGAGTGATTCTCTGGCCCTTGCTTGCAAGTACAACCCGCGGTTGCCACGCTGTTGCTGTCTGTACAGCTTGATAGGAGCGGCCAGTGACTTTCGGTGAGCAGCCGGCGTACCTGCGCGTCGCGGATGATCTCCGCAAGAAGATCGTCGACGGTCTGCTGCCCCCGCACACCCGGCTGCCCTCACAGGCCAGAATCCGCGAGGAGTACGGCGTCTCGGACACGGTCGCGCTCGAGGCCCGCAAGGTGCTGATGGCCGAGGGGCTGGTCGAGGGCCGCTCAGGTTCGGGGACGTATGTGCGCGAGCGGCCCGTGCCGCGCCGGGTCGCCCGTTCCGGCTTCCGCCTGGCCGTCGGCGCCACGCCGTTCCGGCAGGAGCAGGCCGACGCCGAGATGCGCGGCACCTGGGAGTCGAACAGCACCCAGGCCGAGGCGAGCGGCGCCATCGCCGAGCGGCTCGGCATCAAGCCGGGCGACCGCGTGATGCGCACCAAGTACGTGTTCCGGGACGCCGGTGAGGCGATGATGCTCTCCACCTCCTGGGAGCCGCTCGCGCTCACCGGGCGCACCCCGGTCATGCTCCCCGAGGAGGGCCCGCTCGGCGGCATGGGCGTGGTCGAGCGGATGCGCGCCATCGACGTCATCGTCGACAACGTCACCGAGGAGGTCGGCGCCCGCCCGGGCCTCGCCGAGGAACTGCACGCCCTCGGCGGCGTCCCCGGCCATGTCGTGGTCGTCGTCCAGCGCACCTTCTACGCCTCCGGCCGCCCCGTGGAGACGGCGGACGTCGTGATCCCCGCCGACCGCTACCGGGTGGCGTACCACCTGCCGGTGAAGTAGGCGACCGTGAAGTAGGCGACCGTGAAGTGGGAGACCGGTGAAGTGGGAGACGCGGGCGGCGTGACGGATCGGTAGGGGACGCGGCGGGGCGGACGCCGGCCCGCGAGCGGTGATGGCGCAGGGGGTGGTGCGCGCCCCCTGGGCTCCCGGCCCCGCCCGCCCGTCTGCCGGGCGGCGCCGCCCGGGTGCCGTGTTCCGGCCGTTCTCGCAGGTCGCCACCGCGCTTGCCGCATGCCGCCGAGCGGATGTCCAGGGGCCCTCGCACGGCGCGTTCGTCTCCGTGCGCCCCGGGCGGCCGATTCCCCCGCTGGCCGGTTGCCCACCTCTTTGTGAAAAGCCGTGTTCGCTCCGTGAAGGTAGGGCGTAGGCTCAGGCATATGCGGAGTGCGGTTTCCTCAACGGGCGGGACGCGGCGGGGGCCGGGAGCCGGACACACCGGGGCGGGAAGGAGCAGTGGGGCGCGATGAACGACGGCACGATCACCCTCCCCTGGCTCGTCGTCCGGAAGGACGACAACGGCAATCGGTACAGCGTGGGCAGGTACGCCACCCGCGCCGAGGCCCAGAAGATCGCGGAAAGCCTCGACGGCCCGGACACCCGGCTGTACTGGGTCGAGCGGATCGGGCAGGGCGCGGGCGGCGACGGCTGACCCCTTCGCCCTGCGCCCGCCCGCTCCCGTAGGCTCCGGCGCATGAGCGAACGGATCGTGGTGGTCGGTGCCGCCCTGCTCGACGGCGGCCGCCTGCTCGCCGCGCGCCGCAGCGCGCCCGCCGAGCTGGCCGGCCGCTGGGAACTGCCCGGCGGCAAGGTCGAGCCCGGTGAGCGTCCCGAGGCCGCCCTCGTGCGCGAGCTGCGCGAGGAACTCGGCGTCGAGGCCGAGGTGGTCGAGCGGGTGCCGGGCAGTTGGCCCCTGCGACCGCCGTACGAACTTCGGGTGTGGACCGCGCGCCTGCGCCCGGGTTCCGCCGACCCCAAGCCCCTCCAGGACCACGACGACCTGCGCTGGCTCACCCCGGCCGCGATCTGGAGCGTCCCCTGGCTCGACCAGGACGTGCCCGCGGTGCGGCAGACCCTCACCCACCTCGGCACCGGCCCGGCCGACGACGCCCCGGGGGCGTGAGCGTCACCGTGCGCTCCGCCAGGACCCGGGGGGCAGGGCAGACGCGGGACGCACTCCGGGTACGCCGTTCGTGCCACACCGCGCCGTCGTACGCGGTACCGCCCCCTGGATACCGGGTATGTGCCCTTTAGTCCCGTGAAACCGGGCTTGGATGGCCTTACCGGCCTGCGAAGTGATCGGCGTGCCAGGGAAGTGAACGGTGTGATCGACACCGATGGTGACATCGCCGAGTGGACCTTTCCCGCGGATCCCGGCGCGGTGCGCTCGGCCCGCGCCGCCGTCCGGGGCACGCTGCGCAACTGGGACCTGGACGCCCTGGGTGACACCGCCGCCCTGCTGGTGAGCGAACTGTTCACCAACTCCCTGCGGCACGCCACCGGTCCCATCGGCGTTCGGCTGCTGCGCCTCCCGGACCTGCCCAAGGTGCTCCTCGTCGAGGTCTCCGACCCGCTGCCCGAACCGCCCCGCGAACGCCCGGCCCGCCCGGACGACGAGTCCGGCCGCGGTCTGCAACTGGTCGCCTCCTCCTCCCGTCGCTGGGGCACCCGGCCGCACGACGCCGGCAAGACGGTCTGGTTCGAACTGGCTGTTCCCGGGTGAGCGGGTGACCGGGCGAGCGGGTGGGCGTCGGTTGGCCGCGAGCGGGGTTCGACCGGGTCCCGCCTGGTTAGAAGACTGATGGTGTTGTCGCAGGCCGGACCGGAAAGCATCGGGATGGTCCTGTGATCGTGAACACCGTGTTGTGCGGCGCCGTAGTGCTGGATACTGCGGGCAGCCGCCCCCGGTGACCGGTGCCGGGCGCGGTGAGCTGGAGGGGACGGTTCGCGTGAGCGAGATACCAGCGAAGGCCACGGAGTCCGAGGACCCGTCGGACGGCGCGAGGACGGGCTTTGCGGGCGGCGGTGCCGCCGACGGGGCGCCGTCCGCCGACGCGATGTGGCAGAGCAGCCCGCCCGGCTCGATGTACGACTACATCAAGGTGGCCTCCTTCTCGATCGGCCCCGACGGACACGTCGACCAGTGGAGCCTGCGCGCCGAGCGGCTCTTCGGCATCTCCGCCGAACGCGCCGTAGGGACGGACCCCATCGAGGCGTTCGTCGACCCCGACCTGCGCGAGCACGGCCAGCGCAAGATGGCCGAGATCCTGGACGGGCGGGAGTGGACCGGCGTGGTCCCCTTCCGGATCCCGGACGACGAGGACGGCCGGCGCGGCGAGGAAGGGCTCGCCGAGGTCTACGTGATGCCGACCACCACGGCGGAGGGCGACAGGGCCGCCGTGTGCACCGTCGTCGACGTCCGCACCCTGCGGCGCATCGAGACCGACCTCGCCGCCTCGCAGGCGATTTTCGGTCAATCCCCCTTCGGTTTCCTGCTGATCGACACCGACCTCAGGGTCCGCCGCGCCAACGAGCGGTTCGCCTCCCTCTTCGGCGGCACGCCGGACGACCACCGTGGCAGGGGTGTGCACGACTACCTGCCGCGCGGCGAGGCCGAGCGGGTCACCGCCACCCTGCGCCGGGTGCTGGAGAACGGCCAGTCCATCACGGACATGCACGTCTCCGGCTTCGTACCGGGAACCGACGAGCGCCGCCACTGGTCCGTCAACCTCTACCGCGTGCACAGCGGCAGCGGCCGGCCCATCGGCGTCGCCTGGCTCGGCACCGACATCACCTCCCGCCGCGACGCGGCCCGCGAGGCCGCCGCCGCGCGGCGCAACCTCGCCCTCCTCAACGAGGCCGGCGCCCGCATCGGCAACTCCCTCGACCTGGAGACCACCGCGCGCGAACTCCTCGACGTCGTGGTCCCCGGCTTCTGCGACCTGGCGACCGTCGACCTCTACCAGGGCCTGCTGGCCGGTGACGAGACCCCGCCCGGGCTCGCCGACGGCAGCGCCGAACTGCGCCGCGTCGCCTTCGCCAGCGCGGTCTCCGGCGCGCCGTTCGGCGGCACCGGCGCACACGTCGAACTCGGCGCCGTCCACCACTACCCGTTCAACTCCCCCCGCGCGGACGCCCTGCGCACCGCCCGCCCCACGACCGTGCCCGGCGAGGACGGCGGTCTCGTGCAGACCACGCTGGCGGTGCCGATGGTCGCCCACGACACGGTGGTGGGACTCGCGCAGTTCGCCCGCACCAAGGGCAGCGAGCCGTTCGGCCAACGCGACCGCGACCTCGCCGTCGAACTCGCCGCGCGCGCCGCGGTCTGCATCGACAACGCCCGCCTGTACCGGCGCGAGCACGAACGCGCGCTGATCCTGCAGCGGTCGCTGCTGCCGCCCGACGACCCGGAGGCCTCCGGCCTCGACATCGCCTGCCGCTACCTGCCCGGCAGCGCCGCCACCGGCCGGCCCAGCGAGGTCGGCGGCGACTGGTTCGACGTCATCGAACTCCCCGGCCACCGCACCGCGCTGGTCGTCGGCGACGTCATGGGCCGCGGGCTGCGCGCCGCCGTCGCCATGGGCGAACTGCGCACGGCCGTCCGCACGCTGGCCCTGCTCGACCTGGAACCGGCCGAGGTGCTCTCCCAGTTGGACGAGATCGCCCGCGGCCTCGGCGCGCCCGGCGGAGTGCAGCAGGCCACCCGGGCCGCCCGCCGCCCCCGCGAGGCCGACCTCTCCGAGGTGTACCTGGCGACCTGCATCTACGCCGTCTACGACGCGGTCACCCGACGGTGCACCTTCGCCAACGCCGGCCACCTGCCCCCGGTGCTCGTCGAACCCGGCGAGTCCGCGCTGATGCTGGACGTGCCGCCCGGCATGCCGCTCGGCGTCGGCGGCGAGCCCTTCGAGGAGGTGGAGGTCGAACTCCCCGAGGGCGCCCTGCTGGCGCTCTACACGGACGGCCTGGTCGAGTCGCGCGACCACCCCCTGGACGAGGGCCTCCAGGCCTTCGTCGGAGCCCTCACGGACCCCTCCCGCCCCCTGGAGGACGTCTGCGACCACATCCTCAACACGCTCGGCTCCCACCACGGCGAGGACGACATCGCGCTGCTGATGGCGCGTGTGCAGGGCCTGCCCGCCGAGTCCGTCGGCGACTGGGCCCTGCCGCGCGAACCCCGCAGCGTCGGCCGCGCCCGCGAGTACGCCCGTGCCCAGTTGACCGCCTGGGGCCTCGAACCGCTGGTCGACACCACCGAACTCCTCGTCAGCGAACTGGTCACCAACGCCCTGCGCTACGGCGAGGGCGAGATCAGGCTCCGCCTCCTGCTCGACCGCACCCTGGTCTGCGAGGTGTGGGACTCCGGCCTCGTCCAGCCACGCCGCCGCCGCGCCCGCGACACCGACGAGGGCGGCCGCGGCCTCCAGCTCGTGGGCCTGCTCAGCGCCGCCTGGGGATCCCGCCGCACGCCTCGCGGCAAGACGGTCTGGTTCGAACTCCCCCTGCCCGACGGGGAGAACGTCCTGACCGACCCGGCGGAGGCGCTGCTGAGCCTGTTCTGACCGCCCGACCCGGCCACCGCCTACGCCGGTCCCGGGCGGCGGCGCCTCCGCGTCCGCGGGCCGCCGTAGCAGGCGGGCGGGCCCCCGTCGGGGTCCTCGGCCAGGAGGATGCCGCCGAGCACCGCAGCGGTGGCGCCGGCGGACGGGTCGCTGGTGGCGGCACACGGGTTGCCGTGCAGGCGTACGTCCTGTTCGGCGAGGGCGCGGGCCCGGCGGGCCAGGGTGTCGGCGGTCTGCGGGTCGGTCGGGAGGAGGCGCAGCGCTTCCGCCAGCCGGATGCGGGCCGTGGCGCCGACCGCGCCCCGGTGCGTGCCGGCGAAGTCGTCGGCGGCGGCGACGGCGCTGCGGGCGACGAGTTCCTCGGCGGCCGACAGGACACCGGCCCGCCGGGTACCGACCGGCGCGGTCGCCCGGACGATCCGCCGCAGCGCGTCCAGCGGGTCGTACGGTCCCGCGCCCGGCCCGGCGCGTACCCGGGCCAGCTCCAGGTCGGCGTGCGTGACCCGGGCGCGCAGCTCACCGACGGCGACGTCGACCGGGACGACCACCGAGGACGCGCCCGGCACGAGGACGGGTGCCGTGTCGGAGGCGGCGGCCGCCTCCGGTTGCGCGCGGGGTGCCGGCCGCGGCGGCTCGGGGGACTCGGCAGGCCCCGGGGGGCCCGCCGGGCCGGCGGCGTCCTGGCTCGGCGCGGCCGTGCGGTCCGGCCCGCCGGCCAGCTGCGCCGCGGCGGACTCGGCCGCTCGCCGGATCGCCTCCAGATCCGCCTCCGCGCCGCTGAGTGCCGCCGGTACGAGGCGCTCGGCGACCGACAGCTCCTCGGCCAGCCGCTCGACGCCGTGCACGAACACCGCGGTCTGGGCGATCGCGCCCTCGGCCACGCGCAGGTGACAGGCGGCCGCCCGGGGGTTCCCCGCGTCGGCCGACTGATGGGCCCGGTTCAGCCGGGAGGTGGCCAGCACCAACCGGTCCTTGGCCTGCTCCACCTGGCCCGTGACGGAGGCGACGGCCGCCGGCCCGTACCGTTCGCGCAGCCCGGCGACGGTCGACGCGGCGGCCCCCGCACGCCCCGCCAACTCCCGGAACCGCGCCTCCGCGACCTCCAGCGCCTCGGCCACCCCCCGCTCCAGGCCGCGCAGTTCGTCGAACGCGGCGGCCTCCGTGTCCAGCAGCCGTCCCGCCTCCTCGCAGCGCCCGACCACGCCGGCCAGCGCCTGCCGCCGGGCGGCCGCGTCCTCGGGGACACCGTGGTCGTAGCGCTCCCGCATCCGGCAGGCGGCGGCGAGCTCCGCCTCCGCCTCCCGCACCGCCCGCGCGAACGGCTCGACGGCCGCCGCGCCGAACCTCGCCTCGGCGAAGCCGAGTTCCTCCCGGCTGGTGCGCACCCAGTCGTCCGCGAGGACGATCAACTCCGCGGACCGCGCGTCGAGTTCATCGGACGGTGGCGGTGGCGGCGAACGTCGTGGCGTGGACGGCGGGGCGGGACCGCCGCCGGGGGTCGTACGGGTCCTGGCCCGCCGGGTCCGCCGGACGTACGCGTACCCGGCGAGCACCAACGCCGTGCCCAGCACCACGAGCGGCAGGGCGAGATAGCCCGGCGACGTCTGGTCCTGCCGCGGTGCGGCGGTGGCGGTCACCGGAGCGGTCCCGGGCAGCGCAACCGCGGTAGCGCTGTTGATCGTCATCCCCGGAAGCACCAGCCACACGAGGCCCGCCACGCCGCCCAGCACGGTGCGCGCCATCCGCCCCGACCAGCGGCGGGCCGCGCACCGCGGCCGGGCCGCCCGGAACGCCGATGCCGTCACATCGGGAGCGTATGACCGCCCGAGCGGGCACGCGACCGGGGCTGCGGCACTGGTGGTGCGCACGGGACACGGCACCACGGGAGGGAACAACCAGCATGAAGAACAGACCCGCCGGACAAGACCCCGACGGACCGCAGAACACGCCCGCCGCGCAGAGCACACCCGACCGGGCCGCTGCCACCGGCACGAGAAGCACGTCCGGTACGGACGACTCCGTTGGTGGGCGGGAAACCGCCGACGCTGACGACTCCGCCGGCGGGCAGGAGACCCCCGGTGCGGAGGGTGCGGAGGGTGCGGCTGGTGTGCGTGGTGTCGGTGGCGCGGGGGGCGGGGCCGACGTCGGGCACGAGGGCGCCGGAGCGCGACGCGCGGCGGACGTGGCGTCCTCTGCCGCGAGTCCGGCCCGGCGGACCCGGCGGGCTCTGCGCTGGGTCCGCCGGATCGCCCTCGGCCTCGTCCTGCTGTTGGTGCTGCCGCTGCTCGCCGCCGAGACCGCCCTCCGGGTGAACTACTCGGGCGACCTCGCCGACGGGACGTACACCAGGGGCCAGGACGCGATCTGGCTGGGCCATGCCTGGGTGGACGGCCGGAAGAAGGACGCCGACGTCACCGCCCTCGCCCGCCGGCTGCGCGGAACCGGCATCCGTGACCTGTATGTGCACGCGGGTCCGCTCGAACACGACGGCACCCTGCCCAAGTCGTCGTATCCCCGGGCCGGTTGGCTGATACCCGCCGTGCACCGCGCGCTGCCCGGCGTCCGTGTGCAGGCCTGGCTCGGCGACGAGCTGGCCACCGAGAGCCCGGACGGGATGCGACTGGAACGGGCCCGGACGCGCGTGGCCGTGGTCACCTCCACCCGCGAGATTCTGGCGGCCGGTTTCGACGGCGCCCACTTCGACCTGGAGCCGCTGCACTCCGGCGACCGCCACTACCTCGGTCTCCTCGACGACCTGCGCGCCGTCACCCGTGCCCACGGCGTCCCCCTGTCCGTCGCCGCCCACCAGATCGACCCGCTGCCCGCGTTCCACTCCCTGTGGGGGACGCTCACCAACCACCCCAAGTGGTGGTCGCAGGCGTACTTCGCCCAGGTCGCCCGCCGCGTCGACCAGATCGCCGTGATGTCGTACGACACCATGCAGCCGCTGCCGAGCCTGTACGGCGGCTACGTCGCCCAGCAGACCTCCCTCGCCCTGGAGGTCACCCCGCCCACGACCGATCTGCTGATGGGCCTGCCGTTCTTCCACGACAACCGCTTCGGCCACCGCGCCGCCGCCGAGACGGTCCCCGCCGCCGTCCGCGGCGTCCGCCTCGGCCTGACCCGCACGGACGCGGGCCGCGAGCGCTTCGGTGTCGCCCTGTACGTCGACTTCGCCGCCACGGAGGACGACTGGACCGCGTACCGGGAAGGCTGGGCGCACCGGTCATGAACCGCCCCGGGAGCAGGGCCTACGACGACCGCCGTCCGATCTTCGACCCCAGCCACACCAGCG
Organism: Streptomyces sp. NPDC052043; assembly: GCF_044548235.1. NCBI lineage: Bacteria > Bacillati > Actinomycetota > Actinomycetes > Kitasatosporales > Streptomycetaceae > Streptomyces > Streptomyces sp. NPDC052043. The sequence continues at coordinate 296,265 of NZ_JBIUBT010000004.1, forward strand.
GGTCGTACTTGCGGTCCACCGCCCGTTCCTTCAGGGGGATCAGCGCGTTGTCGGTGATTTTGATGCCCTCGGGGCAGACCTCCGTGCAGCACTTGGTGATGTTGCAGTAGCCGAGCCCGTGGTCGTCCTGGGCCGCGCGCCTTCGGTCCAGGCCGGTGTCCGCGGCGGCGTCCAGCGGGTGCATGTCGAGTTCGGCGACGCGCATCAGGAAGCGCGGGCCCGCGTACGCCCGCTTGTTGTCCTCGTGGTCGCGCACGACATGGCACACGTCCTGGCACAGGAAGCACTCGATGCACTTGCGGAACTCCTGCGGCCGGTCCACGTCCTCCTGGAACATGCGGTACTCGCCGGGACCGAGACCGGCCGGTGGGACGAACGCCGGAACCTCGCGCGCCTTGGCGTAGTTGTAGCCGACGTCGGTCACCAGGTCACGGACGACCGGGAAGGTCCGCAGTGGGGTGACGCTGACCGTCTCCTCGCGGTCGAAGACCGACATGCGGGTCATGCACATCAGCCGGGGCCGCCCGTTGATCTCCGCGGAGCACGAACCGCACTTGCCCGCCTTGCAGTTCCAGCGCACGGCGAGATCCGGTGCCTGGGTGGCCTGGATCCGGTGGATGATGTCGAGGACCACCTCGCCGTCGTTGACCTCGACCGCGAAGTCCTCCAGGCCGCCGCCCCGGGCGTCACCCCGCCACACCTTGAAGCGGGCCTCATAGCTGCTCACTCGTACAGCTCCTCTTCGGCGAGGTACTTGACCAGCTCCTCCTTCTCGAAGAGGGCGAGCAGGTCGGGGCGAATGGGTTCGGTGGTCTCCCGGGAGAGGGTGATCTGGCCGCGCACGGGGTCCGTCGCCGCCAGCCCGCCCGTCGGGTCGCTGAGCCGGCACAGCAGGTTGATCCGGCGCCAGTCGCGCTCCATCGCCGGGCAGTCCTCGCGGGTGTGCCCGCCGCGCGACTCCGTGCGCTCCAGCGCGGCCCGTGCCACGCACTCGCTGACCAGCAGCATGTTCCGCAGGTCGAGTGCGAGGTGCCAGCCGGGGTTGAACTGCCGGTGCCCCTCGACGCCGGCCCGCCGCGCCCGCACCCGCAGCTCGGCGAGCTTCCTCAGCGCCTGCTCCATCTCGCCCTCGCGGCGGATGATGCCGACCAGGTCGTTCATGGTCTGCTGGAGCTCCTGGTGCAGGGTGTACGGATTCTCCGGCGGCCCGCCCGCCGGTTCCCCGCCCCGCTCGCCCTCCGCCGAGAACGGCCGCAGCGCCTCCGCGGCCGCCGCGTCCAGCTGGGTGTCGTCCACGGCCGGGCGTCCGGGCGCCGCCTGCTGTGCGTACTCGGCGGCGTGCCACCCGGCCCGGCGCCCGAACACCAGCAGGTCGGACAGCGAGTTGCCGCCGAGCCGGTTGGAGCCGTGCATACCGCCCGCGACCTCCCCGGCCGCGAACAGCCCCGGCACCCCGCGGGCCGCCGCCGTGTCGGAGTCGACCGCGACGCCGCCCATGACGTAGTGGCAGGTCGGCCCGACCTCCATCGGCTCCGCCGTGATGTCGACGTCGGCCAGCTCCTTGAACTGGTGGTACATCGAGGGCAGCCGGCGCCGGACGACCTCGGCCGGCATCCGTGTCGAGACGTCGAGGAACACCCCGCCGTGCGGCGAGCCGCGGCCGGCCTTGACCTCGGCGTTGATCGCGCGGGCGACCTCGTCACGGGGCAGCAGCTCCGGCGGGCGCCGGTTGTTGTCCGGGTCCTCGTACCAGCGGTCCGCCTCCTCCTCCGACTCCGCGTACTTCTCCTTGAAGACATCGGGGACGTAGTCGAACATGAACCGCTTGTCCTCGGAGTTGCGCAGCACCCCGCCGTCGCCGCGGACCGACTCGGTGACGAGGATGCCCTTCACCGACGGCGGCCAGACCATGCCCGTCGGATGGAACTGCACGAACTCCATGTTCAGCAGCGGCGCCCCGGCGAGCAGCGCGAGCGCGTGCCCGTCGCCGGTGTACTCCCACGAGTTCGACGTCACCTTGAACGACTTGCCGATGCCGCCGGTCGCGATGACGACCGCGGGCGCCTCCAGCACGAAGAAGCGGCCGCTCTCCCGCTCGTAGGCGAAGACCCCGGAGACCTTCTTCCCGTCCTTCAGGACCCGGGTGACGGTGCACTCCTGGAACACCTTCAGCCGGGACTCGTAGTCCCCGGTCTCCCGGTGGTCCTCCTGCTGCAGCGAGACGATCTTCTGCTGGAGCGTGCGGATCAACTCCAGCCCCGTACGGTCGCCGACGTGCGCGAGGCGCGGGTACTCGTGCCCGCCGAAGTTGCGCTGCGAGATCCGGCCGTCCTTCGTACGGTCGAACAGCGCGCCCCAGGTCTCCAGCTCCCACACCCGCTGCGGCGCCTCCTGCGCGTGCAGCTCGGCCATCCGCCACTGGTTGAGGAACTTGCCGCCGCGCAGGGTGTCGCGGAAGTGGACCTGCCAGGTGTCGTGCTCGTTGGCGTTGGCCATGGCCGCCGCGATGCCGCCCTCGGCCATCACCGTGTGCGCCTTGCCGAACAGCGACTTGCAGATCACCGCGGTACGCGCCCCGCGCTCGCGCGCCTCGATCGCGGCGCGCAGCCCGGCGCCGCCCGCCCCGACCACGACGACGTCCCATTCCTGCCGGTCCACCACGGACATCACAAGGCCTCACTCGTCGGACTCATCAGAAGAACCGCGGATCGTCGAAGGCGCCGGAGGCGACCAGGAACACGTAGAAGTCGGCGAGCGCCACGCTGAACAGCGAGGCCCAGGCCAGCTGCATGTGGCGGGCGTTCAGCCGGCTCACGAACTGCCAGAGGCGGTAGCGCACCGGATGCTTCGAGAAGTGCTTGAGCTTTCCGCCCACGATGTGCCGGCAGGAGTGGCAGGAGACCGTGTACGCCCAGATCAGCGCGATGTTGACGAGGAAGACGACGGTGCCGAGGCCCATGTGGCCCCAGCGGTAGTGCTGGTCGCGGAAGGCCAGCACGGTGTCGTAGGTCAGCACGCCGGCGACCAGGATCGCCGCGTAGAAGAAGTACCGGTGGATGTTCTGCAGGATCAGCGGGAAGCGGGTCTCGCCGGTGTACTTGCGGTGCGGCTCGGCGACCGCGCAGGCCGGCGGGGACGCCCAGAAGCCCCGGTAGTAGGCCTTGCGGTAGTAGTAGCAGGTCAGCCGGAAGCCCAGCGGGAAGATCAGGATGATGATCGCCGGGGAGATCGCCCACCAGCTGCCGAACAGGTCGGCGTTGGGGCCCGCGTGCATGGTCCGGCAGTTCTGCGCCAGGCACGGGGAGTAGAACGGCGAGACGTACGGCGCCGCGTAGTAGTGCGCGTTCGCGAAGGCCCGCCAGGTCGAGTACACGACGAACGCGAGCAGCCCGGCCGCGGTGGCGGCGGGCGCCAGCCACCAGCGGTCGGTCCGCAGATGCCGGGCGGTGATCCTGGCCCGCTCGGGGGAGCGGACACCGCCGCCGAGCGGATGGGGTGGTGTGCCGGGGGGTTCCGTACTTGTGGCCAATGCGGGACGCACCTTCCTGTCGGGCTCGTCTCCGGGCTGCTGGAGCCGGTGACGAGCCCCTTCGGGTCACTCGCGGGTTCAGCCGGTTCAGGGGGCGTGGCGGTCGCGGACGCCGAGTCCCTCGTCGTCCGAGTCCGTCCACAGGGAGATGTCGTAGGGCGCGTCGGAGATGGTGACGAGCGGAGGCTGCTGCGGGGCGGCCTGGTCCCGGGAGACCTCGCGCATCAGGGCGACGCTCTCGCGCAGGTGGTCGGCGTCGGTGCGCACGCGGCGTATCTCCAGCCCGTCGCCGAGTTGCTGCTCGAGCCGGCTCACCGACCGCAGCAGATCGTCGAGGGCGCGCTGGACCGACGTCAGGTCGTCGTGCACGGACATGCCATGACCTCGCTTCCACGGGCGTACAGCCCTGGGCGGCAAATTCATGCGCCTGCGAGTGTTGCGCGTCACACCTGCCGGTGGGAAGGGATGTGCCGCGATTGGCGGAACGCACACCCCACGCGCACGCCCGCACGCGCTCCGAGTGCGCCGGAGGCTGTCTGCGCCGAACGAGTGGCCTTGCGGGCCCGCGCCGCCGTGTCGCCTCCGGCTGACGACCCCTTTCCTTTTCAGTGGGCCGTAGATCTGATGAACACCAAAATACCGCCAAATGGGATCAAACCCCCACCCGTGCCACCGGCGGGAGCGGCTCCACGGAGGTAGCACAGATGTCCTACGACGGTGTCGGCCCGCGCGCGGTCCTGCGCTCGGCCGCCTTTCTGACCGCGGGCGCACTCGCGGTCCCCCTGCTCGCCGGCTGCGGCTCGGACGACGAGGGCAGCAAGCCGCTGGCCGCCCAGGACATCGCGCCCGCCGCCCGCAACCAGATCGCCGACGGAGGCAGGCTGCGCTGGGCCGTGGACGCGATGCCGCAGACCCTCAACACCTTCCAGGCGGACGCCGGTGCGGGGACCACCCGCATCGCCCAGGCGGTGCTGCCCGCCATGTTCCGGCTCGACGCGAACGGCCACCCGCAGGCCGACCCCGACTACCTGGAGTCCGCCCGGGTGGCCGAGACCGAGCCCAAGCAGGTCGTCCTCTACCGGCTCAACAAGAAGGCCGTCTGGAGCAACGGGCGCGCGATCGGCGCCGCCGACTTCGACGCCCAGTGGCGCGCCCTGTCCGGCAAGGACTCGGCGTACTGGACCGCCCGCAACGCCGGGTACGACCGGATCCAGAAGGTCGAGCGCGGCGCCAACGACCGGGAGGTCAAGGTCACCTTCGCCCGCCCCTACGCCGACTGGCGTTCGCTGTTCTCGCCGCTGTACCCCAAGGACGTCATGGGCACCGCGAACGCCTTCAACGACGGCGCCCGCAGAAAGCTGGCGGTCAGCGCCGGACCGTTCGCCGTGCAGAAGATCGACACCCAGGCCAAGGACGTCGTCCTCGGCCGCAACCCGCGCTGGTGGGGCCGACCGGCCAAGCTGTCCGAGCTCGTGCTGCACGAGGTGGCGCCCGACAAGCGGGCCGCCGCCCTCACCGAGGGGTCCGTGGACGTGGCCGACGTGGACCCCGCCGACGTCCCGCGGATCACGGCCTCCGGCGCCCGGGGCGGCAGCCCCTTCCCGGGTTCGTCCGGCAGCAGCACCGCCGCCAGGGCGCTGCTCTCCTGGGCGGTGCTGCACGGCTCCGACCAGCAGGCGGCCGAGCGCGAGCGCCTCGCGCTGGAGCAGCAGCGCGACTCGCTCACCACCTACCTGCGGCAGCAGGCGTCGCTGCGCGACTTCCAGGTGCGCAAGTCGCTGGAGCCCGCGTACACCCAGCTCGCCCTGAACGGCTCCGAGGGCCCCCTGGCCGACGAGCGCGTCCGGCGGGCGGTGGCGCACGCGCTGAACCGCAAGGAACTCGCCGAGATCGTCCTGAAGCCACTCGGCCTGCCCGCGGTCCCGGTCGGCAGCCACGTCGCCCTGTCCGGGCAGGAGGCCTACGCCGACAACAGCGACGCCCTCGGCGACCAGGACGCCGCCCAGGCGCGCGACCTGCTGGCGGACGCGGGCTGGGTGGCCGGTCCGGTCAAGGAGCAGAAGACCGCCGAGAAGCCCGCGAAGTCCGAGCAGCCCAAGACGGGGGAGAAGGCGGCCGGCAGTCAGGGCCAGGGTTCGCAGAACTCCGCCGGGGGCGGCGACGGCACGGACACCGGCGGCCAGGTCGACCACGGGGCCGACGACAAGGCACCCGGACCCGGAGAGCAGGACCGGGACCACCAGGAGCAGCGCGGGCCGGGCCTGGCGGAGGGCGGCCCCGGCGGCAGGCAGCTCGCCTCGGACGGCCGGGGGTACGCCGACGACCACTTCACGCGGGGCGGCCCGCCCGGCGCCTACGCCCCCAAGGGCACCGCCGCGCCGGCACCCGGCGCCGCCGCGGGGCCGCTGGCCAAGAACGGCAAGCCGCTCACACTTCGCTTCGTGGTTCCCTCGGGCCCCGGCTCGGACACGCTGCGCAAGGTGGCCGACCGGGTGACCGCCATGCTCAAGAAGGTCGGCATCGGCACGGAGATCACCAAGGTGTCCGACGAGAGCTACTTCCGGGACCACATCGCCTCCGGGCAGTTCGACCTCGCGCTGTACTCCTGGCCCGCCTCCGCCTGGCCGGCCACCGATGCCCGCCCCATCTACGCCAAGCCCCTGCCGGCCGCCGACGGCTCCCTGAACGTCCAGCAGAACTACACCCGCATCGGCACCGACCAGGTCGACCAGCTCTTCGACCAGGCCGTCGCCACCCTGGACGAGGACGAGCAGACCGACCTGCTGCGCAAGGCCGACGCCCGCATCTGGGCGGCGGCCGGCTCGATCCCCCTCTACCAGCGCCCTCAGCTGACGGTCGTCCGAAAGAACCTCGCGAACGTCGGGGCCTTCGGCTTCGAGACCCCCGTCTACCAGGACATGGGCTTCCTGAAGAAGGGAGCAGGGGCGGGCGGCGCGTCGCCGAAGGGCTGAGAACGGGAATCCACGGCCGCACACCACGGCCGGGCGACCCCCGGGGCCCCTCGCCCCGGGGGTCGCCGCCCTTTGTGCGACAAGACCGACTTGTGTTCACGCGGACACGCTCCGCGTTCTCGCGCTCGCTCGGCCGCCCCTTTTTATCGGCCGCCCCCGAAGGGCCCGTACGATGGAGTGAGGCCGTGGCGTGTCCCGCCCGGCAGGGCCCGCGTAACACCGACGTATGCGCAGGTCGTCCGCACACTTCGGGAGTACGCCTCATATGGCCGCGTCTATTACGCGTCACGACATCCGCAACGTCGCCATCGTCGCCCACGTCGACCACGGCAAGACCACCATCGTCGACGGCATGCTGAAGCAGGCCGGCGCCTTCGCCGCGCACCAGCTCGACCAGGTCGACGACCGCATGATGGACTCCAACGACCTGGAACGTGAGAAGGGCATCACGATCCTCGCCAAGAACACGGCGGTGAAGTACCACCCCAAGGACGGCGGGGAGCCCATCACGATCAACATCATCGACACCCCCGGTCACGCCGACTTCGGTGGCGAGGTCGAGCGCGGCCTGTCGATGGTCGACGGCGTCGTCCTGCTCGTCGACTCCTCCGAGGGCCCGCTGCCGCAGACCCGCTTCGTGCTGCGCAAGGCCCTCCAGGCCCGTCTGCCCGTGATCCTCTGCATCAACAAGACGGACCGGCCCGACTCCCGTATCGACGAGGTCGTCAACGAGGCCTACGACCTGTTCCTGGACCTGGACGCCGACGAGGACCAGATCGAGTTCCCGATCGTCTACGCCTGCGGCCGGGACGGCATCGCCTCGCTCACCAAGCCCGAGGACGGGACGGTTCCCGCCGACTCCACCAGCCTGGAGCCCTTCTTCTCCACGATCCTGGAGCACATCCCGGCCCCCACCTACGAGGAGGACGCTCCGCTCCAGGCGCACGTCACCAACCTCGACGCGGACAACTTCCTCGGCCGTATCGCGCTGCTGCGCGTGGAGCAGGGCGAGCTGCGCAAGGGACAGACGGTCGCGTGGATCAAGCGCGACGGCTCCGTGCAGAACGTGCGGATCTCCGAGCTGATGATGACCGAGGCGCTCACCCGCAAGCCCGCCGAGAAGGCCGGCCCCGGTGACATCTGCGCCGTCGCAGGCATCCCGGACATCATGATCGGCGAGACCCTCGCCGACCCCGAGAACCCCGTCGCGCTGCCGCTGATCACGGTCGACGAGCCCGCGATCTCCATGACCATCGGCACCAACACCTCCCCGCTGGTCGGCCGCGGCGGCACCGGCAAGGGCGCCGACGCGAAGACGGCCGTCAAGGACCGCAAGGTGACCGCCCGCCAGGTCAAGGACCGCCTGGACCGTGAGCTGATCGGCAACGTGTCGCTGCGCGTGCTGGACACCGAACGCCCCGACGCCTGGGAGGTCCAGGGCCGCGGCGAGCTGGCGCTGGCCATCCTGGTCGAGCAGATGCGCCGCGAGGGCTTCGAGCTGACCATCGGCAAGCCGCAGGTCGTCACCAAGGAGATCGACGGCAAGACGTACGAGCCGGTCGAGCGCATGACGGTCGACGTGCCCGAGGAGCACATGGGCGCCGTCACCCAGCTCATGGGCGTGCGCAAGGGCCGGATGGACAACATGTCCAACCACGGCTCCGGCTGGGTCCGCATGGAGTTCGTGGTGCCCTCCCGGGGCCTGATCGGCTTCCGCACCGAGTTCCTGACCCAGACCCGCGGCACGGGCATCGGCCACTCCATCCACGAGGGCTTCGAGCCCTGGTTCGGCACGCTCCAGACCCGTAACAACGGCTCCCTGGTCGCCGACCGCTCCGGCGCCGTCACCGCCTTCGCGATGACCAACCTGCAGGAGCGCGGCGTGCTCTTCGTGGATCCGGGCACCGAGGTGTACGAGGGCATGATCGTCGGTGAGAACTCCCGCTCCGACGACATGGACGTCAACATCACCAAGGAGAAGAAGCTCACCAACATGCGGTCGTCGTCGGCCGACTCGTTCGAGGCGATCGTCCCGCCGCGCAAGCTCTCCCTGGAGCAGTCCCTGGAGTTCTGCCGCGACGACGAGTGCGTCGAGGTGACCCCGGAGGCGGTCCGCATCCGCAAGGTCGCCCTCGACCAGCGTGAGCGTGCCCGCGCCGCCAGCCGCGCCAAGCACGGCTGAGTGATGGCCGGGGATTCGCCGGCCTGCCCTCGGCTCCAGTGCGCCCACCCGGCGGTACGCGGGTGGGCGCCCGGCTTCCCGCCGGTCGGCGACCGGCGGGCCCGTACAGGGTTTTCCCTATAACGGGGCGTCAGTTCTGGCCTCGGGGTCGTCCCTGTGGGAGCTTCGCCGTTGCCGTGCTGGCCGGAATACCCGGCCCGGGCCGCCCTCGCGCGGCCCGTGAGACGGCACCGGCGGCTTCGCCATGGGCTCAACCGCCGGTCGGCGCAACCGGTTTTCCCCCTCCCGTTGTCCGCTATGCGGACAACGGGGCCCGATAGTTGTGTAACAAGTCCGTTTCGCTGCGATCTTTCACGAAACCCTTTGTCCGGATTTTGGGAGAAGTACGCGGCAGGTGTGATCGAACCGAAACCTTGAAGGTGTGGTTCGTTCCCGTTCGGATGGCAGATAGTTAGGCGCGTAGAGCTCGGATGTCATGCGCTGCAGCCGGCGACGACTCACGAGCGCGGGGGGCCACCCGACGATTTCAGGCACCGGTGACGGTGATGCGTCAGGTGTCCCTCCATGCGGTGAACCAATGGACTCATGAGGAGGAGCCCCATGCGTGGTGCCAAGAGCGCCAAGTGGGTTGCGATAGCCGCGGTTGTGGCGCTGGGCGCGACGGCCTGTGGCGGCAGCGGCGGTGGCAGCGACAAGGGCAGCGACAGCAAGGCCGCGGTCGACCCGAGCGGCAAGTTCTCGGTCGAGGTGGGTGAGCCGCAGAACCCGCTGCAGCCGGCGAACACCATGGAGTCCAACGGCAGCATTGTCATCAAGTCGCTCTTCTCCGGGCTCGTCGACTACGACCAGAGCGGCAAGACCGTCTACGTCAATGCCGAGTCGATCGACTCCAAGGACAACAAGACCTTCACGGTCAAGCTGAAGCCCGACTGGAAGTTCCACGACGGCACCCCGGTGACCGCGGCGTCCTACGTGAACGCCTGGAACTGGGCGGCGAACCCGGCGAACAAGCAGACCAACAGCTTCTGGTTCTCCGACATCAAGGGCTACGACGACGTCGCCCCGGCCAAGGGCAAGCCCAAGGCCGACAAGATGTCCGGTCTGAAGATCGTGGACGACCACACCTTCACCATCACGCTGAGCAAGCCGATCCCGTACTACGTGTACAAGCTCGGCTACGAGGTCTTCGACCCGCTGCCGGAGTCCTTCTACAAGGACCCGAAGGCCGCGGGCGAGCACCCGATCGGCAACGGCCCGTACAAGTTCGTCAGCTGGCAGCACAAGAAGCAGATCGAGGTTGCCAAGTACGACGACTACAAGGGCCCGAACGCCGCCAAGAACGGCGGTGTGGTCTTCAAGAACTACAGCAACCTCGAGACGGCCTACGAGGACCTGAAGTCCGGCAACGTCGACGTGCTCCGTCAGATCGCGCCGAAGGACCTCCCGGTCTACAAGCAGGACCTCGGCGACCGCGCGGTGGACCAGGCCTACTCGGCCATCCAGACCATCGCCGTGGCCTTCTACAGCAAGCAGTGGAAGGACATCGACCCCAAGGTCATCCAGGGCCTGTCGATGGCGATCGACCGCGACACGATCACCAAGACCGTGCTCCAGGGCACGCGTGAGCCCGCGACCGGCTGGGTCGCCAAGGGCGTCCTCGGCTACACGCCGAACGCCGCCGGCGACGTCACCAAGTACGACCCGGCCAAGGCCAAGGCGCTCATCAAGGAGGGCGGTGGCGTTCCGGGCAACTCCATCTCCATCCAGTACAACGCGGACGGCGGCCACAAGGAGTGGGTGGAGGCGGTCTGCAACTCCATCACCAACGCCACCGGTGTGAAGTGCGTGGGCGACTCCAAGCCCGACTTCCAGGCCGACCTGAACGCGCGCGACAACAAGCAGGTCAAGTCGCTGTACCGTTCGGGCTGGGTGCTGGACTACCCCTTCAACGCCAACTTCCTGCGTGACCTGTACGGTACGCACTCGGACGGCAACCAGGGTGGCTTCTCCAACAAGACCGTCGACAAGGAGATCGCCGCTGCCGACAGCGCGAGCTCCCTGGAGGAGTCGGAGAAGAAGTACCAGGACCTCGAGAAGGACCTGGTCAACTACATGCCGTCCATCCCGCTCTGGTACTACAAGGTCAACGCCGGCTACTCGGACAAGGTGTCCGGAGTCGAGTACGACCAGCAGGGCGACCCGGTCCTGACCGGCGTTCAGGTCAAGAAGTAACGACAAACAGCCCGTTCGTCCCGGGGTGCGGAGCGCCCGCACCCCGGGGAACGGCAGCGGCTGGGGGGCCCTTTCCGCACGTACCGTTCAGCGGTGCGTGCGGAAGGGGCCTCGTCGGCTGCCGCTGTGACTGACATGGAGGCACGATGGGGCGCTACGTCGCACGACGACTGCTCCAGATGATCCCGGTGTTCATCGGGACAACTCTGCTGATCTTCCTCATGGTTTACGCCCTGCCCGGTGACCCCGTACGAGGGCTGTTCGGTGACAAGGGCGGAAGCCCCCAGGTGATCGCCGCACTGAAACATGAGTACGGCCTGGACCAGCCGATCCTGGTGCAGTACTGGCACTACATGCGGGACATGGTCCTGCACGCCGACTTCGGCACCCAGATCTCGAGCGGCCGTCCCGTCACGGACGTGCTCGGCGACGCGTTCCCGGTCACCCTGCGCCTGGCCGGACTGGCCTTCGCCATCGAGGTGGTCCTGGGCCTCGCCCTGGGCACCCTCGCGGGCCTGCGTGCCGGGCGTGCCACGGACACCATCATCCTGCTGGTCACGCTGCTGCTGATCTCCGTGCCGGTGTTCGTCCTCGGCTACATCCTCAAGGTCGTCTTCGCGTTCGACCTGGGCTGGCTGCCGCCGAACGTCAACGACGACACCAACATCAACGAGTTGTTGATGCCGGCCATTGTGCTGGCGACCGCGTCACTCGCCTATGTGACCCGGCTCACCCGTACCTCGATCGCCGAGAACCTGCGTGCCGACTACATCCGCACGGCCATCGCCAAGGGTCTGCCCAAGCGCCGTGTGGTGGGCGTCCACCTCATGCGCAACTCGCTGATCCCGGTGGTTACCTACCTCGGCGCCGACCTCGGTGCCCTGATGGGCGGTGCCGTCGTCACCGAGGGCCTGTTCAACATCCAGGGCATCGGTGGCACGATCTACCAGTCGATCGTGCGCCGCGAGGGCACCACCCTCGTCGGTCTCGTGACCATTCTGGTGCTCGTGTATCTCATTGCCAACCTGCTCGTCGACCTGCTCTACGCGGTCCTTGACCCGAGGATTCGCTATGCCTGACGTGACCCAGACCGATGTCCAGCGCGGTGTGGCGGACGCCACCGGCGCCGCGGCCGCGGTGACGCCGCCCGAGCAGAAGCCGGACAAGGCCCGCAGCCTGTGGGGCGACGCCTGGCAGGACCTGCGCCGCAGCTGGATCTTCATCGTCTCGGCGGTGCTGATCGTCCTGCTGCTGACGATCACCTTCTTCCCCGGGCTGTTCACCGGTGTCGACCCGACCACGGGCGACCTGTCCAAGCACTTCCTCCAGAAGCCGAACCTGGGCCACATCTTCGGCCCGGACTGGCTGGGCTACGACCAGCAGGGCCGCAGCGTCTACGCCCGTGTCATCTACGGCACGCGGGCCTCGGTGGCGGTCGGCTTCGGCACCACCCTCGTGGTGACGATCGTGGGCGGCCTGATGGGCATGATCGCCGGCTACTTCGGCGGACTCGTCGACTCGGTGATCTCCCGGCTGACCGACGTGTTCTTCGGTATCCCGTTCCTGCTCGGCACGATGGTCGTGCTCAACTCGTTCCAGGACCGCACGATCTCGGTCGTCATCGGCGCGCTGAGTTTCTTCGGCTGGACGCAGATCGCCCGCGTGATGCGCGGCGCGGTGATCACCACCAAGCAGTCCGACTACGTGCACGCCGCCAAGGCCCTGGGCGCGAGCACCCCGCGCATCATGTTCCGGCACATCCTGCCGAACACGATGGCCCCGGTGATCGTCGTCGCCACCATCTCGCTCGGCATCTACATCGTCGCCGAGGCGACCCTGTCGTACCTGGGCCTCGGCCTGAACGGTGTGTCGTGGGGCAACGACATCTCCGACGGCGGAAACCAGATCCGCGTGGCGCAGCACATCATGCTGTACCCGTCGATCATGCTCATCATCACGGTGTTGGCGTTCATCATGCTCGGTGAAGCGGTCCGTAACGCCCTCGACCCGAAGACGCGCTGAGGGAGGCGTACGTGACCACCATCGAAGAAGCCGTGCCCTCGCCCCGCGAGGGCGGGGCGGACGGCGCACCACTGCTCGAAGTGCGCGACCTGCACGTCGAGTTCCACACCCGTGAGGGTGTCGTCCGGGCCGTCAACGGCGTCAACTACAGCGTGGCGGCGGGCGAGACGCTCGCCGTGCTCGGTGAGTCGGGCTCCGGCAAGTCGGTGACCGCGCAGGCCATCATGGGCATCCTGGACATGCCCCCGGCGAAGATCCCGCAGGGCGAGATCCTCTTCCGGGGCCAGGACATGCTCGCGATGTCCGCCGAGGACCGCCGCAAGATCCGCGGCCGTCGGATCGCCATGATCTTCCAGGACGCGCTCAGCTCGCTGAACCCGGTGCTGACCGTCGGCTACCAGCTCGGCGAGATGTTCCGGGTGCACCAGGGCCTGTCCAAGAAGGACGCCAAGGCCAAGGCGATCGAGCTGATGGACCGGGTGAAGATCCCGGCCGCCGCGGCTCGCGTGAACGACTACCCGCACCAGTTCTCGGGCGGTATGCGCCAGCGCATCATGATCGCCATGGCGCTGGCCCTGGAGCCGGACCTGATCATCGCCGACGAGCCGACCACGGCCCTCGACGTGACGGTCCAGGCCCAGGTCATGGACCTGCTCGCGGAGCTCCAGAGCGAGTACAACATGGGTCTGATCCTGATCACCCACGACCTCGGCGTCGTCGCCGACGTCGCGGACAAGATCGCCGTGATGTACGCGGGCCGGATCGTGGAGCAGGCACCGGTCGGCGAGCTGTACAAGCGCCCGGCACACCCGTACACCAGGGGTCTGCTGGACTCGATCCCGCGCCTGGACCAGAAGGGCCGGGAGCTGTACGCGATCAAGGGTCTGCCGCCCAACCTGCTGCGTGTTCCGAGCGGTTGCGCGTTCAACCCGCGCTGCCCCAAGGCCCAGGACATCTGCCGCGAGCAGATCCCGGACCTGCTGCCGGTCACCGAGCAGGACGGCGGTGAACTGGCGGGCCGTGCCGCGGCGTGCCACTTCTGGAAGGAGACGATCCATGGCTGAGCCCACGAAGCTCGCGAAGGACGACGAGCCGAAGGACGACGCCACGCCGAACGTCTCCGAGGTGGAGACCGTCCAGGCGGCCTCCGAGGAGGAGGCGGTCGCGGCACTCGACGCGCACGTCCAGCGCGGCGAGCCGATCCTCCAGGTCCGCAACCTGGTCAAGCACTTCCCGCTGACCCAGGGCATCCTGTTCAAGAAGAAGATCGGCGCGGTCAAGGCGGTCGACGGGATCTCCTTCGACCTGTACCAGGGCGAGACCCTCGGCATCGTGGGCGAGTCCGGCTGCGGCAAGTCCACCGTCGCCAAGCTGCTGATGAACCTGGAGCAGGCGACCGCCGGCGAGATCTTCTACAAGGGCCAGGACATCACCCGGCTGTCCGGGCGCGCGCTGAAGGCGGTGCGCCGGAACATCCAGATGGTGTTCCAGGACCCGTACACCTCGCTCAACCCGCGTATGACGGTGGGCGACATCATCGGCGAGCCCTTCGACATCCACCCCGAGGTGGCCCCCAAGGGCGACCGGCGCCGCAAGGTGCAGGAACTGCTGGACGTCGTCGGCCTCAACCCGGAGTACATCAACCGCTACCCGCACCAGTTCTCCGGCGGTCAGCGCCAGCGCATCGGCATCGCCCGCGGCCTCGCGCTCAACCCCGAGGTCATCATCTGCGACGAGCCGGTCTCGGCGCTGGACGTGTCCGTCCAGGCGCAGGTCATCAACCTGATGGAGCGGCTGCAGGACGAGTTCAACCTCTCCTACATCTTCATCGCGCACGACCTGTCGATCGTCCGGCACATCTCGGACCGCGTGGGCGTGATGTACCTCGGCAAGATGGCCGAGATCGGCACCGACGAGCAGATCTACGACCACCCGACGCACCCCTACACCCAGGCGCTGCTGTCGGCGGTCCCGGTGCCGGACCCGGAGGCCCGCGAGCACCGCGAGCGGATCATCCTCTCCGGCGACGTGCCGTCCCCGGCCAACCCGCCGTCGGGCTGCCGTTTCCGCACTCGCTGCTGGAAGGCCCAGGACAAGTGCGCCGAGGAGGTCCCGCTGCTCGCCGTGCCCGAGCGCTTCAAGAGCTCGGACTCCCTGGCGGCCCACGAGTCGGCCTGCCACTTCGCCGAGGAGAAGGACGTCGTCGGCGCGGCGTGACCCTCACACGGCACATCCCCGGTTCCCGGCGCCTTTCCAGGCGCCGGGAACCGGCGTTTTTCCCGACGGATGAGAGGACGGGCGAATGCTGCACCACGTCGAACTCTGGGTCCCGGACCTGCCCCGGGCGATCCGCTCCTGGGGCTGGCTGCTGACCAGCCTCGGGTACAGCCCCTACCAGGAGTGGGAGCACGGCCGCAGCTGGCGGCTGGGACCCACGTACCTGGTGGTCGAGCGGTCACCGGCGATGCGGGACGACGGCGCACACGACCGGAAGCGCCCCGGCCTCAACCACCTCGCCTTCCACGCGGGCCCCGCGGCGCGGCTCGACGCGCTGATGAGCCAGGCGCCGGCACACGGCTGGTCGCCGCTCTTCACCGACCGCTACCCGCACGCCGGCGGCCCCGACCACTACGCGGGCTACCTCGCCGACGACGACGGCTTCGAGGTGGAACTGGTGGCCTCCGAGGTCGAGCCGGAGGGCTGACGGGGGCGCGCGGCGGCGTTGGCGCGTCCGCGTGGAGTGACACCGCCATCGGTGCGGCGACCATCAGGTATGCGGCTTGTGTGCTGATATGTCTCAGGTCACCGCATCCCGAGGAGGCACCCATGCGTGGAGTCGCGCGCGCCAGGTGGGCCGCGGGGGCGATGGGGGCCGTGCTCGTGCTCGCCGCCTGCGGGGGTGGGGGAGCCGGTGCCGGCGCCAACGCGCTGACCGCGTCCTGGGGCGACCCGCAGAACCCGCTGGAGCCGGCCAACACCAACGAGGTGCAGGGCGGCAAGGTCCTCGACATGATCTTCCGCGGGCTGAAGCGGTACGACCCGAGGACCGCCAAGGCCGAGAACATGCTCGCCGAGAGCGTCGACACCACCGACTCGCGGCACTTCACCATCACGGTCAAGGACGGCTGGAGGTTCAGCAACGGCGAACCGGTCACCGCCAGATCCTTCGTCGACGCCTGGAACTACGGCGCGAGCCTGAAGAACAACCAGAAGAACGCGTACTTCTTCGGCTACATCGAGGGCTACGACAAGGTCCACCCCGTAAGCGGCCGGCAGAGCGCCGACACCCTCTCCGGGCTGAGGGTCACCGGTCCGCGCACCTTCACCGTCACCCTCGACCAGAAGTTCTCCACGTTCCCCGACACCCTCGGCTACGCCGCCTTCGCCCCGCTGCCCCGCGCCTTCTTCACCCATCACGCCGCCTGGCTGGACAAGCCGGTCGGCAACGGCCCGTACTCCATCGAGTCGTACACCAAGGGCGCGCAGATGACCCTGCGGAAGTGGAACGGCTACCCCGGTCCCGACAAGGCCCGCAACGACGGCGTGACCCTGGTGGTCTACACCGACAGCAACACCGCGTACACCGACGTGCTGGCCGGCAACCTCGACCTCGTCGACGACATCCCCGCCAGCCAGCTCAAGAACGTGCGCACCGACCTGGCCGGCCGCTACATCAACAGCCCGGCCGGCATCCTGCAGACCCTGGCCTTCCCGTTCTACGACAGGAAGTGGAACACCAGTGGGGCGCAGAAGGTCCGTACGGGCCTGTCCATGGCCGTCAACCGCAAGCAGATCACCGAGACCATCTTCCGGGGCACCCGCACCCCGGCCACCGACTGGACCTCCCCGGTCCTCGGCACGGACGGCGGCTACAAGCCGGGCCTGTGCGGCCACGCCTGCGACTACGACCCCGCGGCGGCCAGGAAGCTGATCCAGGAGGGCGGCGGACTCCCCGGTGGCCAGGTGAGGATCACGTACAACGCGGACTCGGGCTCGCACAAGCAGTGGGTGGACGCCGTGTGCAACTCCATCAACAACGTGCTCGGCAACGACAAGGCGTGCGTCGGCAACCCGGTCGGCACCTTCGCCGACTTCCGCAACCAGATCGGGCAGCACCGGATGACCGGGCCCTTCCGGGCCGGCTGGCAGATGGACTACCCGCTGATCCAGAACTTCCTGCAACCGCTGTACTACACGAACGCCTCCTCCAACGACGGCAAGTGGTCCGACAAACGGTTCGACCACCTCGTCGACCAGGCCAACGCCGAGTCCGACAGACCCAGGGCGATCAGGCTCTTCCAGCAGGCCGAGGGCGTCGTACGCGACACCATGGCCGCCATCCCGCTGTGGTACCAGAACGGCAGCGCCGGCTACACCGGCCGGCTGCACGACGTGGCGCTCAACCCGTTCAGCGTTCCCGTGTACGACGAGATCAGGGTCGGCTGATCCGCATGGGACGCCATGTCGCCAGACGGCTGCTCCAGATGATTCCGGTGTTCTTCGGGGCCACCCTGCTGATCTTCCTGATGGTGAACGTGATGGGCGACCCCATCGCCGGACTGTGCGGGGAGCGCGCCTGCGACACCGCGACCGCCGCCCAGCTCAGGCGGGAGTTCGGCCTCGACAAGCCGCTGTGGCAGCAGTACGCGACCTACATGGGCAACGTCTTCACCGGCGACTTCGGCACCGCGTTCAACGGACAGCCCGTCACGGAGCTGATGGCGTCGGCGTTCCCCGTCACCATCCGGCTGACCGTCGTCGCGATCCTCTTCGAGATCGTCGTCGGCATCACCCTGGGCGTGCTGACCGGGCTGCGCCGCGGCCGGCCCGTGGACACCTCGGTCCTCGTCCTCACCCTCGTCGTCATCTCCGTCCCCACCTTCGTCACTGGCCTGCTGCTGCAACTGCTGTTCGGCGTCCACTGGGGCTGGATCAAACCCTCGGTGTCCCCGGCGGCGGCCTTCGGCGAGCTGATCGTGCCCGGCCTGGTCCTCGCCTCCGTCTCCCTCGCCTACGTCACCCGGCTGACCCGTACCTCCATCGCCGAGAACCGGCGCGCGGACTACGTGCGCACCGCTGTCGCCAAGGGACTGCCCCGGCGCCGGGTCGTGGTACGGCACCTGCTGCGCAACTCCCTCATCCCCGTGGTCACCTTCATCGGCACCGACATCGGCGCGCTGATGGGCGGCGCCATCGTCACCGAGCGCATCTTCAACATCCACGGCGTCGGCTACCAGCTCTACCAGGGCATCCTGCGGCAGAACACCCAGACCGTCGTCGGCTTCGTGACGGTCCTCGTCCTGGTCTTCCTGGCCGCCAATCTGCTCGTGGACCTGCTGTACGCCGTACTCGACCCGAGGATCCGCTATGCCTGAGCAGTCGCAGGAGCCCGAGCGCGCCATCGCCGGAACCGGCATGGGCGGCGCGATGGACCTCGCGGCGAGCGAGGCGACGACGCTGGAGCGGGTGCCGGGCGGGCCGGAGGGGCCGCCCGGCGGACGGGCCCGCTCCCTGTGGTCCGACGCCTGGCGCGACCTGCGCCGCGACCCCGTCTTCCTGCTCTCCGCGCTGGTGATCTGCTTCCTGGTCGTCATCGCGATCCGCCCGTCCCTGATCGCCTCGGGCAACCCGCTCAGCTGCGACCTGCCCAGGGCCCAGGACGGCCCCGCCCCCGGCCACCCCTTCGGCTTCGACGGGCAGGGCTGCGACGTCTACACCCGCACCGTCTACGGGGCCCGCGCGTCCGTCACGGTCGGCGTGTGCGCCACGCTCGGGGTGGCGCTCTTCGGCTCGGTGCTGGGCGGCCTCGCCGGGTTCTTCGGCGGCGCCGGCGACGCCGTGCTGTCCCGGACCACCGACGTCTTCTTCGCCATCCCCGTCGTCCTCGGCGGCCTCGTCCTGCTGTCCGTCGTGCCGAGCAGCACCGTCTGGCCGGTCGTCGGGTTCATCGTGCTGCTCGGCTGGCCGCAGATCTACCGGATCGCGCGCGGCTCGGTCATCACCGCCAAACAGCTCGACTATGTCCAGGCCGCCCGCGCCCTGGGCGCCTCCAACTCCCGCATCCTGCTGCGGCACATCGCGCCCAACGCCGTCGCCCCGGTCATCGTCGTCGCCACCATCGCGCTCGGCACGTACATCGCCCTCGAGGCCACCCTGTCCTACCTCGGCGTCGGGCTGAAACCGCCCAGCGTCTCCTGGGGCATCGACATCTCTGCCGCCTCGCCCTTCGTCCGCAACGCCCCGCATGCGCTGCTGTGGCCCGCCGGGGCGCTGGCGATCACGGTCCTGGCCTTCATCATGCTCGGCGACGCGGTGCGCGACGCCCTCGACCCGAAGCTGAGGTGACGGCGCCTTGCTGCTCGAAGTCCGTGATCTGCACGTGGAGTTCCGGACCCGGGACGGGGTCGTCCACGCCGTCAACGGGGTCGGCTTCGCGGTGGAGGCCGGGGAGACGCTCGCCGTGCTCGGCGAGTCGGGCTCCGGCAAGTCCGTGACCGCGCAGGCGGTCATGGGCATCCTCGACGTGCCGCCCGGCCGGATCAGCGGCGGGCAGATCCTCTTCGCCGGCCGGGACCTGCTGAAGCTGAGGGAGGAGGATCGGCGGCGGATCCGGGGCGCCGAGATGGCGATGATCTTCCAGGACGCGCTGTCCGCGCTGAACCCCGTGCTGACCGTCGGCGACCAGCTCGGCGAGATGTTCACGGTGCACCGGGGCATGTCCCGCAAGGACGCGCGCGCCAGGGCCGTGGAGCTGATGGACCGGGTGCGCATCCCGGCCGCACGGCAGCGCGTGCGCGACTATCCGCACCAGTTCTCCGGCGGCATGCGCCAGCGCATCATGATCGCCATGGCGCTGGCCCTGGAGCCCGCCCTCATCATCGCCGACGAGCCGACCACCGCCCTCGACGTCACCGTCCAGGCCCAGGTGATGGACCTGCTCGCCGAACTCCGGCGCGAGTACCGCATGGGGCTCGTGCTGATCACCCACGACCTGGGCGTGGTCGCCGACGTCGCCGACCGGATCGCGGTGATGTACGCGGGCCGGATCGTCGAGTCGGCGCCCGTGCACGACATCTACAAGGCGCCCGCCCACCCGTACACCAGGGGCCTGCTGGACTCGATCCCGCGCCTGAGCCACAAGGGCCGGGAGCTCTACGCCATCAAGGGCCTGCCGCCCAACCTCCAGGCGATCCCGCCCGGTTGCGCCTTCCACCCGCGCTGCCCCATGGCCCGGGACGTGTGCCGGACGGACGTACCGCCCCTGTACGAGGTCTCCGAAAGCCGCGCGAGCGCCTGCCACTTCTGGAGGGAGTGCCTGGATGGCAGAGCAGACGGCTGAGCAAACGGCCGAGCCGATCCTGGAGGTCACCGGGCTCGTCAAGCACTACCCGCTCACCCGGGGCGTCCTGTTCAGAAGGCAGGTCGGGGCGGTCAAGGCGGTCGACGGGGTCGACTTCACCCTGGGCCGGGGCGAAACGCTCGGCATCGTGGGCGAGTCCGGCTGCGGCAAGTCCACGGTGGCCAAGCTGCTGTGCAACCTGGAGCGGCCCACGGCGGGCGAGATCCGCTACCGGGGCGAGGACATCACCCGGCTGTCCGGCCGGGCGCTGAAGGCGGTGCGCCGCAACATCCAGATGGTGTTCCAGGACCCGTACACCTCGCTCAACCCCCGTATGACGGTGGGCGACATCATCGGCGAGCCGTACGAGATCCACCCCGAGGTGGCGCCCAGGGGCGACCGCAGGAGGAGGGTCCAGGAACTGCTGGACGTCGTCGGCCTCAACCCGGAGTACGTCAACCGCTATCCGCACCAGTTCTCCGGCGGTCAGCGTCAGCGCATCGGGATCGCACGGGGGCTGGCCCTGCGTCCCGAGATCATCGTCGCCGACGAGCCGGTCTCCGCGCTCGACGTCTCGGTGCAGGCCCAGGTGATCAACCTGATGGAGCGGCTGCAGGACGAGTTCGACCTGTCCTACGTCTTCATCGCGCACGACCTGTCGATCGTGCGGCACATCTCCGACCGGGTGGGGGTCATGTACCTCGGGCGGATCGTCGAGATCGGCACCGACGAGCAGATCTACGACCACCCGACGCACCCCTACACCCAGGCGCTGCTGTCCGCCGTGCCCGTGCCGGACCCCGGGGCCCGGGAGCGCCGGGAGCGGATCATCCTCTCGGGGGACGTGCCGTCCCCGACGAACATCCCCTCCGGCTGCCGCTTCCGCACCCGCTGCTGGAAGGCGCGGGAGCGCTGCACGCTCGAGGTGCCGGAGCTGGCGGTGCCCGAGGAGTTCCAGCACGACACCGGGCCGGCGGTGCACCCCTCGGCGTGCCACTACGCGGCGGAACTCCAGGTGGTGCCGCCGAAGGAGCGGGACACCGACGGGCAGGGCAGCGGCTCCAGAGCACCGTGACCGGAGCACTGTGGGGTGGGGGCCGGGGCGGCGTGCCGTGTGCCGCCCCGGCCCGTGCTCAGGCGAGCCCCAGGGAACGCTTGAGGAAGTCCACCTGGAGCAGGAGCAGGTTCTCGGCGACCTGCTCCTGCGGAGTCATGTGGGTGACCCCGGACAGCGGCAGCACCTCGTGCGGGCGCCCGGCGGCGAGCAGGGCGGAGGACAGCCGCAGGGCGTGCGCGACCACCACGTTGTCGTCGGCCAGGCCGTGCACGATCATCAGCGGCCGGTGCGGCTCGGCGGGCGAGGACAGCCCGTCGTCGGTGACCAGGGAACTGTGGGCGTACACCTCCGGAGCCCGGCCCGGGTCGCCCAGGTACCGCTCGGTGTAGTGGGTGTCGTACAGGCGCCAGTCGGTGACCGGGGCGCCCGCGATGCCCGCGTGGAAGACGTCCGGGCGGCGCAGCACGGCCAGGGCGGCCAGGTAGCCGCCGTAGGACCAGCCGCGGATCGCCACCCGGTCGAGGTCGAGCGGATACGTCTTGGCAAGGTCCCGCAGGGCCTCGATCTGGTCGTCGAGGGTGACCGTGAAGTCGTCGTGGACGGCCTTCTCCCAGGCCGGGGAGCGGCCCGGGGTGCCGCGGCCGTCGGCGACGACCACCGCGAAGCCCTGGTCGGCGAACCACTGCGAGGTGAGGTGCGCGTTGTGCGCGGCCACCACGCGGGAGCCGTGCGGGCCGCCGTAGGGGTCGAGGAGGACGGGCAGGGGAGCGGAGGCGGCAGTGTCACGGGGGTAGTCCGCAGGCATAAGCACGGCGCACGGGATTTGGCGTGCGCCCCCCTGGGTGAGGGTCACGCGCGGGGCCAAACCGGGATCTTCGGCGTGCGAGCGGATGGTGGCGACCGTCCGGCCCTCACGCACCACCCGCACCCGGGCGCCCGGCCGGTCGAGCGTGGCGGAGACGAGGACGGCCACGCCCCCGGCACGCACCGCGGTGTGCACACCGGGCTCCTGGCTCACGCGCTCCACCCCGAGTTCGTTGACCCGGTAGACGTGCACCTCCCCGGTCTCCGGGGCGGCCGACTCCTCGCCGGCGGAGGCGGAGACCAGCACGTCGTCGTCCGACACGTCCAGCACGGCCCGCACATGCAACTGGGCGCCGGTGAGCGGCCGTTCGCCGACCGCCAGCACCCGCGCGCCCCCCTCGTCGGCGACCCGCACCAGTTGCCCGGAGGGGGACCAGCACGGCACCCCGGGGAAAAGATCAAGCCAATCCGGATCTTCGTCCGCGTGCACCATACGGGTCTCCCCGGACTCCGGATCCACGGCCAGGTACAGCTGGCTGCGCTGGTCGCGCGCCTGCACGAGGAGAAGGGGCGCTCCCGCCGCTGACCAGTGCACATGGGCCAGATACGGGTACCGGGACCGGTCCCAGAGGACCTCCGTGCGGGCCCCGTCCAGGCCGAACACGAACAACTGTACGTCCGCGTTGGAGGTACCGGCGGCCGGGTACGGGACGCGGCTGGGCTCCCGTTCGGGATGCGCCGGATCGGAGATCCACCACCGCCGCACCGGTGTGTCGTCCACGCGCGCCACGAGCAGCCGGTCCGACTCCGGCCCCCACCAGAAGCCGCGGGAACGGTGCATCTCCTCGGCCGCGATGAACTCCGCGAGGCCGTAGACGACGCCCTCGGACTCCGGTTCGGCGAGCGCGCGGTCACCGTCGCCCTCGGCACCCACCACCCGCACGGCGCCGGCGGTGACATAGGCGACATGCCGTCCGTCGGGGGACGGGCGGGGGTCGATCACCGGCCCGTGGACGGGCAGTTCGCGCGCCGTACCGGTCCGCAACCCGGCCGTGAAAAGCCGCCCTGACAAGGCAAAAGACGCCAACTCCGCGGCGGTGTCGGTGGCGTAGCCGACGATGCCCGCGCCACCCTCGCGGCTGCGTTCGCGGCGCGCCCGCTCCTCGGGCGAGAGGTGTTCACCGGCGCCGCCGAGGAGGGCGTGCGGGTCGGCGGCGACGCGCTCCGCACCACTGTCAAGATCGAGTACCCAAAGGGAGTTGGCCCGGTCGGTGCCCGATCCGGAGCGCAGGAACGCGACCCGGGAGGCGTCGGGAGCCACGGTGAACGCGCGCGGCGCGCCCAGCGTGAACCGCTGGGTGCGCGCGTGCCGTCGGGGGAAGGAGACAGGCTCGGTCGTCATGCCATGACCATATTGGCCATGCGCCCCCTTGTGCGGCCGTGCGCCGACCGATGCGCGCGTGCGGATAGTTATGATCGTTCGCGCATAGTGGGTATGAACCTGCTGCTCCTGTGTGGATCTATCTGCCCCCATAGTCCGACGACCCCCGATACCCCCCGACACCCCCCGCGTCCCGGGAACTTTGGAGGTGAGCCGCCGTGGCACTCTCGATTTCGGCGGTGCTGCTGCTGGTGATCATCGTCTTCTTGTTGATCAAGAAGTCGGGCCTCAAGGCGGGTCACGCGATCGTGTGCATGCTCTTGGGCTTCTACCTGGCGTCGTCCACGGTCGCCCCCACGATCAGCGAACTCACCACGAATATCGCGGGGATGATCGGCAGCTTCAAGTTCTAGCGCTGTCGTCAGCCTTCGGAGGCATACGAAACGAAGCGGGCCCAGGCCCCCGGCTTCATCGCGAGCCGGGGCCCCCGACGTACTTCGAGTCGCGGACGTGAACCGTACTGGGCTCGGTGGCGATCTCCACGCAGGAGTCGCCCTCGCTGCTGCTGTAGCTGCTCTTGAACCACGTCAGGTCGGAGGCGTCCCCCGACGAGGTGGTGCGGATCATGTCTCCCCCAGCAGTTGCTCGATGAACGCAGCCGACTCACGTGGCGTGAGGGCCTGCGCCCGGATGATGCCATACCGGAGTTCCAGAATACGGAGCTGTCTGGCTTCAGAGACCGGTCGACCGTTGGCAACGGCTGGAGAACGCCCCGCCATCGAACCGTCCTCGAACTTCAGAACCTCGATGCCGCCGGCCAGGCTGCTCCGCGAGTGGGGGCTGCCGGCCGAGGTGGCGAGCCACGTCGTGGCCGAGCTGGCGGCGAACGCGGCCACCCACGGCCGGCTCCCCGGCCGCAGCTTCCGCCTCGGGCTCCACGTGGTCGGCGGCACCCTCCGCATCGAAGTCACCGATACGCGTGGTGACCGCAGCCCGGAACTCCAAGTCCCGGACACGGCCGTGGAGCCGGGCCGCGGCCTGCTGCTCGTGGACGCCCTTGCCGACCGCTGGGGTGTCGCCGAGGAGCGCTTTCCATGCAAGACCATCTGGGCCGAACTGCGCCTGCCGCAACCGGAACGCGCCCCTACGAGTTCCGGTGTCGCCGACAGCTGAAAGCAAAGGAACGAGGGAGAAAGAATCCCGCCAAGCCCCACCCCTCCCGCCCGTGGCCCGCACTCACTCGGGCGGGTGAACATCCCCGGCTCAGCTGGATTTCGTGGTCCCCGACGACCCTACGCTCAGCCCAACGCAGCACAACAACCGCAGACATGCGACGGCCCCCGCCGGGACGGCAATCCCAGTGCGAGGGCCTGACCATCAAGGAAGAGAAGAGCTTCCCGATGGGTACCCAGAACCCTAGCGTGCCCCTGCGCGCCCAGTCCCGTATTGCGGGCGACAAGCACCCGAACCGGGACCACCACACCGGCGGACTCGTCCACGACAACACCCGCCACACCACCCGCTTCACGGTGATCGGCAACCACCTGGCCCAGCACCGAGCGCTCTCCCTGCTCGCGATCGGACTCGCCGTGCACCTCCAGTCGCTGCCGAAGGGCGCCCGGGTCGACATCAAGAGCCTCACTGCGCGCTTCCCTGAGGGGGCCACCCGTATCGCCGCCGCCCTGCGGGAGTTGGAGTCCTACGGCTACCTCCGCCGACTCCGTGAACGCGCCCCCGGCGGCCGTATCGTCACCCGCACGATCTCCTGCAACCAGCCGGCTGCAGGCCGCCATCACCACGCCGAAGCGTCCCCATCTGATCCCGACACCGCGCCCGAGGCACCGGACCGCCCGGCGGCGGCAGCGCCGAAGCAGGAGAAGTGCGAGAAGCAGGCGACGCGCGAGACGAGCGGGGCACACGAGACGCGCGCGCCGCGCAAGCCGCTCCCCGCCGTCCCCCGCCCCGCGTACCCCGCCTCTGCACTCCTCAAGGCGGCTACCGACCTCCTCGCGGACCTGCGCCGCCACGATGCTCGCCTCCTGCTCTCCGGCTGCGACACGGCCCACCTGGCGCCGGGAGTCGCCGCCTGGCTGGAACGTGAGGTGGGCCCCGCCGCCGTACGCCACGCCCTGACCGCCGATCTCCCACCCGAGGGACTGCGGCGGCCCGCTGCCGTTCTGGCCCACCGCCTCACCGCCCAGCTCCCACCGCCGCTCCCGTTCCGCCCCCCGGCCGCCCCTCCGCCCGTGCGGCACCCGCTCCAGACCTGCGAGGGCTGCGACCGCGCCTTTCGCGCCCCCGAACCCGGCCGCTGTCGCGACTGCCGAACCTCTTCCATGGGAGCGGCCTAGCATGAACGGGACGATCCTTGCCCCTGGGCACAGACGAGGAGCGAGTCCCATGACCATCGCATCGGGCAATGCGCGCCAGGGCGCCTCTCACATCTACCGGGCCATGCGGGACGTCGTTCGGTCCATGGACGACACCGACACCCTCCCGGGCAAGTTCGAGATCACCAAGAAGGGGATCGTCCACGACATGATGGCGCCGGTCGGTCCGCACGAGCTGACCACCCTGCACCTTCGGAAACGCCTCGAAAAGGTGATGCCGGAGGAGATCGTCGCGCACACGGGTGAGCCGGACGTCGAAGACGAGTCCGAGGGGATCATGCGCCGCCCCGACGTGATGGTGATCGCCCTGGCCGACATGGAGGTGCCCGGCAGCTTCGATCCCCGCACGCTTCTCGCCGCCGTCGAGGTCGTCTCCCGCTCCAACCCGGAGAACGACTGGGTGGGCAAGCTGCGCGACTACCCGCGGATCGGGGTTTCGGTCTACGCCGTCTTCGACCCCCGCACCGGCGTAGGTGCCGTCTTCACGGACGTCCACTCCACCCCGGACGGCCCCCGCTACGCGACCCGCAAGGACTTCGTCTACGGCGAGGACGTCACCATCGGCGACTGGACGATCCCGACGGATGGTCTACCCCGCTACCAGGACGAGACCGCACAGGCAGCCGATTCTTGAGCATTCCGACCGATACCGTCTCAGAGGCGCTCGCTTGAGGGCGCGATGAGCACCCGGGTCGATCATGTTCACGAGCTGGTTCCCCGCCTGGAGCGCATCCCGGACGCCCGAGCCCTAACGGCGTGATCCGGAAACGGAGCGGCCGGTTTCGACCACGTTCGTCCGGCTCCACTGCTTTTCGGAGTTGCCCGGACCCTGCCCGGACCGACCGCCGGCTCTCCGCCCTGTCACGGCTCGGCATTCCCGCCGTCGGTCCTGCCCCTGCCGATTCCCGCCGAAAGCCTGGCGCAGACGCGTTCGATCTCCTCGTAGGCCCGGTTGCGCTCTGCGACGACGGACGCGAGCAGCAGTGCGGTCAGAGCCACCGACCCGTTGAACGCCTGGAGCAGGGCCATCTCTTTGAAGAGGTTGAAGTGCGCGAACAGGCCGACCCTGAAGGTCGCCCTGACCACCACGACGATGCACGTCACCAGCGCGCACAGTGCCGCACCGGCCAGTTCGAAGCGGAACGCGGACCAGATCAGGCAGGGGAAGAGCAGGAAGAGCAGGTTGGGAACACTCGCCGTCGCCACGAACGCGAGGATGACCGCCACCGCCACCAGCACCGCCAGTTCCACCCACCCGTATGCGTGGGCGAGCCGGGGCGGCCGAGCCCACCGAAGCGCGAACAGCGCCGGTGCGCATACCAGCACCCCCATCGCGTCTCCGGCCCACCACACGGACCATGTCTCCCAGAACGCGCTTTCCGGCACGGCGCCGGTGAGCACCAGCGCGGCAGTGCCGACCGTCGCGCTGATCAGCATCCCGGCCAGGGCGCCGAGGAAGACCAGGGCGAGCGCGTCCCGCAGCCGGACGAGTGTGCCGCGGAACCCCACCCGGCGCAGCAGCAGGGATGCACAGACCGGTGACAGGGTGTTCCCGACGATGATCGCCAGGGTTGCAAGGGGCGGCGCGCCCAGTGGCGCGTTGACCAGGAGCGCGCCGAGAGTAATCCCCGGCCATACCCGGACACCCAGCAGGAGCAGGGCCGCAACAGCGATACCGGTCGGCGGCCACAGCGGCGTGACCTGCCCGCGGACCAGTTGCTCCCGCAGCCCGAGCCAGCCGGCCACGCAGTAGGCGGCGGTGACCCCGAGGACCTGCAGGATCGTCACGATGTGACCGCGACGCCTGTCGTTGCGCACCACGCCAGCCATCAGACCACGCGCACCATCGACCCCGAGCCCGCGACGCGCTACCCGGCGGCCGCCAGCCGGGCGTGGTGGATCACCAGGAGGGCCGCGTCGTCGCGATGGCCGGTGAGGTCAGCCACCTGGAGCACCTGGTCGGCCAGAACGTCAGGATCCCCTCGGCAGCCCGCACGCACCAGTTCGAGCACGCGCTTCATCCCCTGCTCGATCGGGAAACACGGCCCCTCCACGACCCCGTCGGTGACCAGGAGCAGGACCCCCTCTTCGGCCAGCCAGCGCCGGGTCACCGGATACCTCGCATCGGCCACGACGCCGAGGGGCGGGCCGCACTCGTCGAAGGCGGCGCCGGACCGGCCGTCGGCGTCGGCCCAGGCCACTGGCAGGTGGCCCGCGCGGGAGGCGCTGAGCTCGCCCGTGAACGGGTCGAAGCGCAGGAAACTACAGGTGGCGAAGCGGGAGCAGTCCATCGCCAGGAGAAGCTCATTGGTGTGGGCCAGCACCTCACCCGGGTCGGTCGTGGCCTCGGCGGCGGAGCGCAAGCCGACCCGGAACTGCCCCATGAGAGCGATCGCGTCCATGTCGTGCCCCTGAACGTCCCCGATCGCGAAGACGAGCGAGCCATCCGGGAGCGAGAAGATGTCATACCAGTCACCGCCGACGTTCAAGCCATCCTGTGATGGGACATACCGGGCCGCGAACCGCAGGCCGACAGGAGCCTGATCAGGCAGGGCGCACGGAAGCATATGGCGCTGGAGCGCGGCGGCCAGCTCCACCCGGACCCGCTGGAGCTCGAGTTGGCTGAGGGCGACGTCGACCAACCGCCCGAGGGAGAGCAGGAGATCCTCGGAGCCATCGGAATGAGCCACGTGTGGATGAGGCAGGTGTGGAGCCATCGCAGAGTCCGGAGTACATCGGTCCCATGACCTGCTTCCAGGCTAGGGCCTCCGGCCCGACTCCGCTCCACTCCCAGCCATGACCAGCTGACCGCGGTCCTGGGACCGATGATCGCTGAGGGGAGCGGGCCGGGTGGGGGCAGTGGCCTCGTAGGGTTGGACCCATGACGGAACGGGCCGCTCGGCGGCTGATGCTGGTGCACGCGCATCCGGACGACGAGTCGATCAACAACGGTGCGACCATGGCGCGCTACGCGGCCGAGGGCGCCCTCGTGACGCTGGTGACCTGCACGCTCGGGGAGCGGGGCGAGGTCATCCCGGACGACTTGCGGCATCTGGAGGGGACGGCCGGGCTCGGGCCGTACCGGAGGCAGGAGCTGGCCGCGGCCATGCGGGAACTCGGAGTCGAGGACTTCCGGCTGCTCGGCGGCGCCGGTCGGTACCGGGACTCCGGGATGATGGGGCTCACCGACAACGACGACCCGGACTGCCTGTGGCAGGCCGGCCTCGACACCGCCGCCGAGCACCTCGTCGCCGTGATCCGCGAGGTGCGCCCGCAGGTCCTCGTCACCTACGACGACAACGGCGGCTACGGCCACCCCGACCACATCCAGGCCCACCGTGTCGCCATGCACGCCGCCGACCTGGCCGCCGACCCCGCCGTACGCCCCGACCTCGGCGAGCCCTGGCGGATCGCCAAGGTCTACTGGAACCGCGTCCTGCGTCCGGTCGCCGAGGCCGCCTTCGCACAGCTGAAGGAGGACCTGCCCGGGCTGCCGTTCGACGAGCCGGCGGCGATCGACGACGTGCCCGGCGTCGTCGGCGACGAGCACGTCACCACGGCGGTCGACGGCAGCGCGTACGCCGCCGCCAAGGCCGCGGCGATGCGCGCGCACGCCACCCAGATCGAGGTGGCCGAGCCGTACTTCGTCCTGTCGAACCAGCTCGCCCAGCCGGTCTTCAGCACCGAGTTCTACGAGCTGGTGCGCGGGGAACCCGGCGCCGGGGAGGGGGAGCGGGAGACCGACCTGTTCGCCGGGATCGAGCTGTTCGCGGGGGCCGTCCGGGAAGGTGGGGCGTCATGAGTTCAGAAGGAGGGGGCTCCCTGCTCACGCAGCCCCTCAAGCCGCCCTCCGGCGGGCGGGCCGCCGCGTATCTCGGGCTCTTCCTGCTCGGCGCGGTGGTCGCCGTCGCGGGTGCGCTGGTGCAGGCCGCCTGGTTCCCCGGCGGGCTGCTGCTCGCGCTCGCGGGCGCGGCCGGGCTGTTCCTGGGCGGGGCGCGGGCCGCGCGCAGCCGGGGCGGGGCCGCGGCGGGCGCGGTCGGCTGGATCGTCACCGTGCTGTTCCTCACCACCAGCCGCCCCGAAGGGGACTTCTTCTTCGCGGCCGACAGCGGCTCCTATCTCTTCCTGCTCGGCGGCATGGCCGTCGCTGTGATCTGTGCCACCCTGGCGCCGGGACGGCAACGGCACGACGACGACGCCCGACTTGGCAAGTGACGTACCACTTCTTCCCGTGGTGCCGGTGCGGGTCCGGTGGGGGTTTACCCAGCGGTCCCGGGATAACGGCCCGAAGCGGCCAGTATGGTGGTGCGCGCGCCGCCGAGCCGCCCGCACTGAGGTCGTAACGGGCGGTGGAGCCAATCAGGAGAACCTGCCTTGAGTCGTGAAACTGACACTCCGTCGTCCGGGCCCAACGGGCCCAACGGGCGCGGCGGAGCCGCCTACCCCTCGGGGACCCCGCCGTACGGAATCCCGGCGGTCTCCGACGACCGAGCCGACGCGGGCCGTTCGGCCACACAGCCCGAGGAACGCAAGACCGAGACCACGCTGACGACCCGGATCCGGATCAACATCCCCGGATCCCGGCCGATCCCGCCGGTCGTCATGCGTACGCCCGTCTCCTCGGACGGATCCGGGAGCGGCGCCGAGGACGCCGACGGCGAGGCTCCGCCGTCGGCCGACCCGGCGCCCACGGCCCCCGCGGAGCCGCCGGCCGAGCCGGCGGCACCGGCGGGGGAGAAGCCGACCAGCGACTGGTTCGCGCCCCGCAAGCCCCAGACGGGCAAAGGCGGTCAGGGCGGCGGCCCCACCAACGGCGCGGGGCTGCCGGGCGGTTCGGGCGCACCCGCGGCGAACGGGTCAGGCCCCGGCGCTTCCGGCCCGGGAACCTCTGTCCCCCGGCCCTCGGGCGCCGGCTCCTCAGGACCGGGCTCGTCCCGCCCGAGCGGTGTGACCGGCGCCATGAACATGCCCGGCGCCGCGGGCGGCTCCCGTCCCGGCTCCAGCAGCAACCCCGGGCTGTCCGGGGCCACCGGCGGCCCCGTCGCCCCCGGCCACGGCGGCGGCACCGGATCCTTCGACGTCACCGAGGCGCTCGCCGCGGGCCCGCTCTCCGGCGGCCCCCGCCCCGGTGGCGACGAGCCGCGCCCTGACGACCTGGCGTACTTCCCCGAGGACGGGCAGGGCGGGAGCGACCGCCAGGGCGGCCCGAGCGGCGCCGGCGGCCTCGGCGGTCCGGGCGTCCCCGGTTTGCCGGGCGGCCCGCAGGGCCCCACGGGCCCGACGAGCGGCCCCGTCACCGGCGACGGATCGCTGCGGCCGCCCGCGGGCGGCGGCGCGCCCGCGGGACCCCCGGCGGGCGCGGGACGCCCCGGTGGCGCCCCCGGCGCGCACACGGCCCGACCCGGCGGTGGCCTGAGCGACGACACCGCGGTCCTCACCCCGCAGCAGCATGTCCCGGAGCCGGGCACCCCCGGTTACGGCGCCCAGCCGGACAACGTCTCCGGGCACACCGTCACCAGCGGCATGCCCGTCATCCCGCCCGGTCCCAACTCGCCGTTCCGGCCGGAGGCCGACTGGAACGGACCGCAGGCGCACACGCCCCCGCGGCTGCCCGAGCCGGCCCCGCAGAGCGCCGCGGCGGCGAGCGACGCGCCCAAGGGCAAGAAGAAGGGCCGCAGCAAGCTCGTCCTGCTCTGCGGCGCCGTGATCGTCGTGGCCGGTGTCGCCTACGGCGCCGGGCTGCTGATGAACCGCTCCGACGTGCCCAAGGGCACCACCGTGCTCGGCGTCGACATCGGCGGCGGCACCCGCGACGACGCCGTCAAGAAGCTCGACGACGCCTTCGGCAGCCGGGTGAACCAGCCGCTGAAGCTGTCGGTCGAGGGCAAGTCGGTGACGCTCAAGCCGGATCAGGCCGGGCTCCAGTTCGACACCCAGGCCACCGCCAGCGCGGCGGCGACGAGCGACTACAACCCCGTGTCGGTGATCGGCTCGCTGTTCGGCAACCACCGGGTGGTCGAGCCGCAGATGCCGGTCGACGAGGAGAAGCTCCAGGTCGCCCTGGAGAGCATCTCGGGCGGCGCCGGGTCGGTGACCGAGGGCGGCATCAAGTTCGAGTCCGGCAAGGCCGTCGCCGTCTACGGCAAGCCGGGCAAGGGCATCGAGGTCGACGGCTCGACCCGGCTGGTCCAGCGGGCGTACCGCACCCAGGTGGAGACGGGCACGACCGCGCCGGTCCAGTTGCCCACCGTCACCCGGGAGCCGACGGTCTCCAACGCCGAGGTCGACCGGATGATGAAGGAGTTCGCGCAGCCCGCGATGTCCGCCAACGTCACCGTTCAGACCGACGCGGCGCACAGCATCCCGCTCAGCCCGCAGAACTCCCTGTGGAAGTTCCTCAGGGTGAAGGCCGTGAACGGCAAGCTCGTCGACAGCCCCGACCTGAAGGCGCTCAAGGAGCTCTACGGGCAGACCTTCGACGGCGTGCAGATCACCCGGGCCACCGGGAAGAAGACCGCCGTCACCCCCCAGGACGTGTACGTGGCATTGCGGCAGGCCCTGCTGAGCACGAGCAAGCGGGACGCCGTCATCGAGACCAACCCGAGCTGACCGAGCACGACCCGCAGAGGGCACCCGGCCGAAAGGCGGGTGCCCTCTCGTCGTCTCACGCCGCCTGTCACCTCGCGACCATGACATCTGTCATCCGGCAGTCAGGACCGCCGACACTGCCCGGCACCCCCGCCCGTCGGCCAGCATGTCGGACATGACGACAACAGCGGAGCGAGCCGGCACCACCACGGTGGTGGGGTTCGACCAGGTGACCAAGAGCTACGGGAACGTCCGGGCCGTCGACGGGCTGACCCTCGCCCTGCATCCGGGCGAGACCGTCGCCCTGCTCGGCCCGAACGGCGCCGGCAAGTCGACCACCCTCGACCTGCTGCTCGGCCTCAGACAGGCCGACAGCGGCACCGTCAGCGTCTTCGGCACCAGCCCGCGCGAGGCGATCGTCGCCGGGCGCGTGGGCGCCATGCTCCAGAGCGGCGGGCTGATGGAGGACGTCACCGTCGCCGAACTGGTACGGCTCGCCTGCGACCTGCACCCCAAGCGGTACCGGACCGCCGACGTACTGTCCCGGGCCGGCATCTCCCAGATCGCCGACCGCAAGGTGAACAAGCTCTCCGGCGGCCAGGCCCAGCGCGTCCGCTTCGCCCTGGCCACCGCCGGCGACAGCGACCTGATCGTCCTGGACGAGCCGACCACGGGCATGGACGTCTCCGCTCGCCAAGCCTTCTGGGCCACCATGCGCGAACAGGCCGACCAGGGTCGCACGGTCCTGTTCGCCACGCACTACCTGGAGGAGGCCGACGCCATCGCCGACCGGGTGCTGGTGCTGCACCGGGGACGGCTGCTGGCCGACGGCACCGCCGCCGAGATCAAGGCGAAGGCGGGAGCCCGACGGGTCGCCTTCGACCTGGAGGGCGCCATCGACGAGGCCGCCCTGAGCGGTCTGCCCTTCCTGACCTCGATGTCCGTGAGCGGTCAGACCGTCCGCATCCAGTCCTCCGACGCCGACGCGACCGTGCACGCCCTGTACGGGCTCGGTCTCTACCCCCGCAACCTCGAAGTCGCCGGGCTCGGGCTCGAGCAGGCCTTCGTCGCCATCACCGAGGCCGAGGAGGCCAAGCAGTCGTGAACAGCCTCATCAGACTGGAACTCACCCGCGCCCTGCGCAACCGCAAGTTCCTCTTCTTCTCGGTGCTCTACCCCTCGATCCTGTTCCTGATCATCGCGGGCAAGGCGGACGGCGTCACCGAGGTCGACGGCACCGGCCTGACCGTACCGACGTACATGATGGCCTCCATGGCCTCCTTCGGCGCGCTCACCGCCGTCCTGATGGGCAACAGCGAGCGCATCGCCAAGGAGCGCGAGAGCGGCTGGGTACGGCAGCTGCGGCTGACCACCCTGCCCGGGCGCGGCTACGTCCTCGCCAAGACCGCCGCCGCGGCCGTGGTCAGCCTGCCGTCGATCGTCCTCGTCTTCGTGGTCGCCGCCGCCGTCAAGCAGGTCCGTCTGGAGGCCTGGCAGTGGCTCGCCCTAACCGGCGCGATCTGGGCCGGCAGCCTGGTCTTCGCCGCGCTCGGCGTGGCCATCGGCTACCTCGCCACCGGGGACGCGGTCCGCCCGATCACGATGATCGTCTACTTCGGCCTGTCCCTGCTCGGTGGTCTGTGGATGCCCTCGACCACCTTCCCGCGGTGGCTCCAGAACATCGCCGAGTGGCTTCCCACGCACGCGTACGCTGCACTGGGGCGTGCGATCGAGCAGAGCCAGGCCCCGCACATGAAGGACCTCGCCATCCTCGTCGTCTTCTTCGCCCTGTTCGCGGGCGGCGCGGCCTGGCTGTACCGGAAGGACACGCTGAAGGCGTGAGCGTGATGACGGAAGACCCGCGGCCCGGCGAAGCACGGGCGGACCGGCTGATGCGCATGGGGGAACCGCCCCGGAACAGGGGCGAGGCACTGCGCAAGCTGGTGTGGATCCTGCCCTGGCTGATCTTCCTCAGCTCGCCGGTGCGGGACCTGGTCTCCGGTGTCCACCCGGCCGCCGCCACCGCGGCCGGCTGGGCGGGCCTCGCGGCCTTCACCGGGACCTATCTGGCGCTGGTCTACCGGAACATGGGCCGGCCGTTCTCCGGGCGCGTCGTCGGCTGGCTGGTCGCCGCGCTCGGGGTGCTCGCCGTCGTGCTGTGCCTGACCCTCGGCCCACAGTGGATCGGCCTGTTCGTGTACGTCTCCGTGGCCTGCGGCGCGACGAACCCGCTGCGGGTCGCCTACTGGACGATCCCGCTGACCACGGCCGTGATGCTGCTCGTCGCCCAGCACACCGGCGCGCAGGGCGAGTGGACGCTGTTCCTGCTGGTGACGCTGATCGGCTTCGCGATGACCGGCGTACGGCAACTCGTGCGCACCACGATCGACCTGCGCAAGGCCCGCGCCACCGTGGCTCAGCTCGCCGCCAACGAGGAGCGGCTGCGGCTCGCCCGCGACCTGCAC
Source organism: Streptomyces sp. NPDC052043 (assembly GCF_044548235.1). Taxonomy (NCBI): domain Bacteria; kingdom Bacillati; phylum Actinomycetota; class Actinomycetes; order Kitasatosporales; family Streptomycetaceae; genus Streptomyces; species Streptomyces sp. NPDC052043. The sequence goes on from NZ_JBIUBT010000004.1 coordinate 331,226, forward strand.
GACCTGCTCGGCCACTCGCTCTCCCTGATCACGCTGAAGAGCGAGCTGGCCGGCCGGATGCTGCCCGACCACCCCGACAGGGCGGCCCAGCAGGTGGCCGACATCGAACAGGTCAGCCGCCAGGCCCTGGTGGACGTCCGCGAGGCCGTCACCGGCTACCGGCGCCCCCGCCTGCACGCCGAACTGGCGGGCGCCCAGGTGGCGCTGACCGCCGCCGACGTCATCGCCGACGTGCCCGCCGAGCCCGACCTGCACGGCGTCCTGGAGGAGAGCGAGTCCGCGCTCGCCTGGGCGCTGCGCGAGGCGATCACCAACGTCGTACGGCACAGCGGCGCGACCCGGTGCACCGTCGACCTGGTCCGCCGCCAGACCCTGGACGGGCCGTTCCTCGAACTGTGCGTCGAGGACAACGGCTCGGGCGGCTCCGGCAGTGTCGGCAAGGGTCCGGGCAACGGTCTGACGGGCCTGGCCGAGCGCCTGGAGAAGGCGGGCGGGCACCTGGAGGCGGGGCGTGTCGGGCGGGGCTTCCGGCTCGCCGCCCGGGTGCCTCTCGGCTCCCCCGCGGACATAGGATCCCCGGCATGAGCCGCACGATCAAGGTCCTCCTGGCCGAGGACCAGTCGATGGTCCGCGAAGCACTGGCCGCCCTGCTCGGCCTGGAGGACGACATCGAGGTCGTCGCCCAGGTGCCACGCGGGGACGAGGTCGTCGCGGCGGCGCACGCCCACGGCGTCGACGTGGCCCTGCTCGACATCGAGATGCCCGGCTGCACCGGCATCGAGGCGGCCGCCCGGCTCCACAAGGAGCTGCCCGCGGTGAAACTGGTCGTGCTCACCACCTTCGGCCGCCCCGGCTATCTGCGCAGCGCCATGGAGGCGGGCGCGGACGCCTTCCTGGTCAAGGACGCGCCGGCCGCACAACTCGCGGCGGCGGTACGGAAGGTGCTCGAGGGCGAGCGGGTCATCGACCCCACGCTGGCCGCGGCGGCGCTGGCCGAGGGCGCCAACCCGCTGACCGACCGGGAGCGCGAGGTCCTGCGCGCCGCGTCCGACGGCTCCACCAACGCCGAGCTGGCCGCCGCGCTCCACCTGTCCCAGGGCACGGTCCGCAACTACCTGTCGACCGCGATCCAGAAGCTGGCGGTGCGCAACAGAACGGAGGCGGTCCGCATCGCACGGGAGAAGGGCTGGCTGTAGCGGCGCCCACCGGGCACGCGGGGGCGCAGGGCGGTCCTGGCGGGGGCGGGGCGGCGTCAGTTCAGCAGGGCCCGTGCGGCGCGCGCCTGCTCCCGTACCTGCTCGGCCGCCGGCTCGTCCACCGCGCCCAGCACCTCGGCGTACGCCTCAAGCTCCAGGGCCCCGCCCACGAAGTCCCCCCGCCGCACCAGCAGCTGCGCCCGCTCGTACCGCAGCCGCGCCGGATGGGACGGCAGCAGCAGCGACAGCTCCACTGCCCACAGCGCCACCTCCGACCGCTCGGGCCGCACGGCCGCCCAGGCCCGTATGTTGTTCAGGATCCGCGACACGACCTCCAGGGGCGTCGCGGGCACCAGCATCGACGCATCCAGCGGCGCGCCCGTCGCCCCGACCACCAGCAGTTCGGCGTCCGCCCCCGTGAGCACCCGGCCCCCGTCGAACGGGTCCGCGAGCACCTGCTCCCCGGCCGCCCCGAACCCCACGACGAAGTGCCCGGGCAGCGCGACCCCGCACACCGGCGCCCCGGCCCGCCGCGCGACCTCCATCCACACCACCGACAGCAGGATGGGCAGTCCGCGCCGGCGCGCCAGCACCTCGTGCAGCAGGGAGGACTCCAGCCGCTGGTAGTCCGCCGCCGAGCCGTGGAAGCCGTACCGCTCGCCGAGCAGTTCGCACAGGGCCCGCGCCCAGTCCCGCGGCCCGCCCGGCCGGTACGGCAGCAGCCCCGCGAGCCGGTCCAGCTCCAGCTGCGCCGCGTCCATGCCCGCCTCGTCCAGCGTTTCGTCGGCCGCCGCGCCCACCAGCAGGCACAGCGCCGCGAGGTCCGGCCGCTCGGACCGCACCTCCTCGCCGAACCACCGGCGCACCGCGGCGGACCGTTCCGGAGACGGCGGATGCAGGGGACGCATGGCAGGTTCGTGCCCTTTCACAACGGTCTCTACGACTTCGCGGACTGCACAGACTTCACCACGGTCCCTACGACGGACGGGCGCCGAGGTCCTGCGCGGCCTGTGGCCCGGGCTCCGGGCCGCGGTAGTGGTGGTACGCGTGGTGCGCGGTGAAGCCCGCCCCGGCGTACAGGGCCCGCGCCGCGGCGTTGTCGGTCTCCACCTGGAGCCAGGCCGCCGAGGCGCCCTCGTCGAGGGCCTGGCGGGCGAGCGCGGCGAGCACGGTGGTGGCCAGCCCGCGTCGCCGCAGCGCGGGATCCACCTCGACGGCGGAGAAGGACGCCCACCGGCCGTCGACGACGCACCGCCCGATCGCCGCGGGCACACCACCCTCGCCGGGCACCGTCGCGAACCACACCGACGGCCCGCTGCCGAGCACCTTCAGGGCCACCTCGCTCACCCCCTTGCGCTGGTACCGCGCAAGCCACGCCTCGTCGGCCGTGCGGGACAGCACGACCCCGGAGCCCTCGGCCCGGTCGGCGACCGGCGCGAGCGCCCCGATCCACAGCTCGGCGCTCACCTCACGCACCCAGCCCCGCCGCTCCAGCTCCGCGCACAGCAGCTCCTGTGTGCCCTCGGCGCCGGTGGCCGTCTGGACGTACGCGGGCAGGCCGCGCTCGCCGTACCAGCGTCGTACGGCGGCCAGCGCCGCGTCGAGGGGCAGCCCCGGATCGCCGAGCGGCAGCACCGAGTTGGCGCGCCGGGTGAACCCGGCGGCGGCCCTGAGCTCCCACTCGCCCAGCCGCTCACTCTCCACTGGTCGCCAGGCCCGCGCCGCCGCCCGCGCGAGCTCCTCGTACGTGGCCGCCGGGCCCCGCCGCCGCGCCGGGGCGGCCGGTACGACCTTGCCCGCGACCAGGGAAGACTCCGCGATCCGCACGGTCTCGCCGGTCTTCCGTGTGATCTGGAGCACGCCGTGGTCCCATGATGTGAGAACTCCGACCGTGTCGGTGAACTTCTCACCCCGCGCTCCAGGTTCGCTCAAGCGCCGTACTGAGACCCGTTTGCCCACGTCAGCAGCGGTGATACGGACCTCAAGGCGTCCTGTCGCCGATATTTCCACAGGTCTGTTCACCCCTCCTGTTCGGATCATGCCCCGGAACGGAGATACTAGGGGCGGGCATCGACGACGCCGCGCTCCCGCGCGCCAGGCGGCGGAGCCTGTGGAGGCCCGCCAGCGCCCTATCGAGGAGGAACGACAGCGTGACCTACGTCATCGCGCAGCCTTGTGTCGACGTCAAGGACAAGGCGTGCATCGAGGAGTGCCCGGTCGACTGCATCTACGAGGGCCAGCGGTCCTTGTACATCCACCCGGACGAATGCGTCGACTGCGGAGCCTGCGAACCGGTCTGCCCGGTCGAGGCGATCTTCTACGAGGACGACACTCCCGAGGAGTGGAAGGACTACTACAAGGCGAACGTCGAGTTCTTCGACGAACTCGGCTCTCCCGGCGGCGCCAGCAAGCTGGGGCTGATCGAGCGCGACCATCCCGTCATCGCCGCGCTGCCGCCGCAGAACCAGTAAGAGCGGCCCGTCTTCGCGCCGCCTCGGTCCCGTACGGCCTGATCGCACTCCAGCGTTCCGCTCGCCGCACGGGACCGAGGCGTTTTCCGGACCAGAAAGTGAGCCTGATCCCCGTGTCCGCACTCTCCGACCGGCTCCCCACCTTTCCCTGGGACAAGCTGGAGCCGTACAAGAAGACGGCCGCGGCCCATCCGGACGGCATCGTCGACCTGTCGGTCGGCACCCCGGTGGACCCGGTCCCCGACCTGATCCAGAAGGCGCTGATCGCGGCCGCGGACTCCCCGGGCTATCCGACCGTGTGGGGCACGCCCGAACTGCGTGACGCGATCACCGGGTGGGTCGAGCGCCGCCTCGGCGCACGGGGCGTCACCCACCGGCACGTCCTGCCGATCGTCGGCTCCAAGGAACTGGTCGCCTGGCTCCCCACCCAGTTGGGCCTCGGCCCCGGCGACAAGGTCGCGTACCCGCGCCTGGCCTACCCGACCTACGAGGTCGGCGCCCGGCTGGCCGGCGCGGACCACGTCGTCTACTCGGCGACACCGGGCGCCGGCGTGCCGGGCCCCACGGAGCTGGACCCGGCGGGTCTGAAGCTGCTGTGGCTGAACTCGCCCTCCAACCCCACGGGCCAGGTGCTGCCCAAGGAGGAGCTGCGGAGGATCGTCGCCTGGGCCCGCGAGCACGGCGTGCTGGTCGTCTCCGACGAGTGCTACCTGGAGCTGGGCTGGGAGGCGGATCCGGTCTCGGTCCTGCACCCGGACGTGAACGGCGGCTCGTACGAGGGCATCGTCGCGGTCCACTCGCTGTCCAAGCGCTCCAACCTGGCCGGCTACCGCGCCGCCTTCCTGGCCGGCGACCCGGCCGTCCTTGGGCCCCTGCTGGAGATCCGCAAGCACGGCGGCATGATGACCTCGGCGCCGACGCAGGCGGCGGTCGTGGCCGCCCTCGGCGACGACACCCACGTCCGCGAGCAGCGCGAACGCTACGCCGCCCGCCGCGAGGCCCTGCGCCGGGCCCTGCTCTCCCACGGCTTCCGCATCGAGCACAGCGAGGCGAGCCTCTACCTGTGGGCCACCCGCGACGAGTCCTGCTGGACCACGGTCGCCCACCTCGCCGAACGGGGCATCCTGGTCGCCCCGGGCGACTTCTACGGTCCGGCGGGCGCGGACTTCGTGCGCGTCGCGCTGACGGCGACGGACGAGCGGGTCCGCGCGGCGGTGGAACGCCTGGCCGGGTAGTCCACGGCGGCCGCGGCGGCGACGGCACGCCGACGGGGTCCGGGATTCCTCCCCGGACCCCGTCGGTCCCTTCAGCGCCGCTGAGCGGTCCTTTCGGCGCCGCTCAGCCGAGGGGCAGTTCGGAGACCGGCAGGGACTGCGCCGGCAGCCCGCCCTTCGTCACCGACTGCGCGGCGCCGCCGAGGATCCCTCCGGCGGACCCCGCCGCCTCGCCCGCCGCCTTCCGCGCCACCGGCGTTGCCTGCTGCACGACCTTGCCGCCGGAGTCGCCCGCGACCCCGGCGACATGGTGCGCGGCACCGTCCACGGTGGTGCCGACGCTCGCCCCGTCCAGGGCGGTCAGCCCACCGAGGTTCGGGGTGGCCGGCAGCTCGGGGGCGGCGCCGGCGGCACCGGCCGCACCGACCCCGGCGGCCGCTCCGGCGGCGACGAGCAGCGCGGCACGGGCGATCCGGCGGGTCAGAGGGAGGGACATGTTGCTCCTTCGACGGAGTGAACGGACGCTCTGACTACCGCTCGAACTCCGCGAAGGTTGCGGCGGGCCAACGTAAAGAGTTGGTAACGCGTCGCATTATCGGGTACGCGGAAAACCGGACAAAGAGCACCCGTCCGGAGGGGTGTGAAACGCCGTGCCGCCCTGTGTTCCCAAGGGTTTCGGCGCCGTTGGCGGGGGTGGTCCCTCAGGGTGAGGGCCCGTACTGGCGCGCGGTCGTGGTGACACCTGCGGCGGTCGTGGTGACACCTGAGGTCGTGGAGACGCCTAACGCCCGGTCGTGGTGATGAGGACCGAGCCCGCCGCCCGCTCCGCTCCGGCGGCCCCCCGCGTCCGCGTCTCCCGCCACCGGGTGTCGGTCATCCCGGCCGTCCACTGCCAGCCGCCGTAGGAGACCTGCTCGATGTGCAGCGCGGAGGCGTTGGCCACCGCCCAGTGCGCCAGCTGCCAGCCGCGCTGCCGCGCACCGCGCCCGGCGTCGGCCGTGTCGTCGGGCACGGGCACCGTCACGGTCCGCCCGCTCCCACCCGCCTTCGCGCTCGGCACGGGCGTCGGCGACGGGCCGCCGCCGACCTCCGCGCCCGCCTCCTGCACCACGTCCCGGCCGAAGTCCCGTACGAGCGCGGCACGCACCACGTCGGGCCCGCTGTGCCGGGTGGGGCCCGGGCGGCCCTGGCAGGCCAGCGTGGCCCCGGAGCGTCCGGTGAGCGCGGCGGCGAGCAGCGTCGCGTCCGGCTCGTGCTTGGCGTACGCCTGCGGGAAGCCGCTGCGCTGCACGCGCTGCGCGGCCACGGTCAGCGGCAGCCGCGTGTAGCCGGGGACCTTGCTCAGGTGCTCGTAGAAGATCCCCGCCGAGTAGGCCGGGTCCATGATCTCCTCCGACGAGCCCCAGCCCTGCGAGGGCCGCTGCTGGAACAGGCCGAGGGAGTCCCGGTCGCCGTAGTCGATGTTGCGCAGGGCGGACTCCTGGAGCGCGGTGGCCAGCGCGATGGTCACCGCCCGCTCGGGCATGCCGCGCCCGGTGCCGACGGCCGCGATCGTCGCCGCGTTCACCGCCTGCTCCGGGGTGAATCGGTACGACGCGCCGTCGCCCTTGCCGGAGACGACCTCGCAGCCCGGGCCTCCGGTGCCTCCGGTGAGGTACTGCACCGAGACGTAGCCCGCGAGCCCGAGCAGGACCACGACGGCCGCCCCGAACCGGAGGAGGCGGCCACGACGCTTGGAAGAGGGGGGACGGTGCAGCACGCCTACAAGGTAGCTGAGGTTGCTGTGGCGGGAGAGGCAGGTGTGGACAATGCGCGGCGATGTACGGGCGGTTCGCCGCGTTAGGGTCGACCGCATGGCCGATAACCCGCTTGACCTCACGCTGGACGCGGCGCGCCTGACCGCGCGACTCGTCGACTTCCCCTCGGAGAGCGGCACCGAGGAGCCGCTCGCCGACGCGATCGAGGCCGCACTGCGCGCCCTGCCGCACCTGACGGTCGACCGCCTCGGCAACAACGTCGTCGCCCGGACGAACCTGGGGCGCTCGCAGCGGGTGATCCTGGCCGGCCACATCGACACGGTCCCGATCGCCGGAAACGTCCCCTCGCGGCTCGACGAGGACGGCGTCCTGTGGGGCTGCGGCACCTGCGACATGAAGTCCGGCGTGGCGGTCCAGCTGCGCATCGCGGCCACGGTCCCCGCCCCCAACCGCGACCTGACCTTCGTCTTCTACGACAACGAGGAGGTCGCCGCCGAGCTGAACGGCCTCAAGCACGTCGCCGAGGCGTACCCGGAATGGCTGGCGGGCGACTTCGCCGTGCTGCTCGAACCCTCCGACGGCGAGGTCGAGGGCGGCTGCCAGGGCACCCTGCGGGTGCTGCTGAGGACCAGCGGCGAGCGGGCCCACTCGGCGCGCGGCTGGATGGGCTCCAACGCCATCCACGCCGCCGCGCCGATCCTGCGGCGGCTCGCCGAGTACCAGCCGCGCTATCCGGTCATCGACGGCCTGGAGTACCGCGAGGGCCTCAACGCGGTCGGGATCTCCGGCGGAGTGGCGGGCAACGTCATCCCCGACGAGTGCGTGGTCACGGTCAACTTCCGCTACGCCCCGGACCGCACCGAGGAGGAGGCCGTCGCCCACGTCCGCGAGGTGTTCGCGGACTGCGGGGTCGAGGAGTTCGTGATCGACGACCACAGCGGCGGCGCCCTGCCGGGGCTGAACCACCCGGCCGCCGCGGCGTTCATCGAGGCGGTCGGCGGCACCGCGCGCCCGAAGTACGGCTGGACGGACGTCTCGCGCTTCTCGGCGCTGGGCATCCCCGCGGTCAACTACGGCCCCGGCAACCCTCACTTGGCGCACAAGCGCGACGAGCGGGTGGAGACGGCCAAGATCCTCGCGGGCGAGGAGCGGCTGCGGGCCTGGCTGACGGACTGACCGCCGCGACGAGCAGCCGACCCGCCGCGAGCGTCCGGCCGCCGCCAGGCGTCCGTACGGCGCTTCACGGCGGACACACCGACGTCCCCCTCCCGTAACCCCCGCGGATCTACGCTGAGGTGGAACGTCACGCACACGGAGGGAGCGCACATGCCGACAGGCAATCCCGAGGGCAAGAAGCAGCCGCCGGACGAGCAGCGTCTGGGACCGGTGCTCCGGCGGCGTGGTCAGGTCCAGGCGAGCACCACGGACCAGCGGCTGCTGGACGGGCGAGCCCCCTCGGACTGGGTCCACACGGATCCCTGGCGCGTCCTGCGCATCCAGTCGGAGTTCATCGAGGGCTTCGGCACGCTCGCCGAACTCCCGTCCGCCATCAGCGTGTTCGGCTCCGCACGGACGGCGGTGGACTCCCCGGAGTACGACGCGGGGGTGCGGCTCGGACGGGGACTGGTCGAGGCGGGCTTCGCGGTGATCACGGGCGGTGGCCCGGGCGCGATGGAGGCGGCGAACAAGGGCGCGCTGGAGGCCGGCGGCGTCTCGGTGGGCCTGGGTATCGAACTGCCCTTCGAGCAGGGTCTGAACGCCTACGTCGACATCGGCCTCAACTTCCGCTACTTCTTCGTCCGCAAGATGATGTTCGTGAAGTACGCGCAGGGCTTCGTCGTCCTGCCCGGCGGCCTCGGCACCCTGGACGAGCTCTTCGAGGCCCTGACCCTGGTGCAGACCCAGAAGGTCACCCGCTTCCCGATCGTCCTCTTCGGCAGCGCGTACTGGGGCGGCCTGGTCAACTGGCTGCAGGACACCCTGATCGCCGAGGGCAAGGCGGCCCAGGCGGACCTCACCCTGTTCCACGTCACGGACGACGTGGCGGAGGCGGTGGCCCTGATGTCGAAGGAGGCGGGCCGCTAGAGCCCCTCGTATGGATCATGCCGGGCTCGCGGGCCCTGATCCGGCCTGATCCGAACGAAAGACCCCAGGCCCGCACGGCCGGGCGCGGGGCACCGCGCGCCCAGCCGGGGCGGGGGAGCCCTACGCCAGCCCTCGCCGGGCCACCGCCGGCGGCCGGTGACCCGCGATGGACGCCACCATGTCCAGCACCTGCCGGGTCTCGGCCACCTCGTGCACCCGGTACACCTGGGCCCCCAGCCACGCCGAGACGGCGGTCGTCGCCAGCGTGCCCACGAGCCGCTCCTTCACCGGCTTGTCCAGCGTCTCGCCCACGAAGTCCTTGTTGGACAGCGACACCAGCACCGGCCACCCGGTCACGGTCATCTCGCCCAGGCGGCGCGTCGCCTCCAGGCTGTGCCGCGTGTTCTTGCCGAAGTCGTGCCCCGGATCGATCATCACCGACTCCCGGGGCACGCCGAGCGCCACCGCCCGCTCGGCCAGCCCCACGGTCACCCGGAGGATGTCGGCCATGACGTCGTCGTACGTCACCCGGTGCGGCCGTGTCCGGGGCTTCGCGCCTCCGGCGTGCGTGCACACCAGGCCGGTCCCGTAGCGCGCCGCGACCTCGGCGAGCCGCGGGTCGACCCCGCCCCACGCGTCGTTCAGCAGGTCGGCACCCGCCTCGCACACGGCCTCGCCGACGTCGGCCCGCCAGGTGTCGACGCTGATCACCACGTCCGGGAACCGCCGCCGCACCTCGGCCACGAAGCCGACCGTCCGCCGGGCCTCCTCCTCGGCCGTCACCTCGTCACCCGGCCCGGCCTTCACCCCGCCGATGTCGATGATCGCGGCACCCTCGGCGACCGCCTGCTCCACGCGCGCGAGGGCCGGCTCGTCACGGAACGTCGACCCCTGGTCGTAGAAGGAGTCCGGGGTCCGGTTGACGATCGCCATGATCACCGGCTCGTGCGCGTCGAACACGCGCCTGCCCAGCCTGAGCATCCCCTGTGACCTCTCCTCTTCGTACCGGTCTTCGGCCGCCCGCGTACCGGTCTTCGGCCGTCTGCGACCCTAGGGCCTCTCGTTCGGACCGGGCCGGGCTCGCGGGCCCTGGCACCGCACCTGATCCGGCCCGTTCCAAACGAAAGACCCTAGCTGTCAGCCTCGCATGGCACGATCGGACCCTGACACTTACGACAGACTCCGTGGGGACCCAGCGATGGTTATGTTCTTCTTCCTGGTCGTCGCGCTCGCCGTCGTGGTCGCCGCGGTGACCCTCGCGGTGGTGGGCGGCGGCGAGGGAACCGGACCGCTGCCCGAGGCGGCGCCCGAGCGGCTCCGGGACGCGCTGCCACCGGACCGCCCGGTGGACCGCGCGGACGTGGAGAGCCTCCGCTTCCCGCTGACCGCCCGGGGCTACCGCATGGCGGACGTGGACGACGCCCTCGGCCGTCTCGGCGCCGAACTCGCCGAGCGCGACGCGCGGATCGCCGACCTGGAGTCCGCGCTGGCCGGCGCACGGGCCGCCGCCCACGTCGACCTGGCCAAGCCCGAACCGGAGGAGGGGCCGTGACGGACGACACGATGACGCCGGGTGCCGCGGTCGCCGGTCCGGACGGCGCCCTGCGCTGCCCGTGGGCCCTGTCCACGGCGGATTACGTGGCCTACCACGACGAGGAGTGGGGCCGCCCGGTCCACGGCGACGACGCGCTCTTCGAACGCCTCGCCCTGGAGGCGTTCCAGTCCGGCCTGTCCTGGATCACCATCCTGCGCCGCCGCGCCGGCTTCCGCGCCGCCTTCGCCGACTTCAAGATCGCGGCGGTCGCGGACTTCACCGACGCCGACCGCGAGCGGCTGCTCGCCGACACGGGCATCATCCGCAATCGCGCCAAGATCGACGCGACGCTGGCCAACGCGCGCGAGCTCACCGGCTGGTCACCGGGCGAGCTGGACGCCCTCATCTGGTCGCACGCTCCCGACCCCGCCGCCCGCCCGGTGCCCAAAACCCTCTCCGACGTCCCGGCTGTCACTCCCGAGTCCACGGCCCTGTCGAAGGCCCTGAAGAAGCGCGGCCTGCGCTTCGTCGGACCGACGACGGCGTACGCCCTGATGCAGGCGTGCGGCCTGGTGGACGACCACCTCGCGGACTGCGTGGCACGCCGCCCCTGACCCGGCCGGGCAGGGGGCGGCGCACCGGCCCGCACCGCCGTCAGCGGCCCAGGTACGTCGGCTTCTCCTTGTTCACGAACGCCTGTACGGCGATCGCGTGGTCCTCGGACTGTCCCGCCCGGGTCTGGAGCTCCTCCTCCTTGCGGAGGGTCTCCTCCAGGGAGTGCGTCAACCCGTAGGCCACCGCCTCCTTCAGCGCCGCGTACGCCACCGTCGGCCCCTCGGCCAGCGCCCGCGCCACCTTCTCGGCCTCGGCGCGCAACTCGGCGGCCGGCACGACCCGGTTGGCGATGCCCAGGTCGTGAGCCTCCTGGGCGGTGATGCGGCGCGGGAAGAGCAGCAGGTCGGCGGCGCGGGCCGGGCCCACGGCCCGCGGCAGGGTCCACGAGATGCCCGAGTCCCCGGTGAGCGCGACCCCCGCGAACGAGGTGTTGAAGGACGCGGTGTCCGCCACGATCCGGTAGTCCGCGGCGAGCGCGAAGCCGAAGCCCGCCCCGGCGGCGACCCCGTTCACCGCGGCGACCACCGGCTTCCGTGCCCCCGCCAGCGCCCGCACGATCGGGTTGTAGTGCTCCCGCACGGTGCTCATGGTCTGTCCGGACCCGGTCTCCCGGTCGGCGGCCAGCAGCCCGATGTGCTCCTTGAGGTCCTGACCCACGCAGAACGCCCGGTCCCCGGCGGCGGTCAGCAGCACCGCGCGCACGGCGCCGTCGTCCGCCGCCTCCCGGGTCGCCTCCCGGAGGGCGACCTTGGCGGCGACGTCCAGCGCGTTCATCGCCTCGGGGCGGTTCAGCGTGATCGTCGCGAGTCCGTCGCTCACCTCGTAGAGCACGGTGTCGGCCATGGGGCATCCCCTCCGGTGTCGCCTCGACGTACCGCTCGGTACGTCCTGGTCGGTCCTGGTCCGAGGACAGCATGGCGGAGATCACCGGCCGGGGCGTGGACCCGGCATGTGACCTGCGTCAAAGAAATCCCGCGCCGTCGCGGCCGGCGGACGGACGCGTGGGGGCGCAGTATCGCAGCCACATCGCCGAATTGAGTGGTTTTGCTCGCGCGCGTTGCTCAAGCGATGCCAACCGATGTTGGTCATCGGGTCCCGGGATGCGGGATAATGGCTTGGAAGCAATGTGTTCGATGCCGGTGTCGCGTGTCCTGTGCCGTTGTGGGCAGGGGTCGTGCGCGTGCCCCCTCGTGGGCCGTCGGCTTTGACGATGAGCTGGGTTTCAGGAAGGGGAACGAGCATGGCGGCCATGAAGCCGCGGACGGGTGATGGCCCGCTCGAGGTGACCAAGGAGGGGCGGGGCATCGTCATGCGCGTTCCGCTCGAAGGCGGCGGGCGGCTCGTCGTCGAGCTGACCCCTGACGAGGCCGACGCGCTCGGCGACGCCCTCAAGAAGGTCGTCGGCTGACGCGCAAGCGACCATACCCTTTGAGCTGCCCCGGCATCGTACGCGGTGTCGGGGTCGCTGTTTGTGCGGGGAAGTGCGACACGCGGATGACGCGGGCGCTCAGCGCTTGACGGCGCACAGCAGTCCGTCTCCCACCGGCAGCAGCGACGGCGTCAGGTCGGGGCTCTCACGCACGGTGCGCAGCAGTTCCCGCAGCCGCACGACCTCCGTCGGCTGCGGTCCGGAGTCCACCGTCCGCCCGTGCGCGAAGACGCCTTCGAAGGCGACGAGGCCTCCCGGCCGCAGCAGGCGCAACGATTCAGCGAGGTAGTCGGGGAACTCCGTCCGGTCGCCGTCGCAGAACACGAGGTCGTACCCCGCGTCGGCGAGCCGGGGCAGTACGTCCAGGGCGCGACCGGGGATGAAGCGGGCGCGGTTGCCGGCGAAACCCGCGGCCCGGAACGCCTGGCGGGCGAACTGCTGGTGCTCCGGCTCGGGGTCGACGGTGGTCAGCACCCCGTCGGGACGCATGCCGTGCAGCAGGTGGATCCCGGAGACCCCGGTGCCGGTGCCGATCTCCGCGACCGCCTTGGCGTCCACGGAGGCGGCCAGCAACCGCAGCGCGGCGCCCGCGCCGGGCGACACCGAGCGCAACCCCGCGTCCCGGGCCCGCTCACGGGCCCAGTGCAGCGCGTCGTCCTCGGCGACATAGGCGTCGGCGAACGCCCAGCTCGTCTGCCGGTTGCCGGTAATGACCCTCTCCTGTCCCCATGGATGCCTGGGCGTGACTGTATCCGTTGGGGCCGGGAACCCGCAGATGGGACCGGTCGTTTGAACGGGTGAGGAAGAGACGTGGGACGCGACGGTGGTGCGGACGGGGGGTATGGGATGGATCGGGACACCGAGCAAGTGCTGACGCAGCCGCACCAGCCGGGCCAGCACGTGTCAAATTCTCGTAAAACTACTTATCCGGAGCTAACGGGCGAGGTGGCTATGGTAGGGGCTCCACTGGACACCACCAGAGCCGACAGGGGAGGTGCGGCTGCGCCTGTGGATCGGGGAGGAGTGCTGCGGCGCTTTCTCGGATCGGCGGGCAGGCCGAAATCCGTGACCGACACCGCTGCCGACGTGCGCCACGCCGCCGATTCCGCCCAGACCGCGACCTTCTCGACCGACGCGGACGGGCAGGCGTGGACTCCGCCCACCTGGGAGGAGATCGTCAGCACGCACAGCGGCCGCGTCTACCGCCTGGCCTACCGCCTCACCGGCAACCAGCACGACGCCGAGGACCTCACCCAGGAGGTCTTCGTCCGCGTCTTCCGCTCCCTGTCGACCTACACGCCGGGCACGTTCGAGGGCTGGCTGCACCGCATCACCACGAACCTCTTCCTGGACATGGTCCGCCGCAAGCAGCGCATCCGCTTCGACGCGCTGGGCGACGACGCGGCCGAGCGGCTGGCCAGCAAGGAACCCACCCCGCAGCAGCTCTTCAACGACGCGCACTTCGACGCGGACGTCCAGCAGGCCCTGGACACCCTCGCGCCCGAGTTCCGCGCCGCGGTCGTCCTGTGCGACATCGAAGGACTGTCGTACGAGGAGATCGCCGCCACCCTGGGCGTCAAGCTCGGTACGGTGCGCTCCCGCATCCACCGCGGGCGTTCGCAGCTGCGCAAGGCCCTCGCGCACCGCTCGCCGCAGGCCCGGGCCGAGCGCCGCGGCTTCGTGGCCCCGGTCCCCGTGCTGGGAGGAGGGGGCGCTCCCGCGTGAGTGGATCACGACCGAACCCCGCGGGGCGCCTCGCGGAACAGCACCTGGGAGACCGGCTCGCCGCCCTCGTGGACGGCGAGCTCGGTCACGACATGCGTGAGCGTGTCCTGGCGCACGTGGCCACCTGTCCGAAGTGCAAGACGGAGGTGGACGCGCAGCGCCGTCTGAAGAACGTCTTCGCGCAAGTGGCCCCGCCCCCGCCCTCCGAGAGCTTCCTGGCCCGCCTCCAGGGCCTTCCCGGGGGTGGTACGGGCGGCGGTGGCGACGGCGGCTCTCCGCTGGGCGGGGGAGGGCTTCCCGGAGGCCTGTCCGCGGGCTCCGGGGTGTTCGGGGTGCCGCGCGGCGAGCAGTTCGAGTTCGGTTACGTGCCGGCCGGGCCGCATCCCGCCGCCCCCGCGCAGGAGCGTGGCTTCCGGGTCCACCCCGTGGGCCGTCCGGACAGTGAGCGGTCCGCCTCGCGCGGGCTGCGCTTCGCGTTCGTCGCCGCCGGGGCGGTGTCGCTGGCCGCCGTCGCCCTGGGCGGGGTGACCACCGGCTCGGCGGGTGACACCGTCGCGGACGCGCGCGGCGGCTCCGGCAACGGCAGCAACGTGACTCCGGCGGGTACGGGCGTGGCGCCGGCCTCCGACACCGCGCGGCGCCGCCAGTCGGCCGCGCCGCAGCAGTCGGCACAGGGGCAGCGGTCGTCGGGCCCGGCGCAGTCGGCCTCGACGACGCCGGCCGCACCGCTGCTGCCGGGGGCGGTGCCGCCCGGCGGGCAGCCACCGGACGCCATGCATCCGCTGACCACGCCGGTGGTCGCAGGTGCGGCCGTCATGTCCCCGCTGATACGCCCGCTCACCGCGACCCCGCCGATCTCCCTGACCTCGTGGTCCGCCGACCCGGGGGCCACGACCCCGGGCCTGCTCACCGCGCCTTCCCCCACCGCCTCCTTCCGCACCGCGCGCTGACCGGGCCCTGCGCCGCGGCCCGGGAACCTGGTTGAATCCACAGTGGTCGCGCCCATGACACCGGTCGGGGCGCGGAGTGGACGCCGTGCCGCGACCCGCTGTGGGGAGAACATGAACGAGGGCAAGCCCACCAAGTCCGCCCGCCCGAGATGGTGGAGCCGATCGGTCCCTGTGGACGAGCGGCCGGAGGGCGCACCAGGAGCCGACCCGGCCGAGGGTGCGGCAACCGGTGGGTCCGTGGGCGCCGAGCCACAGGCCGCGGTGCCCGCGCGAGCGGACGCAGACGGCGACTACGCACTCGACCGCCCCCGCCAGACCTCCGGCGCCGCCCCCGGCACGGGCGACTTCGAACTGGCCCAGCCCTTCCGGGCGCCCGCCGAGCCGGAGAACACCACCGATCCCGCGGCCTGGGATTCCGATGCCGGGGTCGGCGACGACCGGCCCGTTGACGCCACCGTCGGGCGTCCCAGGCCGTTGCACGACCCCGATCCCTACAGCACCCCTCCGTACGGTGAGCCGGGCCCCTGGGCACCCGCACCGCCGGTGCAGCACCCGGCGGTGACGCCCGTGCACGGCACGCCCGCGCTCCCCTCCGGCAGCCCGGCCCCTGCCACCGCCCCGGCCGGCGCTCCCCAGGGCACGCCCGCCGCCGACGACCAGCCGCCCTACGGTGCGGCACCCCCGGCGACGCCGCCGGGAGCCCCGGCTCCCTCGCAGCCCGCGCCCTCCGGCCCGCCCGCGCCTCCGCAGGCCCGGGCCGCCGCACCGCAGGGGGCGCCTCCCGCGGACGCCAGGCCGGCGGGCGTGCCGCAGGGGGCGCCCGGCGGGGGCGATCCGGCGTACAGCTCGCCCGCCCCCGCCCCCGGTGCCGGGGCTGCCTCCGCCGACCCCTGGGGGCGCTACGACCCCTGGGGCGCCGGTCGGGCCGCGGCGCCGTTGCAGCAGACCGGGGCCGGCGTGCTCAGCGTCGAGCAGCGGCACAGGCGGGTCACCCGGGCCCTGGTCGGCGGGGCCGTGGTGCTGGCGCTGGTGTCCGGAGCCCTCGGCGGGCTCGCCGGGGCGTACGTCGAACGCAACGGCGGCCTGGGTGCCGTGGAGTTGCCGCAGGCCGGGAAGGAGCCCGCCGGGCGTGCCCCGGACAGCGTCGCCGGAATCGCCGCACGGGCCCTGCCCAGCGTGGTAACCCTGCACGTCAGCGGCTCCGGAGAGCAGGGCACGGGCACCGGGTTCGTGCTCGACGACCGCGGCCACGTCCTCACCAACAACCACGTCGTCGAGAACGCCGCCTCCGGCGGCGACATATCGGTGACCTTCAGCGGCGGCCAGACCGCCAAGGCCAGGATCGTCGGCCGGGACACCGGCTACGACCTCGCCGTCGTCCAGGTCCGCGGCGTGCGCGGCCTGACCCCCATCCCCCTTGGCAACTCCGACAACGTGCAGGTGGGCGACCCGGTCGTCGCCATCGGCGCGCCCTTCGACCTCGCCAACACCGTCACCTCCGGCATCATCAGCGCCAAGGAGCGCCCCATCACGGCCGGCGGCGAGAAGGGCGACGGCAGCGACGTGTCCTACGTCGACGCCCTCCAGACCGACGCCCCGATCAACCCCGGCAACTCCGGCGGCCCCCTCCTGGACGCCCGCGGCCGGGTCGTCGGCATCAACTCCGCCATCCGCTCCGCGGACACCGGCTCCGACCCGCAGACCGGCCAGGCCGGTTCCATCGGCCTGGGCTTCGCCATCCCCGTCAACCAGGCCAGGCGCGTCGCCGAGGAGCTGATCAACCACGGCAAGGCCAGCCACCCGGTGATCGGGGTGACCCTGGACATGAACTACGCCGGTGACGGAGTCAGGGTCGGCGCGAAAGGCGCGGACGGCGGTCCCCCGGTCACCCCCGGAGGTCCCGGCGCCAAGGCCGGCATCACGGCCGGAGACGTCATCACCGCGGTGGACGGCCAGCGCGTCCACTCGGGCGAGGAACTGATCGTCAAGACCCGCGCCCATCGCCCCGGCGACCGTCTGGAGTTGACCGTCGAACGCGACGGAAGGGCACGGAAGGTCTCCCTGGTGCTCGGGTCCTCGAACAGCAACTGACACAAACCATGTGGAACGAGCCGGAAAATCCGTCGTGTACATGCAGTCCGACACCTCGGGGCGGTATCCGACAGGCACGTGGGCCGGGTACCGTGGATCCGGCCCGGACCATGGACAGCCCCACACAGACCGGACCACCCGAGGGCCGAGGACCGAGGACATCGCAAGGAGCTTCAGGTGTTCAATGACATAGGACCGCTCGAGCTGCTGACGATCATCATCGTGGCCGTGCTCGTCTTCGGTCCCGAAAAGCTCCCGAAGGTCATCCAGGACGTGACGCGCACGATCCGGAAGATCCGTGAGTTCTCGGAGAGCGCCAAGCAGGACATCCGCGACGAACTCGGCCCGGAATTCAAGGACTTCGAGTTCGAGGACCTCAACCCCAAGACGTTCATCCGCAAGCAGCTGGACAACGACGAGCTGGGGCTGAAGGAGATCCGCAACGGCTTCGACCTGAAGAAGGAGATGGCCGAGGTCACGGACGCGGTGAACGGCAACGAGTACGACTCCTCGGCGTCCTCCGCATCCTCCTCCGCGAGCTCCTCGGGTTCTACGGGCTCCTCGGGCTCGGCCGGCGGCCGGATCGACATGACCAAGAAGCCCGAGAGCCCTGGTCAGGACGAGCGTCCGCCGTTCGACATGGACGCCACCTGAGCCGCGTCCCGTGTGACGCGTTTCACGCCGCGTGCAGGGCTGTGCGCGGCACGAAACGGCTGGACCCGCGACCCACGCGCCGGGCGGTTTCCCGGCTGCCCGAAGCGGGATGGATATGCTGCCGAGTTGTTGTGCGGACCGGACGAGTACGCCCGAAGGGGGGCGGGCCGCCCCGGTTCGACGAGAGCGAGGAGGCCTCCGGCACATGGAGACGACACGTCGGGCAGGCGCGCAGGCGCCGCCCGCGGAGGGCGGACCACAGTTCCCCTTCGCCCGGCGCACGGTCGACGGCTACCTGCTGGCGCCCTTTCCCTGGTACGGCCTCGACGAGGCCTTCACGGGGCCGCGCTGGCTGATGCAGGTCGGCACCTCGGCCGACGGTTCGGTGGAGCACGGTGCGACGGGGCACGGCGACGAGCCGTCGGTGCGCAACGAGTTCGTGTCCGGAGCGCCGGACGAGCCCAAGGAGAGGTTCACGGTCGTCGTCACCGTCGCCGCTCAGCCCGTACGGCGCCTCGCCGACGGCACGGGCCAGCTGGAGGCCACCTCGGTCTCCTCGGCGGCCTGGCTGGCCGCGGTGGGCCTGCTGTCCTTCACCTGGCCCGGACAGGTGGACCACACCCTGCGGGACGACTGGCTGGAGCAGCAGACGGAGGCCGCCTGGGAGCTGGCCGACGACCTGTCAGGACCGGAGTGGTCCATGCTCTCCCTGCCCGTGGACGGCATCCCGACGCCGTTCTACTACCGGGAGTCGGAGTTCGGCTGGGTGCTCGCCGGCTCGACCTCCCAGGGGGTCCACGTGGGGGCGTACGGCAGGGGCGTGAGCGCGTACGGGCTCGGCTTCGCCATGATCAAGGACATCAACGCGTACGCCTGACGCCACGCGGCACACACGGCATGCAGGGGCGCCGTCCACGCGGGACGGCGCCCCTGCCACCGTACGGGCGCAACAGGCGTTGCACGGGCCGCGACGGCCCCCGTAAGCCCCTGAGCCGGCCTGATCCGAACGAGTGGCCCTAGAACTTGTTCTTCGGGGTGATCCCCAGCGACAGCCCCGCAAGGCCCCGCTGCCGGCCCGCGAGCTTGTCGGCGATCGACCGCAGGGCCGAGCCCGCGGGGGAGTCCGGGTCGGTCAGCACGACCGGCTTGCCCTCGTCGCCGCCCTCGCGCAGCCGGACGTCGATCGGGATGGAACCGAGCACCGGGACCGTGGCACCGGTGGTGCGGGTCAGGCCCTCGGCGACCATGCGGCCGCCGCCCGTGCCGAAGACGTCGACCATCTCGTCGCAGTGCGGGCAGGGCAGGCCGGACATGTTCTCGACCACGCCGACGATCTTCTGGTGGGTCTGGACGGCGATGGAGCCCGCCCGCTCGGCCACCTCGGCCGCCGCCTGCTGAGGCGTCGTCACCACCAGGATCTCGGCGTTCGGCACCAACTGGGCCACGGAGATCGCGATGTCGCCGGTGCCGGGCGGCAGGTCCAGCAGGAGGACGTCCAGGTCGCCCCAGTACACGTCCGCCAGGAACTGCTGGAGCGCGCGGTGCAGCATCGGGCCGCGCCAGACGACCGGCGCGTTGCCCGGGGTGAACATGCCGATGGAGATGACCTTCACGCCGTTCGCCGACGGCGGCATGATCATGTTCTCGACCTGGGTCGGGCGGCCGTCCGCGCCCAGCATCCGCGGCACGCTGTGGCCGTAGATGTCGGCGTCGACCACGCCCACCTTCAGGCCGTCGGCCGCCATCGCCGCCGCCAGGTTCACCGTCACCGAGGACTTGCCGACGCCGCCCTTGCCGGAGGCGACCGCGTACACGCGGGTGAGGCTGCCGGGCTTGGCGAACGGGACCTCGCGCTCGGTCTGGCCGCCGCGCAGCGCGGTCGCCAGCTCGCGGCGCTGCTCGTCGCTCATCACGTCGAGCGTGACGTCGACCCGGGTGACGCCCTCGACGCGGGAGACGGCGTCGGTCACCCGCTGGGTGATCGTCTCGCGCATCGGGCAGCCGGAGACCGTCAGATAGACGGTGACCGCGACCGCTCCGTCCGCGCCGACCTCCACCGATTTGACCATGCCGAGCTCGGTGATGGGCCGGTGGATCTCGGGATCGTCAACCGTCGCCAGAGCTGCGCGCACCGCGTCTTCCGTAGCCATAAGGACGATGGTACGGCGCCCCCTGTCGGCCCAGGGACCCCGTCACCGGTCGTCCATGTCACGTGTGCTCGGATGATCCGCCGGGAATACCCCGTGCCGGCCGTGCCCGTCGGCACTCAGTGCCTCCAGCTCCTTGACCAGGTCCTGGAGCTCCGAGCGCATCCAGTCGCGGGTCGCCACCTCGCCCAGGCCCATGCGCAGCGCGGCGATCTCGCGGGTCAGGTACTCGGTGTCGGCGATCGACCGCTCGTCCTGCTTGCGGTCCTGTTCGAGGTTGACCCGGTCCCGGTCGTCCTGACGGTTCTGCGCCAGCAGGATCAGCGGGGCGGCGTAGGAGGCCTGGAGGGACAGGGCCAGGGTCAGGAAGATGAACGGGTACTCGTCGAACCGCAGATGCCGGGGCACGACCACGTTCCACAGCACCCACACGACGATCACCACCGTCATCCAGACGATGAACCGCCCGGTGCCCAGGAACCGCGCGATGCGCTCGGACAGCCGCCCGAAGGCGTCCGGGTCCCACTCCGGAAGCAGCCGGCGCCGGGGCGGGCGCGGCTGGTCCAGGCGGCCGGCCCGCGGCCGCCCGGCGGCGGTGGCCCCCACCGGCCGCTCGCGGGTGCCCTCTCGCTCAGCCGCCATGCGCCGCCGCCCCCTCGTCCAGGTCGTACTCCGTCTCCCGCCAGTCGTCCGGCAGCATGTGGTCCAGGACGTCGTCCACGGTGACCGCGCCGAGCAGCGATCCTGACTCGTCGACGACGGGCGCGGCCACCATGTCGTAGGTCGCGAAGAACCCGGCGACGACCGGCAGCGTGGCGTCGGGGGCGAGGGGTTGCAGGTCGTCGTCGAGGATCGAGCCCACGAGGGTGTAGGGCGGGTCGCGGAGCAGCCGCTGGAAGTGCACCGCGCCCAGGTACTTCCCGGTCGGGGTCTCGTCGGGCGGGCGGCAGACGTAGACCTGGGCGGCCAGCGCGGGGGAGAGGTCGGGGTTGCGGACCCGGGCCAGGGCGTCGGCGACGGTCGCGTCCGGGCGCAGCACGACCGGTTCGGTCGTCATCAGGCCCCCCGCGGTGTGCTCCTCGTACGACATCAGCCGGCGCATGTCGGCCGCGTCGGCGGGCTGCATCAGCCCCAGCAGCCGCTCCCGCTCCTCCGTGGGCAGCTCGGCGAGCAGGTCGGCGGCGTCGTCCGGGTCCATCGCCTCCAGCACGTCGGCCGCGCGCTCGTCCTTCAGCTTGCCGAGGATCTCGATCTGGTCGTCCTCCGGGAGCTCTTCGAGGACGTCGGCGAGCCGGTCGTCGTCCAGCGCGGCGGCGACCTCGGCGCGCCGCTTGGCGGACAGGTGGTGCAGCACGTTGGCCAGGTCGGCGGGGCGCAGCTGCTCGAAGGTGGCGAGCAGGCTCTCCGCGCCCTGCCCCTGCTCCTCCAGCGAGAAGCCGGTGACCGCGGACCACTCCACGGTCAGGGCCTCTCCCCGGTTGCGACGGAACGCGCCGCCCTTTCCGCCCTTGCGGACGAAGACGCGGTCGACCTCCCAGTCCCGGCGCGCGGGCAGCTGCCGCACCGACATGTCCAGGACCGTGACCTCCTCGCCGGTCTCCGTGAGGGTCACCCGCCGGTCGAGCAGCTCGCCGAAGACGAGACGTTCGGTGGGCCGCTGCTCGAAGCGTCGGACGTTGAGCACGCCGGTGGTGATGACCTGGCCCGAGTCGATGCCGGTCACCCGGGTCATGGGCAGGAAGATGCGGCGCCGGGTGGCGAGTTCGACGACCAGCCCGAGCAGGCGGGGCGGCCGCCGACCGACGCGCAGCATGACGACCAGATCGCGCACGCGGCCCACCTGGTCGCCCGCCGGGTCGAAGACGGCGACCTGGGAGAGGTGCGAGACGAAGATCCGGGGGGCGCCCGCTGCCATGGCTGCGCCTCCTTTGCGCGGCTGTGTGGTGCGTGGTGCTGTGTGGTGCTGTGCGCGGCTGTGTGGTGCGTGTCGTCTGTGCCGGGTCTCTTTTCCCAAATGCCCGCTCAGGTGCGCTTCAGGCTAGCCCGTCCACCTCGGATACGCCCTGGTGAGGATCCGGAAGAGCCGGGTCCGCCGGGCGTGCGCGGCACCGGTACGCTGCCGTACGCCGCTTGAGGACACCCGTCAGAAAGGCGCTCCCCCTGTGACCGTGATTCCCCAGGGCCGTACCCGCCGGGCCGCGCTGACGAGCGCGCTGTGTGCTCTGGTCGTCGCGGGCGCGGGCCTGACGGGGTGTTCCGAAGAGGATCCGGACGCGGGGACCAACGGGGTCGGCAAACTGCCGGCCGACACGATCCAGGCGAAGACGAAGGCGGCGGCCGCCTCCGCGGACACCGTGCATCTGTCCGGGAACGTGGTCAGCAACGGCCGTACGTACCGGCTCGACATGCGCCTGAAGGACGAGGGCGGCTCCGGCTCGGTCACCTCGCAGGGGGTGACCTTCGGGCTGCTGCGGGTCGGGGAGCAGCTGTACCTGAAGGCGAACGCCGAGTTCTGGGGTCAGGTCGACAGCAGCGGCAAGGCCACCGGGGCCGCCGACAAACTGGACGGCAAGTACGTGAAGGTGCCGCAGGGCGACCCCGCGTACCAGCGGTTCAGCGGCTTCACGCACAAGGACGTCCTCCTGGACGGCCTGCTGACGCTGCACGGCACGCTGGCCACCGACGGGCACCACGAGCAGGCGGGCGTCCGCACGATACGCATCAGCGGCGGCGAGGGCACCGGCGGCATCCTGGACGTCTCCCTGGTGGGCACCCCCTACCCGCTGCGCCTGGTGCGCGCGGGCGACGCGGGCACGCTGACCTTCTCGGACTGGGGCAAGAACTTCTCCCTGGCCCAGCCGGAGAAGAGCGAGACGGTCGACTACGGCAAGCAGCTGCCGACGTCCTGAGTGGGACGGGCGGCGCTACTTCCGCCGCCGCCGCTTCACCAGCAGCCGCGGCAGCCCGTCCGGGACCGGCCGGCGGGTCGTCGCCGGTGTCGGCAGCGGCGCCTCGGCCAGCGAGCCCTGCGGCAGCGGCGCGGTCGTCCCCGCGGGCTCCAGGCGCAGCACCCGGCACTCGCGGGCCCAGCGCGCCGTCATGGCCTCGCCGTCGGGCGCGTTGAGCCGCTTCCCCTTCAGTTCGGCCACCACCTCCTGCCACCGCGGGGTGTCCGGCGCGACCTCCACCACGTGCGCGGCCCAGGTGACCAGACGGCCGCCCTTGTCCTTGCTGCGCACCGTCACCTCGGCGGCGGCCCCGTCGGCCAGTCCGGGCAGCGGCTGCTCGCCGGGCCCGTCACCCACCACGCACGCGGCGCCCTCGTGCCAGACGTGCCACAGGGCACGGGCCGGGACACCGGGGCCCCTGACCCAGATGAGGCCGGACTTCTTCGTGGCCTCCTCGACGAGGGCCTGGTCGAGCAGCTCGCTGTTCATGGCAGAAGGGTAACGAGCCCGCTCACAGCCAGCCGTTGCGCTTGAGGGTGCGGTGGATGCCCAGGCAGATCGCGGCCGTGATGGCCACGGTCAGCGGGTAGCCGTACTTCAGGTGCAGCTCGGGCATGTACTTGAAGTTCATGCCGTACACCCCGCAGACCATCGTCGGAACGGCGATGATCGCGGCCCAGGCCGTGATCTTCCGCATGTCCTCGTTCTGGGCGACGGACGCCTGCGCCAGATTGGCCTGGAGGATGGAGTTGAGCAGCTCGTCGAAGCCGACGACCTGCTCCTGCACGCGGGCCACGTGGTCGGCCACGTCCCGGAAGTACTTCTGGATGTCCGGGTCGATCAGCCGCATCGGGCGCTCGCTCAGCAGCTGCATGGGCCGCAGCAGCGGCGACACGGCCCGCTTGAACGCCAGCACCTCGCGCTTGAGTTGGTAGATCCGGCCGGCGTCGGTGCCGCGCGGGGTGCCGCCACGGCCCGGCGAGAAGACCTCCGTCTCGACCTCGTCGACGTCCTCCTGCAACGCGTCCGCGACTGCGATGTACCCGTCGACGACGTGGTCGGCGATGGCGTGCAGCACCGCGGAGGGGCCCTTGGCCAGCAGCTCGGGGTCGTCCTGGAGACGGTGCCGCAGCGCGCGCAGCGAGCCCTGGCCACCGTGCCGGACGGTGATGAAGAAGTCCCGGCCGGTGAAGCACATCACCTCGCCGGTCTCCACGATCTCGCTGTTGGCGGTGAGCTCGTCGTGGTCCACGTAGTGGATGGTCTTGAAGACCGTGAAGAGCGTGTCGTCGTAGCGCTCCAGCTTGGGCCGCTGGTGGGCCGTGACCGCGTCCTCCACGGCCAGCGGGTGCAGCCCGAACTCCGCGGCGATACCGGCGAACTCGGCCTCGTTCGGCTCGTGCAGCCCGATCCACGCGAAGCCGCCGTCGCGCCGCACCTGGCGCATCGCCTCCTGCGGGGTGAGCGGCCGGTCGGTCGGGACACGGGCGCCGTCGCGGTAGACGGCGCAGTCCACGATGGCCGACGGCGTCGCCGAGTCGTCTGCGGCGCCGCACGCGCCGTCGTCCTTGCGCGGGGCCGTGCGGGAGGGGCGGACCACGGAACGCAGGTCGCGGATCATCGACATGGCGGGGCTCCTTCGCAGCAAGCGACGAGGGGCTGCCGACAGCGGTTGGAACTGCCCGGAATGAGGACGTGGTGGCCTCAGGGATGTTTGGCACGTCCACAAAGCGGGGAGCACCGCACCGTCGCGGTGGCTTGCTTCGTCGCTGGCAGATCAGACAGATCAGACAGATCGAAACGAAACGAAGTGCTCTTCCGTATGACGTGCGCGGGGGCACGAACGCGAGAGGTGGCGGCCGACCGGAGTCAGAACGACGACATCAGCGGCGGGAAGAGCGGGTGCTACTGCACGGTCGACTTCGATCCATGACAGCCTCACCTCCTCCGGCCGGTCCCTCGTAAGGGAGTCCCATCGGCGTCGGGGCCGGATCGCGACCTCCCCAGGGCTGAGAACCTGGGGGGCATCAAGCTGCGCGCTGCCCCGGACGACCGGCCAAGAGTATCAGCAGCCCGGCGTGTCAAGGCGCCGCTTTGCCTGTCGCTGACGAGTTCTATGCTCGCCGCATGGCTGACGTTCTTCCTCTGGTCGAGGCCCGGTTGCGTTCCGCGCTGGGCGAACCGGACGCCCGCGCCGCGGTCACCTTCCTCGGCACGGACCGGATCGAGGTGCTGCGCTTCCACGAGGGGGACGTCGTCCGGTACGCCACCCTCGGGATGTCCGCCAGGCCCATGGCCGACCCCACCGCGCTGCTGGCCGACCCGGTCGAGGGGCCGCGCGCGGAGCTGGTCCTCTCCGTACGCGCCGGCCTCGCCGACACCGACAAGGTGCTCCGCCCGCTCGCGGTGCTGGGTGCGTCCCCGCAGGTCGAGGGTGTGGTCGTGGCGCCGGGCGCCTCGCTCGACGTGGGTGAGCCGCTGTGGCCCGGCGCGCCTTTCACCTCGGTCCTGGTGGCCGAGCCGGGCGGCCTGGTGGAGGACCTGGAGCTGGACGGGCCGCTGGACCCCGTACGGTTCCTGCCCTTGCTGCCGATGACCCCGAACGAGGCCGCCTGGAAGCGGGTGCACGGTGCGCAGGCCCTGCGGGAGCGCTGGCTGAACGGCGGGACGGACCTGCGGGACCCCGCCCGCGGTTCCGTCCCGCTGGAGTGAGCAAGCTCACCAACAGGCCGCCGGCCGGTGTCAGTTGGCGAAGACCGTGACGCTGTCCTCGGTGGCGTGCCGCGGCTGGAGCTCCTCCGCCTCGAGCGTGAGGGCCCTGCGTCGTACGGCGACCACCAGCGCGCCCAGCGCCGCGGTCGCCCCCGCGACCACGAACGGGACGTGCATGTCGGTCCACTCCGCGATCTTCGGCGCGAGGAAGGGCGCCGCGGCGGCGGCGAACCAGCGCACGAAGTTGTAGCCCGCGCTCGCCACCGGACGGGGGGCGTCCGACACTCCGAGGGCCAGCTCGGTGTAGACGGTGTTGTTCACGCCGATGAAGGCGCCGGACAGGATGGTGCAGACGACCGCCGTGGTGTGGTCGCCGAAGCCGAGCACGACCACGTCGGCGGCCAGCAGCACCAGCGAGCCGCCGAGCACCTTCAGCGAACCGAACCGCTCCTGCATGCGCGGCGCCACCACCACCGAGAACAGCGCGAGCAGCACACCCCAGGCGAAGAACACCGCACCCGACTTGTACGGGGTCATGTTCAGCACGAACGGCGTGAAGGCCAGCACGGTGAAGAACGTGTAGTTGTAGAAGAACGCCGAGACCGCCACCGAGGCGAGGCCGCCGTGGCCGAGCGCCTTGATCGGGTCCAGCAGGGAGGTCCTGCGGGCGGGCCTGGGCTGCTCCTTCAGGAACGCCGTGATGCACAGGAAGCCGACGGCCATCAGGAACGCGGTGCCGAAGAACGGGTAGCGCCAGCTGGCGTTGCCGAGCAGCGCGCCGAGCAGCGGGCCGCAGGCCATGCCGAGGCCGAGCGCCGACTCGTAGAGCAGGATCGCCGCCGCGCTGCCGCCGGCCGCCGCGCCGACGATGACCGCGAGGGCGGTGGAGACGAAGAGCGCGTTGCCGAGGCCCCAGCCGGCCCGGAAGCCGACGAGCTGGGCGACGGAGCCCGAGGTGCCGGCGAGACCGGCGAAGACCACCACGAAGGCGAGGCCGAGCAGCAGGGTCTTGCGGCCGCCGATGCGGCTGGAGACGAAGCCGGTCACCAGCATCGCGACGGCGGTGATCAGGAAGTACGAGGTGAAGAGCAGGGAGACCTGGCTCGCGGTGGCGTTCAGGCCCTTGGCGATGGAGGGCAGGATCGGGTCGACGAGCCCGATGCCCATGAAGGCGACGACGGACGCGCCGGCCGTCGCCCAGACCGCCCGTGGCTGTCGAAGGATGCTTCCCGCACCCGCGTCGAACGGGTCGCCCGCCGCGTGACCTCCTGTACTGCTGCGCATACCGCTCCTTCCCATCGTTGCTGTTTACACATAATAAGTTAGCCACCCTAATTGATGCAACATGCACCTAGTTGGTCCCGGGCGGGCCCCGGTCCGGACGGGTGATCGTCCTTGACGCGGCGCTGCCGGGGTAGGACCGTGGGGCCCTATGAGGGGCGAACCCAGTTGCCCGAAGTGCGGTGGCCGGGTCAGGGCTCCCGGACTCTTCAGCGACTCCTGGCAGTGCGGCGTGCACGGGACCGTGTATCCGGTGCAGCCCGTGGTCCCGCCGAGCGTCGAGGCCCTCGGTGTCGTGGTGCAGCGCACCCAGGTGCCGGTGTGGATGCCGTGGCCCCTGCCGGTCGGCTGGCTGTTCACCGGCGTGGTCCACGCCGGGGACGACCGCAGCGGCGGCCGTGCCACGGCCGTGGCCTGTTCCGGACCCGGGCCGCTCGGCGGCATGGGCGAACTCATCCTGGTCGCCGAGGAGCTCGGCGTCGGCCTGGGCGCGCGCTACGCCGGCATCGAAGGGCCGGACCCCGGCACCTATCTGGACGTGGAGAAGCCGCCCGACGCCAAGGTTCTGGCCGGCGGCCGCCCCACCCCGCTGTGGCATGTCTCCGGCGCCCCGGACGACCGTGCCGTCTTCGCGGGCGAGGCGCTCGGGCTGTGGCTGTGGGCGGTGGTGTGGCCCGAGCAGTCCGGGCTGCTGATGTACGACGAGCTGGTGCTGGCCGATCTGCGGGACGCGGGCGCCGAACTCGACTTGGTCCCGTGCGGGGCGCTCTCGCCGCGACTGCTCCGCCCGTAGGGGGCGCACGGCTCTCGCGGGTGTGACACGGCACCCTCGCGCGCCCGTTATCCTGAGGTGTCCCCTTCCGTCCCGTCAGAGCCTGGAGTCCGTGTCGTGCGCGTCGATCTGCACACCCACTCCAGCGCGTCCGACGGCACGGACACCCCGGCCGAGCTGGTGCGCCACGCCGCCGCGGCAGGCCTGGACGTCGTCGCGCTGACCGACCACGACACCACCCGCGGACACGCCGAGGCGATCGCCGCGCTCCCCGAGGGGCTCACCCTCGTCACCGGCGCCGAGCTGTCCTGCCGTGTCGACGGCATCAGCATGCACATGCTGGCCTA
Organism: Streptomyces sp. NPDC052043; assembly: GCF_044548235.1. Classification (NCBI taxonomy): domain Bacteria; kingdom Bacillati; phylum Actinomycetota; class Actinomycetes; order Kitasatosporales; family Streptomycetaceae; genus Streptomyces; species Streptomyces sp. NPDC052043. The sequence goes on from NZ_JBIUBT010000004.1 coordinate 359,154, forward strand.
CCTCTTCGACCCCGCGGAGCCCGCCCTGCTCGCCGAGCGGGAACTGGTCCGCGACGACCGGGTGCCCCGGGCCAAGGCCATGATCGCCAAGCTGGACGCGCTGGGCGTGCCGGTCACCTGGGAGCAGGTCGCGCGGATCGCGGGCGACGGCTCGGTCGGGCGGCCGCACATCGCCTCGGCGCTGGTCGAGCTCGGTGTCGTGCCCACCGTGAGCGACGCCTTCACCGAGGACTGGCTGGCCGACGGCGGCCGCGCCTGGGTCGAGAAGCACGAGACGGACCCCTTCGAGGCGATCCGGCTGGTCAAGGGCGCGGGCGGAGTGTGCGTCTTCGCCCACCCGGCGGCGGCCAAGCGGGGGCGCACGGTGCCGGAGTCCCGCATCGCCGAGTTGGCCGCGGCCGGCCTGGACGGCCTCGAGGTCGACCACATGGACCACGACGCCGACGCCCGTGCGCGGCTGCGCGGGCTGGCCGGCGAACTGGGGCTGCTCACGACCGGCTCCAGCGACTACCACGGCAGCCGCAAGACCGTCTCGCTCGGTGAGTTCACGACGCATCCCGACGTGTACGGGGAGATCACGCGGCGGGCCACCGGGGCGTTCCCGGTGCCGGGCGCCGGCGGGGTCTGAGGTCCGCCTCCCCCACTCCCACGTCACCTCACTTCCTCACCCTTCGTTCTTCCGTTCTTCCGCTCTTCCGCAAGGCCTCTCACCGATGTTCGACGCTGCCGTTTTCGGCTCCCTGTTCCTCACCCTTTTTGTCATCATGGATCCCCCTGGGATCACGCCCATCTTCCTCGCGCTGACCGCCGGACGACCCGCCAAGATGCAGAAGCGGATGGCCTTCCAGGCCGTCTGCGTGGCCGGCGGGGTCATCGCCGTGTTCGGTGTGCTCGGGAACCAGATCCTGGGCTACCTGCACGTGTCCATCCCGGCGCTGATGATCGCCGGTGGACTGCTCCTGCTCCTGATCGCGCTCGACCTGCTCACCGGCAAGACGGACGAACCCAAGCAGACCAAGGACGTCAACGTCGCGCTGGTCCCGCTCGGCATGCCGCTCCTGGCCGGTCCCGGCGCGATCGTGTCCGTCATCCTCGCCGTGGAGAAGGCCGACAGCGTGGCGAGCCAGGTCTCGGTGTGGTCGGCCATACTCGCGATCCACGTCGTGCTGTGGCTGGTCATGCGGTACTCGCTGTTGGTCATCCGGGTCATCAAGGACGGCGGCGTGGTCCTGGTGACACGACTGGCGGGCATGATGCTCTCCGCGATCGCCGTGCAGCAGATCATCAACGGCGTCCTGCAGGTGATCCGGGGCGCCTGAGCGCGTACGCGGTCCGGGGTGCCCGGCCGCCGTACGTGCGCGAAGCCCCCGTACGGTGACCGTACGGGGGCTTCGAAGCTTCTGCGGTGCTCCGCGTCTGTTATGAGGCCGTGGTCTCGGCCGGTCGGATCCACAGCCGCTGTCCGACAGCGGCGGCCTGCTGAACGATCCGGTTGACGGAGGCTGCGTCCACGACGGTGCAGTCCACGGGCGTGCCGTCGACCTCGTCGAGCCGCATGATTTCGAAGCGCATTGCCTCTCCCTTCGTCTGGTCATCCTCCTGAGGAGAACTACTTGGCTTCACTCGGTCACAACGATCTGCACGATGCAAACATTCCCTACGCTAAAGAAATTTTTCGATTGTCTAACCAGTGACCGGTAAGGCAGCTTCGATTGACCGACCGGGACCGGTTGTGTTCGCAGCGTGACCGCCGGGACAATGGAGGGCGATGAACGATGACCTCGCGGCGCTGTCCGCTCGCATCGACCGCACGAACGAGTTGCTGGTACGCATGCTCGCCGAGGTGGCGAAGACGCCCTCGACCCATGCGATCTTCGTCGACGCCGGGTACCTCTACGCGGCGGCGGGGCGCCTGGTGGCCGGGACGGAGGACCGCCGCGCCTTCGACCTGGACGCCGAGGGGCTGATCGACGCACTCATCGACCGGGCCCGCACCGTCTTCGCCGACAGCCGGCTGCTGCGCGTCTACTGGTACGACGGAGCCCGGCGCCGCATCCACACCGCCGAGCAGCAGTCGATCGCGGAACTGCCGGACGTCAAGGTCCGCCTGGGCAACCTCAACGCCAACAACCAGCAGAAGGGCGTGGACTCCCTCATCCGGACGGACCTGGAGTCACTGGCCCGGCACCGCGCCATCAGCGACGCGGCGCTGCTCGGCGGCGACGAGGACCTGGTCTCCGCGGTGGAGGCCGCCCAGGGCTACGGAGCCCGGGTGCACCTGTGGGGCGTCGAGGCCCCCGACGTCCGCAACCAGGCGGAGCCGCTGCTCTGGGAGGTCGACAGCCAGCGCACCCTCGACCTCGAGTTCTTCAAGCCGTACGTCTCCCGGCGCACCGCACCCGCGTACGACCCCGCCCAGGCCGCCCGCCCGACCCGCGAGAACGTCCGTTTCGTGGGCGCGCAGATCGCCGCCAAGTGGCTCGCGGCGCGCGGCCGCGAGAGCCTGGCGGAACTTCTCCCCGGGCACCCGTATCTGCCGGGATCGGTGGACCAGGACCTCCTGGTCGAGGCCGAGGGCCTCCTCCAGTACTCCCTGCGCGGCCAGGCGGACCTGCGACGTGCGCTGCGGGACGGCTTCTGGGCCCACCTCCAGGGGCAGTTCTAGGGCCGTGCGGGCGGCGCGGGCCGCTGGACCTTTCCGGTCGCGGATGGACCCTTCCGGTCGCGGCACCAGCCGGTTAGCCGGCCGTCCGGTCCTGTGGCCGGGCGGTGACGGTGTCCCAGAAATCGGCGAGGGCGCGGGCGGTGGCGAGCGGCTGATCGCAGTTGGGGGAGTGCTCGGCCCCCTCGACGACCGTGCGCCGGGCGCCCAGCCGCCGGGCCGCGTCGTCCAGGAGCGGCAGCGGCCAGGTGTCGTCCCGCGCGCCCGAGAGCACGTGGAACGGCAGCGGCAGGGCGGCGAGTTCGGCGACGCGGTCCGGCTCGGTGCACAACTGGAGCCCGGTCGCGAGCAGTTGGGCGGGCTTGTGGGACAGCCAGCGGCGGCGCAGGTCCGCGCGGTCGTCGAGGCCCGCGTCGAGTCCGGCGCCGGTGTCGGTCTCCTCGGGCGGTTCCATCGCCTGGATGACCTCCCAGACCTCCGCCATCGACATCACACCGAGCGCGTCCCGCAGCAGTTTCACGCGCTGCTGCTGGGAGACGGAGATCTGCGCCGGACCGGAGGCCATCAGGGTGAGCGAGACGAAGGGGGAGCGGTCGAGGAGCACGGCCGCGCGGGCGATCTGCCCGCCGAGCGAGTGCCCCAGCAGATGCAGCGGCGTGCCGAGCGCCCCCGCCTGAGCGAGGACGTCCCGGGCGAGTTCCCCCTGCGCGTACGTGGACTCGTCGTCCGCCGGCCCGTCCGACTCGAACTGCCCGCGGCCGTCCACGGCCACCGTGCGGTACCCGCGCGCCGCGAGGGGCTCGTGCAGCGGGTTGAAGTCCTCCTTGCTCCCGGTGAAACCCGGCAGCAGCAGCGCGGTGCCGCGCGGCGCGACACCGGCCGCGACGGGCGCGTCGACCACGGCGAACTCGCCGCGCGCGGTGCGCAGCCGGTAGGTGCGCGCCCCCGGCGGCGGGACGAACGTAGGCGGCCTGCTCATGCGCCGAGGCTATCGGGCACGGCGCCCTCGGTGGTGTCGGTACGGCGGTTCGGGTGAAGTCCTCACCGGTGGGGCGGTGGCGGCGAACCGGCCGTGTTCCGCCGCGTACGCCGGCGGCCCGGTCCCACACGGAGTGGGCCGGGCCGCCGGGTCGTACGGGCGTCTGGAGCGCCGGATCAGGCCTCTATGGACTCCACCACCGCGGCGGCGGTCTTCCCCGTGGTCTGCGCCGGGATCTCGGCGGTGTCCACCGCTACCTTGGCGGCGGCCGTCTTGCGCGTACGGCGCGGCTTCGGCTCGGCGGCCGGGCCACCGGCCGTGTCGTCGGCCTCCGCCGGGGCCTCGGCGGCCTTGCGGGTACGGCGACGGGGCTTGGCCTCCGCCTCCGCCGTCGCCGCGACCGCCTTGCGGGTACGGCGCGGCTTGGCCTCGGCGGTGTCCACCGCGGCTTCCGCAGCGTCCGCGGTGGCGGTTGCCTTGCGGGTGCGGCGGGGCTTGGCCGCCGTCGCCTCGTCGGTGACGGGGGCGTCGGCCGTCTCGGCCGCCTTGCGGGTCCGTCGGCGCGGCTTGGTCTCCGCCCCGTCGGTGGTGCCTTCGGCGGTGTCCGCCACGGCCTCGGGCGCGGTCGCTGCCTTACGGGTGCGGCGGCGCGGCTTGGCCTCAGCACCCTCGGCGGCGTCGACCGCGGCCTCGGCGGCGCTGTCCGGCCCGTCGGCCGGCTGCGGCGGGATCTCCGCGGCGACCGTCGCGGCGGCCTTGCGGGTCCGGCGGGGCTTGGCTTCGACGGCGGCTTCCGGCGCGTCCGCGGTGGTCGCGGCGGCCGTCGCCTTGCGGGTGCGGCGACGGGGCTTGGTCTCCGCCTCGTCGGCGGTGCCCTCGGCGGTGTCCACGGCGGCTTCCGCCGCGGTGGCGGTTGCCTTGCGGGTCCGTCGGCGCGGCTTGGTTTCCGCCTCGTCGGCGGTGCCTTCGGCGGTGTCCGCCACGGCCTCGGCCGCGGTCGCCGCCTTACGGGTGCGGCGGCGCGGCTTGGCCTCCGGCTGGTCCGCGGTGGACCCGGCCGTGTCCAGAGCCGCCTCGGCGGTGCTCTCGGCCGAAGCCGCCGGTTCCGGGGCGACCTCGGCCCCGGTCTCGGCCGGGGCCGTCGTGACCGCCTGCTCCGCCGACTTGCGGGTACGGCGGCGACGCGACTTCGCGGGCGCGTCGGTGGCGTCGGCGACGTCGAGGGCGGTGCCCTCGGCCGTCGTCATCGCGGCCTCGGCGGACTCGACGGGTTCGTCGTGCCCGGACGGTGCCGTCGGCTCGTGGGCCGTCACCGGCTGCGCCGGCGCACCGCCGCGCAGACGACGCCGACGGCGCGGGGTGCGCGTGGTGGACGCCTCCTCCGTGACCGTGGCCTCGACCGGCACGTCGGCCGACGTGTCCGCGACCGGCGTGGCCGGTGCCGAGTCCAGCGGCGCGCCGCCACGGGTGCGGCGTCGGCGGCGCGGCGTACGCGCCGGGCGCTCACGGTCCGCGGAGCGCTCACGCTCCGCCGGGCGTGCCTCGCCCCGGCCGCCCCGGCCACCGCGACCGCGTGCACCGCGACCGCCGGTCTCGCCCAGGTCCTCCAACTCCTCCGCCGCAAGGCCGGCGCGGGTGCGCTCCGAGCGCGGCAGGACGCCCTTGGTGCCCTCGGGGATGCCCAGCTCGGCGAACAGGTGCGGAGAGGTGGAGTACGTCTCGACCGGGTCGTTGAAGTCCAGGTCCAGCGCCTTGTTGATGAGCTGCCAGCGCGGGATGTCGTCCCAGTCGACGAGCGTGATCGCCGTACCCTTCGCGCCCGCGCGACCCGTACGGCCGATGCGGTGCAGGTACGTTTTCTCGTCCTCGGGCGACTGGTAGTTGACGACGTGTGTGACGCCCTCGACGTCGATGCCGCGCGCGGCGACGTCGGTGCAGACGAGCACGTCGACCTTGCCGTTGCGGAAGGCGCGCAGCGCCTGCTCGCGGGCGCCCTGGCCGAGGTCGCCGTGGACCGAGCCGGAGGCGAAGCCGCGGCGCTGGAGCTGCTCGGCGATGTCGGCGGCCGTGCGCTTCGTACGGCAGAAGATCATCGCCAGTCCGCGCCCGTCGGCCTGGAGGATGCGGGCGACCATCTCCGGCTTGTCGAGCGAGTGCGCCCGGAACACGAACTGCTTGATGTTCGCGACCGTCGCGCCTTCGTCGTCCGGCGCGGTGGCGCGGATGTGCGTCGGCTGCGACATGTAGCGGCGGGCCAGGCCGATCACCGCGCCCGGCATGGTGGCCGAGAACAGCATGGTCTGCCGCCTGGCCGGCAGCATGTTGATGATCTTCTCGACGTCGGGCAGGAAGCCCAGGTCGAGCATCTCGTCGGCCTCGTCGAGCACCAGGCTCTTGACGTGCTGCAGGTTCAGCTTCTTCTGGCCGGCGAGGTCCAGCAGGCGGCCCGGGGTGCCGACGACCACGTCGACGCCCTTCTTCAGGGCCTCCACCTGGGGCTCGTACGCCCGGCCGCCGTAGATCGCGGTGACGCGCACGTTGCGCACCTTGCCCGCGGTCAGCAGGTCGTTGGTGACCTGGACGCACAGCTCGCGCGTGGGGACGACGACGAGCGCCTGCGGGGTGTCGGTGAGCGCCTCGGGTTGCGCGCGGCCCGCCTCGACGTCGGCGGGGACGGTGACGCGCTCGAGGAGCGGAAGGCCGAAGCCGAGCGTCTTGCCGGTGCCGGTCTTGGCCTGGCCGATGACGTCCGTGCCCGTGAGGGCCACGGGGAGGGTCATCTCCTGGATGGGGAAGGGAGTGGTGATGCCGACGGCTTCCAGGGCCTCGGCGGTCTCGGGGAGGATCCCGAGCTCTCGGAACGTCGTAGTCAGGGTGCTGCCTCTTCTGTGTGCGCGGTGCGAGGCGAGCGCGGGGGTCGTGTCTGACCGTGCTGGGGACGTCGGTCGCCCACGCGGGCGGGCCGTGTGGCACGGGACCACAGCCGACGCTCTAGCGCTCGAACCGCTTGGAGGTCCCTCCGATCGTCGTACGCACAGTGCCGTACGGTCAGGGAGGGCTGTCGGGTCGGAGCCGATCGGGCCACCGACCGGGCATCCTCATGCGTGCGCCCTGTCGGTGTACGTCATACGTCACACATCGCAACGCGTCGGCGTACGCAACAGGCGCATTACCACCATACCCCGGAATCACGTACACGTGATGGCCGATTCGGTCACGTAGTCGTCGTCACACTGGTCGGTCGGGTCCGTCGCGGGCGCGGAGGGCGGGCTATTGTGCGCTTCATGACGAGCTCTGACAAGTCTGACAACGTCTCCGACGCGCCCGCCGAACCCACCGGCATCGCCGCCCAGGACTGGGCGACGGCCGCCGCCGACCCGCAGTACCGCGCCGCGGTCGTGGACCTGCTCGGCGCGCTCGCGTACGGAGAGCTCGCGGCGTTCGAACGGCTCGCGGAGGACGCCAAGCTGGCGCCCACCCTGGCGGACAAGGCCGAGCTGGCGAAGATGGCGTCGGCCGAGTTCCACCACTTCGAGCGGCTGCGCGACCGGCTCGCGGAGATCGGCGAGGAGCCGACGCTCGCGATGGAGCCGTTCGTCGCCGCGCTCGACGGCTTCCACCGGCAGACGGCGCCCTCGGACTGGCTGGAAGGGCTCGTCAAGGCCTACGTCGGCGACTCGATCGCCAGCGACTTCTACCGTGAGGTCGCCGTCCGTCTGGACTCCGACACGCGCGAGCTGGTCCTGGCCGTCCTGGACGACACCGGGCACGCCGGCTTCGCGGTGGAGAAGGTGCGCGCGGCGATCGACGCGGACCCGCGCGTGGGCGGCCGGCTCGCACTGTGGGGGCGGCGGCTGATGGGCGAGGCCCTGTCGCAGTCCCAGCGGGTCGTGGCGGACCGGGACGCGCTGTCCACGATGCTCGTCGGCGGCGTCGCGGACGGCTTCGACCTCGCCGAGGTCGGCCGGATGTTCTCCCGGATCACCGAGGCGCACACCAAGCGGATGGCCGCGCTGGGGCTGGCCGCGTAGGCCTGCCGGGAGGCGTTGTCAGGGGGTGCGCCGCCGTCGGCGCCGGATCAGGCCGGCGCCGATCGCCGGCGCAGTCTTCCCGCGGGGCGCACCAGCAGGGACAGCGAGGCGGCGGACACGACCACCGCGCCGAGCAGCGTCGACAGCAGGCTGCCGGAGCCCAGCGCGCTGTGCGTGACGAAGCCGCCGAAGAGGGCCCCCGCGACACCGGTCGACTGCACCAGGAGACGGGACGGCAGACGGTGGGACAGGCGGTGGAACGCGGTCCAGCCGAGCAGCAGACCGATCAGCGCGGAGCCGAGCGCTTCCAAGAACATGACGGTTCCCTCCCACACGATCGGCATGATCGGCCGGTGCCTGGCGGTCCTAGCCGGTCATACCCCTGACCTGCGGAAGGCAACCCTCCCTGTGGGCGGATTGTGCGCCATCCGTGAAGGCGGAGCACGGGAGAACGCGGGGGAGCGGGAGAAGCGGGGGGGAAGGTGGGAGAACGCGGGAAGGGGCCCGGCGGCTCTCCGCCGCCGGACCCCCTCCCGTGCAGTTCCCGTAGCTCCCGTCGTTCGACGACGCGGCGGCTACAGCGCGCCGAAGCCCACCTTGCGCGGGGCCGGCTCGCCGAGCTCGACGTATGCGAGGCGGTCGGCCGGGACCAGCACCTTGCGGCCGTGCTCGTCGACGAGGGTCAGCAGCTGCGACTTCCCGGCCAGCGCCTCGGACACCGCCCGCTCGACCTCCTCGGCACTCTGACCGCTCTCCAGAACGATCTCGCGGGGCGCGTGCTGCACGCCGATCTTGACCTCCACGGCTATGTCCCTCCGACGGTCAGTGAAGTGCGCGACCTTCCGCGCCGTACCTGCACACATTAGCCCGGTGAGGGGACCAACACGCTCGACCCGGGAACGCCAGGAGCGAACAGCCCGCTCAGTGGTGCTGCTCGGCGCCGTGCAGCGGGAAACCGGCGATGCCGCGCCAGGCCAGGGACGCCAGCAGCTGGACCGCCTGGTCGCGCGGCACGCTGCGGTCGCTGTGCAGCCAGGAGCGGGCCACCACCTGGGCGAGTCCGCCGAGGCCCGAGGCCAGCAGCATCGACTCCGCGCGGGAGAGGCCGGTGTCCTCCGCGATGACGTCGCAGATCGCCTCGGCGCACTCGTTGGTGACCTTGTCGACGCGCTCGCGCACCGCCGGCTCGTTCGTGAGGTCCGACTCGAAGACCAGCCGGAAGGCGCCGCCGTCGTCCTCGACATAGGCGAAGTACGCGTCCATCGTGGCGCGCACGCGCTGCTTGTTGTCGGTGGTCGAGGCGAGCGCGCCCCGCACGGCCTGGATGAGCGACTCGCAGTGCTGGTCCAGCAGCGCGAGGTAGAGGTCGAGCTTGCCCGGGAAGTGCTGGTAGAGCACCGGCTTGCTGACGCCGGCACGCTCGGCGATGTCGTCCATGGCGGCCGCGTGGTAGCCCTGCGCCACGAAGACTTCCTGGGCGGCGCCCAGCAGCTGGTTCCGTCGGGCACGGCGCGGCAGGCGCGTGCCTCGCGGGCGTGCCGCCTCTGTCTGCTCGATGGCTGTCACGCCGCCTCCCAAAGTCGTCCACATGCGGTGTGCGCCGCGCCGCCATCGTACTTTTCGGTAACCGTGGTGTGCGCGGTGCGAGCGCAGGATTTCACGGACCGGACGGCGACAAAAGCGGCATAGAAGGTTTCAAGCGGGTTCAAGACGGGCAAAAAGCCACGCTCCTGCTCAACGGCGGTCCTTCCCGTCGGGCGTCCCCGGCGTCGCCTCACGCGCCACCTCGTACGCCCCCGTCCCTCACCGGTAGTCGTCCTCGTCGATGGAGACGACCCGCGCCTGTTCGATGAGATCGGCCTCGTTGGCGCGGTCCGGGTCCCCGGTGAGGGGTTCGTCGCGGTCCGGCGCGACGTCCGCGTGCTGCTCGGCGGCGTCGCCCTCCGGGGCCTCGACGGCGATCTCCGCGGCGTCGTCGCCCTCGAACGTCTCGGGATCGGTGGGGTCGAATGCCATGCTGGGCTCCCTTCCTGCGGAATGCTGCGGAATGTCCCTGCGGATGCCCCATGCCCCTGCGATGTCCCCGGAGGGTGTTCCCGGAAGCCGCAGGGGGTCATGTGCGGGTGCCCTCTGTATGAGCCTAGGAGACACCCGGGGGTGACGCTATGCGATCCGCGGTCCGATCGGCGGTCCCGCGTGCGTACGATCTGTGACGGCTGACACAGGCGAACCCATGAGTCACAGCGTGATCGTCTCGTAACATTGCCCGCATGTCTTCGACCGAGCTGCCCTTCGTGCCGCCCGCCAACGTTTTTCCCAGAGTGGCGCCCGTCGGGGTCGAGGAGGGCGAACGGCTGCGCTCGGTCGAGCTGCCCGGGATCACGCTGGCGGTGCGCTCGCGGCCGCCCGCGCGGGAGGGACTGCCGCCCGCGCTGTACGTGCACGGCCTCGGTGGCTCCTCCCGGAACTGGTCCGCCCTGATGCCGCTGCTCGACGGCACCGTCGACGGCGAGGCGGTCGACCTGCCGGGCTTCGGTGACTCCCCGCCACCGGACGACGGCGACTACTCCGTCACCGGGCACGCGCGCGCGGTGATCCGCCTCCTGGACGCCTCCGGCCGCGGGTCGGTGCACCTGCTGGGCAACTCGCTGGGCGGCGCCGTCTCCACGCGCGTCGCGGCGCTGCGGCCCGACCTCGTACGGACGCTCACGCTCGTCTCGCCCGCGCTGCCCGAGCTCCGGGTGCAGCGCACCGCCCTGCCGACCGGACTGCTCGCGCTGCCCGGCGTGACCACCCTGTTCACCCGGCTCACCCGGGAGTGGACGCCGGAGCAGCGGGTCCGCGGGGTCATGGCCCTGTGCTACGGCGACCCGGGGCGGGTGACGCCCGAGGGGTTCCGCAACGCGGTGCGGGAGATGGAGCGGCGGCTCCAGCTGCCGTACTTCTGGGACGCGATGTCGCGCTCCGCGCGCGGGATCGTGGACGCGTACACGCTGGGCGGTCAGCAGGGACTGTGGCGGCAGGCCGAGCGGGTCCTCGCGCCCACGCTGCTGGTCTACGGCGGCCGCGACCAGCTCGTCGGCTTCCGCATGTCCCAGCGGGCGGCCCGCGCCTTCCGCGGCTCCCGCCTCCTCACGCTGCCGGACGCCGGCCATGTGGCGATGATGGAGTACCCGGAGGCCGTGGCCACCGCGTTTCGCGAACTACTGCTGGACGCCGGAGAGTTGGAGACCGGCTCGATGACGGGGCCGGCAGCGGGCGCCCGGGCCGTGGACGACGGTGGTGAACGGACCGGCGTCGAGTCCGCCGGTGCCGAAGCCGAGCGTGGGACTTCCGCGGCCGGGACCGCAGGTCGTGCCTCCGGCGCGGAGACAGGCGGCGGTGCTCCCGGTACCGGGACGGCCGGCGGTGCGTCCGGCTCGGAGGCCGGTGGAGCCTCCTTCGGCGCGGGTGCGGGGGGCTGAGGGCCGACGTGGGACGCCACAGCCGCCGCGGGCCCGCGCCCAAGGACGCGACCGCGAACACGAGCATCGGCCGGGACGACCGCAGCGGCCCGGAGCTCCCGGACGGCGAACGCCCCGGGGGCGGCCCGGAGGGCCGGGACGGCCGCGCGTACCGGGGAGACGCCGAGCCCAGGCGCGGCCTGAGGGGTCGTCACGGGACACCCGCCTACGGCACGCCCGCTCACGGCACGCCGCGTTTGGCCGACGGCACACCGGTCGGCGGGGTTCCGCGGGTTCGTGGTGGGCACCCGGAGCAGCGGGAAGCCGGTGGCGGCTGGGGGCGGCCGGGGGAGCCTGCCATGGAGAGGAACGGAGCGCAGGGGCCGACGACCGCCGGTCTCGGCAGCTCGACGGGGATCGGGGGCTCGGCGAGGACCGGCGGCTCGACGGGGACCGGGGGCTCCGCCGCTCCCGCCGACTCCGTGCGTTCCCGCGCCTCCATTCCCCGGCAGCGGCGGACATCGCCCGGCGGACCGCGGCAGGACTACCTCGACGCCTTCGGCGAGGACGACGACGTCTTCGCGCCCCGGTCCCGAGGTGACGTGCGCACCGCGAACCCGGCCGTGGCCCCGCCCTACGAGCCGGCCGGGCGGGACGCGGCGGAGCGCGGGGACGACGGCGCCGCGCGACCGAGCGGCGAGCCCGCCACGTCCACCGCGACCAAGGGGAAGGCGTTCACCGGCATCGCGGCCGCCGCCGTCACCACCGTGCTCGCCGTGGTCGTCGCCGGGCAGGTGGCCGAGGACCAGCCCGACAGCGGGGTGTTTTCCCGGTCCGCCGCCGACCGGGCGGAGCCTGACACCGCCGACGCCGCCGGTGCCGCGGGTGCGGGCACGGACGGCAAGGCGGCCGCTCCGAACGTGTCGGCACTGACGTACGACCAGAAGATGGGCGTGAGGTACCCGCTCAGCCCCACCCTCGAGGGCTCCGGCCGGTTCGACGCGGTCCCGGGCTTCGCCAAGGCGCCCGGCACGGGGCGCAAGTACACCTACCGCGTCGACGTGGAGCAGGGTCTCGGCCTGGACGGCGAGCTCTTCGCCGCGGCCGTGCAGAAGACGCTGAACGACGACCGCAGCTGGGCCCACAACGGCGCCCGCACCTTCGAGCGCGTCTCCTCCGGCCGGCCCGACTTCGTCATCACGCTCGCCAGTCCGGGTACCACCGCCACGTGGTGCGCCAAGTCCGGCCTGGACACCACCGTGGACAACGTCTCCTGCGACTCGGCCGCCACCGAACGCGTGATGATCAACGCCTACCGGTGGGCGCAGGGCTCCAAGACCTACGGCGACGAGATGTACGCCTACCGGCAGATGCTGATCAACCACGAGGTCGGCCACCGGCTCGGCTACGGCCACGTCTCCTGCGACACGGACGGCGCGCTGGCGCCCGTCATGCAGCAGCAGACGAAGTTCCTGGACCACGACGGAATCCACTGCCTGCCCAACTCCTGGCCCTACCCGGGGAGGTGACCGCGGGCCGGCCGGACCGGCCCGCGGCGCCACGGCCAGTGGCGTGACGGTTCTGGGCGAGACCGTTCGCAGCGTCACGTTTCGTGTCCGGTTGATCTCCTTACGCGACGGAACGCTGCCCGCACGGGAAAGTTACGACTGTTCACCCCTTTTGGTGGCGCGATGGACAACCGTCCATCGCGCCACCGTCATGTCCGCATACGTTCGTCCCGCTGCGAGCCGCCGGTGCGACGGCGGCTCCCGACACGGGAGACGGGAGATCGGGGGTGCACGCGTGCGCATCGGACTGGTGACGGAGGGTGGCTATCCGTATGTGAGCGGTGACGCCGGACTCTGGTGCGAACGGCTCGTGCGCGGGCTCGAACGGCACGAGTTCGACCTCTACGCGCTCAGTCGCAGCCGGCAGCAGGAGGACGAGGGCTGGGCGCCCCTGCCGCCACAGGTCAGCCGGGTCCGCACCGCGTCCCTGTGGGCGGAGGAGGACGACGGGACCGCGTACGGACGCCGTGCGCGCCGGCGCTTCGCCGAGTGCTTCGGGGAACTGGCGTCGGCGCTGGTCGCGGCGAGCGTCGGCGATCTGCGCGAGCCCGGCAGGGCGGCGGGCACGGGCGGCGCCGGAACCGAGGCGGACCGTTTCAGCAGCGCGCTGTACGGCCTGGCCGAACTCGCCCGCGACGAGGGTGGCCTGGCGGGCGCGCTGCGCTCGGAATCCGCCGTCCGCGCGCTGGAACGCGCCTGCCGCGCGCCCGGTGCTCCGCGGGCGGCGCGCGAGGCCCGCGTCCCCGATCTGCTCGCGGTCGCCGCGCACCTGCGGCAGGCGCTGGGCCCGCTGTCGCTCGACTGGTACGAGGACGACGGCCTCGGCGCCGCCGACCTCTGCCATGCGACGGCAGGCGGCACGGCGGCCCTGTCCGGGCTGCTCGCCCGCCACTTCGCCGGTGTGCCCCTGCTGGTCACCGAGTACGGCGTCCACCTGCGCGCGCACTACCTCGCCGTGGACGCCGACGGCACCGCCCCGCCCGTGCGGGCCCTGCTCGCCGCCTTCCACGGCAGTCTCGCCGCCGAGGTCTACCGGCGGGCCGCCGTCGTCACCCACGGCAACGCGCACGCCCGCCGCTGGCAGGAGCGCTGCGGCGCCGACCGCGCCACCCTGCGCACCGTCCACCCCGGCATGGACGCCGCCCCCTTCGCCGAGGCCGGGGAGTCGCCGGAGGCCGCCGACCCGGACACCCTCGTGTGGGTCGGCCGGGTCGGGCCCGCCAAGGACCTGGTGTCCCTGTTGCATGCCTTCGCGGAGGTACGCAAGCAGGAACCGAAGGCACGGCTGCGGATCGTGAGCGCGGGAACCGGCTCCGACGGGGCCGCCTACCTGGGCCACTGCCGGGCGCTCGCCGCCCAGCTCTTCCCCGACGAGGCCGAGGGCCCGCACACCGTCGGGGACAACCCGGTGTCCTTCGAGGAGATCGGCGGCCCGGAGGTGCCGACCCTCGCCGACGCCTACGCCTCGGGCGCCGTGGTCGTCCTGTCGAGCGTGGTCGAAGGATTCCCGCTCGGCCTGATCGAGGCCATGCTCTGCGGCCGTGCGACGGTCTCCACGGACGTCGGCGCGGTCGTCGAGGTCGTCGGCGGCACCGGGGTGGTCGTACCCCCGCGCAATCCGCGGGCGCTCGCCGAGGTGTGCGTGAACCTGCTGCGCGACCCCGAGCGCCGTGCCCGCCTGGGCGCCGCCGCCCGCGCTCGCGCGCTCGAACTGTTCACCGTCGAGCAGAACATCGCGGCCTTCCACGGCATCTACCTGGAAGTCGTCTCGCACTGTCCGGTCCAGCGCGTCGTGCTCGACGAGACCGGTGAGCCCCTCCCGTTCGCCGCGCCCGCCGAGGCCCACGTGCCGGGCCGCTGGACCCGGTCCGTGGACCACGCCGCCGCACGCTCGCGCCCCAGCTGGGCCACCGGCTCACCGACGGGATGCGCGGCCCCCACGACCACCACGGAGGCTTCCCGATGACCGGCCCGAGAACCGGCGACCACCTCGACGCCCCGACCGGGCTGGGCGATCCGGGCGGCGGCTTCGGCGAGGCTGCCCCCGACCAGAGCGCCTCCCTGCCCTCCCGGCGCGGTGCGGCCGACCCGGTCAAGGCGCTGATGCACCGTCATCGCGAGTTGTGCGAGCGGGCCGTCGATCCCTTGGAGATCGCCGCGCGCCTGGAGGCGCACGGCGTCACCGACCGCGCCGCCGCCCGCTTCCGCCACCGTGACGTCTTCTCACTCGCCGAGGAGATGTACGCCCGGATCAGCCGAGACGCCGAGCCACCCCCGCGGCACGAGACCACCGACGTACCCCGGCTGGGCCCCGGCACGGTCGCCTTCGGCCTGCTGCCCGGCGTTCTGTGTGCGGCCGCCGTGGCCGGGCTGCGCCTGACCGAGGGCCGGACCCGGCTGGGCGTGGCCGCGCTCGGCGTCGTCGCCGTGGGCCTGGGCCTGCGCGCCGTGCTCCGCCGCGGCCCGCTGCGCGCCGAGCGGCGCACGCCCCACGGCCCGCACACGCCCGGCATCCGCACCAGGACGTGCTGGCTCCTCGGGTACGCCCTCCTCGGCGACGGCCTGCTCGGCGCGGCCGTCGGCGGCGGCCCCGACGGACTGCCCGACGGCACCGCGACCGGGGCCTGGCCCCTGACCACCGCCCCCGTGCTGGCGCTCGCCCTGGCCTGCGGACCGGCGGCCTGGACCGCGCACCTCTTCTCCGTGGGGGCCCGGCGCAAGGTGACCACCAGCCGTGGCCTCGAGGAGTTCGCCGCTTCCGTACGGCCCCTGCTGCTCGGCACGTTCGGCCTGTTCCTGGGTGCGCTGGCCGCCCTGCTCGCCGTGTGCGGCGCGGTCCTGGACGAGCCCGCCGGCTACGCCCAGGCCCTCACCCTGGGCGCGCTGCTGCTGCTCGCGCGCCTCCTCACCACGCACGGCTTCACGCGCGCCCCGGCCGTCGCCCTCGGCGCCGCGGCCGCGGCCGAAGTGACGGTCCAGGCCACCGTCTTCACCGCCCGCCTCCCCGGCTGCGGTGCCCTCGCCACCCCGGTCGACACGCTCGTGGCCGCCTGGGGCCCCGGTGGCGTTCCCGCCCTCGCCTGCGGAGCCGCCGCCCTGGTCCTCCTCCTGCACGCGACCCGCACGCTCACCCGGGCCTCCGCCCATGCGCGAGCCGAGCGGCAGCCGTGAGGGACGTCAGGCCGGTCCAGGTCACTCCTGGGCGCCTCCGTAAGGCCGCCGCCTCGGGCGCCGCCCGCGTTCCGCCGTCGACCACAGACGCCCGACCCACCGCGTGCCCTCGACCCACCACGTGCCCCCGACCCACCACCGGAGCCCGTCGCACCACCCCTTAGAAGGAGAACACCAGATGACCACCGCCCGATCCGGAGCGTCCGGAGCATCCGGAGCCACCGGAGCGCACACCCCGGGAGCCGCCCGATGAGGGTTCTGCTGATCGGAGCCAACGGATACCTCGGCCGTTTCGTCGCCGACCGCCTGCTCGCCGACCCGGCCGTCCAGCTCACCGCGCTGGGGCGCGGCGACGACGCCGACGTCCGCTTCGACCTCGCGGCCGGCAGTCCCGGAGCGCTCACCCGATTCCTGGACGCGGTCCACCCCGGCGTCGTCGTCAACTGCGCGGGCGCCACCCGCGGCGGCGCCCGCGAGCTCACCCGGCACAACACCGTCGCCGTCGCCACCGTCTGCGAGGCACTGCGCCGCAGCGGCTGCGGCGCCCGCCTGGTGCAGATCGGATGCAGCTCCGAGTACGGCCCCAGCCAGCCCGGCTCCTCCACGGCCGAGGACGCCGTGCCCCGCCCCGGCGGCCCGTACGGCGTCAGCAAACTCGCCGCCACCGAACTGGTTCTCGGCTCCGGCCTCGACGCCGTCGTGCTCCGGGTCTTCTCGCCCGCCGGACCCGGTACCCCGGCCGGCTCACCGCTCGGTCGGCTCGCCGAGGCCATGCGCCGCGCCATGCAGTCCGGCGACAGCGACCTCAAGCTCGGCGGTCTCGGCGTCCAGCGCGACTTCGTCGACGTGCGCGACGTGGCCCGCGCCGTCCACGCCGCCTCCCTCTCGGCCGCGCAGGGCGTCATCAACATCGGCTCGGGCCGCGCCGTCCGGCTGCGCGACGCCGCGGGGACCCTCGCCCGCGTCGCCGGATACGGGGGCGCCCTCCACGAACTCGACGGCCCGCCCGGCGGCCACCTCAGGGCCGCCATCGGGCACCCCCGGACCGACTCGGACCATCCCGCCCCGGTCGCGTACCCGTACCCCGACGGCTGTGGCAGCTGGCAGCAGGCCGATGTGCGTACCGCCCGCGACCGGCTCGGCTGGCGGCCCCGGATCAACCTCGAAGAGTCCCTCGCCGACATCTGGATGGAGGCGGCATGCCGCATCTGACCAGCACCCCCGTGAGCGTCCCGAGCACCGGACTGCGGACCGGACTCGGCGTCCCCGGCTGGGCCCACCCCCTGCTCGCCCCCGCCGAGTGGAGCGAACTCACCCGGCCCGGCACCCCCCTGCACTGGGTCGTCCTCAACGTCGCCGACGGCCCCGGCGTCCAACCCGACCCGCACTGCCTGGAGGCGGCGGGGCGGCTGCGCAACGCGGGCGTCCGCGTCCTCGGCCACCTCGACGCCGCATACGGCGCCCGGTCCTTCCCCGAGCTGGTCTCCGAAGCGCGGCGGTACGTCGAGTGGTATCGGGCCGACGGCTTCCTGCTGGACCGTTGCCCCGCCGAGCGCGCCGGGCTGCCCGAGGTCCGCCGTACGATCGGCGCGCTGCGGGACCTGCAGGACGATGCCCACATCGTCCTCGGCCACGGCACCCACCCGCATCCCGGCTACGCCGAGAACGCCGACCAGTTGGTGACCTTCCGCGGCCCGTGGAGCGACTACCGCTGGTCGCAGGCAGCGGAGTGGACCGCCGACTACCCGCCCGAGCGCTTCTGCCACTTCGTGCACGGCCTCCCGCGCGGCCACCTCGACGAGGCGCTGCGCGTCGCCCGCTGGCAGGGGGCGGCGACCCTCTGGTTCACCGACCGCTCCGACCGCGACGGCACCGCCGGTCCCTGGGAGGACCTGCCCGGTTACTGGGACGAAATCGTCTCGCGGGTCGGACGAGGTGTCTCGGAATGAAGAAGGCCGTGGCAGTGTTACCAGGAGAACAACCGTAGTGTTTGACCGACCAACGGAGTCCCCGTGTCGCTGCCACCCCTGGTCGAGCCGGCTCCCGAGCTCACCGTAGACGAGGTCCGCAGGTACTCCCGCCACCTGATCATCCCCGATGTGGGGATGGCCGGGCAGAAGCGGCTGAAGAACGCCAAGGTGCTCTTTGTGGGTGCCGGCGGGCTGGGTTCGCCGGGACTGATGTACATGGCCGCGGCGGGCGTCGGCACGCTCGGCATCGTGGAGTTCGACGAGGTGGACGAGTCGAACCTCCAGCGCCAGGTCATCCACAGCCAGTCCGACATCGGCCGCCCCAAGGCCGAGTCCGCGCGCGACTCCATCAAGGGCATCAACCCGTACGTGAACGTCGTCCTTCACCAGGAGCGGCTCGAGGCCGACAACGTGAAGGAGATCTTCAGCCAGTACGACCTGATCGTCGACGGCACGGACAACTTCGCGACCCGGTACCTGGTCAACGACGCGTGCGTGCTGCTGAACAAGCCGTACGTGTGGGGTTCGATCTACCGCTTCGACGGCCAGGCCTCCGTCTTCTGGTCCGAGCACGGCCCCTGCTACCGCTGCCTCTACCCGGAGCCGCCGCCCCCCGGCATGGTCCCCTCCTGCGCCGAGGGCGGCGTCCTGGGTGTGCTGTGCGCGTCCATCGGCTCCATCCAGGCCAACGAGGCCATCAAGCTCCTGACCGGCATCGGCGAGCCGCTGGTCGGGCGTCTGATGATCTACGACGCCCTGGAGATGCAGTACCGCCAGGTCAAGGTCCGCAAGGACCCCGACTGCGCGGTCTGCGGCACGAACCCGACCGTCACCGAGCTCATCGACTACGAGGCCTTCTGCGGCGTCGTGTCCGAGGAGGCCCAGGCGGCGGCCGCCGACTCGACGATCACTCCGAAGCAGCTCAAGGAGTGGATCGACGACGGTGAGAACCTCGAACTCATCGATGTCCGCGAGCCGAACGAGTTCGAGATCGTCTCCATCCCGGGCGCCCGGCTGATCCCGAAGAACGAGTTCCTCATGGGCTCCGCCCTGGAAAGCCTCCCGCACGACAAGAAGATCGTCCTGAACTGCAAGACGGGTGTCCGCAGTGCGGAAGTCCTCGCCGTGCTGAAGTCCGCGGGCTTCGCGGACGCCGTACACGTCGGCGGCGGCGTGATCGGCTGGGTCAACCAGATCGAACCGCACAAGCCCGTCTACTGATCACCCTCCACTGATCACCGTCCTCTGATCAAGGGGCTCGCTGACCAGCGGGACTGACGAAGCCCACGGCACCGACCAGGTCGGTGCCGTGGGCTTCTGCCGTTGTCGGCCGGCGCCGGACAGCCTGCCCACTCGCGCTCGCGTTACTGCTCGCTGCGATCGCGAGGTTGTCCGCCTTCCCCGTCATGCGCCGAAGCCGAATTCGCCGCGGTTCGTGAGTACTGCCAGGTCTCCGACACGAGCGTCAGCCTCGCCGCGCTGCAGGCCATCGCGGAGGTGCAGGCGGCCGGCGCCGAAGCGAGCGATGACGACGTGGCGGTCAGCCCTGGCTGCCTCAAGCCCCGCCGTCGTCATGAACAGACCTTGCCGTCCCTGGGTACCGTGCCGTACAGCAAATACGCGTTCACCGTCGAGTCCACGCAGTCGCTTCCGTTGCCGTAGGCCCCGTGGCCCTCGCCCTTCCAGGTGAGTTCCACACCGACGCCCTTGCCGAGTTCGTCGGCCATCCTCCGGGCGCCCTCGTAGGGTGTCGCCGGGTCGCCCGTGTTGCCGATCAGCAGGATCGGTGCCGCGCCCGGCGCGCTGACCCGAGGAGTGTCGTACTGACCGGACACCGGCCAGTCATGGCACCAGCCGGCCGTGTCCCAGGCCATGAAGGCGCCGAACACGGGCGAGATCCTCTCGAATTCGGGCAGCAGCTCCCTCGCCTGCTCCGGCGTCGGCCGCTGCTTGGAGTCCAGGCACGATATGGCCCGTTGGGCGTGGGTCGTCGTGCCGTAGTGGCCAGAGTCGGCACGGTCGTTGTAGGCGTCGGCGAGGGACAGCAGCCCCGAGCCGTCGCCCTGTTCCGCCGCGGCGAGGGCACTGGTCAGAGCAGGCCAGCCGCGTTTGCTGTAGAGCGGCAGCGCGATGCCGGTGACCGCCAGACTCTGCGTCAGCTTCCGTCCGGAGGAGGTGGGCAGCGGCTTGGCGTCGAGTCGCCGCAGCAGGTCGGCGATCTTCCGCGAACCGTGCCCGGGATCCTGCCCGGTGGACTTCAGGTAGGCGTCCAGCGCCCGCTGGAAGCCCCTGGTCTGGTTCCGCGCGTGGCCCACGGAGTCCGCGGTCGGGTCCACCACCGCGTCCAGCACCATCCGCCCGACCTCCCGCGGGAACAGATGGGCGTAGACACCGCCGAGTTCGGTGCCGTAGGACATGCCGAAGTAGTGGAGCTCGGCGTCGCCGAGGACTTGGCGCATCAGGTCCATGTCCCGGGCGGTGTCGGTCGTCGAGACATGAGCGAGCAGCTTCCCGGCCGCCTTGCGGCAGCCCTGGCCGAAGTCGGCCGCGTCCTGGAAGTAGGCCCGCTCCTCCGCCGCGGTGTCCGGTGTCACATCGATCGCCTCGGCGGCCTCGATCCGCCGGTCGCTGCGGCAGCGCACGCCGGAACTCTCGCCGGTCCCGCGCGGATCCCAGCTCACCAGGTCGTACCGCTGCCGCAGGGCGGTGACCTGAGAGGCGTACGCCGGCAGCGCGGCCACGCCCGAGCCACCGGGGCCGCCGAAGTTGAACAACAGGGAACCGGTGCGGTCCCCGGTGGCCTTCGCGCGGATGAGGGCGAGGCCGATGGTCTCGCCGTCCAGCCGGGACCAGTCCAGCGGGGCCTTGAGCGTCGCGCACCGCCACTCGTCTCCCGGCGCGGGGGAGTCGGCCGTGGCCCCGCAACGTCCCCAGTCGAGCCGCTGCGAGGTGAGCGAGGAGGGCAGCCGCGCGGGCGCGGACTGCGTGCCGGCCGGTGGCGCCGGTGCCGGAGCGGCCTTTCCGTCGTTCGCGCTGGGGCCGGCCGGCCCGCCGCCGCACCCGGTCAGCAGCACCGCGGCGGCGACCCAGGCCGCCCACTGCGTCGGACGCGCCATGTGCTTCCCCCCCTCACAGGCTCTCCGCGGATCGTCCGCGGGAAGCGTTCAGGCCATGGTAGGCGGATCCCACCACCCTCGTGGGAGCCTGTGGATAACCATCTGACCTGTGCTTTTACCGGTGAGATGCGGGCGGACGCGGCCGTCGTCGGCGACGAGAGGACGATCCCTGCCGACTATGCGCACACCGTTCCGGCCGGTGGCACCTTTCCGTCGAGCAGATAGCTGTTCACCGCGTTCTGCACGCACGGGTTCTTGCTGTCGTACGCGCCGTGTCCCTGGCCCTGCCAGGTGAGTTCGACGCCGACGCCCTTGCCCAGTGCTTCCACCATCCTCTTGGCGCCCCCGTACGGGGTCGCCGGGTCGCCGGTGTTGCCCACCACGAGGATCGGCGCCGAACCGTGCGCGCTCACGTCGGCGTGGGCGGCCGCGCCCGGCACCGCCCACTGGGTGCAACTGAGCATGCTCCAGGCGAGGAAGTCCCCGAACACCGGTGAGGCGGCCCGGAACTCGGGCAGCTTCTGCTCCACGAAGTCGGCGGTGTACCGCTGCTTCTGGTCGGCGCAGTTGATGGCGGTGTTCGCGGCGGAGAGGTTGCTGTACTGGCCGTTGGGGCTGCGGCCGTTCATCGCGTCGGACAGCAGCATCAGGATCTCGCCGTTGCCGGCGTAGGCCCGCTGGAGCCCTTCGGTGAGCGGGGCCCACAGCTCCTTGGAGTACAGGGCCTGGGCGATGCCGTTGGTCGCGGCGGTCCGGGTCAGCCGACGGGGGAAGATGCCGGGGATCGGGCTGCCGTCGAGCTTCTTCAGCAGAGCGGCGATGCGGTCCTCGACGTCCCGGACGTTACTGCCGATCGGGCACTTGGTGCTCTTCGAGACGCAGTCCTTCGCGAAGTTGTCGAGGGCGAGCTGGAAGCCCCTGGCCTGGCCGAGCGAGGTCTGCTCGGGGGTCTTGGTGGGGTCGACGACCCCGTCGAAGACGGCGCGGCCCACGTGCGTGGGGAACAGATGGGCGTACACGCCGCCGAGTTCGGTGCCGTAGGAGATCCCGAAGTAGTGGAGCTTGGCGTCGCCGAGTACCTGGCGGATCAGGTCCATGTCGCGGGCGGCGTCGGTGGTGCGCACATACGGCAGGATCTTCCCGGAGTTCTGCTCGCAGGTGGCGTTGAACTGCTTGATCTTGTTCACGAACGTGGCGCGCTGGGCGGCGGTCTGAGGTACCGCGTCCTGCTGGAAGTACTGGTCGAGCTGTGCGTCGGTCTTGCACTTCACAGCGGCGCTGCGTCCCACCCCGCGCGGGTCGAAGCTCACCAGGTCGTAACGGGTGCGCAGTTTCGTGTAGTCCTTGGCGATCGCGGGCAGCGTGGCGACGCCGGAGCCGCCGGGGCCGCCGAAGTTGAAGAGCAGCGACCCGATGCGCTTGCCGGGCCCGGTCGCCTTCGCCCGGATCAGCGCGATGTCGATCGTGTCACCGTGCGGTTTGCTCCAGTCCCGCGGCGCCTTCAGGGTGGCGCACTGCCACTTGCCGCCGCCCGGCGGCGGTGAGGGTGCCGCCCCGGCGCCCTCCGACGCGGACGGCGCCGGGCAGGCCTTCCAGTCCAGCCCCGGGTCCGTCGACCCCCCGCCGACGGAGAGTCCGCCGCAGCCCGCCGTCAGGGCGCTCAGCAGGACGGTGGTCGTGGTCAGGGCGGCGGCGCGCAGCCCGTGGCGCATGTGCATGAACCCATCCTCACGCCGCCGACGGCCTCCCGCGCGGGACGCGGGCCGTTCGGGGTACGTGCGGGACGTGCCTACAGAGCGCCCTTGCGGGACAAGTGGTTGAAGGCCAGCCAGCCGGGCAGGACCGGCAGCCACAGCGTCAGCAGCCGGAACATCAGCACCGCGGGCGCGGCCACTTCCTTCGGCAGGCCCACCGCGATCAGGCCGACGGTGAGGGTCGCCTCGACCGCGCCCACGCCGCCCGGGGTCGGCGCGGCCGAGCCGAGCGCGTTGCCGGCGAGGAAGACGACGGCGACGCTGGCGATGCTGAGCGAGGTCGACTGGTCGCCGAAGGCCCGGATCGAGGCGTCCAGGCACATCACGAAGCAGAACGTCAGCAGCAGCATGCCGCCGATGCCGGTGACGAGCTTCTGCGGCCGCTGGAGCACGTCCAGCATGCGCGGCACGACACCCGCGAACAGCGAACGCACGCGCGTGACGACGAACTTCCGCAGGAACGGCACCGAGGTGACCACCAGCACGAGCACCGCGACCGTCAGCAGGCCCGCGATGACCGTCCGGGACGGCGACAGGGACGGCGTCTTCTCGGTGCCGGTCAGATAACCGAAGGACAGCAGCATCAGGATGTGGCAGCCGAGCCCGAACAACTGCGAGGCGCCGACACTGGCCACCGCGAGCCCGGGGCGCACGCCCGCGCGTTGCAGGAAGCGCGTGTTCAGGGCCACGCCGCCGACCGCGGCCGGTGCCACGATCTTCACGAACGAGCCGGCGACCTGCGCCCCCACCGTCCGCACGAACGGGACGCGTTCCGGTACGAAGCCCAGCAGGGACATGGCCGCCGCGACATAGCTGAGCGCCGAGAAGAGCACCGCCGCGATCACCCAGCCCCACTGGGCGTGGGCGACGAGCGTGCCGAACTCGATGTGCGTGAGCTGGGTCAGCAGGTAGTAGCCGCCGATGGCACCCGCGATGAAACTGATCAGCGTGCGGGGCCGGACGCGCTCCAGCCGGGCCGGTTCGACCGGCGCCTGCGGCCTGATCCGCAGCACCTGGTGGCGGATCTGGGTGAGCAGATCCTCTTCGCGGGCCCCCTCCAGGGCTTCGCCGATGGCCCGCTTCTCCGCCCGTGCCTCGGCACGTTCGGCCTTCTTGTCCTTCTTGTCGGGCCTCTCCGGCCTTTCTGGTTTTCCGGGTTTCTCGAGTTTCTCGGGTTTCTCGGGCTCCTCCGAGCCGGCCGGGCCGGTGCCGCCGGTGTCCTGCGCGGTCTGCGCGGCCTGTTCCAGGCGGGCCTGCTTGGCCTGCCGGGACGCCTCCAGAACGGCCTCGCGTTCCCGCTGCGCCCGCTCCCGGGCCAGCCTGCGCAACGTCGCGCGCGTGGAGCGCGTCAGAGCGATGGGCTGGAGCATGGGCAGGCAGTCGGCGACCGCGTCGGGTCCCAGGACGCCGACCGCGGAGGCCACGGAGCGCTCCGCGCCCACCCGCAGGCCGAACGTCGTCAGCAGTTGGGCGATGTCCATGCGCAGCAGCAGATCGCCGGCCGCGATCTCGCCGCCGCGCAGATCGGTGAGGATCACCCTGCCGGAACGGTCCACCAGGATCGCGTCACCGGCCAGCCTGCGGTGCGCGATGCGCCGTGACTGCAACGCCTTCACCTGCTGCCAGGTGTGGTGCAGCAGATCGTCGGTGATCTCCTCGTCCGCCAGCGCGTCGAGTGTGCGCCCGCCGGTGTGCTCGTAGACCAGCATCACGGCGTCGGGGCCGAGCTCGGAGGTCGCGATCAGCTTGGGCGCGTTGGCTCCGGCCGCGATGGCCGCGTAGGCGAGCAGCGCCTCCTGCTCCAGGGCCTGGCGCAGCGACTGGAGACTGCGGCGAGTGGCGAAACCGCGCAGCGTGAGGTTGCGCCACACGCGGTAGAAGAAGCCCTGCGCCTGCTGCTCGCGGTCGACCACCGTGACGTCCAGCGGCGGTCCGTCCTCCAAGGTGACGAAGTAGCGCCGGCCCCGATCGCCGGTGTCCGCGGTGTCCGCCGCGTCCTCGCGGGCCGCACTGACCGGGTGGAAGCCGACGGTCCGCAGCCCCGCCACCAGGGTCCGACCCGTGGGGCGGACGTTCGGTGAGCCGACCGCGTACAGGGTGCCGTAGGCGATGGTCCAGCCGATCAGCACCGTCAGGATGATCGAGAACGGTGTGGTGTAGCCGGTGACCAGCATCGAGAAGGCGTCGAGCAGCAGCACGATCCACAGCACCGCGCGCCAGCGCGGTCGGCGGGACATGCCGACCGCCGTCATGTAGGCGATGACCGGGGCGAGGTAGCCGTGCACCGGGTCGGTGAGCGCGTGGATGTTGCTGGGGGAGGGCTGGGTGAGCGCGTCCTGGATCGAGTGCGGGGCGACCTTGGCGACCCACAGGTCGGTGGCGAGCGTCACCCCGTGGGCGAGGACGGCCGCGAGCACGCCGTCGGCGATCCGAAGCCCGTCCCGTTTGATCAGCCGCTCGATCGCGAACGCCACCGGGACCAGCAGGATCGCGATGCTGGACGCCAGCCCCGCGATCTTGATGAGCAGGTCGGGGGCCTGACCGGTGCCCTTGTTGATGTCCTGTTCGAGGCCCGAGGTGGTGCCGTGCGCGAACCCGGCGATCGCCAGCAGTACGGCGATGGCGAGCACGCCCACCAGCAGCCGCATCAGATCGGAGGGACGGTGCACGCGCGCGGGGAGCAGCGGCTCGTCGCCCTCGAGCTCGTCGGCGTGCGTCACGACGTCCTCCTCCGCGGGTTTCCTGCCCGCCTTCGGAGCGTCCGTGCCCCCCGCCTTCCGAGCGTCCGAGCCGCCGGTGCCGGGGTGCGACGAAACTCCAGAGGTGCCCTCCGCGTCGTCGGGGTGCACGCCCTGCTGCTTCATGGCCTCTTCTTGGTCTCGTATCACCGGTCACCGCCCGCACGATGGTGGCATGTCCCACCGACACACAGGGGCATCAGGGTGCATATGCGCGGCCGCACAGTCTGCCCGAGGCGCAGCCCGGGAGCGAGGGCCCCGCCCCGGACGCGGCGCGGCCGGCTGTCGGTGGGGTGCGGCAGGATGGGACGGATGAGCGATGTGAGCCCCCCGGACGACGGCCGCCCCGAGCACCCCGACGCGCTGCCCGAGTACGCCGAGCGGGTCCTGGAAGTCGCCGAGATGATCCCGCCCGGGTGCGTCATGACCTACGGCGACGTCGCCGAGTGGCTGGAGCGGGGAGGACCCCGCCAGGTGGGCCGCGTGATGGCCCTGTACGGCGGCGCCGTCCCGTGGTGGCGGGTCGTACGCGCCGACGGGACCCTGCTCCCGGGTCACGAACTGCGCGCTCTCGCCCACTACCGCACGGAGGGCACACCCCTGAAGCAGGCGGGCAGGGCGGCCGACGGCCACGTGCCCCGCCTCGACATGAGACGGGCCCGGTGGGACGGCGGCGAACGTGCGCAGGGTCACACCTGACAGCTTCCGCCATTCGAGGGGGCTGTGGGGAGCCCATGGCCCGTACGGGGGAATGGGGGGACGTCCGTGGCATGCCGTACGTTCGTGGGGCGAGGGACACACGTGACGGCGGTGCCGGGTGAGGACCGGGAGAAGAAGGCGAAGCCCTCCTTCCGCGCCCGGCCGCGGCGTAGCGTCGGCTCCGCGTGTCCCCCTCACCCCTGCGGCCACCGCGCTCCCTCTCGGGCCGTCCACTCCCGCGACGACGGCGCTGCGCGGCGGCCGTGACCGACCACAGCACACCCACCAGGACCGGCGAACCACGTGAGCTCCTCTTCCTCCACCAGGCGCCTGCCGCACCCCCGGGGGCGGCAGGGGAATCGTGGCGCCTACCGACTGGTGCGTACCCCGCCGACCAGACCGGACCCCCCTCGTCTGGACGCCGCACAGCGCTCCGTGGTTCACCACAGGACCGGTCCGCTGCTCGTCCTCGCGGGCCCGGGCACCGGCAAGACGACCACGCTGGTCGAGTCCGTGGCCGCGCGGATCGCCCGCGGCCAGGACCCCGAGCGGATCCTGGTGCTGACGTTCAGCCGCAGGGCCGCCGTCGACCTGCGCGACCGCATGGCGCTGCGCACCGGCGCGGCCCACGTCCCGCAGGCGACCACCTTCCATTCGTTCTGCTACGCCCTGGTCCGCGCCCACCAGGACAGTGAACGGTTCGTCGAGCCGCTGCGGCTGCTGTCCGGACCCGAACAGGACGTGGCCGTCCGCTCGCTCCTGGCCGGCCAGGCCGACCTGGAGCGGCTGGGCCTGGCGCACGTGCGCTGGCCGGACGAGCTGCGTGCCTGCCTGACCACCCGAGGCTTCGCCGACGAGGTCCGCGCGGTCCTCGCCCGCAGCCGCGAACTGGGCCTCGGCCCCGACGCCCTGGCCGCCTTCGCCCGCCGCATCGGTCGTCCCGACTGGCAGGCCGCGGCCGCCTTCCTCGCCGAGTACCTCGACGTCCTCGACCTGCGGGGCGTCCTCGACTACGCCGAACTGGTCCACCGCGCGGTGCTCCTCGCCCGCCGCCCCGAGGTCGCCGAACGGCTCGCCGCGCGGTACGACGCGGTCTACGTCGACGAGTACCAGGACACCGACCCCGCCCAGGTACGGCTGCTGCGCGCGCTGGCCGGGGACGGCCGCCCCCTGCTCGCCTTCGGCGACCCCGACCAGTCGATCTACGCGTTCCGGGGCGCGGACGTGAACGGCATCCTGCAGTTCCCGCAGACGTTCCCGCGCGCGGACAGCACACCCGCACCCGTTCAGGTCCTGCGCACCTCCCGGCGCTCGGGCGCCGCTCTGCTGGCCGCGACCCGGCTGCTGACCCGGCGGATGCCGCTCACCCGCCTGCCTGCCGACAAGGTCCGCGCCCACCGGGAGCTCACCCCGGTGCGCGACGGCGGGCGCGTCGAGGTCCACACGTACCCGACGGCGGGCACCGAGGTGGACAACATCGCCGACATCCTGCGCCGGGCGCACCTGGAGGACGGCGTCCCGTGGAGCGAGATGGCCGTCCTGGTGCGCGCCGGCGCCCGCTCCCTCCCCGGTCTCCGCCGTGCCCTGACGGCAGCCGGCGTGCCCCTGGACGTCGACGGCGACGACCTGCCGCTGCGGCACGAGCCGGCGGTGGCGCCGCTGCTGACGGCGCTGCGGGCGGTGGCGAGCGCGGAGGCGGCGCGTCGCTCGGAGGAAGCGGCGGGACCGGCGGGCCCCGAGCGGGCGGAGCCGGAGGCGGACGCCTGCTGGCTCGACACCGAGACCGCGCTCACCCTCCTCGCCTCACCGCTGGCCGGCATGGACGCCGCCGACCTGCGCCGTCTGGGCCGCGCGCTGCGCGAGGAGGAACGCGCCGCAGGCAACCCGCTGCCCCCGCCCTCGGACCAGCTGCTCGCGCAGGCGCTGGCGGAACCCGAGCGCCTGGTCGCGCACGACCCCACGTACGCGCGTGGCGCCCAGCGCCTCGGCGCGCTGCTCAGGAAGGCACGGGAGCGCCTGGCGGGCGGAGGCACCGCCGAGGAGGCGCTGTGGGACCTGTGGGACGGCACCCCGTGGCCCTCCCGCCTGGAGCGGGCGGCCCGGCGCGGCGGCGCGGCGGGCCGCAACGCGGACCGGGACCTGGACGCCGTGTGCGCGCTGTTCGCGACCGCCGCCCGCGCGGAGGAACGCACCGGGGGCCTGGGCGCCCTGAACTTCCTGGCCGAGATCGAGGCCGAGGACATCGCCGCCGACACGCTCACCCGCCGCGCCGTACGCCCCGACGCGGTACGCCTGATGACGGCGCACCGCTCCAAGGGCCTGCAATGGCGCCTGGTCGTCGTCGCGGGCGTCCAGGAGGGCCTGTGGCCGGACCTGCGGCGCCGCGGCTCCCTGCTGGAGGCCGACCGCATCGGCCGCGACGGACTCGCCGCCCCGCTCACCCCGGGCGCGCTGCTCGCGGAGGAACGGCGGCT
Source organism: Streptomyces sp. NPDC052043 (assembly GCF_044548235.1). Classification (NCBI taxonomy): domain Bacteria; kingdom Bacillati; phylum Actinomycetota; class Actinomycetes; order Kitasatosporales; family Streptomycetaceae; genus Streptomyces; species Streptomyces sp. NPDC052043. The sequence continues at coordinate 387,759 of NZ_JBIUBT010000004.1, forward strand.
GTTCTACGTGGCCGCCACGCGCGCGCGTGAACGCCTCGTGGTGACCGCGGTGAAGGCTCCCGCCGACGACGGCGACCAGCCCTCCCGCTTCCTCGCCGAACTCGGTGTCGAACCCAGGGACGTCACCTCCCGCCCGCGCCGCCCGCTGTCGGTGGCGGCACTCGTGGCCGAACTGCGCGCCACGACCGTCGACCCGCGTGCCTCCGCCACCCTGCGGCAGGCCGCCGCGCACCGGCTGGCCCGGCTGGCCGCGCTCGCCGACGACGAGGGCCGTCCGCTGGTGCCCGCGGCCCACCCCTACCGCTGGTGGGGCATGGCCGAGCCGACCGAGAGCAAGGTGCCGCTGCGCGACCGCGAGCAGCCCGTGGTGCTGTCCGGCAGCGCCCTCGACCAGCTCGCCAACACCTGCGCCCTCCAGTGGTTCCTCAGCCGCGAGGTCAAGGCCGACGCCCCCGCGACCGCCGCCCAGGGCTTCGGCAACGTGGTGCACGTCCTCGCCGACGAGGTCGCCTCCGGACGCAGTCCCGCCGACCTCGCGGTCCTCATGGAGCGCCTGGACACGGTGTGGAACGCGCTCGCCTTCGACGCGCCGTGGAAGTCGGCGCAGGAGAAGGAGCACGCGCGCGTGGCGCTGGAACGCTTCCTGAACTGGCACGTCCTGGAGCGCGCCGGCCGTACCCCGGTCGCCGGCGAGCACGACTTCGACGTGACCCTGGAGGCGGGCGGCTACCAGGTGCGCATCCGCGGCTCCATGGACCGGGTGGAGGCCGACGGCGAGGGACGCGCCTACGTCGTCGACTTCAAGACCGGCAAGCAGGCGCCCACCGGGTCCGAGGTGGCACGCCATCCGCAGCTGGCCGTCTACCAGCTCGCCGTCCGCGAGGGCGCCGTCGACGGGGTCTTCGACGGGGCGCGCCCCGAACCGGGCGGCGCCGAGCTCGTCCAGCTGCGCCAGGGCGCGGCCAAACGGGACGGCGGCGACGGCCTGCCCAAGGTGCAGACCCAGGAACCGCTGACGGGGGAGTGGGCCGGCGAGCTGCTGGCCACCGCCGCCGGAAAGGTCCTCGACGAGCGGTTCACACCGACGGCCGGGCAGCACTGCGCGCACTGCTCCTTCCGGGCGGCGTGCAGCGCGCGGCCGGAGGGGCGCCATATCGTCGAGTGAGCCGCGTGACGAACGGCACCACTCGTGCTGACCTGCGGGTTCCTGGCCCCCGGAGAGCGTCTGGCACGGATTGTCAGTGCCCGCCGCTAGCCTCTGTGAGATGCCCGCCCGTATCACTGATCCCGAGCAGCTCAAGGAGCTCCTCGGGATTCCGTTCACCCCGGAGCAGACGGCCTGCATCGTCGCGCCGCCCGCCCCGCAGGTGATCGTGGCCGGCGCCGGCTCCGGCAAGACGACCGTGATGGCGGCCCGCGTGGTGTGGCTGGTCGGCACCGGACAGGTCGCCCCCGAGCAGGTCCTCGGGCTGACCTTCACCAACAAGGCCGCCGGCGAACTCGCCGAACGCGTCCGCAAGGCACTGATCAGGGCAGGCGTCACCGACCCGGAGGCCATCGACCCCGACAACCCGCCGGGTGAGCCGCTGATCTCCACCTACCACGCCTTCGCCGGCCGTCTCCTGAAGGACCACGGACTGCGCATCGGGCTCGAGCCCACCACCCGCCTGCTCGCCGACGCCACCCGCTACCAGCTCGCCGCGCGCGTGCTGCGCGAGGCCCCAGGCCCCTACCCGGCGCTGGCCCGCTCCTTCCCGGACCTGGTGAGCGACCTCCTGGCCCTCGACGCCGAACTCGCCGAACACCTCGTACGCCCGGAGGACCTGCGCGCCTGGGACACCGGGCTGCTGCGCACCCTGGAGGGCGCCAAGCTCAGCAACGCCGACCTGCGCAAGGTCCCCGAGACGGCCGCCGCCCGCCGGGAACTGGCCGAACTGGTGCTCCGCTACCGGGCCGCCAAACGCGAGCGCGACCTGCTCGACTTCGGCGACCAGATCGCCCTGGCCGCACGGCTCGCCCGTCTGCCGGAGGTCGGCCGCGTCCTGCGCGAGGAGTTCCGGGTCGTCCTGCTCGACGAGTACCAGGACACCTCCGTCGCCCAGCGCATCCTGCTGGCCGGCCTCTTCGGCGACGGCACCGGCCACCCCGTCACCGCCGTCGGCGACCCCTGCCAGGCGATCTACGGCTGGCGCGGCGCCTCCGTCGCCAACCTCGACGACTTCCCCGAGCACTTCGCGCACGCCGACGGCCGCCGAGCCACCCGGCAGGCCCTGAGCGAGAACCGCCGCAGCGGCGGCCGCCTCCTCGACCTCGCCAACGGCCTCGCCGAGCCCCTGCGCGCCATGCACGCGGGCGTGGAGGCCCTGCGCCCGGCCCCCGGCGCCGAACGTGACGGCCTGGTGCGCTGCGCCCTGCTGCCCACCCACGCCGAGGAGATCGACTGGATCGCCGACTCGATCGCTCACCTCGTGGGGACCGGGACGGCACCCGGCGAGATCGCCGTCCTGTGCCGTACGGCAGCCGACTTCGCCGAGATCCAGGGCGCCCTGGTCGCCCAGGACGTCCCGGTCGAGGTGGTCGGCCTGTCCGGGTTGCTGCACCTGCCCGAGGTCGCCGACCTCGTCGCCGTCTGCGAGGTCCTCCAGGACCCCGGCGCCAACGCCGCGCTGGTCCGGCTGCTGACCGGCCCACGCTGGCGCATCGGCCCGCGCGACCTGGCGCTCCTGGGTCGCCGGGCGAGGCTGCTCGTCGCCCACGCGCGCGTGGACGCCGACGACGACCCCGACAGCCGGCTTGCCGAGGCCGTGGAGGGCGTCGACCCGGCCGAGGTGATCTCGCTCGCGGACGCCCTCGACACCTTCCTCGAAACGCCCCTGGACGGTGCCGGGGACGACGACCGGCTGCCGTTCTCCCCGGACGCGCGCGTGCGGTTCGCCCGGCTCGCCGCCGAACTGCGCGACCTGCGGCGTTCACTGTCCGACCCGCTGATGGACGTGCTGCACCGTGTGCTGGCCGTCACCGGTCTCGAGGTGGAGCTGTCGGCCTCCCCGCACGCCCTGGCCGCCCGGCGCCGCGAGACCCTGGCGAACTTCCTGGACATCGCCGCCTCCTTCGCCGCGAACGAGAGCGAGGCGAGCCTGCTGGCCTTCCTCGGCTTCCTGCGCACCGCGGCCCAGTACGAGAAGGGCCTCGACAACGCGCTGCCCGGCGGCGAGAACACCGTCAAGGTGCTCACCGCGCACCGGTCCAAGGGCCTGGAGTGGGACGTCGTGGCGGTCCCCGGCCTGGTCACCGGCACCTTCCCCAGCGGGCAGGGCCGGGAGAAGTGGACCAGCCAGGGCAAGGTGCTGCCGCACGCCCTGCGCGGCGACGCCGACACCCTCCCGGACATCGACGGCTGGGACGCGCGCGGCATGAAGGCCTTCCACGAGGCCATGAAGGACCACCAGCACACCGAGGAGCTCCGCCTCGGCTACGTCACCTTCACCCGCCCCCGCTCCCTGCTCCTCGGCTCCGGCCACTGGTGGGGCCCGAGCCAGAAGCGGCGCCGCGGCCCGTCCGCGTTCCTTCAGGCCCTGTACGAGCACTGCGCCGCCGGCCACGGCGAGATCGAGGCGTGGGCGGACGAGCCCGGGGAGGACGAGGAGAACCCGGCCCTGCACCGGGCCACCGCCGACCAGGTGTGGCCCCTGCCGCTGGACGAGGCCGCCCTGACCCGCCGCCGCGAGGCCGCCGCGATCGTCCTGGCCCACCTGGAGGACCTGGCCACCGGCGCGGACGGCCACCCGGAGGCCGCGCACGACCCCGCGTCCCACGACGACCCCGACTGGCCCGCGCCACCGCAGGACGAGACGCCTCCGTACGACGACGCGCCCTCGTACGACGACGCGCCTCCGTACGGCGACGGGTCACTCTTCGGCGAGGACGACACCGTCGAGGACGGCGACCCCTTCGGTGACGAGAGCCCCTTCGAGCAGGACGCTCCCTTCAGGGACGGCGACCCCTTCGAGGACGGCGACCCCATCGAGGGGGAGACCGACGACTGGGACTCCTGGAGCGGCGACCGCCCGACCGTCCCGCACCAGGCGCCTTCGCCCGACGACCATGCAGCGCCCCTGCCCCTGCCCCCGCCCGAGCCCGCACACGAGTACCCGACGCACCCCGAGCCGGACCGCGAACCCGGATCCGGTCCCCGACCCGGATCCAGCCACCTCACTCCGGAGGAGGCCCGCATGGTCGCCTCCTGGGACCGCGACCTCGAAGCGCTGACGGGGGAACTCCGTCGCGCCCGGCAGGCCGTCACCGAGGTGCCCCTGCCGACGACCCTGACCGCGTCGCAACTGCTGCATCTGGCCGCCGACCCCGACGGGTTCGCACGGGAGCTCGCGCGCCCCATGCCGCGCCCCCCGCAACCGGCCGCACGCCGTGGCACCCGCTTCCACGCCTGGGTGGAAGCGCGCTTCGAGGAACTGACGCTGCCCATGCTGGAACCCGGGGAGCTGCCCGGCGACGACGCCGAGATCACCGACGAGCGCGACCTCGAAACCCTCAAGGAGGCCTTCGAGCGCACCCCGTACGCCCACCGCACGCCCCACCGCGTCGAAGCGCCCGTTCAGCTCGCCCTCGCCGGCCGGGTGGTCCGGGGCCGCATCGACGCCGTCTACAAGGAGGGCGACGGCGAGCGGGCGACGTACGAGATCGTGGACTGGAAGACGCACCGCTCCCGCACCGCGGACCCGCTCCAGCTCGCGGTGTACCGGCTGGCCTGGGCCGAACTGCACGGCATCCCCCTGGACCGTGTCACGGCCGCGTTCGTCTACGTGCGCACCGGCGAGGTGGTACGGCACGACGACCTCCCGGGCCGCGCCGAGCTGGAACGGCTGCTGACGGAGGAGCCGCAGGCCGAGTCCCGGTGTGACGAACCGCCCGAACGGGAGGCCACCGCGGGCCGATAGGCTCGGAGCCATGAGCCAGACCCCGGACAGCGCCGTCCGTACGTACATCGAACAGCACCGCACCGCCTTCCTCGACGACCTCGCCGAATGGCTGCGCATCCCGTCCGTGTCGGCCCAGCCCGACCACGCGCCCGACGTACGGCGCAGCGCCGACTGGCTCGCCGGCAAACTCCGGCAGACCGGTTTCACCACCACCGAGGTCTGGTCCACCGCGGGTGCCCCCGCCGTCTTCGCCGAGTGGCGTTCCGACGACCCGAAGGCCCCCACCGTCCTCGTCTACGGCCACCACGACGTCCAGCCCGCCGCCCGTGAGGACGGCTGGGACAGCGAGCCCTTCGAGCCCGTCGTACGCGAAGGACGCCTCTACGCGCGCGGTGCGGCCGACGACAAGGGCCAGGTGTTCTTCCACACACTCGGCGTCCGCGCGCACCTCGCCGCCACCGGCCGCACCGCCCCGGCCGTCAACCTCAAGCTGCTCATCGAGGGCGAGGAGGAGTCCGGCTCCCCGCACTTCCGGGAGCTCGTCGAACAGCACGCGGAGCGCCTGGCCGCCGACGCGGTGATCGTCTCCGACACGGGCATGTGGTCCGAGGACACCCCCACGGTGTGCACCGGGATGCGTGGCCTCGCCGAGTGCGAGATCCACCTGTACGGACCCGACCAGGACATCCACTCCGGCTCCTTCGGCGGCGCGGTGCCCAACCCGGCGACCGCCGCCGCCCGCCTGGTCGCCGCCCTGCACGACGAGCACGCGCGCGTGGCCGTCCCCGGCTTCTACGACGGCATCGTGGAACTCACCGACCGGGAGCGCCGCCTCTTCGCCGAGCTGCCCTTCGCCGAGGAGCAGTGGCTGCGCACCGCCAAGTCGTACGCCGCCCACGGCGAGGCCGGATACACCACCCTGGAGCGCGTCTGGGCCCGCCCCACCGCCGAGGTCAACGGCATCGGCGGCGGCTACCAGGGCCCCGGCAGCAAGACGATCATCCCGTCCGCGGCGACGGTCAAGCTGTCGTTCCGGCTGGTCGCCGGCCAGGACCCGGACCACATCGAGAAGGCCGTCCGCGCCTGGGCCGCCGAGCAGGTGCCCGCGGGGATACGGCAGGAGATCGTGTTCGGCGCGGCCACGCGCCCGTGCCTGACGCCGCTGGACCACCCGGCCCTGCAGTCCGTGGTCCGCGCCATGGGCCGCGCCTTCGACGCCCCCGTCCGCTTCACGCGCGAGGGCGGCTCGGGCCCGGCCGCCGACCTCCAGGAGGTGCTCGGCGCGCCCGTTCTCTTCCTGGGCATCTCCGTCCCCTCCGACGGCTGGCACGCGCCCAACGAGAAGGTCGAGCTCGACCTGCTGCTCAAGGGCGTCGAGACCAGCGCGTACCTGTGGGGCGACCTCGCGGAGCACTGGCACGATGCGCCCTGACGGGCGCCCGCCGGCCCGGGCGGTGTCGTGCCGGGCGCACACTGGAGAGGCCCTCCCGCGCCCCCAGGCCCCGCCGGACGCGGACGCCTCCTGCCGTACGTCCTGCTGAACCGCCGCCGAAACAACCGTTGCACCGGGGGAGTTGGAAGCACCCGTGACCACCTGGACCGACCACACCGCCGACCGTCCCATCTCGCTCACCGCGCCCAGCGGCATCGACCGGGCCGCCCACCACCGGCTCGACGAGGCCTGGCTCGCCGCGGCATGGAGCCACCCCTCGACGCGCTGCTTCGTGGTCTCCGGCGGTCAGGCCCTGATCGACGAGACCCCCGACGGCCGCACCGAACTGGTCACGACGCCCTCCTTCGAGGCCCCCCTCACCGAGGCGCACCGCTACTTCCTCGGCACGGACGCGGAGGGCGTCAGCTACTTCGCCCTGCAGAAGGACTCCCTGCCCGGCCGCATCGACCAGTCCGCCCGCCCGGCCGGTCTGCGCGAGGCCGGTCTGCTCCTGTCCCCCCGGGACGCTGGCCTGCTGGCGCACGCGGTGGCCCTGGAGAACTGGCAGCGGCTGCACCGTTTCTGCTCCCGCTGCGGCGAGCGCACCGTGATCGCCGCGGCCGGGCACATCCGCCGCTGCCCGGCCTGCGGCGCCGAGCACTACCCGCGCACCGACCCCGCCGTGATCATGGCGGTCACCGACGACGCGGACCGGATCCTGCTCGGCCGCCAGGTGCACTGGCCCGAGGGCCGTTTCTCCACGCTCGCCGGCTTCGTCGAGCCGGGGGAGTCCATCGAGCAGTCGGTGCGCCGCGAGGTCCACGAGGAGGTGGGCGTCGCCGTCGGCGAGGTCGAGTACGTCGCCAGTCAGCCCTGGCCGTTCCCCTCCAGCCTCATGCTGGGCTTCATGGCGCACGCCACCTCGACCGAGATCGCCGTCGACGGCGAGGAGATCCACGAGGCCCGCTGGTTCTCCCGCGAGGAACTGCGCGCGGCCTTCGAGTCCGGCGAGGTCCTGCCGCCCTACGGCATCTCCATCGCGGCCCGCCTCATCGAACTCTGGTACGGCGAGCCGCTGCCGACGAGGAGCGCCGTCTGAGGCCCGGAAACCCGGAACCCCGGAAACCCGGAAACCCGGAAACAACGAGAAGGCGGCCTCCCCGGGGTTCCGGGGAGGCCGCTTTCCACGTCTGCCGCGGGACGCACGAGCTCAGATGTCCCGCTTGCGCGCCGTCAGCTGGAAGAGCCGAGCTGTGTGCATGTAGGGCGGCAGCGCGGTCGTGGCGAGTTCCAGTTGCTCAAGGTCCGCGTAGAACGCCGGGTCGTGTTTTCGCGCGTCGTCGGTGATGTAGTCGCAGAAGCCGCGGATGCCGTAGTGCCGTACGTCCTGGCAGCCGAGGCTTTGCAGGACCGGGATGATCTCTCGGCCGTGTGGAGCGTCACCGCCGAGTCGAACGTCTGGGTCCGGGACCGGTCTGTGCCGAGCGCGGCCAGCGCGGCGGCGGGGTCGGTCTCGCGAACGGCGATGCTCAGGGCGGCCGAGTGACGGTTGATCGCCATCATCGAGAACAGCCCGCCGGGCTTCAGCGGGGCGAGGGCCGTGGCGAGGATGCCGGGCACGTCGTCCACGTACTGGAGAAGGTTGTGGCACAGGACCACGTCGAACGCTCCGGCGGCGAGATCGGCGGGCAGCGCGGTCACGTCGGCGCGCACACAGGTGATCAGCTCCGTCAGGCCGGCCGTCGAGGCTCGCTCGGTCGCGGCGGCGAGCATGGCGGGTGCGTGGTCGACGACGGTGACGTGATGCCCGCGGGCGGCCAGACGCATCGCGTCGCCGCCGTCACCGCCGGCGAGGTCGAGTATCCGCAGCGGCCCGTCGCCCAGGTCGTCGAGATGACGGGCGAGGTTCGCCTCGGCGATCGCGTACCGCAGACGACCCCAGGGGGCGTCCTGCCATTCCTGCCAGGTGGTCATCGCGGCGTTGAACTTCTCGGGAGCCTCAGGCATCTCGCGACGATGCCCGAACACACGTGCGTTGCGCCGTGCCGGGCGGTCCACCGACTCACCCCGGTACAGGTCGGGGCATGCAAAGACCCCCGATCCGGCGCCAGGCCGGTCGGGGGTCGTGTGCGGCATGTGGTCAGACGCCGAGTGCCTGCTTCACCTGGGCGAGGCTCGGGTTCGTCATCACGACCTCGACCCCACCGTTGGAGGGAACCACCTGCACGGTGGGAACCGTCTGGTTTCCGCCGTTGGCCTTTTCGACGAAGGCCGCGGAATCCGGGTCCTGCTCGATGTTGATCTCGGTGTACGCGATGCCCTCGCGGTCCATCTGGCTCTTCAGCCGGCGGCAGTAGCCGCACCACGTGGTGCTGTACATCGTCACAGTGCCCGGCATGTCTCTCGCGCTCCTTCGGCGGCTCGGGGACGTTATTCGTCGCAGGGGAGGAACGTACGCCACCGCTCCGGCATTCCCACCGGGGGTATCCGGCCCGCGGGACGCGCGGCACGGGACGCGCGGAGTCGGCACGGCCGCAGCAGCACCAGTGCGACCGGTACGACCAGTACGACCGCCGGGGGCTGCCTGTGGACAACCGGCTCATGTGTCCCACGGCGACCTGGCAGCATGGCTGTGTGACAGCAGCAACGCACTCCCCGCTCTTCCCTCGGGTCCCCGACTCCGCCGACGCGGTGCTCGACGGGCTCGACCCCGAGCAGCGTGAGGTGGCCACCTCTCTGCACGGGCCGGTGTGCGTCCTGGCGGGCGCCGGCACGGGCAAGACCCGGGCGATCACCCACCGCATCGCCTACGGGGTGCGCGCGGGTGCCCTCCAGCCCTCCAGTGTGCTGGCCGTCACCTTCACCAACCGTGCGGCGGGGGAGATGCGCGGCCGGCTGCGCCAGCTCGGCGCGCACGGCGTGCAGGCCCGCACCTTCCACTCCGCCGCCCTGCGTCAGTTGCAGTACTTCTGGCCGAAAGCGATCGGTGGCGCCCTGCCCCGGCTCGTCGACCGCAAGATCCAGCTCGTCGCGGACGCGGCCGCCGCCTGCCGCATCCGCCTGGACCGGGGCGAGCTGCGGGACGTCACCGCCGAGATCGAGTGGTCCAAGGTCACCCAGACCGTCCCGGCCGACTACGCCCTCGCGGCCGCGAAGGACGGCCGCGCCGTCCCCCGCGACCCGGCCGAGATCGCCCAGCTGTACTCGGTGTACGAGGACCTCAAGCGGGAGCGCTCGGTCATCGACTTCGAGGACGTCCTGCTGCTGACCGTCGCCGTCCTCCAGGACCGCGCCGACGTGGCCGAACAGGTCCGCGCCCAGTACCAGCACTTCGTGGTCGACGAGTACCAGGACGTCTCCCCGCTCCAGCAGCGCCTGCTGGAACTGTGGCTGGGCGACCGCGACAGCCTGTGCGTCGTCGGCGACGCCAGCCAGACGATTTACTCCTTCACCGGAGCGACCCCCGACCACCTGCTCGACTTCCGCACCCGCCATCCCGGCGCCACCGTCGTCAAGCTGGTCCGCGACTACCGCTCCACCCCGCAGGTCGTCCACCTGGCCAACGGACTGCTCGCCCAGGCCCGGGGCCGTGCCGCCGACCACCGGCTGGAACTGGTCTCCCAGCGCGCCCCCGGGCCCGAGCCCGCCTACACCGAGTACACCGACGAGCCCGCCGAGGCGGAAGGGGCCGCCCGCCGCATCCACGACCTGATCGCCTCCGGCGTCCCGGCGAGCGAGATCGCCGTCCTGTTCCGGACGAACGCCCAGTCCGAGACCTACGAACAGGCCCTCGCCGACGTCGGCGTGCCCTACCAGCTGCGCGGCGCGGAACGCTTCTTCGACCGGCCGGAGGTGCGCAGGGCCAGTGTCGCGCTGCGCGCCGCGGCGCGCTTCGGCGGCAACGACTCCCTCCTCGACGACGCCGACGACCTGCCCTCACAGGTGCGTGCCGTGTTGTCGGGGGAGGGCTGGACCCCGCAGCCGCCGGCCGGCTCCGGCGCGGTCAGAGAGCGCTGGGAATCGCTGGCCGCCCTGGTGAGCCTCGCCCAGGACTTCGCCGCCGCCCGGCCGGGGGCGACGCTCGCCGACCTCGTGACGGAACTCGACGAGCGGGCGAACGCCCAGCACGCCCCGACAGTCCAGGGCGTCACCCTCGCCTCCCTGCACTCGGCCAAGGGCCTGGAGTGGGACGTCGTCTTCCTGGTCGGCGTCGCCGAGGGCATGATCCCCATCACCTACGCCCGAACAGACGAACAGATCGAGGAGGAGCGCCGCCTCCTCTACGTGGGTGTCACCCGCGCCCGTGAGCTGCTGCACGTGTCCTGGTCGCTGTCCCGCTCGCCGGGCGGCCGTCCCGGGCGCCGCCCCAGCCGCTTCCTCGACGGGCTGCGCCCCGGCTCGGCCGGTACCGCGGGCCGCGCCGCACCCGGTGGCTCCGGAGGCGTCGAGCGCGGCTTCACCGCGGCCGTGGGGACGCGCACAGCGCCCGCCCCGCGGCGCACGCAGCGCACCCCGGCCCGGTGCCGGGTCTGCGGCCGCACGCTCACCGACGCCGGCGAGATGAAGCTGATGCGCTGCGACGGCTGCCCCTCCGACATGGACGAGGGCCTGTACGAGCGGCTGCGCGAGTGGCGGGCGGTCCAGGCGGGGCGCAGCGGGCAGCCCGCCTTCTGCGTCTTCACCGACAGGACACTGATGGCGATCGCCGAGACCGTCCCGGACGACGAGCGCGAACTGGCGCGCATCCCCGGAGTGGGGATGCGCAAGCTCCGCCGGTACGGGCCGGATGTTCTCGCCCTCTGTGAGGGCAGGGAGCCAGGGGAAGAAGGCAGCGAGGACTGACCGAGTACCGGCCGCGGACTGGCCGGGGACTGGCCGGGGACTGAGGGGAACTCGTCGAAAAAATAGTTTGCGCACCCGCCGTCCGTCCCCATAGGTTCTTGGTCACGGGAACGGTGGCCTTCCTGAGGCCCCGGTTCCGTGTTCTACTTGCATATCCGTACGGACTGGCTCACCCCAGTCCCTCAGACGCCGAGAGGAGGCGAGCCCAGTGATCACTATCAAGACCAGCTCCATCAGCACCGCCAAAATGACCGATCGCTCGGTCGTCTCCCTGTGCATGCTCGGCGCCTTTACCCAGGGCACCGGTCTGTCCGGCATTGCTGCCGCGCGTCCGGCGTCCTGCGTGTCCCTCGCGGGTCTTCCCGTCCGTGAGCGTGATGAGCGACCGACCAAGGCACTGGAAGCAGTAGCGGCGCAGGCGCAGGCCTATGCCGTTGAGGCGGCCGGTGCCGGTAACCGGGAGCAGACGAAGCAGCACCACCTGATGTGGGCCTTCCGTGGGCCAGACCCCTGGAGTGATCCAGCCTGATCGCCGATCAGGCCGGCGCCTTCAGGGCCGCGGAACCCCAACCGGGATCCGCGGCCCTTCTGTTTTCCCCGAACGGGGACAGCGGAGCGAAGGAGCCTCGGGACAAGAGAAGAACCCGGTAGCCAGCCGACACCCGGCCGACCGGCCGACCCGACCAGACGAGGAAGACGAACCGTGCAACTCGAAGCGCACGCCCCGTCCGTACCGCCTTCCGACACGATCCCCAAGCCCGGTCTCACGGAGGACCCCGCCTTGACCCCGCTCACCGCGCTCACCGCGCTCGACGAAGCCATCGAGAACCTCGGCGTGCCCGTCCCCTGCCGTTCCTACGACCCGGAGGTCTTCTTCGCCGAGTCGCCGGCGGACGTGGAGTACGCCAAGTCCCTCTGCCGCACCTGCCCGCTGATGGAGGCCTGCCTCGCCGGCGCCAAGGAGCGGCGTGAGCCCTGGGGCGTCTGGGGCGGCGAGCTGTTCGTCCAAGGTGTCGTCGTCGCCCGGAAGCGGCCGCGTGGCCGCCCGCGCAAGAACCCGGTCACGGCATGAACACCGCAGGAACGATCGACCGCCCCCACACGCACGACCCCCAGAAGCAGGCCCCGATGAAGCCGTCCGCCAGCGAGCCCGAGGGCTCCGCGACCGAAGACGTCACCACCACCGGCGCGAACGACTCGCGTCAGAACAGGAACCGAGAGATGCAACTCATCCCAGAAGCGCTGGCTCGTGCGCATATGCGCGAGCGGCTGCACGAGGCGGAGAGGGAACGCCAGGCCGTACGCCTGGCGACCGCCCGCCGGATGCAGCGTCGCGCCGAGCGCGCCTCGCTGCGTGCCCGCCGCGCGCTCGCCATGGCAGTGATGCACTGACTGACAACGCTGTTCCACGCCGCCAGGCGGTGGCCTCCCGGTCCGGGAGGCCGGAACTCTGCCCGCGGGGGCCGGTCCGTTCGGACGGACCGGCCCCCGCGGTGCGTTGTTCCCGACGATCCGCGGCCCGGCGGTATGGTCGCGGGGTGACGAGTCTTTCCGGAGGCGCGGACCCCGCCGGCACGGCAGGTGCGGGCGAGGACCACGCGGGCACGGACCACGCGGGCGCGGCGTACGGCGGCACGGGCCGCGGCGGTGCGAGCGCCGAGCGGCCCGGCCTGGTGTGCGCACGCTGCGGCACCCCGGCCGAGGGCCTGCCGCCCACCTGGACCTGCTCCGTGGAGAGCGGCACCCGGCGCCACTTCTGCGACGCCTGCTCCCGCGAGAACCTCCGCTCGATCGAGGGGCGCCTGGACTCCGCCTGGTGGTAGCCCCCCAGCGTGCTCAGGCCTCGGCGGCCGCCTGCTCGTCGTCCGGTTCCTCGTCGCCCGGCTGCTCGCCTACTGGACGGGCGGCGAAACCTGGCAGCCACTCCTCCAACTCCTCCCGAAGCCGCACGGTGGAGCCCAGCTGGCACAGCACACCGATGGTGCTGAGCGTGACCCGGTGGATCAGCAGGTACGACGGGGGCAGATTGAGCTGCTTGCCCAGTTGGTAGGCGGGGGAGCGGGGGTCGGCGATCCGGGCCGCCTGGCTGCGCATCCAGCCGCGGGTGAAGGTGAACTCCTCCACCTGGGCCGGTTCGATGATCGGCAGGAGGTAGTCGAAGACGGCGTCCGGGTCCAGCTCGATGGACTCCTTCACGAAGCCCTCCGTGGACAGCATCTCGTAGACCGCCTCCGCCTTGCCGTCCAGCGCCATGCGCAGCGCTGAGCCGATGGGCGTCGGCAGGCCGCCGGGAAGGCGGTCGACGGTGCCGAAGTCCAGGACACCCAGGCGCCAGTCGTCCTCGCCGTCCGGTCCGCCGGGCAGGAGACGGAAGTTGCCGGGGTGCGGGTCGGCGTGCAGCAGGCCCGTGCGGGCCGGGCCCGAGAACAGGAAGCGGGCCAGCAGCTGGCCGGCGCGGTCGCGCTGGGCCTGGGTGCCGTCCGCGATCACCTCGGACAGCGGAACACCGTCGAGCCACTCGGTGACCAGGACCTGCTCGCACTGATGGACCACCGCCGGGACGACGAAGTCCGGGTCGTCGGCGAACTCCTCGGCGTGAGCCTGCTGGGCCTGCGCCTCCAGTCCGTAGTCCAGCTCCTCGGAGACGCGGTCCTTGAGCTCGGCGATCAGCGGCTTGATGTCCACGCCGGGAACCAGCGGCCCCAGAAGGCGGGCGAACCTGCTCAATTGGGTCAGATCGGATACGAGGGCCTCGCCGGCGCCGGGATACTGCACCTTGACCGCGACCTCGCGGCCGTCGCGCCACACCGCCCGGTGCACCTGCCCGATCGAGGCCGCCGCGGACGGCTTGTCCTCGAACTCCTCGAACAGCTCGCGCCAGTGCTCGCCCAGCCGCTCCTCCAGCACGGAGTGCACCGTGCGCGTCGGCATCGGCGGCGCCGCCTCCTGGAGCTTGGTCAGCGCGACCCGGTAGGGGCCGGCGACCTCCTCGGGCAGTGCCGACTCGAAGACGGACAGCGCCTGCCCGAACTTCATCGCCCCGCCCTTGAGCTCACCGAGCACCTTGAACAACTGGTCGGCTGTGCGTTGCTGAAGCTCGCGACCGACGAGATCGGCGGACTCGCCGACGATCCGTTTGCCGAGTCCCCAGGTCGCTCTCCCGGCGAATCCGAGCGGGAGCGCGGCGAGCTTGGCGGTCCGGGTGACCGCCTTCCGGGGAAGATCAGACATGCGCCCTCCAAGTCCGAGCAAGCCGCGCCGCGTCTGCCCGGCGGCAGGGCGTCGATGACGGCCGTTGCCCAGCCATTGTTGCGCGTGCCTCGTCGTTCCCCGAGGCCTGCTCCCCCTCGGCTTCCCCGGCCGCGCCGCACGAGCAGGACGGATGCGGCCACACCGGGCGTGGGCGCCAGCTCAGGCCGGGCAGGGACACCTCCCAGCGGGCGCCCGCGCTGGAGGGCGACTCCCCGTCGAGGAAGGCGAGCGCGTGCGCGGCCGACAGGGCGGCCACGGTCGCGGCGAGAGGCAGATCACACGGGCGTACATGACGCGGTCTGCCCGAGCGCCACTGTGCCACCAGACGCGGCCAGGTCCCGTCCCGGTCCGTGCGCCCGAGGTGCAGACAGCCGGCGCAGCCGGTCTCGCCGGGCAGGACGAGCGGGCCCACGACGCCCGTGCCCTCCACCACCCCGGCGTACAGATGAGGGGTGCCGGACTCGATCAGGGCGGCGGCCGCGGACGGATCGGGCGCGTGCACGGCGATGTCGTCCCTCGGGGCGAGGACCACCAGGGAGAATCCCCGCTCGTCGGACTCGGACGGTGTCCGGGCGGTGCGGCGGGCCGGACGGTCCGGGGCCGCGGCACGCACGGCCCGCCGCGCCGCGGTGTCCCGGCGCTCGCCGACGGTCTCGGCGGACAGCCCGCCCGGGGCGACGTCCCCCGGCTCCACACAGCCGCCGTCGCGCACGTCGACCTCGCCGACCCCCGCCCCGGACAGCAGCGCCGCCAGGACGGCGCCCACCCGGCCCGCGCCCTGGACCCGCACCCGCGCCGCACGTCGGGCGGCGAGGCGCCCCATCGCCTCACCCGGTGCGCGCGTGGTCAAAGAGAGGGAGGCGAGATCGGGCGCCAGCCGGTCCATGGCCTCCTTCCGCTCCCGCAGCGCGTCGGCCGCCGCGCCGCCGCCCCGGGCGTCGTCCAGGAGCCCGGCCTGGGCCAGCCGCTCCACCAGGCGGTCGACGTGGCCGTCGGGCAGATCCATGCGGCGTGCCTCCTCCTGCAGCAGCGGCAGTCCGCGCGTGCCGTTGAGCAGGTCCAGGAAACTGCCCGTCGCCGTGTCCAGCGGGCCCAGGGTCATCGCGTGCGCGGGAGTCATCCCGAACTGCACGGTCCCGAGATCACGCCAGCCGCGCCTGAGCGCGGGTTTCACCATCGGATGCATGCGAGCCCCCGTAGCCCGAAGAAGGAAAGCGCCGAAACGTCCTCGTACGCCGGTGAGGCCGGTCCCAGCCGTCGCCGACGAATGCCAGCATGCCCGGCCCGGACGGCGGGCGCCGAAAGTTGTCCACAGGCGATGGGTATTCGTCATACGAGTCGTATGAGTCGTATGAATCGGACGCTCGGCGAGGGATCGGCACGGAACCCGTTCCGGGCCCGGGACTTCCCGGCCGCGCACCCGGTAACGTCGGGGCGTGTCCGCCGACCCACTGCACCGTGCCGGAACGCCGCAGCGCGGCAAGACGAGCCCGCCGCCGGACGGCGCCGAGGCGAGCGAGATCGAGGTCCGCAGGAGTACCCGGCGACGTCGGACGGTCTCCGCGTACCGCGAGGGCGGTCGCACCGTCGTGCTCATCCCCGCCCGGATGTCCGAGGCGGAGGAGCGGCGCTGGGTGACCGTCATGCTCGACAAGCTCGCCGCCCAGGAGAGCCGGCGAACGCTCGGCGACACGGAGCTGGCCGAACGCGCCGAACGGCTGTCCGCCCAGTTCTTCGACGGCCGCGCCCGGCCCGCCTCGGTCCGCTGGGTCACCAACCAGAACACGCGCTGGGGCTCGTGCACCCCGGCGGAGGGCAGCATCCGGCTGTCCCACCGGCTTCAGGGGATGCCCGAGTACGTCGTCGACTACGTACTGCTGCACGAGCTGGCCCATCTGCTCGTCCCGGGACACGGCCCCGACTTCTGGCGGCTGCTGGAGGCGTACCCGCGCACCGAGCGGGCCCGGGGCTATCTGGAAGGGGTGGCCGCGGCCGCGCGGCTGCCGCATCCGCCGGGTTCACAGGGCGGGTGACGGAGCCGCCGGGGGCGTCCGTCACCACCCGACTGTGCTTGTGTACCGGGTCCGTACCGACTTCGGCCGGTGTCGGGGTTTGCCGTTAGCCTGGCGCGACGCACTCGCACTCGCACTCGGGACGGGGGACGGTCCGTTGGGCATGCCCAGGGAATTCCAGCGCGGCCACAAGGCCAGGATCAGTGACCTGACCGCGGGCACGGATCTGTACGTCGGCGTGCAGATCACGGCCCCCGGACTGACCGTCGACATCAGCTGCTTCGGTCTGGACGCCGACGAACGCCTGTCGGACGACCGGTACTTCGTCTTCTACAACCAGCCGAAGTCCCCCGAGGAGGCCATCCAGCTGCTGGGCGCCCAGGCGGGCGACACGGAGTCCTTCCGGGTCACGCTGGAGAAGATCCCGTCGCACATCCGGAAGCTGTCGTTCACGGCCGCCATCGACGGTGCCGGGCAGATGTCCCGGATCGACTCCGGGTACCTGCGCATCGTGGCGGGCGGCGAGGAGGTGGCCCGGTACGCGTTCGACGGCTCGGAGTTCTCCACCGAACGGGCCGTGATGCTGGGCGACTTCTACGTCAGGGACGCGTGGCGGTTCGCGGCCGTCGGCCAGGGCTTCGACGGGGGCCTCGAGGCGCTGCTGAAGAACTTCGGCGGGGAGGTCCTGGAAGAGGAGGAGAACCCCGCCGCGGGCCACGACCCGCAGTCCGGAGCCGCTCCGGGCTTCGCCCCGCCCGCCCAGGCCACCGCGCCCCCGGAGTTCGCCGTCCCCTCCGGGCCGCCCGCTCCGATGCCTGCCTCGGCTCCCGTCCCGGAGCCGGTCGCCCCGGTCCCCGTCCCGGAGCCGGTCGCCCCGGCCCCCGCCCCGGAGCCGGTCGCCTTGGTGCCGCCGCCCGTCGCGTACGGCTTCGCGCCGCCTCCAGGAGCCACCCCGCTGCCTCCGGAAGCCACCCCGCCGCCTCTGCCCCCGGCGCCGGGTCCCACGCCGTCGGTGCACGCGGCGCCGACCATCATCGCCCCCCTGACCCCGCCCGGCGCCCCTGTCCCGCCGCCCGCCCCGCCACCCGCGCCCTACGCGCAGCCGCCCTACGGCCGACCGTACGGACAGACCCCGCCCCCGCTTCCGCCATCCGCCCAGTACCAGGCACAGCAGGCCCCGCCCCCGCTTCCGCCATCCGCCCAGTACCAGGCACAGCAGCCCCCGCCGCTCCCCGGCTACGGTGACCGGCCGCCGTTCGGCCAGGCCCCCGGTCAGCCCGCTCCCTACGGAGCGCCGGAGGCGCCCCCCGAGCCGCCGGAGTGTCCGCCGCGCTGAACCCGCTGCTGCCGCCGCAGAACGCGGTGGTCGGGCAGGGCCTCGCCGCGCAGTTCGGCATGGGACAGCAGGGGGCGCGGGGACAGAACCAGGGGAACGTTCGGGGCTGGGCCGAGGCCGGAGGCGAGGGGCGACCACCACCGGCCGTCGCCCCTCGCGGGGTCAGAGCCTGGCGCGCGTCGCCTCCAGCAGGCGGACGACCGACGTGTCCGCCACCCCCGGCACGTCGTCGTAGGCGAACCAGCGCAGGTCCAGGGACTCGTCGCTGATGGCCGCCTCCGCCCCGCGCGGCGCGAGCGCGGCGTACTGGACGTCGAGGTGCCAGGCACACGGGGTGCGGTGTCGGTCGAGGCGGACGGGGCCGCCGGGCAGCAGAGTCAGCCCCTCGATGCCCGACTCCTCGGTCGCCTCGCGCAGGGCCGCGTCCGCCAGCGTGGCGTCCTCCGGCTCGCAGTGGCCGCCCATCTGGAGCCACATGCGCAGCTTCCTGTGGAGGGTCAGCAGCACCCGGCCGCGCTCCGGGTCGATCACCATCGCGCTCGCCGTGATGTGCCCGTCCGCGCAGGCCTTCCACATGCCGTCCGGGCGCGTCCGCAGATGCTCCAGGTAGAGCGGGCGCAACTCCTTCTGGTCCCCGTACTCCCCGGACTCTTCGTGCTCCCGGTACTCCCGCAGGACGAGGACCGCGTCGTCGTGGAGACTCACTCGGCGTCGTCGCCCTTGTGGCCCCTGTCGCTCTTGCCGTCCTCGTTGTTCTCGTCGGGCTCGGTCTTCTTGCGCAGGTCCGGCTTCGGCGCGGAACCGCCCGCCGCCTCGCCGAGCATCCTGTCCAGCTCGGAGAAGTCCATGTGCTCGCGGTGCACGAAGCCGTCCGGGTCGTCCAGGTCGGCGGCGGTGGGCAGCATGTCCGGGTGCGCCCACAGGCCGTCGCGGCCCTCCACCCCGCGCGCGTCGGTGAGCGAGGCCCACAGGCGGGAGGCGTCCCGCAGCCGGCGCGGGCGCAGCTCCAGGCCGATCAGCGTGGCGAAGGTCTGCTCGGCCGGGCCGCCCGAGGCCCGGCGGCGGCGCAGCGTCTCGCGCAGCGCGTCGGCGGACGACAGGCGCGGCTTGGCCGCGGCGTGCACCACGGCGTCCACCCAGCCCTCGACGAGGGCCAGAGCGGTCTCCAGGCGGGCCAGGGCGGCCTTCTGCTCCGGGGTGTCCTCCGGCTGGAACATGCCCTGCTGGAGGGCGTCCTGCAACTGCTCGGGGTTCTGCGGGTCGAACTGGCCGACCACGTCCTCCAGCTTGGCGGTGTCGACCTTGATCCCGCGCGCATACCCGTCGACGGCGCCGAACAGGTGCGAGCGCAGCCACGGCACGTGCGAGAACAGGCGCTGGTGGGCGGCCTCCCGCAGGGCGAGGTACAGCCGCACCTCCTCCTTGGGCACACCCAGGTCCTTGCCGAACGTCTCGATGTTCACCGGCAGCAGCGCGGCCCGGCCGGCCGGGCCGAGCGGCAGGCCGATGTCGGTCGAGCCGACGACCTCGCCGGCCAGCACGCCGACGGCCTGACCGATCTGCGTGCCGAACATGGCGCCGCCCATGGAGCGCATCATGCCGATCAGCGGGCCGGCCATGGCCTGCATCTCCTCCGGCAGGACGTCGCCCATGGCGGTGCCGACCCGCTCGGCGACCGGGTCGACGAGCTCCTTCCAGGCCGGCAGGGTGGCCTCGACCCACTCCGCGCGGGACCACGCCACCGCGGAGCCCGCGCCGGACGGCAGGGACGTCACGTCGTCCAGCCACAGGTCGGCCAGCCGGACGGCGTCCTGGACCGCGGTGCGCTCGGCGGGGCCGACGCTGGCGTCCTTGGTGCCGTCCGAGGTGCCCTGGGAGACCGTCTGGCGGGCGATCTGCTTGGCCATGTCCCAGTTCACCGGGCCGCCCTCGTAGGAGAGCATCTGGCCGAGCTGCTGGAACGCCGCGCCCAGGTCGGTGGGGTTCAGCGAACCGAACATGGCTGCGAGCGGATTGTCGGCGCCGGGCCCGCCAAAGCCTCCGGCCCCGGACAGTCCGAAACCGAACGGGTTGGCCGGTCCCTGCTCACCGCCGCTCTGCTGGTCCTTCTTCTTGCCCTCGTCGCCGTCGTCCGGCTCCTCCGGCGGAAGGCCGAATCCGAATGGGGTGTCACTCACGGGGTTCCTCGGCTGTTAAGGCCACCGGTTCTCTCCGGCGGCGCGGCTGCCCGACAACACCACCCAGCGTAGACACCATGGGCGGTTCGGGCCTCGGTGCTTCGCCGACACATCGCCTGCGGCAGGATGGATGCCACCTGGTACGTACGCGTCATTCGCGCCCGTATGTGAAGACAACCGCTGGAGACGCCCGGTGAGTTCCCCAGATCCACAGGTTCGCGCAGCGCGAAACCACGAGAGCACCCCCGCCGTGCGCGGGCCTGTCGTCGCGGTCACCGGAGCCGCGCGCGGGGTCGGCGCGCTGCTCACCGAGCGGCTCGCCGAGTCCGCCGAGGTCCGGCAGGTCATCGCCATCGACGAACGGCGCGGGGAGTGCGCGGCGGCGCAGTGGCACATCCTCGACGTGCGGGATCCGGCGATCGCGGAGCGGCTGCGCGGCGCCGACGTCGTGGTGCACCTGGCGCTCGACCTCGACCTGGAGACCGATTCCGCCGCCCGGACGGCGTACAACGTCCGGGGGACGCAGACCGTGCTGACCGCCGCGGCCGCGGCCGGGGTGCACCGCGTGGTGCTGTGCACCTCCGCGATGGTCTACGGGGCGCTGCCGGACAACGAGCTGCCGCTGTCGGAGGACGCGGAGCTGCGGGCGACCGCCGAGGCGACCGGGGTCGGGGACCTGCTGGAGATCGAGCGGCTGGCGCGGCGCGCGCCGCGGGCGCACCCCGGGCTGAACGTCTCCGTGGTCCGGCCCGCGGTCCTTGTCGGCGGCACGGACACCGCGCTGACCAGGTACTTCGAGTCGCCGCGACTGCTGGTGGTGGCCGGATCGCGGCCCGCGTGGCAGTTCTGCCACGTGGAGGACCTGTGCAGCGCCCTGGAGTACGCCGTGCTGGAGAAGGCCGACGGCGAGCTG
Source organism: Streptomyces sp. NPDC052043 (assembly GCF_044548235.1). Lineage (NCBI taxonomy): Bacteria > Bacillati > Actinomycetota > Actinomycetes > Kitasatosporales > Streptomycetaceae > Streptomyces > Streptomyces sp. NPDC052043. Next base: position 408,660 of record NZ_JBIUBT010000004.1, read on the forward strand.
GCCGTCGGGTGCGAGGGGTGGCTGGAGCAGGAGGAGGTCGAGGAGCTCAGCGGGATCCGCCGGATGGAACTGCCGTCGGCGGTCGCGCTGGGGGCGGCGGCCCGGTTGCACCGGATCGGGCTCACGCCGTCTCCGGCGGGGGACCTGGCGTACACGATGTACCCGTGGGTGGTGAGCGGCAGCCGGCTGCACGACGCCGGGTGGCGGCCGCGCTGGACCAACGAGGAGGTCCTCGCCGCGCTGCTGGAGGAGGTGTCCGGGCGGCACACGGTCGCCGGACGGCGCCTGGGCCGCAAGGACGCGACGGCGGCGGGGGCCGCCGGGGCGACGGTGGCTCTGCTGGGCGCGGCGGCGGTGGTGCGGCGGGCCCGGAAGGCGCGCCGGCGCTGAGAGACGTACGGGGCTTCGGACCCGCACGCGCGCGTGCGGGCTGATCGCGCTGTTCCCCGTCCCGTCACGTGTGGGGCACGATGGACGCATGGCAGCCACCAACGATCATCCCGGCGAGTACGCCGCCGAGGACCCCGTCAAGCTGATCGGCGTGCGGGAGACCCCTCTCTCCCTGGACGAGGTGTTCAAGGCGCTCGGGGACGATGCCGCCGGTGGGACCGCGCTGTTCGTGGGCACCGTGCGGAACCACGACGGGGGCGCCGATGTCGACGCGCTCGGGTATTCCTGCCATCCCGGCGCGGAGGCGGAGCTGCGCAGGGTCGCCGAGAAGGTCGCCGCCGGGTACCCGGTCCGGGCGCTGGCGGCCGTGCACCGCGTGGGAGACCTGAGGGTGGGGGACCTCGCGGTCGTCGTCGGGGTGTCGTGTCCGCACCGGGGCGAGGCCTTCGAGGCCTGCCGGACGCTGATCGACGACCTCAAGCACGAGGTGCCGATCTGGAAGCACCAGCGGTTCTCGGACGGCACCGAGGAATGGGTCGGCGCCTAGGGCCGTCCGCCGTGTCGATCACGACCCCCGTTACCGCAATTCCGGTTGCGTAACCGGACCCCTGGCGTGAGCGTTGTCAGTGCGGATGGTTAATCTGCTGATCAGTCAGTTGCGGTCGCTCACGTGGGGTTGGGAGGTCGGCATGGCGGCGCTCGCCTGGTTGCTGATTCCGTTTATGGCTGCGATAGGCGCCGGACTGTGGGGGAGCTGGGCGAACCGGACCCGCAAGGCGCGCAGCGACGGTCCCGAACTCGACGGTTACGCCCGTTTCCGCGAGGCCATGGAGAGGTCCCACTCCAGTACGTGAGGGTCCCGCCCTGACGGTGCGCTGACAGAGCCGTCCCGTACTGTCGAGTCATGCCACGCCGCACCGCGACGATGCTCGCCTCCACCCTGATGTTCATCGCGCTCGTGTGCGCGGGAGTCCTCTTCCCCGCGCCCTACTCGGAGATGTCACCGGGGCCGACGGTCAACACCCTGGGCAACCACGGCGGCGAGCCGGTGCTGCAGATCTCCGGCCGGAAGACCTACCCGACGGACGGCCACCTCAACATGACCACCGTCCGGGTCACCAGCGCCGACTACCGCATGAACCTCGTCGAGGCCGTCTACGGCTGGCTGGCACACGACAGCAAGATCGTCCCGCACGACACGCTCTACCCCGACGGCAAGACGGAGGAGCAGTCGACCCAGGAGAACGCCGAGGAGTTCACCCAGTCCCAGGAGAGCGCCAAGGTCGCCGCCCTGAAGGAGCTCCACATCCCGGTGCAGTCCTGGGTGATCGTCGCCACGGTCGTCAAGGGCACCCCGGCGCAGGGCAGGCTGCACGCGGGCGACGTCATCAAGGCCGTCGACGGCACGGCGGTCAAGCAGCCCTCCGACGTCGCCAAGCTGGTCACCAAGCACGAACCGGGGCAGGACGTGGTCTTCACGATCGTGCCGGCCAAGGAGCAGGCCGCCGCCGCGAAGCAGCACAAGGCGGCGACCGTCACCAAGGACGTCACCATCACCACCGCGCAGTCCGCCGACACGGGGGCCAAGCGGGCCATCGTGGGGATCTCCGCCGGGACCGATCACACGTTCCCGTTCGAGATCAACATCAAGCTCGCGGACGTCGGTGGCCCGAGCGCTGGGCTGATGTTCGCGCTCGGCATCTACGACAAGCTCACGCCGGGCAGCCTGACCGGCGGGAAGTTCGTGGCCGGCACCGGGACGATAGACGACGGCGGCACGGTCGGCCCGATCGGCGGGATCGAGATGAAGACCGTCGGCGCGCGCAGCAAGGGCGCCCGGTTCTTCCTCACCCCCGCGGAGAACTGCGCGGCCGCCGCCAAGGACACCCCCTCGGGGCTCACGCTCGTCAAGGTGCACACGATCGGCGACGCGCTCACCGCCCTGAAGGACATCCGCGGCGGCAGGACCGCCGACCTGCCGAAGTGCACGGCCAAGGGCTGACGGGCAGCGCCCCGGCCGTGTGCCTGACGGATACCGAAGGGCGGCGGGCGGACCTGGGGCCTCTCGTTCGGATCAGGCCGGGCTGATCCAAACGAAGGACCTTGGAAGGCCCTAGTCCTCGAAGGTCGCGGCCAGGGCCTCGGCCAGCCCCGGCACCAGGTCGGCGCCCGTGAGGACCTCCGTGGCGGAGTCCTTCTCGCGCAGGCGCAGGGCCGACTCCCGGGCGCCGTCACGCAGGACCGCGACCGTCATGCGGACCTCCTGGCGCTCGGGGTGGCCGGCCACCCACTTCGCCAGCCTCGCCCCGTCCAGTCCCTGCGGGACCTGCGCCTCGGCGGACGGGGGCAGCATCAGGCGCTCCACGGTCAGCGCGCAGCCGGCCACCGCTCCCGGCCAGGCGATGGTGGCGAGGAACTCGTCGAGGGGCCGGTCGGCCGGGACCTCGTCCTGCTCGATCGGGGTGAGACCGGAGGTCTCCTGCTCGTCCTCCAGGCCGAGCTGGGCCGCGAGCGCGGGCTCCTGGGACCGCAGCCGCGCGGTGTCTACGAGGGCGAAGAGGCGAGCGGGCTGGTCCCAGCCGAGGCCGGAGGCGTACTCGTCGATCTCGAGTACCGCCCGGGTGAGCGGGTTCGCTGCCATGGGAGTGTTGGACATGGTCACAATCCTGCCTCGTTCCTGGGCGGAAGCGGGAACCGAGTAAACGGTGAGTAAGTTGCATAGGTGTGGGCCCACGATTCCGGGGGCCCACCGTACGGTCCGCGGACTCGGGGGCCTGACGCAACGAAACAACCAACAGCGACTTTCGAGGTGCACACCTTGGCTTTCCAGATGCCGGACCGCGGCGGAGGCCCGACAGGGCCGCGGATGAGAGTGGGCCGCCCGTCCCGGCGTGCCAGGACCCTGCTCATGACACTGGGCGTCCTCGCCGTCCTCGGCATGGTCTTTGCCATGTTCGCGGGCTTCTGGACGGACTGGCTGTGGTACCGGTCGGTGCACTACTCGTCCGTGTTCACCACCACCCTGTGGACCAAGATCGGACTGTTCTTCGTCTTCGGCTTGCTGATGGCGGCCGCGGTCGGGCTGAACATCTGGCTGGCACACCGGCTGCGGCCGCCGCTGAGCGCCATGTCGATGGAGCAGCAGAGCCTGGACCGCTACCGGATGGGCATCGCGCCGTACAAGAAGTGGCTGCTGTGCGGCATCACGGCGCTGGTCGGGCTGATCGCCGGTGCCTCCGCCGCGAGCGAGTGGCGGACCTGGCTGATGTGGGTCAACGGCGTGCCGTTCGGCAAGCAGGACTCGCAGTTCCACCTGGACGTCTCCTTCTACGCCTTCGACCTGCCCTGGTACCGCTTCCTGTTGGGCTTCGGCTTCGCGGCGACGATCCTGTCCCTGATCGCCGCGGTGCTCACCCACTACCTGTACGGCGGTCTGCGCGTCACCAGCCCCGGCGCGCGTGCCACGGGCGCGGCGACCGGGCACCTGTCGGTGCTCTTGGGCGTCTTCGTGACGCTGAAGGCGGTGGCCTACTGGCTCGACCGGTACGGACTGGCGGTGAAGTCGAGCGACTTCAAGGCGACCGGCAACTGGACGGGCCTGAGGTACGTCGACGCCAACGCCTATCTGCCGGCCAAGACGATCCTGTTCTGCATCGCCGTCATCTGCGCGCTGCTGTTCTTCGCCACCCTGTGGCGGCGCACCTGGCAGCTGCCGGTCATCGGGTTCGGCCTGATGGTGCTGTCGGCCATCCTCATCGGCGGCCTGTACCCGGCGATCGTGCAGAAGTTCCAGGTCGAGCCCAACGAGCAGGCCAAGGAAGCCCCGTACGTCCAGAAGAACCTCCAGGCGACCCGTGAGGCGTACGGCATCGACGACTCCAAGGTCACCGACTACGCGGGCACGAGCAGCACCCAGGACAAGAAGCAGCTGCGGGACGGCGCCGCCGACGCGGCCAGTTACCGGCTGATGGACCCGAACATCGTCTCGCCGACGTTCGAGCAGCTCCAGCAGGTCCGCAACTACTACGGCTTCCCGTCCAACCTGGCCGTCGACCGGTACAAGACCAAGGACGGAAAGGTCCAGGACACGGTCATCGGCCTGCGCGAGCTGAACCTCGCCGGGATCCCGAAGAACAACTGGATCAACGACCACTTCCGCTACACCCACGGTTACGGCGTGGTCGCGGCCAAGGGCACCGAGGCCGACTCCGAGGGCCGTCCGGTGTTCACCGAGTACAACCTGCCGTCCACGGGTGACCTCCCGCGCTACGAGCAGCGGATCTACTACGGCGAGAAGACCAGCACCTACTCCATCGTCGGCGGTCCCCAGAAGGAGATCGACTACTCCGACGACAGCGGTGAGAAGACCACCAGTTACAAGGGGAACAGCGGCGTCAGCCTCTCCAACCCGCTGAACCGGGCCGCGTACGCGGTGGCGTTCAGCGAGCCGCAGATCCTGTACTCCGGCGCGATCGGCGACGGTTCACGCATCCTGTACAACCGCACGCCCAAGCAGCGCGTCGAGGCGGTCGCCCCGTGGCTGACGATCGACGGGGTCTCGTACCCGGCGGTGGTCGACGGGCGCGTCCAGTGGATCGTGGACGCCTACACGACCACCAACGGCTACCCGTACTCCTCGCGCACCACCCTCGGTGACACGACGCTGGACTCGCTGACCGCCGCCAACAACCAGCGGGTGGTGGCCCAGCAGAACCAGGTCAACTACATCCGCAACTCGGTCAAGGCGACCGTCGACGCCTACACGGGCGAGGTCAAGCTCTACCAGTGGGACACCAAGGACCCGGTCCTGAAGACCTGGATGAAGGCGTTCCCGGGCACGGTCGAGCCGAAGAAGGACATCTCCCCGGAGCTGATGGCCCACATCCGGTACCCGCAGGACCTGTTCAAGGTGCAGCGCGAGCTGCTCACGCGCTACCACGTCACGGACGCGCAGACCTTCCTCAGCGGCAGCGAGGTGTGGCAGATCCCCAACGACCCGACCAACAAGTCGGGCGACGCGGTGCCGCCGTACTACCTGAGCCTCAAGATGCCCGGTGAGTCGTCCCAGACGTTCTCGCTGACGACGACGATGACGCCGAACGGCCGTGACAACCTGAGCGCGTTCATGACGGTCAACGCCGACGCGAACACGAGTGGGTACGGCAAGATCAGCATCCTGAAGCTGCCCACGGGCAAGACGATCGACGGTCCGAAACGGGTGCAGAGCCAGTTCAACTCCGAACCCGCCATCGCCGAGTCCATCCGGCTGCTGAAGGGCGGCGACTCGGAGGTCGAGTACGGCAACCTGCTGACGGTGCCGCTCGACGGGGGACTGCTCTACGTCGAGCCGGTCTACCTGCGCGGCGGCGGCCTCAAGTACCCGCTGCTGCGCAAGGTCCTCGTGACCTACGGCGGTAACACGGCGTTCGAGGACACGCTCGACAAGGCGCTCGACAAGATCTTCGGCGTGGAGGGCTCGACCCCTGAGCCACCCGGCTCCGACACCGGTGGCGGTGGCACCGGCAGCGGCGGGACGACCACCCCGCCGCCGTCGAACAACCCGACGGTCAAGGAGGCGTTGAAGGACGCGCAGAAGGCCTTCGACGACGGTCAGACCGCCCTGAAGAACGGTGACTGGCAGGCGTACGGCCAGGCGCAGAAGGACCTTCAGGACGCGCTGAAGCGGGCCGAGGACGCGCAGGCGCAGGCGGCGAAGGCCGGCGCCGGCGGCAAGAACGGCGACGGCAAGGGCGGCGCGAGCCCGGGTGCGAGCGCCGGTCCGTCACCGGACAGCAGTCCGAGCGGTAGCCCGAGCGGGGGCTGATCGCTCCCCGCCGAGTCCAAGGGCCCGGATCCGCACCGCGGATCCGGGCCCTTCGCCGTGTGCGAACGCATGTGCCGACGTATCCAGCCGCCGTGCCGCCGTCGGGAGTTGGGAGATCTGTGTTTGACTTGTCTCTCTGTGGGCATGTCGACAAAACGCTGAAGTGACCTCACTGGCTGGGGTATTACTGATGTACCCGGGTTGCAGGTGGTGCGACGATGGACGTTATGGGGGACAAGGCAACTCTGTTCGGGACGGGGCGATTTGTGCAGGCTTCCGGTTCTGAGGGGACCGGAGGCGGGGCCCGGGGCGAGTCCGTGGCGGCGGTCGCCGACGAGACCGCCGAGCTGGCGCGCCGCCGCCTCGCCGCCGAGGCGGGCGACGTGGAGGCCATGAGCGTCCTCGGGGCCATGCTGCTGCGCCGCGGCGATCTCGACGGAGCCGAACCCCATCTGCGTTCCGCCACCGCGGGCGGCGACCGCGCCGCGGCCAACAACCTGGGCGTCCTGCTCCACCAGCGCGGATACGCCGACGAGGCCGCCGGGTGGTGGCGTATCGCCGCCGTCGCCGGATCCGCGGCGGCCGCGCACGCGCTCGGACGGCACCACCGCGAGCGCGGCGACGAGCCCGCCGCCGAGTACTGGCTGCGCCAGTCCGCCGAGCAGGGGCACCTCCTGGGCGCCTACGCCCTCGCCGACCTGCTGGAGCACCGCGGCGACGCCGGAGCCGAGCGCTGGCTGCGGGTCGCCGCCGAGCGGGGGCACCGGGAGGCGGAGTACCGGCTGGCGCGGGCGCTGGACCGGCGGGCCGGGAGGCAGCCCGGCGGGGACGGTGCCGGGCTGATGGCGGAGGCCGAGCAGTGGTATCGCCAGGCCGCCGCGCGCGGGCACCGGCGGGCCGCCCTGCACCTCGGCGCCATCCTGGAGCGGCGTGGCGCCCTCAAGGAGGCGGGCCGCTGGTACCTGACCTCCGCCAAGGACGGCGAGGCCAGGGCCGCCTGCGCGCTCGGGTTCCTGCTGCGGGACGCCGGTGACGCCGAGAGCGCCGCCCTGTGGTGGCTCAGAGCCGCGCAGCACGGCGACGGCAACGCGGCGAACGCGCTGGGCGCGCTGCACGCCGAGCGCGGCGAGACGCAGACCGCCGAGCGGTGGTACCGGGCGGCGATGGACGCGGGTGACATCAACGGCGCCTACAACCTCGGGCTGCTCTGCGCCGAGCAGGGCCGTACCGCGCAGGCCGAGCAGTGGTACCGGCGTGCGGCCTACGCCGGGCACCGCGAGGCGTCGAACGCGCTGGCCGTCCTGCTGCTCCAGGGCGGGGACACCGGCGGGGCCGAGCCGTGGTTCTCCAAGGCGGCGGAGGCCGGGAGCGTCGACGCCGCGTTCAACCTGGGGATCCTCCACGCCGGGCGGGACCAGGACGCCCAGGCCCTGCGGTGGTACGAGCGGGCGGCGGCGGCCGGGCACACGGAGGCGGCGCTGCAGGTGGGGATCGCCCGGCTGCGGGCGGGCGACGAGCGGGAGGCCGAGCGGCATCTGCGGTGCGCGGCCGGCGGCGGGAGCGCGGAGGCGGCGTTCCGGCTGGCCACCGTGCTCGACGCCCGGCGGCCGCCGGCCCCCGCGCACGAGCTCGGTGAGTCGGTGATCCAGGAAAAGACCGAGTGCGAGGAGTGGTACGAGCGGGCGGCCGGGCAGGGGCACCGGCGGGCGCAGGTGCGGGTCGGGATGCTGGCCGCGGCGCGCGGGGACGTGGTCGAGGCGGCGCGGTGGTACCGGAAGGCGGCGGAGTCCGGGTCCCGCAACGGCGCGTTCAACCTGGGGCTGCTGCTCGCCCGGGAGGGCAGCGAGCCCGAGGCGGCCGCGTGGTGGGCGCGGGCGGCCGACGCCGGGCACGGGCGGGCGGCGCTGCGGCTCGCCCTGGTGCACGCCCGGCGCGGGGAGCTGGCCGAGGGGCAGGGGTGGGCCGACCGTGCCGTGACGCTGGGGCCGGCGGAGGTCGCCCAGCGGGCCGCGCGACTGCGTGACGCGCTGCGCGAGGAACTGTCCGCGTGACGCGGGTCCTGCCGTCGTGCTCCGTCGCCGCCGTAAACGATTTGCTTCTCGGCCCGGCGTTCACGTAGTGTTCCATTCATCGCCGCGGGGTGGAGCAGCTCGGTAGCTCGCTGGGCTCATAACCCAGAGGTCGCAGGTTCAAATCCTGTCCCCGCTACTGAAGGCCGAGGGCCGGAATCCGATCAGGATTCCGGCCCTCGGTGTTTCGGCTCGCGAACGGCGGCTCGTGAACGCCAGATCGTGAAAGACCCCCGGCGCCGTCAGGTGCCGGGGGTCTTTCCTGTGCGAGTGGGGCTGTGGGCCGGCGCTGTCAGGCCGCCGCCGAGCAGTTCGGGCACAGTCCGCGGTAGGTGACCTCCACGTCCGAGACCGTGAAGCCGAAGCGCTCCGAGTCGGGCAGGTCGGCCAGCGGGTTGCCGCTCGGGTGGACGTCCCGGATCGCGCCGCAGCCGGCGCAGACCAGGTGGTGGTGCGGCTCGTGCGCGTTGGGGTCGTACCGCTTGGCGCGCTTGTCCGTGGCGACTTCCAGGACCTCGCCGAGGGAGACCAGCTCGCCCAGCGTGTTGTAGACGGTCGCCCGGGAGATCTCGGGCAGCTTGGCGACAGCCCGGGCGTGGACCTCGTCGGCCGTCAGGTGGACGTGTTCGCCGTCGAGGACCTCGGCCACCACGCGCCGCTGCGCGGTCATCCGCCATCCGCGTCCGCGCAACCGTTCCAGAAGGTCACTCATACAGACCAGCCTAACAGCAAGGGGAAACAGTTCCCGAATCAGTGTGACTTTGGAGTCTTGCTGGAGTTAGACAAAGTCCATTGAGTGTGTTCAGGCCGTGGCCGCACCGGCGGCTGCCGCGTGCTGCCGTACCGGCGCCCAGCAGCGGATGATGTCGCGGACCGAGACGATGCCCGCCGGCTCGTCGTGGTCCAGGACGATGAGGTGCCGGAAGCCGCCGTGGGTCATGGCACGGGCCGCCTCCTCCAGCGTCCAGGACGGCGCGGCGAACACGACGTCGGTGGTGGTGTGCGCGTGCACGCGCTCCGTGTCCGGGTTCTGGCCCAGGCCGACGGAGACGAGGACGTCGCGCTCGGTGAGGATGCCGATGCCGCCCGCGTCGGGGTCGTGGACGACGGCGGCGCCCACGTGGCGCGCGGACATCAGGGCCGCCGCCTGGCGGAGGGTGTGTGCGGGACCGATGGTGAGGACCACCGTGCTCATGGCGTCGCGGACGAGCATGGGAGGGAGCCACCTCCTCGGGGAATCCGGCTGGTGCGTGCCGGGCGCGAAGGGCGCCCCGGGAGCACCGCACAAGTTCACAAGTAGGGGAACTCCCAGAGTCTCAGGCAAAGCGGGGGTCAACAAGGGGGCGTGCGCGGCCGACCGGGGGCGTGCGCACGCGTTCCGCGTCGCCCGTCAGCGCCGGTTGAGGTACCCCAGCATCTCGTCGTGCAGCAGTCCGTTGGACGCGGCGGCGTTGCCGCTGTGCGGGCCGGGGCGGCCGTCGAGGCCGGTGAAGGTGCCGCCGGCCTCCGTCACGATGATCGCGTTCGCGGCCATGTCCCACAGGGACAACTCCGGCTCGGCGCAGAAGTCGACCGAGCCCTCGGCGACCATCATGTACGGCCAGAAGTCGCCGTAGGCACGGGTGCGCCAGACCGCGCGGGTCAGATCGAGGAAGCCGTCCAGGCGGCCCTGCTCCTCCCAGCCGCTCAGCGAGGAGTACGCGAAGGAGGCGTCCGGGAGTTCCGAGACGCGGGACACCCGGAGCCTGCTCGCCTGCGCCAGGCTGCGGCCCGTGAAGGCGCCGTGGCCCTTGGCGGCCCACCAGCGGCGGCCCAGGGCGGGGGCGGAGACGAGACCCACGACGGGCCAGTAGCCCCCCTCGCCCGCCTCCATCAGGGAGATGAGCGTGGCCCAGACCGGGACGCCGCGCACGTAGTTCTTGGTGCCGTCGATCGGGTCGACGACCCAGCGGCGGGGGCCGGTGCCCTCGATGCCGTACTCCTCGCCGAGGACCGCGTCGCGGGGGCGGGCGCGTCGCAGCTGGCCGCGGATGAGTTCTTCCGCCGCCTTGTCCGCTTCGCTGACCGGGGTCATGTCCGGCTTGGTCTCGACCTTGAGGTCGAGGGCCTTGAAGCGGTCCATGGTCGCGGCGTCGGCGGCGTCCGCGAGAACGTGGGCCAGGCGCAGGTCGTCGAGGTAGTCCGGCATGCGAGCACCGTATCCGCCCGGGGCGGCACGGGGCCACGGGGGCGGCGTGGCCCGGTGTGCGGAGGGTGCCGCGCGGGCGGGGGCGGCCCGTGCGACCGAGGGGCTGTGGTGCCCGCGGTGACGGGGGTGTGGGACCTGCGATGACGGGGGTGTGGGACCTGCGGTGACGGGGCTGTGGGGCCCGCGGGGGCGCGCACATGCTGTCACGGACCCTTGACAGTGCGTTCGGGGGCGTCAAACCTGGGCGCAGAGCCGCTCGCCCCAGGGAGGCGATGATGCCTGCAGCGCGGGAATCCCTGCTGGACGCCGCCTACACGGCGCTGACCCGGCGGCCGTGGCCCGCGGTACGGATGGTCGACGTGGCCGCGGCGGCCGGGGTCTCCCGGCAGACGCTGTACAACGAGTTCGGCAGCAAGGAGGGGTGCGCGCGGGCCCTGGTCCGGCGGGAGGCGGACGGCTATCTCGCCGGGGTCGAACGGGCCCTCACCGCCCCCACCGACCCGCGCGAGCGGCTCACCGCGGCCGCCGAGTGGACCGTCGCCGCGGCCCGGGACAACGCGCTGGTGAAGGCGATGCTCACCGGCTGCTGGAGCGAACGGCTGCCCTCGCCGACGCTGTCGGCGGTGCCGTCCTCCAGCGCGGTTCCGGCGCAGCGCCGGGCCGACGGCCCGCTGCCGTCGCCCGGCGACTTCGTGGCGATCGTCCGCGACCGCGCCGTGAGCCTGCTCCCGGCCTCCGGCTCACCCAGGGCGGACACCGCCGAACTGGCCCGCGCCTGCGAGCTGGTGATCCGTCTCGCCCTGTCGTGCGTGGCGGCGCCGCCGGGCCGGGGCAGCGTCGCCGAACTGGTACGCGGGGCGCTTCCGCGCCAACTGGGCTGATCCGTCGGCCCGTCGGCCCGTCGGCCCGTCGCGTCGCCGCGTCAGTGCGCGGAACCGGACAGCTGGAGCCCGATCACCCCGATGATGACCAGGCTGATCGAGACGAGTTTCAGGGTGGAGACCAGGTCGCCGAGGAAGACCATGCCGTAGATCGCGGTGCCCGCCGCGCCGATGCCGGTCCACACCGCGTACGCGGGGCCCACGTCGAGCTTCCTCAGGGAGAGGGTGAGCAGACCGAAACTGCCCAGGGCGAAGCAGCAGAAGGCGATGGTCGGCCAGAGCCGGGTGAAGCCGTGCGACAGCTTCAGGCACACGGCGAAGCCGGTCTCGAGCAACCCGGCGACGATGACCAGCAGCCACGCCATGTGCTGTCCTCCCGTGGGTCCGCGTGCCGTGACCGCTTGGTCGTGCTTGGGGCAGGTCATGATCCGGCTCCGTGCGATTATGCACTTGCCGGACCGCACCGCACCCAAACAACGCGAAGGTCAGTCGCCTTCCCTGCGCTCCCGCGTGGCCAGCAGCCGGCGCAGCGAGTACAGCCGGGCCGGGTCCGCGTGCCCCTCGGCGACCCACGCGTCCAGCGCGCAGTCCGGCTCGTCGTGGCTGCACGCGCGCGGGCAGCCCTCGGTGCCCGCTTCCAGGTCGGGGAAGGCGTGGATGACCCGGGACGGGTCGATGTGCGCGAGCCCGAACGACCGTACGCCCGGGGTGTCGACGACCCAGCCGGCCGCGTCCGCCAGCGGCAGCGCGAGCGCGGAGGTGGTGGTGTGCCGGCCCCGGCCGGTCACCGCGTTCACATGTCCCGTCACCCGCCGCCGCTCCGCCGGCACCAGCGCGTTGACGAGGGTCGTCTTGCCCACGCCGGAGTGGCCGACGAACGCGGTGACCTTCCCGTCGAGGTGCTCGCGCACCCGGTCCGCGGCGGCACCGGCGTCCAGCTCCGCACGGCTGGTGACGACGTAGGGGATGTCCAGATCCCCGTACAGCTCCAGGAGCTTGTCCGGCGGGGCCAGGTCCGACTTGGTCATGACCAGCAGCGGGTCGAGGCCGCCGTCGTACGCCGCCACCAGGCAGCGGTCGATCAGCCGCGGGCGCGGCTCGGGGTCGGCGAGCGCGGTGACGATGGCCAGTTGGTCGGCGTTCGCCACGACCACGCGCTCGTAGGGGTCGTCGTCGTCCGCAGTGCGGCGCAGGAGCGAGGCGCGCTCCTCGATGCGGACGATGCGCGCGAGGGTGTCCTTCTTCCCGGACAGGTCACCGACCAGGGCCACCCGGTCGCCCACCACGGCGGCCTTGCGGCCCAGTTCGCGGGCCTTCATCGCGATGACCGGGCGGTCGTCGACGAGGCACGTCAGCCGTCCCCGGTCGACGGTGAGGACCATGCCCTCGGCGGCGTCCTCGTGCTTGGGTCGGATGTGCGTGCGCGGCCGGTTGCCCTTGCGGTTGGGGCGGCTGCGGATGTCGTCCTCGTCGGTGTGCTTGCCGTAGCGGCGCATGGTGTGGTCCCCGCGTCCCTACGCCCCGAGCATCCCGGCCCAGAGGTCGGGGAATTCCGGCAGTGTCTTCGCCGTCGTCGCCACGTTCTCGATCTGCACGCCCTCGACCGCCAGGCCGATGATCGCGCCGGCGGTCGCCATGCGGTGGTCCTCGTAGGTGTGGAAGACGCCGCCGTGCAGGCGGCGGGGGCGGATGTGCAGGCCGTCGGCCGTCTCGGTCACGTCACCGCCGAGCTCGTTGATCTCCTTGGTCAGCGCGGCCAGGCGGTCGGTCTCGTGCAGCCGCAGATGGGCCACGCCCCGCAGGGTGGAGGGCGAGTCCGCCAGCGCGGCGACGGCCGCGACGCCCGGGGTCAGCTCGCCGACCTCGCCGAGGTCCACGTCGATGCCGTGCACGGCACCCGAACCGGTGAACACCAGGCCGCAGTCGGTGAGTTCGCAGGAACCACCCATCTCGGTGAAGATCTGCCGCAGCCGGTCACCCGGCTGGGTCGTCCGGGCCGGCCAGTCGGGGACGACGACCTTGCCGCCGGTCACCAGCGCCGCCGCGAGGAAGGGCTGGGCGTTGGACAGGTCGGGCTCCACGGTCAGGTCCCGGCCGAGCAGGGCGCCCGGGGTGACCCGCCAGACGTTCGGCTCGCCGCCCGACTCGGGGGTGGCCACCTGGGCGCCGACCGCCCGCAGCATGTCCACCGTCATCCGGATGTGCGGCAGCGACGGCAGTGACGCGCCGGTGTGCCGGACCTCCACGCCCTGGTTGAAGCGCGGTCCCGACAGCAGCAGGGCGCTGACGAACTGGGACGAGGAGGAGGCGTCGATCTCCACCGGGCCGCCGTCCAGCGCGCCGCTGCCGTGCACGGTCATCGGCAGCGCGCCGCGGCCGTCGTCGTCGATCCGGGCGCCGAGGACGCGCAGCGCGTCGATGACGCCATTCAGCGGGCGCTCGTACGACCGCGGGTCGCCGTCGAAGCGGATGGGGCCGTCGGCCAGCGCGGCGACCGGCGGCAGGAAGCGCATCACCGTGCCGGCGTTGCCGACGTCGACCGTGGCCGGGCCGTGCAGCCCCGCCGGGATCACGCGCCAGGCCTCCCCGGTGCCGTCCGGCCCCACGCCCTCGTCGATACCGACGCCCATGGCCCGCAGGGCGCCGGCCATCAGCAGCGTGTCGCGGGAGCGCAGCGGGCGGCGCAGCCAGCCCGGCTCGGAGGCGAGGGCGGCGAGCACCAGGGCACGGTTGGTGACGGACTTCGACCCCGGCACGTGGACCGTCGCGTCGACGGCTCCGCTCGCGTGCGGGGCGGGCCAGAGGGCGGTGTGCGCGGGGTTCGGGGCCATGTTCCCCACCTTAATGGGCGGCCGTGGTTCGGGTACGGCCGCGTAGTCGCTGGTCGCGCCCCGCGACGCAGCCGCACACCGACACGGTCACGCGTCTTCTCGGCCCCCGTCGTCGCCCTCGGAGAAACCGCCTCACCCCGTCAGCAGCCACCGCCCGCCGCCGATCAGCGAGCACAGCGACACCGCGTGGAACAGGAACAGCCACAGCGCCGCCGGGACGTGCGTCAGGCGCGACAACTGGTCCGCGTCCGAGTCCCCGGCGCCCCCGCGCACCCGCTTGGCCTGGAGCTCGAAGGCCGGGCGCACCCCGCCGAGCAGCAGGAACCACACCACCGCGTACGCGAACGCGGCCTGCACCTGGGGGCCGGTCAGCCAGGACACCAGCAGGAACGTGCCGCCGGTGAGGAGCACGGTCAGCGCCCCGTAGGCGTTGCGGATCATCACCAGCATCGCCACCAGCAGTGCCGTGGCCACCCACAGCAGCAGAGTGATCCGGCCGGTGGCGAGCAGGGCCGCGCCGCCCAGGCCCAGCAGCGGGGGAGCGGTGTAGCCGGCGGCCGCGGTGAGGATCATGCCGACGCCGTGCGGCTTACCGCGGCTGACGGTCAGGCCGCTGGTGTCGGAGTGCAGGCGTATGCCGGTCAGCGTGCGTCCGGTGAGCAGCGCCACCAGCCCGTGCCCGCCCTCGTGCGCGATGGTGATCGCGTTGCGCGAGACGCGCCACAGGCCGTGCGGCACGACCACGGCGAGCGCGGCGGCCGCGGTGACGATCACCACCCACAGGTCGGGGTCGGGCTGGGTGCCGACGAGCCGGTCCCAGAGATCGGGCAGCGCGGTGGCGGCGAGGCTGTCCATGTGTCCGAGTGGCTCCCTGTGCGTGTGCGGGGTCTGGCAGTGTTGCACGTATGTGCGGACGGTATGCGGCGAGTCGCGGCCCCGAGGATCTCGCAGGAGTCTTCGAGATCCAGCGGTGGGACCCGGAGGAGACCCTGGAACCCGACTACAACGTGGCTCCGACCAAGGAGGTCCACGTGGTCCTGGACCGCCCCTTGAAGGACGCCGACGACCGCAGTCCGGTTCGCCAGTTGCGGAAGTTGAGGTGGGGGCTCGTGCCGTCCTGGTCGAAGTCCCCCGAGGGTGCCGCCCGGATGATCAACGCGCGCGCGGAGACCGTGCACGAGAAGCCGTCGTACCGGCGTGCCTTCGCCGCCCGGCGCTGTGTCGTGCCCGCCGACGGCTACTACGAGTGGGTCACCGGCACCCAGGAGCGGGAGCTGGAGGTCGAGGGCAGGCGCAAGCGGCCGCGCAAGCAGCCCTACTTCGTGACCCCGGCGGACGGCTCGGTCTTCGCGATGGCCGGGCTCTACGAGTTCTGGCGGGACCGGACCCTGCCCGACGACCACCCGCGGGCCTGGTGGGTGACCTGCTCGGTGATCACCACGGACGCGGAGCGGACCCCGCTGGCGGTCGCCCCGGCCGAGGGCCCCCGTTCGCTGGCCGACATCCACCCCCGGATGCCGCTGATGCTGACCCCGGACCGCTGGGACGCCTGGCTGGACCCGGCCCGCACCGACCCCGACGACCTGCGCGCGCTGCTCTCCCCGCCGCCTCCGGGCCTGATGCGCGCCTACCCGGTGTCCACGGCCGTCAGCAGCGTCCGCAACAACGGACCGGAGCTGCTCAAGGAGCTCGCGGCGCCGGAAGAGGGCACACTCTTCTGATGTGAGCGACCTGAGTGACGTGAGCGACGTGAGCGACCTGAGTGACGTGAGCGGTGTGGGCGAGACCGTCGGGACGGAGGCCGGCACGGCGCGGATCACCTGGCACCGGGCCCCCGGCGCACGCCTGGTGCTCGCCGTGAGCCACGGAGCCGGGGGCGGCGTCGAGGCCCGCGACCTCCAGGCCCTGGCCCGCGTGCTCCCCGGGCACGGGGTCACCGTCGCGCTGGTCGAGCAGCCCTGGCGGGTGGCCGGCAAGAAGGTGGCGCCCGCGCCGAGGACGCTGGACACCGGCTGGCGCGGGCTGTGGCCCGCCCTCACCGGGCCGGGGCTGCCGGTGGTCGCGGGCGGCCGGAGCGCCGGGGCGCGCGTCGCCTGCCGTACGGCGGCCGACCTCGGTGCGCACGCCGTGCTCGCCCTCAGCTTCCCGCTGCACCCGCCGGGCAGGCCCGAGAGGTCCCGCGCCGACGAACTGCTCGGCGCGGGGGTGCCCACGCTCGTCGTCCAGGGCGGCAACGACCCGTTCGGCAGGCCCGAGGAGTTCCCGAAGGGTCCCCACCGGCTCGTCGAGGTGCCGTACGGCGACCACGGCTTCGTCGTCCCGAAGCGGGCGCCGATCACGCAGGACCAGGCCCTGGAGATCATCACCGACGGCGTCGCCCAGTGGACCGCGTCACTCGGGTGACCCGTGGGAATGCCCGGCGGACCGCCGCTGTTGAGGCGGTCAGAAGTGCCGCTCACGGCGCCGACGTCACACGAGAGGGAGTCCGCCGCATGGGTTCGACTGTTTGCCCGAGCCGCAGCAGCCGCACTGACCTGGACTGGACGGTGCTGCACGCGGCGCGGACCGCTCCTGTTCGAGCGGCGGCAGGCACGGGTCGTCGTCTATCCTCCGATTCGAGTGGAACCGCATTCGGTGCCACGACGTCGCTTGAGGAGGTGGGTCCGGTTCCCGGTACCGACGCAGGGGCCGACAACGGCCAGGCGGAGCAGCCCGAGGGCCGGGGCGCGCGGGCGTCCGCGGAGTCGACCGCCCAGCGCAGCGCGCGCTTCGAGCGGGACGCGCTGGAATTCCTCGACCAGATGTACTCGGCGGCGCTGCGCATGACGCGCAACCCGGCCGACGCCGAGGACCTGGTGCAGGAGACCTACGCCAAGGCGTACGCGTCCTTCCACCAGTTCCGTGAGGGCACCAATCTCAAGGCGTGGCTGTACCGGATCCTCACCAACACCTTCATCAACTCGTACCGCAAGAAGCAGCGCGAGCCGCAGCGCAGCGCCGCCGAGGAGATCGAGGACTGGCAGCTCGCCCGCGCCGAGTCGCACATGTCGACCGGTCTGCGCTCCGCCGAGTCGCAGGCGCTCGACCACCTGCCCGACTCGGACGTGAAGGAAGCGCTCCAGGCGATCCCCGAGGAATTCCGCATCGCCGTCTATCTCGCGGACGTGGAAGGCTTTGCGTACAAGGAGATCGCGGACATCATGGGGACACCCATCGGGACGGTGATGTCTCGGCTGCACCGGGGCCGTCGTCAACTGCGCGGCATGCTCGAGGACTACGCCCGCGAGCGCGGACTGGTCCCGGCCGGCGCCGGGGAGTCGAACGAAGCGAAAGGCTCGGGCTCATGAGCTGCGGAGACCCGCACGAGACGGACTGCAGTGAGGTGCTCGACCACCTCTACGAGTTCCTCGACAGTGAGATGCCGGACGTCGATCGTGACAAGTTCGAGCACCACTTCGAGGAGTGCTCGCCGTGCCTGGAGAAGTACGGCCTGGAACAGGCCGTGAAGAAGCTGGTCAAGCGGTGCTGCGGACATGACGACGTCCCCGCCGACCTGCGTGCCAAGGTCATGGGGCGGCTCGATCTCATCCGCTCCGGCCAGGCCGTCCCCGAGCACGACGTGACCGCGGCACCGGTGACTCCGCAGGAGTCCTGACCCGCCGCGCCGGGCCGTCCGGCGCGCCGCCGGGCTCCCCGCGCCGCCTGTGCGCGCACCCGGCGCTCGCACACGCGTCGGACCCGCTTCGGGCGCCGGCCCGGACGCTCTTCACTCGAACGCGCTAATCCCCGGGTCTTCGGCCTGTGGGCTCCCCACTGTGCGCCCTACGCTCCCACCGCGGACAGGCATGACCGGGGAGGGGCGGGGGGCGGCATGGAGGCGGTTCCACCGCGGGCCCGTGCGTATGTCGCCTGTGCCGTCCTCGGCGCCCTGGCCTGTCTGCTGCCGCTGCCGGTGACGCACACCCCCTGGTGGCCGGTCGCCCTGCTCACCGCGGTGTACGCCGGGTGCGGGCGGTTCGCCCGGCACGGCTTCGCCGGGCCCTTCCACCCCGTCCTGCTCGCGGCCGCCTTCCTGCTGCCGCCGGCCGCCGCCGCGGTCGTCCCGCTGCCGGGCGTCCTGCTCGACCGCGCCGGACAGCGGCCCGAGGCGCTGCGCCGGATCTGGCGGGCCGCGCAGCTCGCCCTCGCGGTCTGGGCCGCCGCCCGGGTGCACGGGGCGCTGGGCGGCCGGGATGCCGTCGCCGGGTGCGACTTCCCCTCCGTCCTCCTCCCCGCGGGCGCCGCCGTGCTCGCCTTCTGCCTGGTGCTGACGGCGCTGGACGGCGGGGTCCTCGCGCTCGTCGAGCACGTTCCGGCCCGGCGGGCGTGGCAGGGGCTGTTCGCCCGGTCGCTGGCGCCCGTCGCGGTGCACGGGCTCGCGGGACTGATGATGGCCGTGCTGTGGCGCAGCCCCTACGGGCCGGTCGCCGCGCTGCTCGTGCTGCTGCCGATGTGCGTGTCCGGGTGGGTGTACGCCCAGTACCACCGGGAGCGGTCGGCGCACCGGGCCACCATCCGCGCACTGGTGCAGGCCGTCGACATCAAGGACGGCTACACGCGCGGGCACAGCGAGCGCGTGGGGCAGGCGTCCATGTTGATCGCGCGCGAGCTGGGCATGGACGACGAGCGGGTCGAGGTGCTGCGGTTCGCCGGCATCCTGCATGACGTGGGCAAGCTGGGCGTCCCCACCCGGCTGCTGCGCAAGGACGGGCCGCTGACCGCCGAGGAGCGGCGTGTGATCGAGCTGCACCCCGAGTACGGGCACGAGATGGTGCGCGGGATCTCCTTCCTGGGCGAGGCCCGCTCGGCGATCCTGCACCACCACGAGCGGCTCGACGGGAGCGGCTACCCGTACGGGCTGAGGGGCGGCCGGATCCCGGAGAGCGCGCGGGTGGTGGCCGTCGCGGACGCCTTCGACGCGATGACGTCCACCCG
Organism: Streptomyces sp. NPDC052043; assembly: GCF_044548235.1. Taxonomy (NCBI): domain Bacteria; kingdom Bacillati; phylum Actinomycetota; class Actinomycetes; order Kitasatosporales; family Streptomycetaceae; genus Streptomyces; species Streptomyces sp. NPDC052043. Next base: position 427,817 of record NZ_JBIUBT010000004.1, read on the forward strand.
GTCCTACCGGCGGGCCCGGCCGGTCGTCGCCGCGCTGGCGGAGCTGGAGCGCTGCGCGGGGACGCAGTTCGACCCGCGGATGGTCACGGCGCTGGCCCGGGCCCTGGACCGGTACGGCTGGCACCCGGCGGTCACGGCGCAGGACGGCACCCCCGTCGCCCCGCCGGCGCCGTTTTGCGCCGTCCCGGGCGACTCGGGCCCGTCGTCGGCGGCTCCCGGCGGCGCGCAGGGCACCCCCGTCGTCGCTTCGGCCGCGGCGCCCGGAGGGGGAGACGAGCCCGTCCTGCCGCCGGGGTCGTACGCGGCCGAGGACCGCGGTGCCGGTGGCGGGCCGGGGCGGTCCGCGGGCGGTCGGCCGGAAACCCGTCGATGAGCCGGCGCCTCCTGCTGCTCCTCATCCGCGGCTCGGCGGTCCTGGTCGCCCTGCTGTCCCTCACCGTCACCCTGTGGACCGGACTCGCGGAGCGCGGCGCCGCTCTCGCCTTCGGGATGCTGGTCCTCGTCGGCGAGCTCACCCGGTGGACCGGGTCCGGGTCGCGGGAGGCCGCGCCGCTCGGCGCCGCCGGGGCGCTGTCGTACGCGCTGCTGGGCGAGGACGCCGGCCGGCCCAGCCACCACGGCGCCTGCCAGGTCGTCGCCGTGGTGCTCGCCGCCTGCCTCCTGGGCGGCGTGCCGCACATCGCGCGCGGGCGCGGGTGGACGCCCGACCACCTGGCGCGGCGGATCCTCACCGTCGCCTTCGCCGCCGTCTGCTTCCAACCCCTCTACGGCAAGGGGGTGTTCCGGGGATGGGTCGGTCCGGCGTACGCCCTGCTGCTGCTCGCGCTCCTGGTGCTCACCGCGCTGTGCGGCGCCGTGCTCGCCGCCGCGCAGGCGCACTGCCGCACCCGGTGGCCGTTCGGCCCGCTGCTGCGGGAGGAACTGCGGGGCCTGCTCGGGATCGGCTCGGCGGTGTGCGCGACCGGCGCGGTCATGGCCCTCGCCGTCGCCGTGGCCGGACTGTGGGCGCTGCCCGTGTTCTCGCTGCCGCTGCTGCTCACCCAGCTGTCCCTCAGGCGGTACGCGGCCGTGCGGAGGACCTACTGGCAGACCATCGCCTCCCTCGCTCGGGCCACCGAGGTCGCCGGGTACACCCCGGCCGGGCACGCCCGGCGGGTGGCCGCGCTCAGCCGGGCCGTGGGCCGGGACCTGGGCCTGACCGAACCGGAGTTGACCGTCCTGGAGCACGCGGCCCTGATGCACGACATCGGGCAGCTCAGCCTGGTCGACCCGGTGCCCACCGGGGCCACCGCGGGACTGCCCGCCGAGGAGCAGCGGCGGATCGCGCTGCTCGGCGGGGCCGTGGTGCGGCAGACCGGGGTCGGCGCCCGGGTCGCGGTGGTGGTGGAACGGCAGGCCGACCCCTGCCGGCGGCAGCCGCTGCCCGCGCGGATCGTGCGGGCCGTCAACGCCTACGAGGAGAAGGCGCGCGACGCCGGGCCCGGCGGCCCGCTCAGGGCCCTGGAGGAGCTGCGTCTTGCGGGGGCCGGCGTGTACGCCCCCGAGGTGGTGGAGTCGCTGGGCCGGGTGCTGTCGTGGGAGGTCCCGGCGCTTCCGGTTCTTCCCGGCGAGGGGTAACCCATGGGTAATGAGCCTCCCTCCAGTCGTACGTGGTTGGATGCGAATGAGAGGGTGTCCGGGGCAGAAGCCGGCCCACTCGACGGAACTGGCAGGCGGGAATCGTGAGGATCTTCGGCAAGGGACGGCACCGGCCCTCCGCCTCCTGGCGGCAGGCCACCGACCGGGCGTTCACCCTGATCGGCGACGGCCGGTACGAGGACGCGGGCGCGCTGCTGACACGGGCCGCCGATCTGGAGCCCTGGCTGGCCGAGTCCTGGTTCAACCTCGCCCTGCTGCACAAGTTCCGGCACGACTGGGAGCAGGCGAGGGCGGCGGGCCTGCGGGCCGTGGCCCTGCTGGAGAAGGAGACCGGCGCGCCCGACTGGTGGAACGTCGGCATCGCCGCCACCGCCCTCCAGGACTGGCCGCTGGCCCGGCGGGCATGGCAGGCGTACGGCCTGAAGGTGCCCGGAGGCGCGGCCGCCGCCGGGGAGCCGACGGGCATGGAGCTGGGCAGCGCGGCCGTGCGGCTGTCGCCCGAGGGCGAGGCCGAGGTGGTCTGGGGACGACGCCTGGACCCGGCCCGGATCGAGGTGCTGTCCATCCCGCTGCCCTCCTCGGGGCGGCGCTGGGGCGAGGTCGTGCTGCACGACGGAGTGCCCCACGGGGAGCGCACCACCGCGGCCGGCCACACCTACCCCGTCTTCGACGAGATCGAGCTGTGGGCGCCCTCTCCGGTGCCCACCTGGGTGGTCCTGCTCGAGGCCGCCACCGAGGCCGACCGGGACGCGCTGGAGCAACTCGCCGCCGACGCCGGCTTCGCCGCCGAGGACTGGTCGTCGTCCGTGCGGCTGCTGTGCCGGATGTGCTCGGAGTCGCGGATGCCGTCCGACGAGGGCGACGGCGTGCACCTCGACCCGCACGACCACAGCGAGCCGGGGCACCCCGGGCCGCTCGGGCACCGCACCGACGGGCAGCTGTGGGTGCCGGAGCGGGAGTGCGGAGTGGCCGCTCCGGCGTCCCTGGTCCGCGGGCTGCTGGACGGGTGGGTGGCCGACAGCCCGGACTCGCGGGACTGGCGGGACCTGGAAGAGGTGTGTTGAGGGCGTCGGCCCGGCGCGGGCCGGCCGAGTCCTCGCGGCACGGTCGCATATCGGACACTCCCGGGCCCGGTCGGGGCTCCGGGCCCCGTACCCTGTAGCAGAGTTCACTCCCCGTTCTTGTCAGGAAGGCGTACGTCGGTCATGGCGCAGCAGGACACCGATCAGCAGCACGCGGGCGTGCTCCCCGTGGACGACGAGGGGTACGTCGTCGACTCGGAGGACTGCGAGGAGCGCGAGGCGGCCTGGTGTGAGCGCGGTACCTCCCGGCCCATCACGGTCGTCGGGAACCCCGTGCTGCACAAGGAGTGCAGGGACGTCACCGACTTCGGCGAGGAGTTCCAGCAGCTGGTCGCGGACATGTTCGCCAGCCAGCGCACCGCCGAGGGCGTGGGCCTGGCCGCCAACCAGATCGGCGTGGACCTGAAGGTCTTCGTCTACGACTGCCCGGACGACGAGGGCGCCCGGCACGTGGGGGTCGTCTGCAACCCCAAGCTGGTCGAGCTGCCCGCCGAGCGGCGCCGTCTGGACGACAGCAACGAGGGCTGCCTGTCCGTGCCCACCGCCTACGCGCCGCTCGCCCGCCCCGACTACGCCGAGGTCACCGGGCAGGACGAGAAGGGCAACCCGATCAAGGTCCGGGGCACCGGCTACTTCGCGCGGTGCCTCCAGCACGAGACGGACCACCTCTACGGCTACCTCTACATCGACCGGCTCTCCAAGCGGGAGCGCAAGGACGCGCTGCGGCAGATGGCCGAGAACGAGCCGCGCTACCCCGTGGTGGCCAACGACTGAGTCCCTGCCGCCCGTTGGGGCGCGAGTGGCCCGTGCGTACGGCGCCCGACCGGAACATCCGGTCGGGCGCCGTACGTGTGTCCGTCATGCCTTCGATCCCTTGTGCGCTCCTGGTGATTCGTATTCAGTCACACAAGGGGAGATTCTCGGCATCCCGGGGTGGCGAATGCGGCAAATCCATTCCCAGAACGGTCAGTTGTGGTGCTGAATGGAGGTGCGGGGATACGCGACGGCGTGCGCCCGGCACAACGGAAGAGGTGTGCGCCACCGGCGGCTGAGAGGGGTTTGTTCGTGCCAGCTTTCCCATACAGCACCACAGCGACAACGACGGTGGTCACGGTCCCACCATCGCTCGCACTTCCGGTGATCGAGGAGGGGTTCCCCAGGCAGTTGCACGGGTATTGGCCCCAACTCCACGAGAACACGCGCGGCTGGCTGCTGGAAAAGCGGCTCATGTCGGCGGACATGGTGGAGGAACACGCCGACAGCCTGTGCTACACCGGCCTCATGGCGGGGTACTACATCGGTGCCCCCGACGAGGTGATCCAGGCGATAGCGGACTTCGCCGCGTGGTTCTTCCTCTGGGACGACCGCCAGGACCGTGACGTCGTCCACGGTCGGCCCGCCGCCTGGGAGCGGCTGTGCCGCACGATGCACGCGGTCCTGGACTCCCCCCAGGACCACCTGCACCACGAGGACCCCCTGGTCGCGGGGTTCGCGGACAGCGTGCGGCGGTTCTACTCGTTCCTGTCGGCACGGTGGAACGCCCGCTTCGCGCGGCACTTCCACGCGGTGATCGACGCCTACGACCGGGAATTCCGCAACCGCACCGGGAACGTCGTGCCCACGGTCGAGGAATACCTCGCGCTGCGCCGGTTCACCTTCGCGCACTGGATCTGGACCGATCTGCTGGAGGCGTGTGCCGGCCGTGAACTGCCGGACGCGGTCCGGAAGAATCCCGCGTACCGGCGTCCCGCGCTGCTCAGTCAGGAATTCGCCGCCTGGTTCAACGATCTGTGCTCACTGTCCAAGGAAATAGCGGGCGACGAGGTGCACAACCTCGGGATCAGTCTCGTCAAGCACGACGGGCTGAGCCTCGAGGAGGCTGTCGCAGAAATGCGCGGGCGCCTCGAGGAATGCGTATCCGAATTCCTGGTCGCGGAGCAGGAGGGATTACGTTTCGCCGACGGCCTGGCGGACGGCACGGTACAGGGAAAGGAACTGAGTGCCGCCGTGCGCACCTGCCTCGGCACTATGCGGAACTGGTTCAGTTCCATCTACTGGTTCCACCTCGAGTCCGGCCGGTACACGGTCGACGACTGGGAGGACCCGGCCACACCCCCGTACCTCGACGACGAGGGGGCGGGCGGGAAATGACCGCCGCGTCGGCGCGGTCCGCAACCCGGCGCCCCGCACCCGGGCCGCACGAGCCACCGGTGGCCGGGGGCGGGGTGCCGCTTCTCGGCCACGGTCTGAAACCGGTCCGCGATCCGCCGGCCTTCCCTCAGTCCCGACTACCTCATCTCCGGCCCGCCGTACCGGCTGTCGCTGCCGGCCAACCTCGGAACACGGCGACCGGATACGCGCGGAGGTCGAATCCGTGGCCGGCGGCCGCCCAGTCGGATTCGACGACATCCGCGGGCTCACGCACACCAACAATGTCGTCGTGGAGACGATGCGTTTGCGGCCCGCCGTATGGGTATTGACGCGGCGGGCGGTGGCCGAAACCGAACTCGGTGGCTATCGCATTCCGGCCGGGGCGGACATCATCTACAGCCCGTACGCCGTCCAGCGTGATCGGCGCTCGTATCCGGACCATCTGGAGTTCGACCCCGACCGCCGGCTTCCCGAACGCGCCAAGGACGTACCGAAATGCGCCATGAGCCCGTTCGGCGTGGGTAACCGCAAGTGCCCAAGTGACCTTTTCTCGATGGCGCTTCTGAGTCTGTTCACCGCCGCGGTGGCGACGAGGTTCCGCTTCGAGGAGGTTCCCGGGTCGAACGGCACGCCCCGGGTCGGCATCACGCTGCGCCCGCAGCGGATGCTGGTGCGGCCGGTGCTCAGGTGACGTGAGCGGCGCGGCGCGCGTTCAGGCGGCCCGCGGGCCCCGGAACGCGCGCCGGTAGGCGTTCGGGGTGGTGCCCAGCGCGCGGACGAACTGGTGCCGCAGTGCCGCCGCCGTCCCGAACCCCGTACGGTCCGCGATCGTGTCCATGGTCTCGTCCGTCCCCTCCAGCAACCGCTGTGCCAGCAGCACGCGTTGGCGCAGGAGCCAGCGGTAGGGAGTGGTGCCCGTCTCCTGCTGGAAGCGGCGGGCGAAGGTACGCGGCGACATGTGGGCGCGGGCGGCGAGCTGCTCGACGGTGACCTCCTGGTCCAGGTGTTCCTCCATCCAGACCAGCACCTCGCCCACCGTGTCGCAGGAGGACTTCGGCAGCGGCCGCTCGACGTACTGGGCCTGCCCGCCGTCGCGGTGCGGGGGCACCACCATCCGCCGGGCGATCCTGTTGGCGACCTCCGGGCCCTGCTCCTTGCGCACGATGTGCAGACAGGCGTCGATGCCGGACGCGGTGCCGGCCGAGGTGATCACCGGGTCCGCGTCCACGTACAGCACGTCCGGCTCGACCACGGCCCGCGGGAACCGCCGGGCCAGTTCGTCCGCGTGCCTCCAGTGCGCCGCGCAGCGCCGCCCGTCCAGCAGGCCGGCGGCGCCCAGCACGAAGACGCCCGAGCAGACGCTGAGCACCCGCGCGCCCCGGTCCACCGCCCGGCGCAGCGCGGCCAGCAGCTCGGGCGGGTAGCCGCGGGAGGTGACGGCGTCGGCGGCCGGCACCGTGATCAGGTCGGCCTCCTCCAGCCGGTCCAGCCCGTGCGGCGTCGAGACCGTGAGGCCGGGGACATGGGTGCGCAGCGCCGGGCCCTCCGCGGAGACGACCGCGAAGTCGTACACCGGCAGCCCCTCGTCGCTGCGGTCCAGTCCGAACACCTCGCAGACCACGCCGAGCTCGAAGGGGTGCACTCCGTCCAGCAGCACGGTGGCCACGTTCTTCAGCATGGGTCCAGTGTGCCCCCGCGGTGGCAGGATTTTGAAGGTGTACGGCAGTCCTGCCACTCACGGTGAGGAGTACCCGGCGCCACAGTGGTGTCCATGACCACGACACAGCTGCAAGGCCTGATCTCGATGCTCTTCGTCCTGGGGCTCCTGGTCCTCATGGTCCTGCCGTCGGTGGTCGGCATCGTCCACGACCGACGTGCCGACCACCGGATCCGTCAGGCCCAGGAGGACCGGGAGGCCGGGGAGATCCCCGACGAGGCTCAGAAGTCCTCGTCGAGGTCGACGGTGCCCTCCACCGCCACCTGGTACGCCGACGGGCGCCGCTCGAAGAAGTTGGTCAGCTCCTGAACGCCCTGGAGCTCCATGAAGGAGAAGGGGTTCTCGGAGCCGTACACCGGGGCGAAGCCGAGGCGCGTCAGGCGCTGGTCGGCGACGCACTCCAGGTACTGCCGCATCGAGTCGGTGTTCATCCCCGGGAGGCCGTCACCGCACAGGTCGCGCGCGAACTGGAGCTCGGCCTCGACGGCCTCCCGCAGCATGTCGGTGACCTGCTGCTGGAGCTCGTCGTCGAAGAGGTCGGGCTCCTCCTTGCGCACGGTGTCCACCACGTCGAAGGCGAAGGACATGTGCATCGTCTCGTCGCGGAACACCCAGTTGGTGCCGGTGGCCAGACCGTGCAGCAGGCCGCGGCTGCGGAACCAGTAGACGTAGGCGAAGGCGCCGTAGAAGAACAGGCCCTCGATGCACGCGGCGAAGCAGATGAGGTTGAGCAGGAAGCGCCGGCGGTCCGCCCTCGTCTCCAGCCGGTCCAGCTTCTCCACCGAGTCCATCCACCGGAAGCAGAACTCGGCCTTCTCCCGGATCGAGGGGATGTTCTCCACCGCCGCGAAGGCGGCGGCGCGGTCCTCGGGATCGGGCAGGTAGGTGTCGAGCAGCGTCAGGTAGAACTGGACGTGGACGGCCTCCTCGAAGAGCTGGCGGGACAGGTACAGCCGCGCCTCGGGGGAGTTGATGTGCTTGTACAGCGTCAGCACCAGGTTGTTCGCCACGATCGAGTCACCGGTGGCGAAGAAGGCCACCAGCCGTCCGATCAGGTGCTGCTCGGCCGGGCTCAGCTTGGCGAGGTCGGCGACGTCCGAGTGGAGGTCGACCTCCTCCACCGTCCAGGTGTTCTTGATGGCGTCCCGGTAGCGCTCGTAGAAGTCCGGGTAGCGCATCGGACGGAGCGTCAGTTCGAAGCCGGGGTCGAGCAGGTTCTTGGTCTCGCTGGTCATTACTGGCAGGCCTCGCAGGACTCGGGGTTCTCAAGGGAGCAGGCGATCGCGTCGGCGTCCGGCGCCGCCTGCTGGACGGGGACGGTGGCGGGAGTCTGGGCCCGAGCCGCGCGGGCGATACGGGTCGCCGGGCGGGAGCGCAGGTAGTACGTCGTCTTCAGACCCTGCTTCCAGGCGTAGGCGTACATCGAGGAGAGCTTGCCGATGGTCGGCGTCTCCATGAACAGGTTCAGGGACTGGGACTGGTCCAGGAACGCGGTGCGCGCCGCGGCCATGTCGATCAGACCGCGCTGCGGGATCTCCCACGCCGTGCGGTACAGCGTCCGCACGTCCTCGGGGATCCAGGCGAAGCCGGCCACCGAGCCGTTCGCGTCGCGCAGTGCCTCGCGGGTGCGGGCGTCCCAGACGCCGAGCGCCTTCAGGTCGTCCACCAGGTACGAGTTGACCTGCAGGAACTCCCCGGAGAGCGTCTCACGCTTGAAGAGGTTGGAGACCTGCGGCTCGATGCACTCGTACACGCCCGCGATCGAGGCGATGGTGGCGGTCGGGGCGATGGCGAGCAGCAGCGAGTTGCGCATGCCGACGGCGGCGATCCGCTCGCGCAGGGCCGCCCAGCGCTCCGGCCAGGTCAGCTCGACGTCGTAGTGGTCGGGGTGCAGCACACCCTGGGCCGTACGGGTCTTCTCCCACGCGGGCAGCGGGCCGTTGCGCTCGGCGAGGTCGGCCGACGCCTCGTACGCGGCGAGCATGATCCGCTCGGCGATACGGGTGGACAGGGCCTTGGCCTCAGGGGAGTCGAAGGGCAGCCGCAGCTTGAAGAACACGTCCTGGAGGCCCATGGCGCCCAGGCCCACCGGCCGCCAGCGGGCGTTGGAGCGGCCCGCCTGCTCGGTCGGGTAGAAGTTGATGTCGACCACGCGGTCCAGGAAGGTGACGGCGGTGCGGATGGTCGCGTCCAGCCGCTCCCAGTCGATGTCCCCGCCGGCCACGAACGCGCCCAGGTTGACCGACCCCAGGTTGCACACCGCCGTCTCACCGTCGTCGGTGACCTCCAGGATCTCCGTGCAGAGATTGGAGGAGTGGACGACGTGACCGGGCTGCGCCGTCTGGTTGGCGGTGCGGTTGGCGGCGTCCTTGAAGGTCATCCAGCCCTGGCCGGTCTGCGCGAGGGTGCGCATCATACGGCCGTACAGCTCGCGGGCCGGCATGGTCTTGCGGGCCAGTCCCCGGGCCTCCGCGGCGCGGTACGCGGCGTCGAACTCCTCGCCCCACAGGTCGGTCAGCTCCGGCACGTCCGCGGGGGAGAACAGCGACCACTGCCCGTCGGCGTTCACCCGGCGCATGAACTCGTCCGGGACCCAGTGCGCGAGGTTGAGGTTGTGCGTCCGGCGGGCGTCCTCACCGGTGTTGTCGCGCAGCTCCAGGAACTCCTCGATGTCGGAGTGCCAGGTCTCCAGGTAGACCGCGGCGGCGCCCTTGCGCCGGCCGCCCTGGTTCACGGCGGCCACCGAGGCGTCCAGGGTCTTCAGGAACGGCACGATGCCGTTGGAGTGCCCGTTGGTGCCGCGGATCAGCGAACCGCGGGAGCGGATGCGGGAGTAGGCGATGCCGATGCCGCCGGCGTGCTTGGACAGCCGGGCGACCTGGAGGTAGCGCTCGTAGATGGAGTCCAGCTCGTCCTTGGGGGAGTCGAGGAGGTAGCAGGACGACATCTGGGGGTGGCGCGTGCCGGAGTTGAAGAGCGTGGGGGAGGAGGGCAGGTAGTCGAGGCGGCTCATCAGCCCGTAGAGCGCCGCGACCTCGTCGACGGACCGCGCGGTGTCGTCCTGCGCGAGACCGGCCGCGACCCGCAGCATGAAGTGCTGGGGCGTCTCGATCACCTTGCGGGTGATCGGGTGCCGCAGCAGGTACCGGCTGTGCAGGGTGCGCAGGCCGAAGTAGCCGAAGCGGTCGTCGGCGGCCCGGTCGATCAGCGCGTCCAGGCGGTCGGCGTGGGCGCGTACGAACTCCGCGGTCCGGTCGGCGATGAGGCCCTCACTGTGGCCCACGGCGACCGAGTCGGTGAAGGAGACGACGCCCTGGGAGGCGGCCTCGGCGCGGACGGTGAGGGTCAGCAGCCTGGCCGCCAGCCGGGAGTAGGCGGGGTCCTCGGAGATGAGCCCGGCGGCCGCCTCCGTGGCGAGCTCACGCAACTCGGCCTCGTCGGCCCGCGCCGACCGGCCGCGCAGCGCGGCGGCGGCGACCCGGCCGGGGTCGGCGTCGGGGAGGTCGGCGGTCAGCTCGGTCAGGGTCCGCAGCAGTACGGCACCTGGACCGTCGGTTTCCGTGGCTGTGACTGAAACCGGGTCGGCTGGCGCGATGGTCACGTGGAGCTCTCCCTCGCTCGGCACGGGGACTCGCACAGGGCAGGGGGCAGCACACGAGCGCACGCGGCGCCGCGCCCACCAGCCCATTCCGCGAGGCCCGGACGTCAGGGCACCCGGACCGGACGGCCGGGCGCGCTGTCGGCAGGTCCTCGGACTGACGCTCGTGGCGGCCCATGGGGCATATGCGCACGAGTACACCGTTGCGGGACAGTTCCGGATTCGCACCGGATTCCCCTGCGGCGACAGTGAGCACGAGCATACATCTTGTGCTGAGTGAGTCGGGCACCCCCATATGTTGTGCCGCGTCGACTCCGGAGCGTGTCAGAATGTCAACTCGTAGGTGAGCAGCGTGATGTCGTCCAGCTCCGGGAGCGGGTTCCAGTCCCGCCCCGGCGTGCGGACGAAGCCCAGGCGCTCGTAGACGCGGTGGGCGGTACGCATGGAGCTCTGGCTGGACAGCACCACGCGGACACAGCCCTCCACGGCCCGTGCCCGGTCCAGACAGGCCCGTACGAGGGCCTCGCCGACTCCTCTGCCGCGCGCCGCGTGCGCGACCGCGAGCATCCGTATCTCGGTCTCGCCGGGGCCGGCGAGGTCGGCCATGGGACCGGCGCCGGGGACGAAGGTCACCCCGCCGAGCACCTTCCCGTCCGCCACCGCCACCAGCACCTCGGCCGCGGCCGCCCGCTTGGCCACGTTCCGCAGCTCGACGAGATATCCGTCGCTCTCGCCGAAGTCCAGCAGCCCGTCCTGGAGGTAGGCCTGGGCGGTGATCTCACCGAGCGTGCCGTACTCGCCGGGTTCCACCGGCCGGATCGCGAAGTCCATGGGCCCGAGTCTGCCGTACGGGCCCGGCCGTGGGCCGCCGGATTTCTCTCCGGCGGCCCACGGGGTGCCCGGTGCTACTGCGGGGCCACCGCCGTGGCCGGCGGGAGCTCCGCCTCGACACCCGGGTCGCCGGCGTCCGCCGTGTAGTCCTCCGGCCGGGTCTCGTCCACGCCCTCGGGCGCCTTGACCGCCCTCAGCACGAACGTCAGGACCACCGCGACGGCCGCGTTGAGCACGAACGCCGTCAGACCGATGTAGCCGATCTCGCCGAGGCCCGGGATCTCCTTGGCCGAGCCGCCGAAGTGCTTCTGCGTCGGCGAGGCGACCCCGTAGGCGGCGACCGTGCCGTAGACCATGCCGACCGCCCAGCCCGCCAGCAGCGCCCAGCGGTGGAACCAGCGCGTGAACAGGCCGCCGACCAGGGCCGGGAAGGTCTGAAGGATCCAGATCCCGCCGAGCAGCTGGAAGTTGATGGCGACCGTCTTGTCCATGGTCAGCACGAACACCAGCGCGCCCACCTTCACCAGGAGCGACACGATCTTGGAGACGCGGGTCTCCTCCCTCGGTGTCGCGTGCGGGCGGAGGAAGTCCTTGTAGATGTTGCGGGTGAACAGGTTCGCGGCCGCGATCGACATGATCGCCGCCGGCACCAGCGCGCCGATGGCGATCGCCGCGAACGCCACGCCCGCGAACCAGTCCGGGAACATGTTCTCGAACAGCTGCGGAATGGCCAGCTGGCCGTTCTTCACCTGCACGCCCGCCGCGATCGCCATGAAGCCCAGCAGCGCGAGCAGGCCCAGCATCAGCGAGTACAGCGGCAGGATCGTGGTGTTGCGGCGGATCACCTCCCGGCTGCGCGAGGACAGCGTCGCGGTGATCGAGTGCGGGTACATGAACAGCGCGAGCGCGGAGCCCAGGGCCAGCGTGGCGTAGGTCCACTGGCCGGCCGCCGCCGGCACCAGAGAGCCCGACCCCGTCTCGGTGAACTTCTGGCCCGCCTTGGCGAACACCTCCGAGAAGCCGCCCAGCTTGATCGGGATGTAGATGATGGCCACCGCGATCACGAGGTAGATCAGGGTGTCCTTCACGAACGCGATCAGCGCGGGCGCGCGCAGCCCCGACGAGTAGGTGTACGCCGCCAGCACACCGAAGGCGATCAGCAGCGGCAGGTCCTTCACGAACCAGTGGGTGCTCTCTCCGCCGCCGACGCCCATCACGTCGAGCACGGCCTGGATGCCGACGAGCTGGAGCGCGATGTACGGCATGGTCGCGAGGATGCCGGTGAGCGCCACCGCCAGCGACAGGCTCTTGGAGCCGAACCGGCCGCGGACGAAGTCCGAGGTGGTCACGTATCCGTGCCGGTGGGACACCGACCACAGCCGCGGCAGGAACGTGAAGATCAGCGGGTACACCAGGATCGTGTACGGCACCGCGAAGAAGCCCGCCGCGCCCGTCGCGTAGACGGCGGCCGGCACGGCGACGAAGGTGTAGGCGGTGTACAGGTCGCCACCGAGCAGGAACCAGGTCACCCAGGTGCCGAACGACCGGCCGCCCAGGCCCCACTCGTCCAGGCTGTGCTCGTTCTCGGCCCGGCGCCAGCGCGCGGCCAGGAAGCCCATGACGGTGACGAGCAGGAAGAAGAAGACGCAGACGCCGAGCGCGACGCCGTTGACACCGTCCTTCACTTCACCGCACCCCCGTCCTCGGCCGTGGCGGGGTCGGCGGTCCGGGCCGCCTGCGGGGCCCGGGCGGCGCGCTGGTCACGCTGCCACAGCCGGTACGCGGTCATCGTCAGGGCCGCGGAGAGGAGCACCCACAGCATCTGGTACCAGTAGAAGAAGGGGATCCCGATGAACACCGGGTCCGTCTTCGCGTACGACCCCACCCACAGCAGCGCCACGAAGGGGGCGGCGAGGCAGAGGGCGATGGCGACCCGTAAAGGCGTCACCACCGCTCTGGTGGCTTCCGGGGCATTCGACATGTGGCGACTCCGTCCCCTAGCTGATCACCGGCGAGCGTGCGGTGCGCAGGCAATCTAGGTCACGGTGCCACGGGTGCGGAATCCCTCGTGCGTAGGACGCCGAGGAACCGCCACAAGATCCTTACTCCCCCAACGCCCTTAGTCCTGCGGGCGCTTGAGCCGTGCCACGAACTTGTAGCGGTCCCCGCGGTACACCGACCGCACCCACTCCACCGGCCGCCCCTCGCGGTCCACGGAGTGCCGGGAGAGCAGCAGCATCGGCAGGCCCACGTCGGTGCCCAGCAGGCCCGCCTCGCGCGGAGTGGCCAGCGAGGTCTCGATGGTCTCCTCGGCCTCGGCCAGATGGACGTCGTAGACCTCGGCGAGGGCGGTGTAGAGGGAGGTGTACTTCACCAGGCTGCGCCGCAGTGCCGGGAAGCGCTTGGCCGACAGGTGGGTGGCCTCGATGGCCATGGGCTCGGCGTTGGCCATGCGCAGCCGCTCGATGCGCAGCACCCGCCCCCCGGCGGTGATGTCGAGCAGTTCGGCCAGGCGGTCGTCGGCGGTGACGTAGCCGATGTCCAGCAACTGCGAGGTCGGCTCCAGGCCCTGGGCACGCATGTCCTCGGTGTAGGAGGTCAGTTGCAGCGCCTGAGAGACCTTCGGCTTGGCGACGAAGGTGCCCTTGCCCTGGATGCGCTCGAGCCGGCCCTCGACGACGAGTTCCTGAAGCGCCTGCCGCACCGTGGTGCGCGAGGTGTCGAACTCGGCGGCCAGGGTGCGCTCCGGCGGGACCGGAGTGCCGGGCGGCAGGGTCTGGGTGATGTCGAGCAGGTGCTTCTTCAGGCGGTAGTACTTGGGCACGCGCGCGGTACGGACGGTCGCCCCACCCTCGTTCTCCGCACTGCTGACGTCGGTGCTCATGCTCCGCCTTCCCGGCTTCGGTGCCGAAGCGGCCGACGTCCCATCGGCCCCGGCTCACATCGTGGCACGGCTTCGCGTGCCGGGCGGTCACCCGTACGCTCCGTGATCTCCTCTGTATACCGTCGTGACTCCGGCTGGTCTAGTCCATCATCGCGGCCCGGGCCGGTGGTCCAGCCGGCCGGCGCGGCCGCCGGGTGGCGTACGGTCGCCACTGGTCCAGTGGAACGCGAGCGTCCATTTTGCCGGACGAACAATGAAAGGTCCCTGCATATCGCGGTCCCATAACGGACCACCTGAGCGGGTCGGCGCACTCTTGACAGCCCTATTGGTCTGGGCCAAGCTCCCCCTACTGGTCTACACCATTGGTCCAGGTCCCGGCCCCACGGGCGGTTACGCGCCGACGCTCGGATGTCGCTCAACCGCGGGGAGGCAGGGGGGTTTGTGGCATCCCTGAGGAGGGTGGCGTGAAGCGCAAGCTGGTAGCCGCGATCGGTATCGCGGGCATGATGGTCTCCATCGCGGCGTGTGGGGGCGGCAAGGACGACGACGGGGGCAAGGCCAAGAGCGGCAAGGACGGCTACGCCGGCCAGACGCTCACCGTGTGGGTGATGGACGGTTCCTCCCCCGACCAGTGGCAGAAGGACGTCACCGCGGCCTTCGAGGCCAAGACCAAGGCGAAGGTCAAGTTCGAGGTCCAGCAGTGGGACGGCATCCAGCAGAGGCTGACCACCGCCCTGTCCGAGGAGAACCCGCCGGACGTCTTCGAGATCGGCAACACCCAGACCCCGGCCTACGCCAAGACCGGCGGCCTCGCCGACCTCGCGGACCTGAAGTCCTCGATCGGCGCCGACTGGACCGAGGCCCTCAACAACTCCTCCGTCTACGAGGGCAAGCAGTACGCGGCCCCGTGGTACTTCGCCAACCGCGTCGTCCTCTACAACAAGAAGCTCTGGGCCGACGCGGGGATCAAGGACACCCCCAAGACCCGTGACGAGTTCTACGCCGACCTCAAGAAGATCGGGGACAAGACCGGCGCCGAGCCGATCTACCTGCCCGGCCAGAACTGGTACCACTTCGTCGGCCTGGTGATCGGCGAGGGCGGCGACCTGGTGAAGAAGGACGGCGACAAGTACGTCTCCAACCTGGCCGACCCGAAGATCGCCGCGGCCATGGAGACCTACAAGAAGTTCCAGGCCCTGTCCAAGGCGCCCAAGGACAAGGACGAGGCCCACCCGCAGCAGGGCGAGGTCTTCGCCAAGGGCAAGGTCGGCGCCTTCATCGGCATGGGCTGGGAGGCCGGTATCGCGATCAAGGCCAACCCGAAGATCGAGAAGGAGATCGGCTACTTCACCATCCCGGGCGCCACGGCCGACAAGCCCGAGGGCGTCTTCCTCGGCGGCTCCAACCTCGCCGTCGCCGCGGGCAGCAAGAAGCAGGAACTCGCCCGTGAGTTCCTGAAGATCGCCCTGTCCGACCAGTACGAGGGCCAGCTGGCCAAGGAGAACGGCGTCATCCCGAACAAGGAGGCGCTGCAGAGCAACCTCCAGGGCAACGCCGTCGCCGAGGCCGCCGCCCCGGCCGCCGCGGGCGGTGGCACCACGCCGCTGATCCCGGAGTGGGCCGCGGTGGAGAACGACCCGAACCCGGTCAAGGCCTACATGACCGCCGTGCTCAACGGAAAGTCCCCGGCCGAGGCCGCCAAGCAGGTCGAGGGCGAGTTCAACAAGCGCCTGGCGCAGAAGCAGTAGCACCGGGTGAGCCGGGGCGGGGCGGCCGTACCACGGGCGGCCGCCCCGCCCCGGCACCTGTACGCGGGTCGACGTACGTAGGCCGAGAAGAGAGATCGCGAGCATGACCGTGCAGACCGAACGGCCGCCCTCCGGCCCGCTGGACGCCCGCGAGGCGGACGGCCGGGCATCCGGCGGTCCGACACCGCGAGCCGCCTCGCGCAGCGGCGGGTTCGCCCCCTATCTGTTGCTGCTGCCCGCCTGCGCGGCCACCGTGCTGCTGCTCGGCTGGCCGCTGCTGAAGGATTTCCTGCTGTCGTTCCAGAACCTCAACATGACGCAGCTGATCCAGCACGTCACCGAGTGGAACGGCATCGACAACTACAAGGAGACCCTCACCAGCGAGGACTTCTGGCGGGTCACCCTCCGCTCGGTCCTGTTCACGGCGGTCAACGTCGTCCTGATCATGGTCCTGGGCACGCTGGTCGGCCTGCTGCTCGCCCGCCTCGGCAAGCGCATGCGGTTCACCCTGCTGATCGGCCTGGTGCTGGCCTGGGCCATGCCCATCGTGGCGGCCAGCACCGTCTACCAGTGGCTGTTCGCCCAGCGCTTCGGCGTCGTCAACTGGGTGCTGGACAAGCTCGGCTGGCACTCGATGGCCGACTACAGCTGGACCAGCAGCCAGATGTCGACGTTCTTCGTCATCACCCTGCTGATCGTGTGGATGTCCATCCCGTTCGTCGCGATCAACCTGTACGCGGCGACCACCACCATCCCCGCCGAGCTGTACGAGGCGGCCTCCCTCGACGGCGCCGGCGTCTGGCGGAGCTTCACCGCGGTCACCCTGCCGTTCCTGCGGCCCTTCCTCTACGCGACGACGTTCCTGGAGATCATCTGGGTCTTCAAGGCGTTCGCACAGGTCCTTCTCATCAACAGCGGCGGCCCGGACCGGCTCACCGAGATCCTGCCCGTCTACGCCTACGTCGAGGGCATCGGCAACCAGCACTACGGCATGGGTGCGGCGATCGCCGTCCTGACCATCCTGATCCTGCTCGGCCTGACCGCCTACTACCTCAGGATCGTGCTCAAGCAAGAGGAGGACGAGCTGTGAAGCGCTCGCTCTTCGGCCGCGTGTGGCCCAACGTCACGGCCGTCGTCCTGTTCATCGGCTTCGTCTTCCCCGTGTACTGGATGTTCTCCACGGCGTTCAAGCCGACCGGCGACATCATCTCCGAGGACCCGGTCTGGTTCCCGGTCGACTTCACCTTCGAGCACTTCAGGACGGCGACGCAGGTCGAGCACTTCTCGACGTACGTCACCAACTCGGTGACCGTCACCGTCCTCGCCGTCGTCTTCTCGCTGGTCATCGCGCTGGCCGGCTCCTTCGCCCTGGCGCGGATGCGCTTCAGGGGGCGGCGCGGCTTCGTCATCGGCTTCATGCTGGCCCAGATGGCGCCCTGGGAAGTCATGATCATCGCCATCTACATGATCGTGCGGGACGCGTCGATGCTGAACAGCCTCGTGCCGCTGACGCTCTTCTACACGATGATGATCCTGCCCTTCACCATCCTGACGCTGCGCGGCTTCGTCGCCGCCGTGCCCAAGGAGCTGGAGGAGGCGGCCTTGGTGGACGGCTGCTCCCGCATGACGGCCTTCCGCCGGGTCATCCTGCCGCTGCTCGCCCCGGGCCTGATGGCCACCTCGCTGTTCGGCTTCATCACCGCCTGGAACGAGTTCGCCCTCGTCCTGGTGCTGAACAAGGACGCCGAGGCCAAGACGCTGCCGCTGTGGCTGTCCAGCTTCCAGAGCCAGTTCGGCGACGACTGGGGCGCGACCATGGCGGCCTCCTCCCTCTTCGCCCTCCCGATCCTGATCCTCTTCGTCTACCTCCAGCGCAAGGCCGTCAGCGGCCTGACCGCGGGCGCCGTGAAGGGATAACGCCACCCGATGACGACAATCGCCAGCGGTACCGACACACTCACCCGCGACGCGCTGACCGTTCTCCAGCCCGGCTTCACCGGGACCACGGCCCCCGACTGGCTGCTCCGGCGCCTCGGTGAGGGTCTGTCCTCGGTCGGGCTGTTCGGCCGGAACATCGCCTCGCCCGAACAACTGGCCGCCCTCACCGCGCAGCTGCGCGCCGAACGCGAGGACGTCCTGGTCGCCATCGACGAGGAGGGCGGCGACGTCACCCGCCTGGAGGTGCGTACCGGCTCCAGCTTCCCCGGCAACCACGCGCTGGGCGCCGTGGACGACGTGGAGCTGACCGAGGCCGTCGCGCGCGAACTCGGCAGACGCCTTGCCGAGTGCGGGGTGAACTTCAACTGGGCGCCCTCCGCCGACGTCAACTCCAACCCCGGCAACCCGGTCATCGGCGTACGGTCCTTCGGCGCCGCCACCGATCTGGCCGCCCGGCACACCGCCGCCTACGTCACCGGCCTCCAGGCCGCGGGTGTCGCCGCCTGCACCAAGCACTTCCCCGGACACGGCGACACCGCCGTGGACTCCCACCACGCGATGCCCCGCATCGACGTGGACGCCGAGGTGCTCCAGGAGCGCGAACTGGCCCCGTTCCGCGCGGCGATCGCCGCCGGCAGCAAGGCCGTGATGAGCGCCCACATCCTGGTGCCGGCCCTGGACCCGGACCTTCCGGCAACGTTGTCCCGCCAGGTGCTGACGAACCTCCTGCGCGGCGAACTCGGCTACGAGGGCCTGATCGTCACCGACGGCATGGAGATGCGGGCCATCGCGGACCACTACGGCATCCGGCGCGGCAGCGTCCTGGCCGTCGCCGCCGGAGCCGACGCGATCTGCGTGGGCGGCGGACTGGCCGACGAGGAGACCGTGACCGGCCTGCGCGACGCCCTGGTCGCCGCGGTCCGCTCCGGGGAGCTGCCCGAGGAACGGCTGGCGGACGCGGCCGACCGGGTCCGCGCCCTCGCCCGCTGGGCCGCCGCGGCCGCGGACCCGGCCGGTACGCGGGGCACCGCCGACCCGGAGGTCGGGCTGCGGGCGGCCCGGCGCGCGCTGCGCGTCACCGCCGCGGAGAGCTTCACCCCGCTCATGGAGCCGCCCTACGTCGCCGCCCTCACCCCCGTCGCCAACATCGCGGTCGGCGACGAGACCCCGTGGGGCGTGGCCGCCGAGCTCTGCCGCCTCCTGCCGGGTACCCGGACGGGCAGCTTCGCCGGCGAGGACGCGGGCCGCGCGGCGCTCCAGGAGGCCGGCACCCGGCGTGTGGTGGCCGTCGTCCGCGACGAGCACCGCCACCCCTGGATGGCGGCCGCCCTGGACACCCTGCTCGCGGCGCGGCCGGACACGGTGGTCGTCGAGATGGGCGTCCCCCAGGCGGTCCCGCGCGGCGCCCTGCACATCGCCACCCACGGCGCGGCCCGCGTCTGCGGCCGGGCGGCGGCGGAGGTCATCACGGGCGAGTGAACGGCGGCCGCCGCCGAGTCCCCGGCCGGGGATGTCCCCCGGAGGGTCAGGGCGGAGGGCCAGGGCTCGGAGCGGTGTCCGCCCTTTTGCGCGGAGTCCTGCGGCACTCGACACGGCGAAGCCGGCCGCCCCCTGCGGGGTGGCCGGCTTCGCCGTGGACCGGGCCGCGCGAGTGGCTGGGGTCCTTCGTTGGGATCAGCCCGGCATGATCCCAACGAGAGGCCCTAGATGCCCTGCCAGTCCGGCTTGTTGGCGTACGTGTGGCGGAAGTAGTCGGCGAGCTTCAGCTTGGACGCGGCGGCGTCGTCGACGACGACCGTCGCGTGCGGGTGGAGCTGAAGCGCCGAGGCGGGGCAGACCGCGGCCAGCGGCCCCTCGACGGTCGTCGCGACCGCGTCCGCCTTGCCCTCGCCCGTGGCCAGCAGCACCAGGTGCCGCGCCTCCAGGATCGTCCCGATGCCCTGCGTGATGACGTGGTGCGGCACCTGCTCGACGTCGCCGTCGAAGAAGCGCGCGTTGTCGACGCGGGTCTGCTCGGTCAGGGTCTTGATCCGGGTGCGCGAGGCGAGCGAGGAGCACGGCTCGTTGAACCCGATGTGCCCGTCGGTCCCGATCCCGAGCAGTTGCAGGTCGACGCCGCCGGCCTCGGCCAGCGCCCGGTCGTAGGCCGCGCAGGCCGAGCGGACGTCCTCGGAGGTGCCGTCGGGCCCGAGGAAGGCGTCCATCCCGATGCCGAGGGGCTCCAGCACCTCACGGCGCAGCACCGAGCGGTAGGACTCGGGGTGGTCGGCGGGCAGCCCCACGTACTCGTCGAGCTGGGCGATCCGCGCCCGCGAGAGGTCCGCGGCACCGGAGCGCACCTTGGCCGCCAGTGCCTCGTACACGGGCAGGGGAGTGGAGCCCGTGGCCACGCCGAGCAGGGCGTCGGGCTTGCGCCGGAGCAGCTGCGCCATCGCCTCGGCGATGAGTTCGCCGCCCGCTCGGGCGTCCGGAACGATGACAACTTCCACGCTGGGCCTGCCGATCTGAGGAGGATCTGAAGGGGACGGACCCGGTTACGAGGGTCATGTGGTTTAGACCAATCCAAGCCCAATCTAACAGAATCGGGCCCCTGTGTGCCGCGCTCGTCCGCCCGCGCGCCCGACCCCTGTTTCCCTCTGTTTCCCCTGTTCCCCCTGTTCGGCCCCACCGTCGAGCCGGGCGGGCTAGGCTGCGTGCAGCGCGCCGGGAGATCCGGCCGGCCCGTCCCGGCCGATCGTCGATCGCGGAAGAAAAAACAACAACCTCGTCCCGCGCATGGACAGGCCAAGTGGTCTAGTCCAGAATGCTGTGAGACGTCTCGAACAGCGCACGCGCGCGGCACCGTCCGCGCACGACAGGTGAACGCACGAGCCTCCGTCTTCCCCGCACAGGAAGGCGGACCGAGGACCCGGAGCTCTCTGCCCTGACTGCCCCGGTTCCTCATCCTTCGGCCGACCGGGACCGCACGCCCACGGCCGATACTGCTCCGGGCTGCGGTGCCGGGAGGGCTGAGGGTCCCTCTCAGGCGCCGCGGCCCGCGGGTGTCTTCGGGGCCCGGCGCCGCCGGGTGTTTCGGGACCGCACAAACGCCCGGGTACGCTCGCAGACGTGCCCTCCATGAACGAACTCGTACGCCAGCACACCGCGCTCGACGACTCCGATCTCGAGTGGCTGCACATGCTGGTCTCGGAGTGGCAGCTGCTCTCCGACCTCTCCTTCGCCGACCTGGTCCTGTGGGTCCCCACCCTGGACGGCGCCCGGTACGTCTCGGTCGCCCAGATGCGGCCCAACACCGGCCCCACCTCCTACCAGAACGACATGGTCGGCCACCTCGTCCCGCGCGGCCGCCGCCCGATGCTGGACACCGCGCTCGACGAGGGCCGGATCGTGCGGGAGGGCGACCCCGAGTGGCGCGAGGAGGTCCCGGTCCGCGTCGAGTCCATCCCGGTGCGGCGGGAGGGGCGCGTCCTCGGCGTCATCGCGCGCAACACCAACCTGCTCACCGTGCGTACCCCGAGCCGGCTGGAGCTGACCTATCTGCAGAGCGCCTCGGACCTGGCGCAGATGATCGCCGCCGGCTCCTTCCCCTTCCCGGACCAGCAGGTCGACATGGACGCCTCGCCGCGCGTGGGCGACGGCCTGATCCGGCTGGACGCGGACGGCATCGTTCAGTACGCCTCGCCCAACGCGCTCTCCGCCTTCCACCGCCTCGGTCTCGCCGCCGACCTCGTCGGCCACCACCTGGGCCAGACCACCGCGGAACTCGCCCCCTCCCGGGCCCCGGTGGACGAGGCGCTGGTGAAGCTGGCGAGCGGCTGGGCGCCCCGGGAGTTCGAGATCGAGGCGAAGGACGGGGTGATCCAGTTCCGGGCCATCCCGCTCAAACCCAAGGGCACGCGCATAGGTTCGCTGGTGCTGCTCCGGGACGTGACCGAACTGCGCCGCCGCGAGCGGGAGTTGATCACCAAGGACGCGACGATCCGGGAGATCCACCACCGGGTCAAGAACAACCTCCAGACGGTGGCGGCCCTGCTCAGGCTCCAGGCCCGGCGCATCGAGTCCGAACGCGGCCGGGAGGCGCTCGAGGAGGCGGTCCGCCGGGTCGGGTCGATCGCCATCGTGCACGAGACACTGTCCCAGAACCTGGACGAGCGGGTGGAGTTCGACGAGATCGCCGACCGGGTGCTGGCGATGGTCGCCGAGATCTCCCCGGGCAAGGTGACCGGCCGGCGCAGCGGCCGCTTCGGGATCCTGGACGCCGAGGTCGCCACCCCGCTGTCGATGGTGCTGACCGAGGTCCTTCAGAACGCCCTGGAACACGGCTTCCGTGAGGGCGAGACGGGGACGGTCGAGGTCTCCGCGGTCCGCGGCGGCACCTCGCGCGAGGCCCGACTGCTCGTCACCGTCCAGGACGACGGCGTGGGCCTGCCCGGCGACTTCGACCCGCACAGCTCGGGCAACCTCGGCCTGCAGATCGTACGGACCCTGGTCGAGGGGGAGTTGGGCGGCACCTTCGACATGGTTCCGGCTCCCGAGCGCGGCACGCGCGTGATCCTCGACATTCCGGTGCAGCCGGACAAGTAGCCCGCGCGGCGACACAGGCGGCCCGCACAGCAAAGAGCCTCGGACCGAAACTCGGTCCGAGGCCAGTCGCTCGTTGCGTCCTGTGTGCGCATCGGGGGTACTGCGCGCTGCGGCTCGGGGGCGGGAGATGCGTACTCGCTGTACGCGCCGCCAAGCTCAGGCTGTCAGCGGGGTGGCTGTGGTCAGGCGGAGGCCTGACGAGCCCGGTTGCGGGCGGCACGGCGCTTCATTGCGCGGCGCTCGTCCTCGCTGAGACCACCCCAGACGCCGGAGTCCTGACCGGACTCGAGCGCCCACTGCAGGCACTGCTCCATAACCGGGCAGCGACGGCAGACGGCCTTGGCTTCCTCGATCTGCAGCAGCGCAGGACCGGTGTTGCCGATGGGGAAGAACAGCTCGGGGTCTTCCTCGCGGCAAACGGCGTTGTGACGCCAGTCCATGGCTGCTACCTCTCTTGGTGTGACGTGCGGTTGCTTGTGAATGTGAACGCTTTCACGAATCCCTCAACAAGGGAAGGGCCGACTGCCAGGTTCCCTGGCGTGGTCCTGTGATTTGAAGAGGGGTTCCGGTGATCTCTGGGGCCTGTGTGGTGGGCCGTCCCGATCGCCACGTAGAGACTCGCAAACCTCGGCGGCGGATACAACCCCTTCCGGAAAGTTTTTTTTGATTCCTCGGTGTCGACTAGGTCACAGCCGTACTTCCATGGGGTGGATCCTTGCCTAAACGTTCGAGTGAAAGGACTTTGGGCCCTTCTACTCACACAATCACACGCAGTGCACGGCGAACGCCTGTGAACGTCACGCTCTTTCGCAGCCCCAGGTGGTCACCGTCCATCTGGAGGGGGAGCGGGACCTTCGAATGCAAGGTGAAGCGGCTCAGATCGTGCAGGGAGGCGGCGTGCCTGCCCCGCGGGCCGCGCTCGGGGGACGAAGTGAGCAACTGGGTGCCATACCGGGCAACCGCGGCGGTGGACAGGCGGCTGAGACCGAGCACGTCGAGCCCGGTATCGAACGAGGCCTTAGGTGACGTGTACATCGGGCGATTGCCGAGATACGTCCACGGCGAGGTGTTCGAGACTATGGCCACCACCAGCTCGGTGAGCGGGTCCTCCCCGGGCCGCGCCAGGGTGATCGTCCCGCGCCGGCGGCTCTGCTCCCCGAGGAACTGGCGGACCACCTGCCGTACGTACAGGGCGTGCGTGGACTTCTTGCCGCGCTCGCGATGCTGCTCCACCCGGCCGACCACGCCGGCGTCGAAGCCGAGCCCGGCGTTGAAGGTGAACCAGCGCTCCGGGACCGCCGCGTCGTCGGTGCCGGGCGTGCCCGAGGCCAGTCCCAGTCCGACCGTGCGCTCGCTGCCCCGGCGCAGGGCGTCCAGGATCGCGCCGGTGGCCTCCACGGCGTCGTTGGGCAGGCCCAGGGCGCGGGCGAAGACATTGGTGGAACCGCCGGGCACCACCGCGAGGCGCGGCAGGCGCGCGGGATCCGGGCCGCGGTGCAGCAGGCCGTTGACGACCTCGTTGACCGTGCCGTCGCCGCCGAGGGCCACCACCATGTCGATGTCGTCGCTGTCCGCGGCCTGCCGGCCCAGGTCGCGGGCGTGGCCGCGGTACTCGGTGGTGACCGCGTCCAGCTTCATCTCGCTGGCGAGCGCGTGGATCAGGACGTCGCGCGTACGTGCGCTTGTGGTGGTAGCCGCCGGATTGACCACGAGAAGTGCACGCATGAGGTGCAGCGTACCTACCGGGCAGTACTCGCCCCACCCCGAGGTAGGGATCGGGTAAGAGAGCGGGCCGTGAGCCTGCCACACGGCGGTCCGGGCCGCGCGGGCTACCCTGCTGGGGTGAGCAGTGAGCGCAACACCCCCAGGACCACGGACGGCACGGACGCCCCGGGTCCGCGCCCGCGGCGGCTGACGTACGCGGCGGCCCTGGCCGCGCTGGAAGGGCTCGTGCTGGTGGTCGGCGGGATCTGGATGCTCGTCGCCGCCCTGACCGGCCACGAGGGCGACCGGTGGACCGGCGTCACCGGCGGTGTCACGGTGCTCGTGCTCGCGCTGCTGCCGCTGCTCGCCGCCCGCGGACTGCTGCTGTGCCGCGGCTGGAGCCGGGGACCGGCGGTCATCACGCAGATCATGGCGCTGCCCGTCGCCTACACCCTGCTGCGGTCCGACGGCACGGCCATCCCGGCCGGCATCGCGCTCGCCGTGGTGGCCGTCACGGCGCTGGTGCTGCTCGTCAACCCGGAGACGACCACGGCCCTCGGCATCAAGGGCCCTGGCCGGGCCGGGGAGACCGGGCAGCGGTAGCCGGCAACGGCCGGCCTCCGCCCCGGCCGTCCCGGTCCCCGCGACCCTGCTCCCCTCTTACTCCCGCTTACTCCTGTTACTCCTCCACCAGCAGCTTCTCCCGCAGCTGGGCCAGAGTGCGGGCCAGCAGCCGGGAGACGTGCATCTGGGAGATGCCGACCTCCTGCGCGATCTGCGACTGGGTCATGTTGCCGAAGAAGCGCAGCAGCAGGATCCGCTTCTCGCGCGGCGGGAGGTCCTCCAACAGCGGCTTCAGCGACTCCCGGTACTCCACGCCCTCCAGCGCCTCGTCCTCGGCGCCGAGGGTGTCCGCGACCGCCGGGGACTCGTCGTCCGTGTCGGGGACGTCCAGGGACAGCGTGGAGTAGGCGTTGGCCGACTCCAGGCCCTCCAGGACCTCCTCCTCGGAGATGGCGAGCTTCTCGGCGAGCTCGTGCACCGTCGGGGAGCGGCCGTGCAGCTGGGACAGCTCGGCCGTCGCGGTGGTCAGCGCCAGGCGCAGCTCCTGGAGCCGGCGCGGCACGCGCACCGCCCAGCCCTTGTCCCGGAAGTGCCGCTTGATCTCGCCGACGACCGTCGGAGTCGCGTACGTCGAGAACTCCACGCCGCGGTCCGGGTCGAAGCGGTCGACCGACTTGATCAGGCCGATGGTGGCGACCTGTGTGAGGTCGTCCAGCGGCTCGCCGCGGTTGCGGAAGCGGCGCGCGAGGTGCTCGACGAGCGGCAGGTGCATGCGGACCAGCTGGTTGCGCAGCTCGGCGTACTGCGGGCTGCCCTCCTGCAGGGAGCGCAGCTCGACGAACATCGCACGCGCGCCACTGCGGTCCTGAGCGTCGTGCCGCGTGGTGTGCACGACCGGCGCGGCCCGCGCCGCGACCTCGGAGTTTCGCTCGTGCTCGCTCATCGTCCCGCCCGTCGCCCTTCCCCGAGCCCTCGCCTCCTTCCCCGGGTTCTCGCCTTCGCTCGAACGGGGGGAGTCCCCGTGAGGGGGAGGACCGCCGTGGCCGGCGACCAGCGGCTCGTCCTCCGGGTGCGGCCTGGCCTGCTCCGGGATGCCGTCGATACCGTCCGCCGCGTGCCGGGCCGCGGCCGGGCCGCCCCGGGCGGCCCCGCCCGCGGCTCCGGCCCCGTCCGCGCGCGCCGGAGTCCCGTCCTCGGCCGGAATCTCCCGTGTGCCGCGCTCTTCGTCCCGCACCGGCCCGTCCCCGTTCCTCACGTCGGCCCGGGTCCCGCGCCGCGCTGTTTGTAGAGGCTGATCGACACGGTCTTGTCGTCGTCCACGGCGGAGGAGACCTTGCCCGCGAGAGCGGACAGGACGGTCCAGGCGAACGTGTCCCGCGAGGGCGCGTGACCGTCCGTCGTCGGGGCCGAGACGGTGACCTCGAGCGAGTCGTCGACCAACCGGAAGACGCAACTGAGCACCGAGCCGGGCACGGCCTGCTGGAGCAGGATCGCGCAGGCCTCGTCCACCGCGATGCGCAGGTCCTCGATCTCGTCGAGGGTGAAGTCCAAACGGGCCGCGAGACCGGCCGTGGCCGTCCGCAGCACCGACAGGTAGGCACCCGCAGCCGGCAGCCGGACCTCCACGAAGTCCTGGTTCGCCGCGGGCTCGCCTGCGATCTGGGACACCCTCACCTCCAAGGTGGTACAAGCTCTCTCAGGGCCGGGGGGCATTCCCCCGGGACAACGCGCTACATGGTTCAGCGGTGACGCTACCGCGCGCCCGGCCTTTCTGTCCCGGGACCCCGACCCCTTGCCGTCACTCATTGTAGAGCTACGGATACGCTCCGTGGCTAGAGGTCTGCGGGCCCAAATGGGAACGGCGGGCGCCGGGTTGACGTACCCAGACGTCAGACGGTCGAACCGTCCCCCATTTTGGTCGTCCTGGTCATACGAGGACGTGGTCCACGAAGCACCACCGCCAGTCCTCGCCGGGTTCGAAGGTCCGCATCACCGGGTGCCCGGTGTCCTTGTGGTGCTTGGTCGCATGCTGTCCCGGCGAGGAGTCGCAGCATCCGACGTGGCCACAGGACAGGCACAGCCGCAACTGCACCGGATGCGTGCCGTCCGCCAGGCACTCCGGACACGTGTCGCTCCGGGGGTCGGGCTCCGGGTGCGGCAGCGCGCCGGCGTGCGTGCACTGTTTCATGATTGCCAGATTACGACGGGCGTGGGAGTGACCGCGCGGAAAGCGCCGGGCTACGAACGATGGGTGGGCGAGGACCATGGACGTGACGCCGCTGCTGTTCCTGGTGGCGGGCAGCGCCGCGGTCGCCGGGGCCGCCCGGCGCACCCCCGTGCCGGCGCCCCTGCTGCTGGTCGCGGCCGGACTGGCGGTCTCCTACATCCCCGGGGTCCCCGCCTACACCCTCGACCCCGGCGTGGTCCTGCCCCTGCTGCTGCCGCCCCTGCTGCACACCTCCGCCATCGAGAGCTCCTACCTCGACCTGCGTGCGCAGCTGCGGCCCGTGGCGCTGCTCTCCGTCGGGTACGTGCTGTTCGCGACCTTCGTGGTCGGCTGGGCCGTGTACCTGCTGGTGCCGGGACTGCCGCTGACCGCGGCCCTGGTGCTGGGCGCGGTGGTGGCGCCGCCGGACGCGGTCGCGGCGACGGCGGTGGCCCGCCGGGTCGGGCTGCCCTCGCGGATCACCACGATCCTCCAGGGGGAGTCCCTGCTCAACGACGCCACCGCGATCACCGCCTACCGGGTGGCGCTGGCCGCCGCGGTCGGCGCGGGCGCGACCTGGGCGGGCGGGGTGCTGGAGTTCCTGGTCGCGGCGATCGGCGGCGTCGGGATCGGGCTGGTGCTGATGCTGCCGCTGCACTGGCTGCGCACCCACCTGAAGGAGGCGCTGCCGCAGAACACGCTCTCCCTGCTGATCCCGTTCGTCGCCTACGGCGTCGCCGAGCAGGTGCACGCCTCCGGCGTCCTGGCCGTCGTCACCGTCGCCCTCTACCTCGGCCACCGGGCGTGGGAGGTCGACTTCGCCACCCGGCTCCAGGAGGAGGCGGTGTGGCGGATGGTGGCGTTCGTCCTGGAGTCATCGGTGTTCGCCCTCATCGGGCTTCAGCTGCCGGTTGTCCTCAGGGGCCTCGGGGCGTACTCCGGCGCCGAGGCCGCCTGGTACGCGGTCGCCGTCTTCCTGGTGGTCGTCGCGGCGCGGTTCGTGTGGGTGTACCCGGCGACGTTCCTGCCGCGGCTGCTGTCCCGGCGGGTCCGGGAGCGCGAGGAGAACCCCACCTGGAGGGGGGCGATGGTCACCGCGTGGGCCGGGATGCGGGGCGTGGTGTCCCTGGCCATCGCCTTCTCGATCCCGGTCACGCTGCACGACGGCACGCCCTTCCCGAAGCGCAACCTGCTGCTCTTCCTGACCTTCACCACCGTCATCGGGACCCTGGTGGTGCAGGGCCTGACGCTGCCGCCACTGATCCGCGTGCTGAGGTTCCCCAGCCGCGACGCGCAGGCGGAGACCCTGGCCGAGGCGAACGCGCAGGCGCAGGCGTCCCTGGCCGCCGAACGGCGCCTGGAGGAACTGCTCGCCGACGAGCGCAACGCCCTGCCCCCGCCACTCGCCGACCGGCTCCGCACGGTCCTGGAACGCCGCCGCAACTCCGTCTGGGAGCGGCTCGGCCAGGCCAACCCGGTCACCGGCGAGTCGGTCGACGACACCTACCGCCGGCTGGCCCGGGACGTGATCGGCGCCGAGCGCGAGGTGTTCGTGCGCCTGCGGGACGGCCGCTACATCGACGACGAGATGCTGCGCACGCTGCTGCGCAGGCTGGACCTGGAGGAGGCGGCGGCCTACCGGGAGGCGGCGTGAGGGCCGGGTGGATCAGGCCGGCGCCGGGAAGGGACTGCCCGTGACGACCGCGGCGATCGTCGTCCCGCGCGGGAAGGCGCCCTCACCGGCGAGGGCGACCAGGCCGTACAGCAGCTTGGCGACGTACAGGCGCTCGACGGGGACGCCGTGCCGGGCGGTGAAGTCCTCGGCGAAGGTCTCGAGTTCGTCGGGGACACGGGCGTAGCCGCCGAAGTGGAAGCGCTCGTCGAGCGACCATGTGCCGCGCCGGGCGCCGAAGGCCCGCTCCTGAAGGGCCTCGATGTCCGCCGCCAGGAAGCCGCCCCTGAGCACCGGTATGCCCAGGGCGCGCCGGCCCGGTGCGAGCCCGCCGGCCAGGCCGGCCAGGGTGCCGCCGGTGCCGCAGGCCAGGGCGACGACGTCCGCCTGCTCGCCCAGCTCCTCGCCCAGGGCCCGGCAGCCGCGTACCGCCAGGGCGTTGCTGCCGCCCTCGGGGACCACATGGGCCTCCTCGGCGCCCGCGGTGCGCACCAGGGCCGCCAGCGTCCCGGGCTCGGCCTTGCGGCGGTACGTCGACCGGTCGACGAAGTGCAGCCGCATCCCGTCGGCCGCGCAGCGCGCCAGGGAGGGGTTCAGGGGGCGCTCGGCGAGCTCCTGGCCGCGGACCACGCCGACCGTCGGCAGGCCCAGCAGACGGCCGGCGGCGGCCGTGGCGCGCAGGTGGTTGGAGTAGGCGCCGCCGAAGGTGACGACCGTCCGGCCGGCCGCGGCCCGCAGGTTCGGGGCGAGTTTGCGCCACTTGTTGCCGGTCAGCTCCGGGTGGATCAGGTCGTCGCGCTTGAGCAGCAGCCGCAGGCCGCGACGGCCGAAGCGGTCGTCGGCGACCTCGTGGAGGGGCGAGGGCAGCCGGGGGGAGAGCGCGGCGGGGTCGGGGGCGGCGGAGCGGGTCACCCGGCCATTGTCCCCGCCCGGCCGGGGCGGCGGCACGGCCGCCGAGGCACCGCGAATCCGCTGGTCACAGAAACGGAATCCGCGATTCCTGCCCGTGGTCACAGTGATCCATTCCCGCTCTTTCGGGTAATAGCACGACAACGTCCCGTGCTGGAAGGCTGACGCACGCAAATCGATGCACGGCGCCGAGGGCGCCGGGCATGAGCGGGAGGGTAATTCTCTATGTCGGTAGGCGAAGAGGTCCGCGCAGAGCAGGACCGGCCGCAGCAGAGCCTCGGCACCGCGGCCGCGCGGAACCTGGCCACCACCACCAAGTCCGTTCCCCAGATGCAGGAGATCAGCTCGCGCTGGCTGCTGCGCATGCTGCCCTGGGTCGACGTGCAGGGCGGCACGTACCGGGTGAACCGGCGGCTCACCTACGCCGTCGGCGACGGCCGCATCACCTTCGTGAAGACCGGCGACCGCGTCGAGGTCATCCCGGCCGAACTCGGCGAACTGCCGGCGCTGCGGGACTACGAGGACGGCGACGTGCTCGCGGAACTCGCCCGGCGCTGCCGCCAGCGCGAGATCGAGGCGGGCCAGGTGATCGCCTCCTTCGGCAGCCAGGCCGAGGAGGTGTACCTGCTGGCGCACGGCAGGGTCCAGAAGGTCGGCACCGGCCCCTACGGCGACGACCAGGTCCTCGGAGTCCTCGCCAACGGCGCGTACTTCGGCGACCAGGCGCTCCTCGACCCGGACGCCATCTGGGAGTACACGGCCCGCGCGGACACCGCGTGCACCGTCCTCGTCCTCTCCCGCCGCGACGTGGAACAGGTCGCCGAGCGCGCCGAATCGCTGCGCGACCACCTTCGGCAGCAGGTCTCGACCCCCGAGCAGAACGCCAACAGGTTCGGGGAGAAGGCGGTCGAACTCGCCGCAGGACACAGCGGTGAGCCGGACATCCCGCACACCTTCGTGGACTACGAGGCCAGCCCCCGCGAGTACGAACTGAGCATCGCGCAGACCGTCCTGCGCATGCACACACGCGTCGCCGACCTCTACAACCAGCCGATGAACCAGACGGAGCAGCAACTCCGGCTGACCGCCGAGGCGTTGAAGGAGCGCCAAGAGCACGAACTGATCAACAACCGCGACTTCGGCCTGCTCCACAACTGCGAGTACGACCAGCGGATCCACCCGCACGACGGCGTGCCCAGCCCCGACGACATGGACGAGCTGCTCAGCCGGCGGCGCGGCACCAAGCTGTTCCTCGCCCATCCGCGTGCGATCGCCGCGTTCGGCCGCGAGCTGAACAAGCGGGGCCTGGTCCCGGAGACCATCGACATGGGCGGCAACCGCATCCCCACCTGGCGCGGTGTGCCGATCTTCCCGTGCAACAAGATCCCGGTCACCGAGGCGCGGACCAGCTCGATCATCGCCCTGCGGACCGGCGAGGACGACCAGGGCGTCATCGGGCTGCGCGCGAAGGGCATCCCCGACGAGATCGAGCCGAGCCTGTCCGTGCGGTTCATGGGCATCAACGAGCAGGCCGTCGTCAAGTACCTGGTAACGGCGTACTTCTCGGCGGCGGTGCTGGTGCCGGACGCGCTCGGCGTCCTGGAGAACATCGAGGTCGGCCGTTGGCGCTGATCACGCGGGCCGGCTCTCGGTGTCCCGGCTCGCCGGGCCGGGTAGGTCCGGAGGGTATGCGCCCAGTTCCGGCTGCGGAAGTGCCACCGTCCGCGGTCTCTTCGCCAGGGATCGGATGTGGATCGATTGGTTGAGTTCATGACGGAGACGACGCGGCGCCCGACCGGCGTGCCCCGCCCCGTGGGGGCCGCGCGGCCGGCGGGACCCGGCTCCGCCGACCCTCTTCCCCCGCGCGCCGGCGGTGGCTCGGGCGGACCGGCCGCGCCCGACGGGCACGACGCGGCGGTGATCCTCGAACACTCACGGGCGTCGGTCGATCCCGAACTGCGGGCGGCCGTCGCCTCCCTGCCCGCCTCGATGCGCCGGATCGCGCGCTACCACTTCGGCTGGGAGCACGCGGACGGCACCCCGGCCGCGGGCAACGGGGGCAAGGCCATC
The DNA here is from genome assembly GCF_044548235.1 of Streptomyces sp. NPDC052043. Lineage (NCBI taxonomy): Bacteria > Bacillati > Actinomycetota > Actinomycetes > Kitasatosporales > Streptomycetaceae > Streptomyces > Streptomyces sp. NPDC052043. Next base: position 459,113 of record NZ_JBIUBT010000004.1, read on the forward strand.
CGCCCGGCGCTGGTCCTCACGGCGGCCACCGCGCTCGGCGGGCCGCCCGCGCGGGCGGCGGCGGCGCGGGCCGCGGCGGCGGTGGAGCTGGTCCACAACTTCACGTTGCTGCACGACGACGTGATGGACCGGGACGCCACCCGACGGCACCGGCCCACGGCGTGGACGGTGTTCGGCGAGAACGACGCCATCCTGGCCGGGGACGCGCTCCAGGCGCTGGCCCTGGGGCTGCTCGCGCAGAACCCGTGCGCGGCGTCACCGGCCGCCGCCGCCCGGCTCGCGGGCTGCGTCGTCGAACTCTGCGAGGGCCAGCGGGCGGACACCGCCCTGGAACGGCGTGCCCCCGGCGAGGTCACGCTCGCCGAGGTGCTCACCATGGCCGAGGCCAAGACGGGCGCGCTGCTCGGCTGCGCCTGTGCCGTCGGGGCCCTGTACGCGGGGGCGGCCGAGAGGGAGGTCGAGGCGCTGGACGCGTTCGGCCGGCAGGCGGGGCTCGCCTTCCAGCTGATCGACGACGTCATCGGCATATGGGGCGACCCGGCCCGCACCGGCAAACCGGTCGGCGCCGACCTCGCGGCCCGCAAGAAGTCCCTGCCGGTGGTCGCCGCGCTGACCTCCGGCACCCCGGCCGCCGCTGAACTGGCCGGGCTGTACGCCCGGCCCCATCGGGACGGGGAGGAGGAGCAGATGGCGCTGGTGGTGGAGCGGGCCGGCGGCCGGGACTGGGCGCAGGCCCAGGCGGCCGACCGGATGGCCCGGGCCGTGGACGACCTGGCCCGCGCCGTGCCGGATCCGGCGAACGCGGGCGGACTGCTGGCCCTGGCCGAGTTCGTGACGCGACGCACCGTCTGATCCGCCCGGGGGGAGGGGGAGGACCGGAGCCGCCGGACCCGTACGGATCCTGACCCGTACGGCCACCGGCGGCTCCGGTGCGGCGGGCCCAGGACCGCCCCGCGGTGTGCGGAGCCGACCCTGATCGCCTAGTCTCAACTCCCGTACTTGGAACGGCACTTGAGCTGAGAGGGCGGAAGATGGGCGTGGGGATCCGGGCGGCGGGGGAAGACGACCGGGAACTGGTCGTGCGGCTGCTGGACGAGGCCTTCCAGGACGACCCGGTGAGCGGCTGGGTCTTCCCGGAGCGGGAGTACCGCCGCACGACCCACCACCGACTGATGGCCGCCTTCACCGACATCGTGCTCGCCGAGGGCCGGATCGACCTGACCGAGGACGGCACGGCGTGCGCGCTGTGGCTGTCGATGCCGGCGGCCGACGGGGACGGTCCGGACGGCGGGGGCGACCCGGGAGCCCCGGACGAGGCGGACGAGGCGGACGACGCCGTGCGGCTGCGCGAGAGTGTCGACCCGGCCAACGCGCGGGTCGAGGAGATCGCCCGGCTGATGGCCGAGTCGCATCCTGCCGACCGCGCCCACGAGTACCTGTGGATGATCGGCGTCGCGCCGGCCCGCCAGGGGGAGGGCCTGGGCAGCACCCTCATCCAGCACGTCCTCGACCGCTGCGACCGCGAGGGCCTGCCCGCCTATCTGGAGGCCAGCAGCGAGCGCAGCACGAACCTCTACGCACGTCTGGGCTTCACGTTCGCCGACCGCACCCTCGACATCCCGGACGGCCCCCGGATGTGGCCGATGTGGCGCGAACCGCTCACCGGCCGGGACCTTCCCTGACCTGGCGGAGGGCAGGAGCCGAGGTGACACGGGGCGAGCGACGGCGCCGCGGGGTGTGGCGGTGACCCATGACCTCAGGACCGCTCGTCCTGAGACCGCTCCAGGAAGCGCAGCATGTTCCCGGCCGGGTCGCGGAAGGCGCAGTCGCGCACCCCGTACGGCTGGTCCGTCGGCTCCTGGACGACGTCGGCGCCGAACTCCTGGACACGGGCGAAGAGCGCGTCGCAGTCGGCGGTGGTGAAGATGACCCCGCGCAGCATGCCCTTGGCCAGCAGCCGGGCCATGGCCTCCCGGTCGGCGGGGGAGGCGTCCGGATTCGCCGCGGGCGGCTCCAGGACGATCTCCACGTCCGGCTGCAGCGGCGACCCCACGGTCACCCACCGCATCCCCTCGAACCCGACGTCGTTGCGGACTTCCAGCCCCAGCACGTCGCGGTAGAAGGTGAGCGCCTTGTCGTGGTCGTCGACGGCGATGAAACACTGGCGCAGTTTGAGGTCCATACCCTCACGCTAGGCCCTGTCGTCACCTTCCCGTCGGCCCCGCGACGACAGGACCTGGGGCGCGGGACGCGGTCCCGCTCGACTGGGCCGGGTGAAGGTCCGGGCCACACAGGCCGGGATCACGGCACTGTCGTCGTGCGACCGCGCCCGGTAGGCGCTCGGGGTCTCGCCGACGAGTTCGGTGAACCGTGAACTGAAGGATCCCAGCGACGTACAGCCCACCGCCAGGCACACCTCCGTGACGCTCATGTCCCCCCGCCTGAGCAGCGCTTTCGCCCGCTCGATGCGCCGCGTCATCAGGTACCCGTACGGCGTCTCCCCGTACTCGGCCCGGAAGCTGCGCTGGAAGTGCCCCGGCGACATCAGCGCGGTCCGCGCGAGCGCGGCCACGTCCAGCGGCTCGGCGTACTCACGGTCCATGCGGTCACGGGCCCGCCGCAACCGCACCAGGTCTTCGGGCATCACCCCGCCAGCATGCCACGCGCCGGCACGGCGAAGGGGCCCGGTCGCACAACGACCGGACCCCTTCACAGTTCACGGCGACCCGCAGTGGTGCACCGACTGCCGATCACCGCACGAACCGCGGCTCAGGCCTTCTTCGTCTCCCAGAAGATCTTGTCGATCTGGGCGATGTAGTCCAGGGCCTTCTGACCCGTGGCCGGGTCGGTGGAGGCCTTGGCGGCGGAGAGGGCCTTCAGGGCGTCGTTGACCAGCTGGTGCAGCTCCGGGTACTTCTCGAAGTGCGGGGGCTTGAAGTAGTCGCTCCACAGCACGGAGACGTGGTGCTTCGCCAGCTCGGCGCGCTGCTCCTTGATGACGGTGGCGCGCGCCTGGAAGTGCGGGTCGTCGTTCGCGGCCATCTTCTCCTGGACGGCCTTCACCGACTCCGCCTCGATGCGGGCCTGGGCCGGGTCGTACACACCGCAGGGAAGGTCGCAGTGTGCGCTGACCTTGACCTTGGGGGCAAACAGGCGGGAGAGCATGGAGCCATCCTTCCTCGTGATCGTCTTCTCAGGTGGGACATTACTCCCTGACAGGCGTGTTTTCGCGGGTGCCCCCTTGGGCTTAGGACAAAAGTCCGGGGTGAGACTGAGACTGGTGGAGGAACGTGACCGGGGAGGTGCCGGGGATGCCGGAGCTGTCGCAGGAGACCGAGCGCAAAGGCGCCCTACTGCCCTTCGGGCTGGCGGAGGTGACCGGGCCGTCCATGGTGCCCACGCTGCACCACGGCGACCGGCTCGTGGTGCAGTACGGCGCCCGGATCCGGCCCGGTGACGTGGTGGTCCTGCGGCATCCGTTCCAGCAGGACCTGCTGGTCGTCAAGCGCGCTTCGGAGCGGCGCGACAGCGGCTGGTGGGTGCTGGGCGACAACGCCTACGCGGGCGGGGACAGCACCGACTACGGGACCGTGCCCGAGGACCTGGTCCTGGGCAAGGTGCGGTTCCGCTACCGGCCGCGCCGGCGTGTTCAGCGCTCGCCGCTGGCGCTGGTGCGCTGGGCGCTGTCGGCGGCCCGGCCCGTGTTCGCCGACCGGTCGGCCTCCAGACGCTTGCGCGCCCGGTAGGCGGCGACGTTCGCGCGGGTCGCGCAGCGGTCGGAGCAGTAGCGGCGCGAGCGGTTGGTGGAGGTGTCCAGGTAGGCGTTGCGGCACGGCGCGGCCTCGCACAGGCCGAGGCGGTCGACGCCGTACTCGGTGAGGTGGAACGCCAGTCCCATCGCCGCGATCGCCGCGTAGCCGGCGGTCGCGTTGGACGGGTGGTCCGCCAGGTGCATGTGCCACAGCGGGCGGCCGTCCTCGTCGCGGTGGTCGTGCCCCGAGATCTGCGGGCTCACCGGGAACTCCAGCAGCAGGGAGTTCAGCAGGGCCACCGCGAGCGTCTCGTCGCCCTGGTCGGCGGCCTCGAAGACCGAGCGCAGCCGGGCCCGTACCGAGCGGAAGCGCGTGACATCGGCGTCCGTGGCGCGGCGGGCCGCGGAAGCGTTGGCGCCGAACAGGTCCCGGACCGCGTCGACCGAGGTCAGCGCGTCCTTGCCCCGGGCCGGCTCCTCGCTGTTGACGAGTCGTACGGCGTAGTCCGAGTAATAGGCCAGTTCCACTTGTAGTCCTTACGCAGGCGCTCTATGGTCGAGGGAGCGGCCGGGTAATAGCCGGCTGGCCTTCAAGGGTATTACGTGACAGGGGCAGGAAGGGCTGCGATGACGGACACGAGGACGGGCATCACCGCGGAGGGGGCCGACTGGGCCGCCTGGCAGGAGAGCTGGGACCGCCAGCAGGAGTGGTACATGCCCGACCGCGAGGAACGCTTCCGCATCATGCTCGACATGGTCGAGGCGCTGGTCGGCACCACCCCGCGCATCCTGGACCTCGCCTGCGGCACCGGCACCATCACCGCCCGGCTGCTCGCCCGCTTCCCCGGGGCCACCAGCACCGGCGTCGACCTCGACCCGGCGCTTCTCGCCATCGCGCGCGGCACCTTCGACGGCGACGAGCGGGTCTCCTTCGTGACCGCGGACCTCAAGGACCCCGACTGGCCGGCGAAGCTGCCGTACGACTCGTACGACGCCGTCCTGACCGCCACGGCCCTGCACTGGCTGCACACCGAACCGCTCGCCGCCCTCTACGGCCAGGTCGCGGAACTCGTCCGCGACGGCGGTGTCTTCATGAACGCGGACCACATGATCGACGAGACCACCCCCAGGATCAACGCGGCCGAGCGCGCCCAGCGGCACGCGCGCATGGAACAGGCCAAGCGGGCCGGCGCCCTGGACTGGGCGGAGTGGTGGCAGCTGGCCGCCAAGGACCCGGTGCTGGCCGGACCGACGGCCCGCCGCTTCGAGATCTACGGCGAGCACGCCGACGGCGACATGCCGTCCGCCGCGTGGCACGCGCGCGTCCTGCGCGACCAGGGCTTCGCGGAGGCCCGCCCGGTGTGGTGCTCGCCGTCCGACACGCTGCTGCTCGCCCTCAAGTAGGGCTCCCGCGCGCCGCGTGCGAGAGGGGCGGTACGGGATACCCGTACCGCCCCTCTCGTCCGCGTCCTGCCTCGGGCCTCGGGCCTACAGCACCTTCGACAGGAAGGACTGCGTGCGCTCGTGCTGCGGGTCGGTCAGGACCTCGCGCGGATGGCCGGACTCCACCACCACGCCCTCGTCCATGAAGACCAGGCTGTCGCCGACCTCCCGGGCGAAGCCCATCTCATGGGTGACGACGACCATCGTCATACCGGACTCGGCGAGGTCGCGCATGACGTCGAGGACGTCACCGACCAGCTCCGGGTCGAGCGCCGAGGTCGGCTCGTCGAACAGCATGAGCTTGGGGTCCATGGCCAGGGCGCGGGCGATCGCCACCCGCTGCTGCTGGCCGCCGGAGAGCTGCGCGGGGTAGTGCCCCGCCCGGTCGGCCAGGCCCACGCGCTCCAGCAGCTGCATCGCCCGTTCTCTGGCCTCGCCCTTGTTCACGCCCTTGACCTGGACCGGCGCCTCGATGACGTTCTCCAGCGCGGTCATGTGCGGGAACAGGTTGAAGCGCTGGAAGACCATGCCGATGTCCTGGCGCTTCATGGCGACCTCGCGGTCGCGCAGCTCGTACAACTTGTCGCCGTGCTGGCGGTAGCCGACGAGTTCGCCGTCGACGTACAGCCGGCCCGCGTTGATCTTCTCGAGGTGGTTGATGCAGCGCAGGAACGTCGACTTGCCGGAGCCGGAGGGGCCGATGAGGCAGAACACCTCGCCGGGCCTGACCTCCAGGTCGATGCCCTTGAGCACCTCCACCTGGCCGAAGGACTTGTGGACGCCCTCGGCCTTCACCATCGCGACGCCGGCGTCGCGCGCGGTGACGCCCTGTTCGGTGAGCTTGTCGGTCATGCCGTGACCTTCCTGCTGGAGAAGGACGTCAGATGCGTCCTGACCTTCTGCCACGGCGTCGGCGGCAGGCTGCGGCTGGAGCCGCGGGCGTAGTACCGCTCGATGTAGTACTGGCCCACGCTCAGCACCGAGGTCATGATCAGGTACCAGGTGGCGGCGAGGAAGTACATCTCCACCGGGGCACCGGAGACCTGGCCGATGTCCTGGGCGTAGCGGAACAGCTCCGAGAACTGGACGACCGACACCAGCGAGGTCGTCTTCAGCATGTTGATGACCTCGTTGCCGGTCGGCGGCACGATCACCCGCATCGCCTGCGGAACGACGATCCGGAACAGGGTCTTGCCGTTGCTCATGCCCAGCGCGTGGGCGGCCTCGGTCTGGCCCTCGTCGACCGAGATCAGGCCGGCGCGGCAGATCTCCGCCATGTACGCCGCCTCGTTCAGACCCAGGCCGAGCAACGCCGTCAGCAGCGGCGTCATGAAGTTCGACCAGTAGTCCTTGTAGAACGGCATCAGGTTGACGTACTGGAAGACCAGGCCCAGGTTGAACCAGACGAACAGCTGGACCAGGACCGGGGTGCCGCGGAAGAACCAGATGTAGAACCAGGCGATGCTCGAGGTCACCGGGTTCTTCGACAGGCGCATCACCGCGAGGACGATGCCGCCGACGATGCCGATCAGCATCGACAGGACCGTGAGCATCAGGGTCTTGCCGACGCCGGTCATGATCCGGTGGTCGAAGAAGTAGGACGGAATCGCGTGCCAGTTGATCCTGCCCTGGCTGAACGCGTTGATGATCGCGACCAGGATCGCGATCGCGACGACGGCGGTGACGTACCGCCCGTAGTGCCGGACCGGAATGGCCTTGATGGCCTGCGGTCCGGCCGGGGGCGTGTCCTTGGGGCCCGCCGTCCTGTCGATGTCAGCAGTCACGGGTGTCGCCTCTCAGGGGGACGGTCAGCGGCGGCTCGGGTGTGCGGTCACTTGCCGCCGTTGACGACGGACTCCGTCACGGCGCCGGACTGGACGCCCCACTTCTCGAGGATCTTCTCGTACTCGCCGTTCTTGATGATCGCGTTCACCGCGGCCTGGAGGGCGTCGCGCAGCTGCGTGTTGCCCTTGGCGACGGCGATGCCGTACGGGGCCGCCTGGACCTGCGGGCCGACGATCTCGAAGTCGTTGCCGCCGCCGGAGGTCTTCACCGCGTACGCGGCGACCGGGAAGTCCGAGGAGACCGCGTCCACGCCGCCCGAGCGCAGCCGGGTCTGGGCCAGCTGGTCGTCGTCGAACGGCTCGATGGTGAGCTTCTTGCCGCTCGGGCACTTCTTCGCCTCGGCCTTGGCGAGGTCCTCCGAGATGGTGCCGCGTTCCAGGGCGATCTTCTTGCCGCACAGGTCGGACCAGCCGTTGATGCCCTTGGTGTCGCCCTTGCTGGTGTAGATCGAGACACCGGCGGACAGGTAGTCGACGAAGTCGACGCCCTCGCCGACCTTCTTGCCCGTGCTGGGGTCGACGCCCTCCTGACGGCTCTTGTTGTCCGTCATCGCCGACATCGCGACGTCGTAGCGGTTGGAGCGGATGCCGGTGAGCAGGGCGTCGAAGGTGCCGTTCTCGAACTCGAAGGTCACCCCGAGCTGCTTGCCCAGGGCGGCCGCGACGTCGGGGTCGAGGCCCACGACGGTGCCGGACTTGTCCTTGAACTCGACCGGCGCGTACGCGATGTCGGAGCCGACCCTGATGACGCCCTTCTCCCGGATCTGGGCCGGGAGCTTGTCGGCCAGCGGGGCCGCGTTGGCCGAGTCGCTACCCGAGGGCTTGTTCTTGTCCTTGGTCTGGTCACCGCAGCCGGTGAGGATCAGGGCGCCGGTGACCACGATCGCACCGACCGCAGCTAGCCGGGACTGCGCGGCGGTCGTACGACGGGTGGAGCGTGCGGTCATGTGGTTCCTCCGGCTGATGGATGGAGCTGCCGACGGGTCGATGAGGACACACACCTTCGGGTGTTGCGACCTCGTGTGATTGACCGCATCTTGCCATTCGGGCTGCGCCATTCAGGGGAGTCGCCATGTCAAAATCGGATAACGGGTGACCCCCGAACAGCGTGAAGCGGCTCCGGCGAAGCCGGACCATCTGCGGGAATGCCTTCTTGCGGCCGGAAAACCTTCGGCTCGTCTCAGGATGCGGTCCGGCGGGGCATCGTGTTTGAGTGCAGTTGCGACTGTGTCGGGCACTCGGCGACGAGTTGTCCCCATATTGGGCCAAAATTTGGGCCAAGTGCCGCGTCCCCGTCATGTGACCTTGACGTTATGGACTCGTCGTTGACGCCGATCGTCCGGTAAGAAGGTTCTTCACACCCCTCATCCGGGGCTCGGAGCGCGTGTGCGGCGCGCCCGTCGCGCAGGTGGCCGAAGGCATCACTCACGGTCCGTGCGCGGTCCCGCCCGCTCTTCACCAGGAGCGGCAACCCTCAAACCATGAACACTTAAGGGGTAAAACGAAGTGGCAGCGGAGATCGTCAATCCTCGCAGCGACAGCAGTACGGATCAGGACGGCGGAGCTGAGCCGCTCGACTCCTTCGATCCGGCCTTCGCGCTGCACCGCGGCGGCAAGATGGCCGTGCAGGCCACTGTGCCCGTCCGCGACAAGGACGACCTGTCCCTGGCGTACACGCCCGGCGTCGCGCGCGTGTGCTCGGCCATCGCGGAGCAGCCGGAACTGGTCCACGACTACACGTGGAAGTCGTCCGTGGTCGCCGTCGTGACCGACGGCACCGCAGTGCTGGGGCTCGGTGACATCGGCCCCGAAGCCTCCCTCCCGGTGATGGAGGGCAAGGCGATCCTGTTCAAGCAGTTCGGTGGCGTGGACGCGGTGCCGATCGCGCTGGACTGCACCGGCGTCGACGAGATCATCGAGACCGTGGTGCGCCTCGCGCCGTCCTTCGGCGGGGTCAACCTGGAGGACATCTCGGCCCCCCGGTGCTTCGAGATCGAGCGCAGGCTCCAGGAGCGTCTGGACATCCCGGTCTTCCACGACGACCAGCACGGCACGGCGGTCGTGACCCTCGCGGCACTGCGCAACGCGGCGCGGCTGAGCGGGCGGGCGATCGGGGATCTGCGGGCCGTCATCTCCGGCGCGGGCGCGGCCGGAGTGGCCATCGCCAAGATGCTGGTCGGGGCCGGTATCGGCGATGTCGCGGTCGCGGACCGCAAGGGCGTGGTGTCGGCCGACCGCACGGACCTGACGCAGGTCAAGCGCGAACTGGCCGAGTTCACCAACAAGGCCGGCATCAGCGGTTCCCTGGAGGACGCGCTGGCCGGCGCCGACGTCTTCATCGGCGTCTCCGGGGGCACGGTGGCGGAGGAGGCCGTGGCGTCGATGGCCGAGGGCGCCTTCGTGTTCGCCATGGCCAACCCGAACCCCGAGGTGCACCCCGAGGTCGCGCACAAGTACGCGGCGGTCGTGGCGACCGGGCGCTCGGACTTCCCCAACCAGATCAACAACGTCCTGGCCTTCCCCGGCATCTTCGCGGGCGCGCTCCAGGTGCGGGCCTCCCGGATCACCGAGGGAATGAAGCTCGCGGCGGCCGACGCGCTGGCCGGGGTCGTCGGGGACGACCTCGCCGCGGACTACGTGATCCCCTCGCCGTTCGACGAGCGGGTGGCCCCGGCCGTGACCGCGGCGGTGGCCGCCGCGGCCCGCGCCGAGGGCGTGGCGCGTCGCTGAGCCGACCCCCGAACGGCCCCGTCCACCAAGGACGGGGCCGTTCGTCCTGTCCCGCGTCTTTCGCGTCCTCCCGCCCCGCAAGAGGGTGAGTGTCACAGAGGCGCGTGGTTCCGCCGGCCGGGGCGCACCCCTATGGTCAAGGTCATGTTCGCTGTCTACGCCGCCCGAATCGACCGCGACCAGCCGCTGAGCGGCCTGGAGACGGGGGAGCGCCCCGCCCCCGAGGCCCGTCCCGGCTGGAGCACGGTCGACGTCAGGGCCGCCTCACTGAACCACCACGACCTCTGGTCGCTGAGGGGGGTGGGCCTGTCCGAGGACAAGCTGCCCATGATCCTCGGCTGCGACGCCGCCGGCGTCGACGAGGACGGCAACGAGGTCGTCCTGCACTCCGTGATCGGACAGAGCGGGTACGGGGTACGGCCCGGGGAGCCCCGGTCCATCCTCACCGAGCGCTACCAGGGCACCTTCGCCGAGCAGGTGGCCGTGCCGACCTGGAACGTCCTGCCCAAGCCGAAGGAGCTCTCCTTCGAGGAGGCCGCCTGCCTGCCCACGGCGTGGCTCACGGCGTACCGCATGCTCTTCACCAACGCCGGAGTGCGTCCCGGCGACTCCGTCCTCGTCCAGGGCGCCGGCGGCGGTGTCGCCACGGCCGCGATCGTGCTCGGCAGGGCGGCCGGGCTGCGGATGTTCGCCACCAGCCGGGACGAGGCCAAGCGCAGGCGTGCGGTGGAGCTCGGCGCGGTGGAGGCGCTGGAGCCGGGGGCACGGCTGCCGCAGCGGGTGGACGCGGTGATCGAGACCGTCGGCGCGGCCACCTGGTCGCACTCGGTCAAGTCGCTGCGGCCCGGCGGCACGATCGTCATCTCCGGGGCCACGAGCGGCGACCGGCCGTCCCACGCCGAGCTGACGCGCATCTTCTTCCTGGAGCTGAAGGTCGTCGGCTCGACCATGGGCACCAAGGACGAACTGGAGGACCTGCTGTCCTTCTGCGCCGCCACCGGGGTCCGTCCCGTCATCGACGAGGTGCTGCCGCTCGACCGGGCCCGCGAGGGCTTCCAACGGCTGGAGTCGGGCAGCCACTTCGGCAAGGTCGTGCTCACCACCTCCTGACTCCCGCCGCCCCGGCCTGTCAACTGTTGTTGACGTACGCTGCGTGTCAATGTAGGTTGACCGCATGACCGAAGCAACGGATCTCGCCGAGCGCGCGGGCGACCGCGATCCCCGGGTCGGGCTGCGGGCCGTGGCCGCGCTGCGACGGCTGCTCGAGCAGCTGGAGGCGGTACAGGTGCGCAGCGCGCGCAACCAGGGCTGGTCGTGGCAGGAGATCGCCGCCCAACTCGGCGTCAGCAGGCAGGCCGTGCACAAGAAGTACGGGAGGCAGTGATGTTCGAACGGTTCACGAAGGACGCCCGGGCCGTGGTGCGGGGCGCGGTGGAGTACGCCGACGACGCGGGAGCGCAGAGCGTGGACGCCGAGCACCTGCTGCTCGCCCTGCTCGACCGCGAGGGCAGCCGCGGGTCCTTCGCGCTGGCGGCGCTGGGGCTCGATGAGCACGGGGAGCCCGTGCGGCAGGCGCTGCACGACGCGCGGCGGCGCGCAGGCCTGTCCCGGGCCGAGGCCGACGCCCTCGCGGGCCTGGGCATCGACGTCTCGGAGATCGTCTCCCGGGTGGAGGAGGCTCACGGCGTCGGGGCGATGTCCGGCGACCGGCAGGGCAAGGGCTCCTGGCCCGGCCGCCGCGCCTTCGGCCGGAGTGCCAAGGAGACGCTCGAGAAGGCCCTGCGCACGGCGGTGGCCCACCGCGACCGACACATCGGCGACGAGCACATCCTCCTCGCCCTGACCGTCCGCCCCGGCGTGCCCGCCGAGGCCCTCGCCGACCACGGTGTGACCTACGAGTCGGTGACCCGCGTGCTGTACGGCGGCGGCGAGGCGCGGGCGGCAAGTTGAGGGACGGCCGCCCGAGGGGCCGACGGGCGGCGGCCGTCAGACCTTCGGGCGGTGCAGGAGCGAGGCGATGTGGGCCGCCGCCGTGGACAGATGGCGGCGGGCCTCACGGAGCTGGTCGGCGGAGACGCCGTGGTCCCGGGCCGAGTCGCGGATGTCGTCGCGGAAGCGGTCCAGGATGCGGTCCAGATCGCGGGCCGGGTCGCCGGTGAGGTCCTCGTGCGCCCAGGCCGGTTCGTAGCCGGCCGGGAGGTCCTCCGGGGTCGTGGAGTACTCGGGGGGCGTGGAGTGCTCGGGCCGGGGCGCGGTGCGGCCGAAGGCGTAGTCCTTGCCGAACTCGCCGAACTCCTTGGCCAGTTCGGTCAGGCCCTCGCGCACACCCGTGGGCCAGTCGCCCCGGTCGAAGTGGTCCTGCACCTGGTCCTGGATCCGCTTGGCGATGCGCTGCACCTCCTCCTGCGTCTGGGTCCGCGCCCGCTCCTGCGCCTCCTTGGCCTGCCGCTGGGCCCGCTGGGCCTCGTGGCGCGCCCTGCGGCTCTCCTCCTTCGCGCGCCGCGCCTGCTCCTTCCACTCCTGCTTGACGCGCCGCATCTCCTCCTTGGCGGCCTGCCAGGCCTCCTTGTCGTCGGCCTTGCCGTGCTCGCCCGGGGCTCCGGCGCCCTCCCGTGCCTGGGACGCCGCCGCCCGCATCTCGCGCCGCAGATCGCCCGCGGCGCCGCGCACGTCGGCGCGGATCTCCGAGGCGAGTTCGGCGACGGACTCGCGGATCTCCAGCTCCAGGTCGGCCAGTTCACCACTGCGGTCGGCCAGTTCGGCGCGGCCCGCGTCCGTGATCGCGTACACCTTGCGGCCGCCCTCGGTGGTGTGCGTGACCAGGCCCTCGGCCTCCAGCTTGGCCAGCCGCGGATACACGGTGCCCGCCGACGGGGCGTACAGGCCCTGGAAGCGCTCCTCCAGCAGCCGGATCACCTCGTAGCCGTGGCGCGGGGCCTCGTCGAGCAGCTTGAGCAGGTACAGGCGCAGGCGGCCGTGCGCGAAGACGGGAGCCATCTCAGAGCACCTTCCCGTTGTTCGAGCCCTCCGTGGTGCCGCCGAGGGAGTCCTCGGCCGGCGGGCGCCGCAGCAGCGCGATGGAGCCGGAGACGGTGGTCGCCTTCAGCCGGCCGTTGCCCGCGCCGAGGCGGCCGGTGATCCGCTTGGCGCCCCACTGGCCGCTGACCTTGAGGTCCTCGAAGGCGTTGGACACCGTCCCGCTCGCGGTGTTCGCGTCCACCTGCGCGTCCGCCGGGTGCGGGAGCCGGATGGCGATCTCGCCGGAGACGTTGGTCAGGCTGACGTCGGTGGGGCCGCCCGCCGGGTCGAGGTCGACGATCATCGACCCGCTCACCGAGTCCGCCCGCACCGAGGGACCGGCGCCGTCGACCACCGTCAGGTCGCCGGAGACCGAGTTGAACCGCAGGTCACCGGAGAGCGCCTGCGCCTCCACGTTCCCCGACACGGTGTCCGCGCGCACCGGGCCCGTGAGACCCACCAGGGTGGTGTCCCCGGAGACGCCCTTGACCTCGGCGCGTCCGTCGATCCCGGAGACCATCGCGCCGGCGCCGACCACTCCGAGCTCCACGCGGGCGCTCGCCGGAACGGCCACGGACACCACGGCGCTGCGCCGCCAGCCCTTGGGGTCCAGCCACTTGAGGAAGCCCTTCCAGGGCAGGTCCTCGTACGCCACCGTCAGCGTCCCGCCCTGCTGGGTGACCACCAGGGGTGGCCCCTCGATCTCGGAGACCTCCAGGCGGGCGGGACCCTCGTCGGCACCCACGACGTTCACCGTGCCGTGCACGATGCGGATGTTGAGCACGGTCACGGACTCGTCGAAGGTGAGCTTCCTGGGCTCACCGACGGACCACTCGGACATGGGGCAGACCTCCCGGACTGGACGCGACACGCCATATCGCGTCGTCTGTCAAACACGATATATCGCGCTCGCGGGAAGTCAAGGCACACGATCCGGTGACGCGCGGAATCGCCCCCGAAAACGCGAGTGGGCGCCCCTGAGGGGCGCCCCGCACCGAACGGCTGCCGATCCCTGCGCGGATCCCTGCGCGGACCCCTGCGCGGATCCCTATTCGTCGTCGTCCTCGTCGTCCAGCCGGGCCAGCCAGGTCGCCAGCCGCTCCACCGGCACCTCGAAGTCCGGATTCAGGTCGACGAAGGTCCGCAGCTGCTCGGCCAGCCACTCGAAGGTGACCTCCTCCTCGCCCCGCCGCTTCTCCAGCTCTTCGATGCCACGGTCTGTGAAGTACATGCCGTCAAGGATAGGTGGGCTGAAACGGCCGGGCCGCACCCCCGGTCAGGGGGTGCGGCCCGGTCAGGTACGACGCGCGGGAGCGGTTACGCCTCGAACACCTCGCGCACCAGCTGCTCCTGCTCCGCCTGGTGCCGCTTCGCGGAACCGACGGCCGGGGAGGAGCCGTGCGGGCGGGAGATGCGGCGCAGGCGCTCGCCGGCCGGGATGTCCGCGCCGACCGCGAGGTCCAGGTGGTCGATGAGGTTCAGGGCGATGAACGGCCACGCGCCCTGGTTCGCCGGCTCCTCCTGGGCCCACAGGTACTTCTCCGCGTTCGGGTACTTGGCGATCTCCGCCTGGAGCTCGGCACCCGGGAGCGGGTACAGGCGCTCGAGGCGAATGATCGCCGTGTCCGTCACGCCCCGCTTGCGGCGCTCGCCGTCGAGGTCGTAGTAGACCTTGCCCGCGGTGAAGACGACCTTCTTGACCGCCGCCGGGTCCACCGACGCGTCGCCGATGACCGGACGGAACTGGCCCGTGGTGAACTCCTCCGCCTTCGAGGCCGCGGCCTTCAGGCGCAGCATCGACTTCGGGGTGAAGACGACCAGCGGCTTGTGGTGCGGGTTGTGCACCTGCCACCGCAGGAGGTGGAAGTAGTTCGACGGCAGGGTCGGCATCGCGACCGTCATGTTGTTCTGCGCGCACAGCTGCAGGAACCGCTCCGGGCGGGCGGAGGAGTGGTCCGGGCCCTGGCCCTCGTAGCCGTGCGGCAGGAGCAGGGTGACGCCGGAGGTCTGGCCCCACTTCTGCTCGGCGGAGGAGATGAACTCGTCCACGACCGTCTGCGCGCCGTTGACGAAGTCGCCGAACTGGGCCTCCCACATCACCAGCGCGTCCGGGCGGGCCAGCGAGTAGCCGTACTCGAAGCCCATCGCGGCGTACTCGGACAGCAGGGAGTCGTAGACGTTGTACCGGGCCTGGTCCTCGGACAGGTACAGCAGCGGGGTGAAGTCCTCGCCCGTCTGACGGTCGATGATCACCGCGTGCCGCTGGCCGAAGGTGCCGCGGCGGGAGTCCTGGCCGGACAGCCGGACCGGGACGCCCTCCAGGAGCAGCGAGCCGATGGCCAGGGTCTCGCCCATGCCCCAGTCGATCGTGCCGTCCTCGACCATCGCCGCGCGGCGCTGGAGCTGCGGCAGCAGCCGCGGGTGGACGGTGATGTGGTCGGGGATGTTGACCTGGGACTCGGCGATGCGCTTGACGACCTCGGCGGAGACGGCCGTGGACACCGCGACCGGGAAGCCGTCCTGCGGAGCCTGGACGTCACCGGAGGCCGGCTGCGAGGTGGCCTCGCGGACCTCGGTGAAGACCTTCTCCAGCTGGCCCTGGTAGTCCTGGAGCGCCTGCTCGGCCTCTTCCAGGGTGATGTCGCCCCGGCCGATCAGCGACTCGGTGTAGAGCTTGCGCACCGAGCGCTTCTTGTCGATCAGGTCGTACATCAGCGGCTGGGTGAAGGCCGGGTTGTCCGACTCGTTGTGACCGCGGCGGCGGTAGCAGATGAGGTCGATCACCACGTCCTTGTTGAACGCCTGGCGGAACTCGAAGGCCAGCCGCGCCACGCGGACCACGGCCTCCGGGTCGTCGCCGTTCACGTGGAAGATCGGGGCCTCGATCATCCGCGCCACGTCGGTGGCGTACATGGACGAACGCGAGGACTCCGGGGCGGCGGTGAAGCCGACCTGGTTGTTGATGACGACGTGGACCGTGCCGCCGGTGCGGTAGCCGCGCAGCTGCGACATGTTCAGGGTCTCGGCCACCACGCCCTGGCCCGCGAAGGCCGCGTCGCCGTGGATCGCCACCGGCAGGACCGTGAAGTCCGTGCCGCCCTTGTTGATGATGTCCTGCTTGGCGCGGGAGACGCCCTCCAGGACCGGGTCCACCGCCTCCAGGTGGGAGGGGTTGGCCACCAGCGAGACGTTGATCTGCTCGCCGTCCAGGCCGGTGAAGGTGCCCTCGGCGCCCAGGTGGTACTTCACGTCGCCGGAGCCGTGCATCGACTTCGGGTCGAGGTTGCCCTCGAACTCGCGGAAGATCTGCGCGTACGACTTGCCGACGATGTTGGCCAGGACGTTGAGGCGGCCGCGGTGGGCCATGCCGATGACGACCTCGTCCAGGCGGGACTCGGCCGCCGAGTCGATGACCGCGTCGAGCAGCGGGATGACGGACTCGCCGCCCTCCAGGGAGAACCGCTTCTGGCCGACGTACTTGGTCTGCAGGAAGGTCTCGAAGGCCTCGGCCGCGTTCAGCCTGCGCAGGATGCGCAGCTGCTCCTCGCGCTCCGGCTTGGAGTGCGGGCGCTCCACACGGTCCTGGATCCACTTGCGCTGCCGGGGGTCCTGGATGTGCATGAACTCGATGCCGACCGTGCGGCAGTACGAGTCGCGCAGCACGCCGAGGATGTCGCGCAGCTTCATCAGCGTCTTGCCGGCGAAGCCGCCGACCGCGAAGTCGCGCTCCAGGTCCCACAGGGTGAGCCCGTGCTCGGTGATGTCCAGGTCGGGGTGCTTGCGCTGCTGGTACTCCAGCGGGTCGGTGTCGGCCATGACGTGGCCGCGGACCCGGTAGGAGTGGATCAGCTCGAAGACGCGGGCGGCCTTCGTGACGTCGTCGTCGTGCGAGGCGTCGATGTCCTTGAGCCAGCGGACCGGCTCGTAGGGGATGCGCAGCGACTTGAAGAGGTCGTCGTAGAAGTCGTGCTCGCCGAGCAGCAGGTTGGCGACGGCGCGCAGGAACTCGCCGGAGGCGGCGCCCTGGATCACCCGGTGGTCGTAGGTCGACGTGAGCGTCATGACCTTGGAGACGCCGAGCTTGTTCAGGGTGTCCTGGGAGGTGCCCTGGAACTCCGCCGGGTAGTCCATGGAGCCGACGCCCATGATCACCGACTGGCCGGGCATCAGCCGCGGCACGGAGTGGACCGTGCCGAGACCGCCGGGGTTGGTGAGGGAGACGGTGACGCCGGTGAAGTCGTCCATCGTCAGCTTGTTGTCGCGGGCGCGACGGACGATGTCCTCGTAGGCCTGCCAGAACTCGAAGAAGTTCAGCGTCTCGGCCTTCTTGATGGCCGCCACGACGAGCTGGCGGTCGCCGTTGGGCTTCACCAGGTCGATGGCCAGGCCGAGGTTGACGTGCTCCGGCTTGACCAGGGTGGGCTTGCCGTCCTTCTGGGCGAAGGACCAGTTCATCGACGGCATCTGCTTGATGGCCTGGACCATCGCGTAGCCGATGATGTGCGTGAAGGAGATCTTCCCGCCGCGGGCCCGCTTGAGGTGGTTGTTGATGACGATGCGGTTGTCGAACAGCAGCTTCACCGGGACGGCGCGCACGGACGTGGCCGTGGGCAGTTCCAGCGAGGCGTTCATGTTCTTCGCGACCGCGGCCGAGGGACCACGCAGCGTGACGAGCTCCGGACCCGCGGGTGCCGCGGCGGCGGGCTCGGCCGGGGCGGCGGCCCTCGCGGGCGCCGGAGCCGGAGCGGCCGGCTTCGCGGGCGCCGCGACCGGAGCCGGAGCGGCGGCCGGAGGCTGCACGGGAGCGGCGGCCGGCGCGGCGGCGGCCTGGGGCCGGGCCGGAGCGGCGGGCGCCGCCTGAGCCGCGGTGGTGGTCTCCGCGGCCCCCGCGGCCGCGGTACCCGCCGGAGCCTGCGGGGCGGCGGCCCCCGGCTTGTAGTCGGCGAAGAAGTCCCACCAGGCACGGTCTACGGAATTCGGGTCCTGGAGGTACTGCTGATAGATCTCGTCGACGAGCCACTCGTTGGCACCGAACGCAGCTGCGGGGTTCTTCCCGGCTTGGTCGGTGTCGGTCGAGATGCTCGAGTTACTGGGGGACTGTGGCGACACGGCGGCAACCGCCCTCTTCCGCTTCTTCACAAGAATGATGGACAGCGGGAATAAAGGCTACGCCCCTGAGAGGGGGAAGGTCAGGTCGGGCCACTCCTTCGTCATGTAAGTCACATCGAAACCCGGGTTTCGGGGCTTGAAATGGCGGGAAACAAGCGTAGTTCCGCTGTGTCAGGGAAGGGGGGACCCGGGCCCGACCCCCTGGGGATGCGGGCCCCGTCGGGATCACACGTGTCCGCCTGCGCGGATGCTCGTGATCTTGGGGATCGTGATCGACTTTACGTCAACTTGGCAAAGAAGGTGCGCCCGGAAGAGTGACGAGGATCCGGCAGCCCCGCTCGGATTCGGCCACACCGATCCGGCCGCCGTGCAGATCGACCGCCCAGCGGGCGATCGCCAGGCCGAGCCCGGTGCCGCCGTCGCTGCCCGGGCCGTGCGGCCGGTGCACCGCGCCCCGGTTGAAGCGCTCGAAGACGCGGTGCCACTCCGAGCGCGGGATGCCGGGCCCCTCGTCCAGGACCTCCAGCACCAGCGACTGCGGCTGCGGGCCGCGCCGCGCCTTCACCGTCACGCGCCCGTGCGGCGGGCTGTGCTTGACCGCGTTGTCGATCAGGTTGGCGACCACCTGGTGGATGCGCTCGGGGTCGGCGTGCGCGGTCAGCTCGGACGGAAAGACGTCCAGGTGCAGATGCACGTCCGTACGGGTGTGGCTGCCGGAGCCGGAGGCGATGCCGGCGCGGGCCGAGGCGACCATGTTGGCCTCCTTCAGCACGCCCGCCAGATAGGGCCACACCTCGAACCGGCGCTGCTTGAGCGGCACCACGCCGTTGTCCAGACGGGACAGGTCCAGCAGCGTCTCCACCAGCCGGCCGAGCCGCTCGGTCTGCTTCAGCGCCGTCCGCATGGTCTCGGGGTCGGCCTCGGTGACCCCGTCGACGATGTTCTCCAGCACCGCGCGCAGGCCCGCGATGGGCGTGCGCAGCTCGTGGGAGACGTTCGCCACCAGCTCCTTGCGCTGACGGTCCTCGGCCTCCAGGTCGTCGGCCATGCGGTTGATCGTCTGGGCCAGGTCGCCCAGCTCGTCCCGGCGGTTCTCGCGCACCCGGCGCGTGTAGTCGCCGTGCGAGATGGAGCGGGCCACCGTGTTCATCTCGTCCAGCGGCGCGGTGAGCGAGTGCGCCACGAACTGCGTGATGAGCAGCGTGGCGATCATCGAGAAGACCGTGATGAAGCGCAGCTCCGTCGCCGTGCGCACGGCGATCATCAGCAGGCCCGTGGTGATCAGCACCGATATGACGACCAGCGCGCCCAGCTTGGTCTTGATCGAGAACGGGCGGACGCCACCCCAGGGGTCGCCCTGGTCCCTCCGTGTGGCCGGCCCGTCGCTCACGGTGTCGGTGTCTCCAGCGCGTAGCCCACGCCGTGCACCGTGCGGATCCGCTCGGCGCCGATCTTCCGGCGCAGCGCCTTGATGTGGCTGTCCACGGTCCGGGTGCCGGAGGCGTCCGCCCAGTCCCACACCTCGGCCAGCAGCTGCTCGCGCGAGAGCACCGCGCGCGGGGTGTTCGCGAGGCACACCAGCAGATCGAACTCGGTCGGGGTGAGGTGGACGTCCTCGCCGCGCACGCGCACCCGGCGCTGGGCGTGGTCGATCTCCAGCTCGCCCAGGCGCAGGATGCCGCTGCGCGGGGTCGCCGCGGCCAGCGCGGCCCGCTCCATGCGGCGCAGCAGCACGTGCACGCGTGCGGCCAGCTCCCGCATCGAGAACGGCTTGGTCATGTAGTCGTCGGCGCCGACCCCGAGGCCGACCAGCATGTCGGTCTCGTCGTCGCGCGCGGTGAGCATCAGCACCGGCACCGGGCGCTGGGCCTGCACGCGGCGGCAGACCTCCAGGCCGTCGAAGCCGGGCAGCATGATGTCGAGGATCAGCAGGTCCGGCTGCCAGGCCTCGGCCGTGTCGACGGCGGCCGGGCCGTCGCCCGCGGTCTGCACGAGGAATCCCTCGGCGCGCAGGCGGGTGGCGATGGCATCCATGATGGTCTGGTCGTCCTCGACCACCAGGACCCGGCGCTGGGCGCCCGGGCTCGCCGTCGTGCCGTTGTGCGCGGTGTGTGTCTGCTCCATCGCCCGCCCCTGAGGTGTGCTTTCCGGAATCCGTGGGGTGATTCCTTGACTGCGCGTAGTTGCGATTGACGCGTGAATGATCGGCGCCAGGGAAGCAGCGTACGGGGACTCACCGCACCTTTGCTATCCAGGTCGGACTGCGAGGTGCACGACGTCCGGAACGCCCCGGGCAACGGGGACCTCTTCGGTGCGCACCTGTCGGAACCCGACATTCCGCAAGGTTCCTTCAAATTCCGCAGATGGCTTCGCGGACCACACCGCGAGCACCCCTCCCGGCTTCAACACCCTTGCGCAGCTTGCCAGTCCGACCGGTCCGTACAGCTCCTCGTTGTCCTCGGTGACCGTCCAGTCGGGGCCGTTGTCGATGTCCAGGCACAGCGCGTCGAACGTGTCGGATGTCTCATTGACGTAGGCGATCAGGTCTCTCTCGACGACCTCCGTGCGCGGGTCGGCCAGCGCGTCGCCGGTGAGTTCGGCGAGGGGGCCGCCGCGATGCCAGTCGATGATCGCGCGTTCGCGTTCGACAACGGTGACCCGTCCCCAGCGCTGGTCCGCCGCGGCGTG
Organism: Streptomyces sp. NPDC052043; assembly: GCF_044548235.1. Taxonomy (NCBI): domain Bacteria; kingdom Bacillati; phylum Actinomycetota; class Actinomycetes; order Kitasatosporales; family Streptomycetaceae; genus Streptomyces; species Streptomyces sp. NPDC052043. The sequence continues at coordinate 479,696 of NZ_JBIUBT010000004.1, forward strand.
CGCGAGCGAGAAGCCGACGCCGAGGCCGCCGATCAGCACGCTCGGTGCCCGCCGCTTCGGCAGCGCGGCGAGCGCCGCGTCGACCAGGAGGCGCTCGGAGCGCCCGTCGGAGGTGTCCATCAGGAAGCAGCCGTTGGCGATGATCTGCAGCAGCGCCCCGTGCCGGCGCAGCACGACCTCGCCGTGGGGGCCCTCGCGGCGGTCCAGCACCTCAGGGGCGTCGTACGAGCCGGTCATGGGGCCATCCTGCCCCAACGGGCCTACAAGGCCACGTGAATTACGGGTGACACCCGTGTGCGAGCGCGTCGCGGGCGGCGGGGCAGCCGGGGGTGCCAGGGCCGCCGGTGCTGCTGAGGTGGCCGGGGTGGCCGGGGTGGCCGGGGTGGCCGCAAACTTAATAGGTTGCTGAGAATCGCCGCGTGGGTGGCGCCGGTCATGGACAGGGGCGCCCGGGACACGAAGTGTGGACCGCGACGGAAGGAGCGCCGCACCGTGGAACGGACCGCGACCACCGGCCCCTCGGGCCCGCCGCCACCCTCGGGCCCGCGCCTGCCCGTGGGCGACGCGGGCGACGCGGGCGCGGAGAGTGCGGAGAGTGCGGAGAGTGCGGTCCTCGGCGGGGGCGCGGACGCGGTCGTGAGCGGCACGCCGACGGAGGTGCCGCAGGTGCTGGACGGCCTGCCGCAGCAGCGGGCGTGGGCGCGCGGCGCCGTCCCGGGAGGCGCGCGCACGAAGCCCGTCCGTGCGGCACGACCCGCCGCTGGGCTGCGGGGGCTGTGCGATCCGCGGGGCCTGCGGCGTCTGTGGGCTCTGCGGGCTCTGCGTCCGTGGCGGTTGCTGCCCGGTCCCACCGGGACCCCGTTCACCTTCGGGTACGCGGCCCTGCTCGCCGCCACGTCGCTCGTCTCCCGGTACGCCGATCCCGCGGTGGTGGAGTCCCTGCACCAGAGCTCCAGCACGGACGTCGCCCACCTCCTGCGGGCGCCCCTGCTGGTGCTGCCGGCCAGCGCGCTGTGGATCGCGGGCGGCGTCGTGTCGTCGTACTCCCTCTGCTTCCTTTTGGTGCTGACCGCGCTGGAGCGCCGGATAGGAGGGCTGCGCACCGTCGGTGTCTTCCTGTTCGGGCACGTGCTGGCCACCCTCGCCACCGAGGTGCCCGTCGGGCTCGCCGTGCTCGCGGGCCGCCTGCCGGGCAGCTCGGCGCACCGCCTCGACTACGGCATCAGCTTCGGCGTCGCGGCCAGCCTCGGTGCCCTGGCCGGCCTGCTCACGCCCTGGCTGCGCTGGCCCCTGCTCGCCGTGTTCGTGGGCATGCTGGTCCAGGACCTGGCCGTGTTCGCCGACCCGATGACGAGTTGGGGCCATCTGATCGCGGTGGGACTCGGCGTGGCGACGTGGCCGGTGGTGCGCCGCTGGCGCCAGGCGCGGCTGGCGGCGGCTGCCGCGCCCCAGACCGTCTGAGTCGCCCCGGACGGCCGCTCGCCCTCCCTCTGTGTGCGCAGTGTGTGGAAGGCCGATCGCTCAGAGCGAACAGGCGTCGGGGAACAATCGATCCGCCCCGTGCATTGAGTCGGCATAACTCAACTTGACTGCCGAAGGGGAGATCATGGCTGCTGAGTCCACCGCGTTCACACCGCTCACCCTGCCCGTGCTGCCGCTCGACGACGAGGTCGTGCTGCCCGGGATGGTGGTTCCGCTGGATCTGAGCGACGCCGAGGTACGGGCCGCGGTGGAGGCCGCGCAGGCCGCCGCGCGGGACGAGCCGGGCAAGCCCAGGGTGCTGCTGGTGCCGCGGGTCGAGGGGACCTACGCCAGGACCGGTGTGCTGGGCACCATCGAGCAGGTGGGCCGGCTGGCCGACGGCGATCCGGGCGCGCTCATCCGCGGTCGCGGTCGGGTGCGGATCGGTGCCGGGACCACCGGGCCGGGCGCCGCACTGTGGGTCGAGGGGACCCGGATCGACGAGAGCGTGCCCGAGCCGGTGCCCGGCCAGGTCGCCGAACTGGTGAAGGAGTACAAGGCGCTCGCCACCGCCTGGCTGCGCAAGCGCGGCGCCTGGCAGGTGGTCGACCGGGTGCAGGCCATCGACGACGTCTCCGCGCTCGCCGACAACTCCGGCTACTCGCCCTTCCTGACCACCGAGCAGAAGGTCGAGCTGCTGGAGACCGCCGACCCGGTGGCCCGCCTCAGGCTCGCCACGCAGCGGCTGCGCGACCACCTCGCCGAGCAGGACGTGGCCGAGTCCATCGCCAAGGACGTCCAGGAGGGCGTCGACAAGCAGCAGCGCGAGTTCCTGCTGCGGCGCCAGCTGGAGGCCGTGCGCAAGGAGCTGCGCGAGCTGGGCGGCGAGAGCGAGGGCGAGGAGTCCGACGACTACCGCGCCCGTGTCGAGGCCGCCGACCTGCCGGAGAAGGTGCGGGAGGCCGCGCTCAAGGAGGTCGACAAGCTGGAACGCGCCTCCGACGCCTCGCCCGAGGGTTCCTGGATCCGCACCTGGCTCGACACGATCCTCGACCTGCCGTGGAACGAGCGAACCGATGACAGTGCTTCCGCCTACGACATCCAGGGCGCCAAGGCGGTCCTGGACGCCGAGCACGCGGGCCTGGAGGACGTGAAGGAGCGGATCACCGAGTACCTGGCGGTGCGCAAGCGGCGCGGCGACCGGGGCCTGGGCGTGATCGGCGGGCGGCGCGGCGGTGCCGTGCTCGCGCTCGTCGGGCCGCCCGGCGTGGGGAAGACCAGCCTCGGCGAGTCCGTCGCCCACGCGATGGGACGGAAGTTCGTGCGCGTCGCCCTCGGCGGCGTCCGCGACGAGGCCGAGATCCGCGGCCACCGGCGTACCTACGTCGGCGCGCTGCCCGGGCGGATCGTGCGCGCCGTCAAGGAGGCCGGGTCGATGAACCCGGTGATCCTGCTGGACGAGATCGACAAGGTGGGCTCCGACTTTCGCGGCGATCCGGCCGCGGCCCTGCTCGAAGTCCTGGACCCGGCGCAGAACCACACCTTCCGGGACCACTACCTGGAGGTGGAGCTGGACCTTTCCGACGTCGTCTTCCTGGCCACGGCCAACGTCCTGGAGGCGATCCCGGAGGCGCTCGCCGACCGGATGGAGATCGTGCGCCTGGACGGCTACACCGAGGACGAGAAGGTCGTCATCGCCCGCGACCACCTGCTTCCGCGCCAGCTGGAGCGGGCCGGTCTGCACCCGGACGAGGTCACGATCGAGGAGGGCGCGCTGCGCAGACTCGCCGGCGAGTACACGCGCGAGGCGGGGGTGCGGACCCTGGAGCGGTCCATCGCGCGGCTGCTGCGCAAGATCGCGGCCCAGCACGAACTGGGGGAGCGGGAGCTGCCGTTCACCGTCACCGACGGTGAGCTGCGCGGGCTGATCGGCCGTCCGCACCACTTTCCGGAGTCCGCCCAGGACCCGGCCGAGCGCCGCACGTCCGTGCCGGGCGTGGCGACGGGGCTCGCGGTCACCGGGGCCGGCGGCGACGTCCTCTTCGTCGAGGCGTCCCTCGCGGACCCGGAGACGGGCGCGGCCGGGCTGACCCTGACCGGTCAGCTGGGCGACGTGATGAAGGAGTCCGCGCAGATCGCGCTGAGCTTCCTGCGCAGCCACGGTGCCGAGCTGGAGCTGCCCGTGGGCGATCTGAAGGACCGGGGCGTGCACATCCACTTCCCGGCGGGCGCGGTGCCGAAGGACGGTCCGAGCGCGGGCATCACGATGACCACCGCGCTCGCCTCGCTCCTGTCGGGCCGCCTGGTCCGCACGGACGTGGCGATGACCGGCGAGGTCTCGCTGACCGGCCGGGTGCTGCCGATCGGCGGCGTCAAGCAGAAGCTGCTCGCCGCCCATCGCGCGGGGGTGACGACGGTGGTCATCCCCAAGCGCAACGAGCCCGACCTGGACGACGTCCCGGCGGAGGTGCTGGACAAGCTCGAGGTCCACACCGTCGCCGACGTCCGCCAGGTCCTGGAACTGGCCCTCGCCCCCGCGACGAACGACACGTCACCGGAGGTTCCGGCCGCCGCGTGACCCGTCCGCCCGGACCGCCCCGGGCGGCGACCGTTCCCCCGCGGCCGCCCGGGCGGCGGGACTCCGGCGCTCCGGCCGCGCCCCGGGGCTCGCGGCCGTACGGCCGCCCGCACGCCTGGGGCTCGGGCGGCATCGCCCCCCCGGGCCTCAGGCCGAACCGCCGCGCCCTGGGACGCGGCGGTCCGTGTGTGTCCCCGGGATCAGGTGCTGGCCATCGGCGGGCACCTGATCCCGGCCGGGCAGTGTCGGGCTAGCCGTTGGCGAGTGCCTGTACCCGGTCCAGCGCGCCGTTGAACTTGTCGTGGTCGCCGACCGTCGGGCCGGACGACGTGTACTGCCACATGGTGTAGTAGCTCCAGCCGGCCGGCAGGGTGCCCGGGTCCGAGGCGTAACGGGCGATCCACAGCGGGTTGTTGGCGGCGAAGCCGCCGTAGTTGCCGGTGCACTCGGTCCACCAGCTCGTGGCCGTGTAGATCACGGCGTCCCGGCCCGTGCGCGCCTTGTAGGTGTTCAGGAAGTCGGCGATCCAGTTGACCATCGCGCTCGCCGACAGGCCGTAGCAGGAGGCCCCGTACGGGTTCCACTCGATGTCGAGGGCGCCCGGCAGGGTCTTGCCGTCACGGGACCAGCCGCCGCCGTGGTCGACGAAGTAGTTGGCCTGGACGGCCCCGCTGGTGGTGTCCGGGGTCGCGAAGTGGTACCCGCCGCGGATCATGCCGACGTTGTACGAGCCGTTGTACTGCTGGGCGAAGTAGGGGTTCGTGTAGTACGTCCCCTCGGTGGCCTTCGTGTACGCCCACTTGACGCCGCTGCTCCACAGCGTGGACCAGGCGACGTTGCCCTGGTAGCTGGCCACGTCGACGCCCTCGGTCTGGGTGGCGTCCGCACCGGCCGGCGTGCCGCCCTGGCCGTCGTGCTCCACGATGCCCATGCCCATGTACGCGGAGCCGCGCGCGGGCACGGTGGCCGCGGCGGAGGGGAGGGTGAAGAGCAGGGAGAACGCGGTGAGCATGATTCCGGCGACGCTGAACCGCCGTAAACGGGCCGTTCCGGATCTGTGCACGGACATGGCATGCCTCCGAAGCTCGATGGTGCTCGGTGGGGGGATACGGGTATGTCCTGATCATGGGCATATCCCGGTCGCGCTGACGAGCAGCCACGCCGACCCGCGACCCGCGGGCGACAGCAGTGGCGTGAGCATGGCAGTAAGTGCCCGATAAAGAAGCTACGCACGTAGACCGGGGCCTGGGAAGGGGGCCCGGAGTCTGCCGATGGTCTACGCCTGCGAAATACTGACGGAGCTGCGGTGATGGCGCCGGCGGGCGGAAACTTTCAGGAACGGGAAACCTTCAGGCAGGGGCTGACGTGCACGAAGACGTGAACAGCGGCGGACGTGAGGTCGTGTCCGCCGTGTCGCCGGGTGGTGCGGACCGGGAGTTCCTGTCCCTCGAACGGGAACTGACGGTGCTGATGCGGCGCGCGCGGGCCAACCAGGGTGAGATGGCCCGCGAGGTCCACCCGCACCTGGAGCCCGCCGCCTACGGGCTGCTGGTCCGCCTGGAGGAGTGCGGCCGCCAGCGCGCCACGGATCTGGCCGGGTACATCGGCGTCGGCAAGGCGACCATGTCACGTCAGCTGCACGCCCTGGAGGAACTCGGCCTCGTCGCCCGGGAACCGGACCCCGCCGACGGACGGGCCTGGCTGGTGGCCCTCACCGACGACGGCCGCCGCCGGGTCGGCCAGGTGCGCGAGGCCCGCCGCGCCCGCTACGTCAGCCGGCTCGCCCACTGGGACCGCCGCGAGGTCGCCGAACTGGCCCGGTTGCTGCACGAGTTGAACGAGGTCACGGAGAAGTAGGAGAAGGAGTCCCCTGCCGGCCCGTCGACGCGTCGGCGTCGACCCGTCGGCCGGCCGCTCACGGCTCCACGAAGACCACCGTCGCGTCGTCGTGCGTCTTGCTGCGCCGCAGATACGTCCGCTCCTCCTGGTCGGCCGTCTCCAGGGCCCGCACCCGGCCCACGAGCGCGCCCGCCCCCTCCTCGCGTACGAGACCGAGGCACCGCTCCCAGTCACCCGCGTGGAACTTCTCCACCCAGCGTGCCGCCCCGTCCGTCAGCGCGGCCAGCGCCCGGACCTCACCGCGCGGCACGCTGCCCGTCACGGCCCGGCCGGCCACCGAGGGATCCGCCGCCGCGGTGAAGAAGCCGCCCTCCTTGTTGCGCACGACGGCGTCGATGAGCGCGTCCGTGGCGAGCGAGGCCCGGGGCAGGCGGGCCAGCCGGTCGTCCAGGACCGGGGTGACCGAACCGTCGGGCGACTCCAGCAGCAGGACGGAGTCGGACAGCACCAGGTACTCGACCGCCTCCGATGACCAGCGGGCCAGAACGACGGTTGCCTGAGGTGTGCGCGGGTGAGAAAGGTCACAGGTCGGAGCATGTGCCTCGCGGGTACGGAGGATTGCGCGCGAAAGAATCTCCGACAGTGTCAGATCTGGGCAGGAAACCGTCAGTTCGGTCAGCGCACCGCCCAGCCGGGCGCTGAACCAGGACACCGCATGCGAACACCCCGTGCCGGTCCGCGGCGGTGTCACCCCGTCGAGGACGACCAGGCAACCACCCTGTCCAGAAGCGGGTAGTCCGACACTCGCGAAGTCCTCGTTGGGGCAGTCGGGACGGCCGGGCTCCGAAACAACCTCAGTGCGCATCCGGCCAGTCTGCACGAGCCCTTCACAGCGTCTGCGAAAGGGGGGCGGCCATCCGGGAATCGACGAGGCGGCGCAGGTCAGCCGCCTGTTTTGGGTTGAATTGGATCACTCCGGGAAGGCGTGGCGGCGAATACTGCCAAAGCCTGCAGCAGACGTCCAACCGGCCCACCGTGCGGCGCCCGCGCATGCGCCGGAGGAACTTGCCCGCCAACTCCCCTCCGGGGTTCACTCCTTCGGGTGGCCGGTCGGACGATGCAGGACCACTGCCCACCGGCACTGGGAGGGTCGGGAACCGATGCAGGTCCCCCCTGCTTGAGCGGAGTCGAGAGCGCGGGGAGGGTGTACGCACCTGTCCGCGCCAGCTGACGGGGCACCACCCGGGCCCATGAGTACACGAGTACAGGAATGCGAGCACCGGTGCAGATGAAGCGGCCTCGGCGCGCAGGCAAGCAGACGGCCATGGCAGGTAACCCGGCGCAGAGGCCCGGCACGCCCCCCGTCACCCCCGTCGGCAAGGGCCGTCCCACGCATGTACGCAACCGTCTGATCGCCGCCGTCGCCGTCGTGGCCGCCGCGGTGGCCGGTGCGGGCGCGCCCTCCCTGATAGCCGCCTCGGGGCAGGTGAACGACTCACAGAACTTGGTGGCACGCGCCGGGCAGACCCAGGACGCGCTTGCCCTCGCCCACTCGCTGGCCGACGAGCGCGACGAGGTCACCTCCTACGTCGCCGCCGGCCGCCCCAAGGACAAGGCGCCCTCCGAGCAGCGCAGCACCCGCGTGGACCGCCAGGTCGACGAGCTGCGCGCCGACCCCGACGTGCCCGCCTGGCTGCGCAAGGACCTCGACGGCATAGCCGCCGTGCGCCGCACCGCGCTCACCGGGAAGAGCACCGCCCTCCAGGCGCACGAGGCCTACTCCGCCGCCATCACCGACCTGCACAAGCTGGCCGAGCAGCTGGCCGAGCAGATGCCCGCACGGGCCGGCTCCGGCGCCCACGCGCTCGCCCAGCTCGACACCGCCGTCCAGGAGGCCGCCGCGACCCGCGGCCTGCTGCTCGCGGCGCTGAACGTGCCCTACACCACGCAGACCGTCTACAACCCCATCACCGGCCTGCCCACGCAGGCCAACACCTCCTCGGAGGCCGACACCAAGCAGCGTGACGCCCTGAGCGCCGCCGCCCAGCAGGCCCGGCTGCGCTCCGACGCCTCCCTCGCCGGCTTCCGCGACACCGCGCCCCAGGGGGCCCGCTCGGTGTACGACTCCACGGTGAGCGGCGCCGAGGTCGACACCGCGGACAAGTACCTCGCCTCGCTCACTGGGCAGCCGACCCTCTCCGACACCGACCTGGACACCAGCGTCAAGAAGGCGGATGCCGCGCTCAGCGCCCGTGTCGACCTGATGCGCGGCGCGGAGTCCTCCCTGTACGACCACCGCACCAAGGGCCTGGCGCAGCTCCGCGACGACGACGTCACCGCGCTGGAGATCCGCATCGCCCTGCTCGGCGCCCTGCTGCTGGTCACCCTCGGCATCACCACCGGGCTCGCCCGCACCCTGACCCGGCCGCTCGCGGTGCTGCGCCTGGGCTCGGCCCGGCTGGCCGGCGCGCAGGACCCGGCCACCGAGGAACCCGTCAAGTTCACCGGTCGCAACGACGAGTTCGCCCAGGTCGTCCGCTCCGTCAACACCCTGCACGCGCAGGCCGTCGCGCTCGCCGAGCGGATCGCCACGCTGGAGGCGGACCGCAAGCACCTGGTCGGCCAGCGCCAGAAGATGGCGGACGCCCGCGAGGAGCTGCGCGCCGAACTCGCCGACTCCGCCGCCCAGCTGGAGCGGCTGCGCAGCGGCATAGGCGGCAGCTTCGTCAATCTGGCGCTGCGCACGCTCGGTCTGGTGGAGCGGCAACTCACCGTCATCGAGGGTCTGGAGGACCGGGAGGAGGACCCCGACCGTCTCTCCACCCTCTTCAAGCTCGACCACTTCGCCACGGTCATGCGCCGGCACAGCGAGAACCTTCTCGTGCTGGCCGGCTCCGAGCAGGTCCAGCAGCACGCCGGGCCGGTCCCGCTGGTCGACGTCGTACGCGCCGCGGTCAGCGAGATCGAGCGCTACGAGCGCGTCCGCATCGCCGCGCTGCCGCCGCACGCGAACGTGGCGGGCTTCGCGGCGGACGACCTGTCCCACCTGCTGGCGGAACTCATGGAGAACGCCACCTCGTTCTCCCCGCCGGACCAGCCCGTCGAGGTCTCCGGCTGGCTCCTGGAGAACGGCGAGGTCATGCTCTCCGTCCAGGACGAGGGCATCGGCGTGCCCGAGGAGCGGCTGACCCGCCTCAACGCCCGCCTCACCGAGTTCGACCCCAAGTCGGCCTACGACAAGGAGGGCGACCAGGGCCTGGGCCTCGGCCTGTACGTCGTGGCCCGCCTCGCCCACCGGCACGGCGCGCGCGTCGAGCTGCGCGAGCAGAGGCAGGGCGGCATCGCGGCCGTCGTGGTCGTCCCCAAGTCCGTGCTGGCGGCGGCGCCCGCCTCCGCCGTCGCGGCCTCCGCCCCGGCCTCCGGAGACGCCCCCGCGGTCAACCTGCCCGGTGCCGACGCCGAGGCCAACTCCAACGTCCTGCCCGCCCACGCCGAGGGCACCGACCCCCTGGTCGCGCTGGCCGAGAAGGCGGTGCGCGAGGCGGAGGCGACGAACGGGGCACCGGCGGACGAGAAGTCGTCCACCGGGCAGCCGTCCACCGAGGAGCCGGCCACCGTCGAGGAGCCGGCCGCCTCCGAGGGACCGGCGGACGAGGAGTCGCCGTCGCCGTCCGAGACGACGATGGAACTCCTGCTCCCGTCGCCCGCGGGTGAGCCGGACCCGGCGCGCCCGCACCCCGACCCCGCCGATGTCGAGCAGGCCCCCCGGGAGACCCCTGCCGGCACCGCGGCCGGGAGCGACCCGGACGAGGACGCGGCCGAGGCCTTCGCGCCCCTCCCACGGCAGACCCGTGCGGAAGCGGACGAACCGGCCGGAGGCGTCGGCGAGACGACCCGCACCACACTGCCCCCGCAGCAGAACACCCCCGCCGACGGCGAAGCCGAGGCGGAACACCACCGCACCCCCGACGCGTCGGAGGACGAGGTCACCGCCAAGGGCCTGCCCAAGCGCACCCCGAGGATCGCCACCCCCGCCCCGGCACCGCGCCAGCGCAACGCTTCCGTGGACGCCGAGGCGCTCCGCCGTCGCCTGGGCGGCTTCCACCAGGGAGCACGGGAGGGCTACCGCGAGGCGGAGGCGGAGATCGCCGACCAGACCACGGGGGGCACAGTCGAGGAGGCAAGCAGTTGACCGCGCCCAGTACCTTCGGACTGAGCAGTGAGGCCCGCAACCTGCACTGGCTGCTGAGCAACCTCGTCGAGGAGGTGCCCGGTATCGAATCCGTGGCCGTGGTCTCCTCCGACGGCCTCCTGCTCCTCTCCTCGGACCCCGGTCGCATCGACGAGGCCCGCCGGCCTCGCGAAGCGCCCCGCACCGGTCCACGCGGCTCCGCCGCCGACCTCGCCACCATCGTCTCCGGCATCGGCAGCCTCACTCTCGGCGCCGCCAAGCTGATGGAGTCCGGCGCGGTCAAGCACACGATGGTCGCGATGGACGAGGGCAGCCTGTTCGTCATGTCGATCAGCGACGGGTCGCTGCTCGGCGTGCACGGCTCCGCCGAGTGCGACATGAGCGTCGTGGCGTACCACATGGCACTCTTCGTCGGCCGCGCCGGACACGTCCTGACGCCGGAACTCCGCAGCGAGCTGCGCAAGTCCCTGGAAACCGACGGGAGCACCGAAGGAGCGACCCGATGAGCGGCAGTACGTCCAAACGGCTCCCGGTCCGCGGCGGCGACCGCAAGGCCGCCCGCGTCCGTCCCTACTATCTCACCGGCGGCCGTACCCGCTTCGGCCACGTCCTCCAGGTGGAGACGTTCGTGGCCGCGCTGGAGGCCCCGGAGGAGCGCAGGGAGCTGACCAACGGCTCGCTGGCCAACCAGGGCATGCCCGAGGTGCGGGCCATCGTCGAACTGTGCCGCCGGATGCGGACGGTGGCGGAGATCTCCGCGCTGCTGAAGATGCCGCTCGGCGTGGTCCGCGTGCTCCTGAGCGACCTCGCGGACCAGGGAAAGATCCGTGTGTACGGAACCGGAACCGGTCATGGCACGGGCCGGCCGGAACGCGCACTGCTGGAAAGGGTGCTGAGTGGACTCCGCCGTCTCTGACGCCGCCGTGGGCGTCTCCCCGCTCGTCGACGAGCCCGACGAGACCTTGCAGCCCTGGCAGTCGGACCGCACCCGGGCCCCGGTCGCCACCAAGATAGTGGTGGCCGGCGGCTTCGGCGTCGGCAAGACCACGCTGGTCACCGCCGTCTCGGAAATCACGCCTCTGCAGACCGAGGCGCTGATGACCGAGGCGAGCGAGGGGACCGACGACCTCACCGAGACTCCGGACAAGGTGACCACCACGGTCGCCATGGACTACGGCCGGCTCACGCTCGACGACGACCTCGTGCTCTACGTGTTCGGCACGCCGGGCCAGCAGCGGTTCTGGTTCATGTGGGACGACCTGGTGCGCGGCGCGATCGGCGCCGTGGTCCTGGCCGACACCCGCCGCCTGAAGGACTGCTTCCCGGCGCTGGACTACTTCGAGAGCTGCGGGCTGCCGTACGTCGTCGCCGTCAACCACTTCGAGGGCAGCGACGAGTTCGACCCGGAGGACGTGCGGGAGGCGCTCACGATCCCCGCACACATACCCATCATGATCATGGACGCGCGGCGCCGGATCTCGGCCATCGAGACCCTGCTGGCCCTCGTGGCCCACGCACTCGAGGAGACCCCCGAGTAGTACTCGCTCCCCGAGCAGTCCAGTGAGCAGTCCCGACGTCGTAGGAGGCAGCACCCGTATGCGGAAGATACTCGTCGTGGGGGCCGGTCAGTCCGGTCTCCAGCTGGCCCTCGGACTTCAGTCGCACGGGTACGAGGTCACCCTGATGTCGAACCGGACCGCGGACGAGATCCGCGCCGGCCGGGTCATGTCGACGCAGTGCATGTTCCATACGGCCCTCCAGCACGAGCGCGACCTGAAGCTCAACTTCTGGGAGTCCCAGGCCCCGAACATCGAGGGGCTCGGCGTCTCGGTCGCCGCCCCCGGCTCCTTCGACCCGGGTCCCTCGCAGCGCGCGATCGACTGGGTGGGCAGGCTCGACGGGTACGCCCAGTCGGTCGACCAGCGGGTGAAGATGGCCGGCTGGATGGAGACGTTCGCCGAGCGCGGCGGCCAGCTCGTCATCCACGGCGCCGCGGTCGGCGACCTGGACTACTTCTCCCGCAGGTACGACCTCGTCCTCGTCTCGGCGGGCAAGGGCGAGCTGGTGAAGATGTTCGAGCGGGACGCCTCCCGCTCCCCGTACAGCGAGCCGCAGCGCGCGCTGGCGGTGGCGTACGTGCACGGCCTGGGCCCGCGTCCGGAGCACCCGGAGTTCGACGCGGTCCGCTGCAACCTGGTGCCCGGCGTCGGCGAGATGTTCATCATGCCGACCCACACCCTCTCCGGCCGTGCCGACATCCTGTTCTGGGAGGGCATTCCGGGCGGGCCGCTCGACGCCTTCCGCGGCATCAAGGACCCCTCCGAGCACCTCGCCCTGACACTCGACCTGATGAAGACGTTCCTGCCCTGGGAGCACGCCCGGACCGCCGGCGTCGAACTCACGGACGCCAGCGGCACGTTGGCAGGTCGTTACGCCCCGACCGTGCGCAAGCCGATCGGCCGGCTGCCCGGCGGCGGGCTGGTCCTCGGCGTCGCGGACGTCGTCGTCGCCAACGACCCGATCACCGGGCAGGGCTCCAACTCGGCCTCCAAATGCGCCGCCGCGTACCTGGCCGCCATCCTCGAACACGGCGACAAGCCGTTCGACGAGGAGTGGATGCGGCAGACGTTCGACCGCTACTGGGCCACCGCCCAGCACGTCACCAAGTGGACCAACGCCATGCTCGCCCCGCCGCCGGAGCACGTCCTGAACGTCCTCGGTGCGGCCGGTCAGCTCCAGCCGGTCGCCGACCGCTTCGTGAACTGCTTCGACGACCCGGCCGACCTGGAGAACTTCTTCTTCGACCCGGACAAGGCCCAGGCCTATCTCGCCGAGGTCTCCGCGGCGTCCGCCGCATAGAGACTCGCGTCCGGCCCGGACAGGGCGCCTCGGGGGAGCTTCGGCGGCGTGTAGCGCAGCAGGGGCTCCCCGTCCGGGTCCGGCCGTACGGCGCCCAGTACCGGGTTGGACGCGACCGGTGAGACCTTGATCCTCGTGCCGGGCCGTGGGGCCTGCACCACCATCCCGTCGCCGAGGTAGAGGGCGACATGCGTGGCCGCGCGGAAGTAGACGACCAGGTCGCCGGGCCGGAGCGCGCTGAGCGGGATGTGCCGCAGCCGCGCCCACTGCTCCTGACTGGTGCGCGGGATGGACGTCCCCGCGTGCCGCCAGGCCCGGGAGGTCAGTCCCGAGCAGTCGTAGGCCTGCGGGCCCGTGGCACCCCACTGGTACGGCTTGCCGAGTTGGCGCACGGCGTAGCGCACGGCCTCGTCGCCCTCCTGGGACGGTGTGCGGGCACCGCTGAGCGCCCCGGTGCCCGGGAACGTGTGCCGCGCCGTGGGGACCCCGTTCGTCTCGGCCCGGGTGAGCGTCGCCACCTGTTCGGCGCTGAGCGAGGCCAGCAGCTTCTTCACGGCGTGGAGCCGTGCCCGGACGTCGTCCCGGGCCTGCCGCTGCTGCCGGGCGAGCGCGCCCCGGGTGTCGAGCGCGCTGCGGGCCTTGCCGGCGAGGTCGGCGGCCTTCTTCTCGTTGCCGGTGAGCCGCTTGACCGTCTCGGCCCGCTCCCGCGCCAGCTGCCCGATCAGATGCCCCTCCGCCAGCGCGGCCTGCGGGTCGGGCGCCAGCAGCAGCCGCAGATACGAGGAGAGTCCGGTGCTGCTGCCCTGGTACTGCGCGAGGGCGAGCCGGGCCGCCTGCGCGCGGCTGTCGTCCAGGGCGCGCCGGGCGGCGTCGAGGTCGGCGTCGAGGCGCTCGGTCTCGACGCGCTGCCGCTTCAGCTGCGCGGCGGTGGCGTTGTAGGTCTTGGTGGCCTGCTCGGCCTGCCGGTACAGCGTCTGAAGGTCCGTCAGCAGTACGGCGACGGAACGCTGTCCGGGCTCCTGCGGCGCGGGTGCGGCCACGGCGGCCACCGGTGCGAAGGCGGCCTGCGCCGCCACCGCCGCCGTACACACCAGACGCGGCACCTTTCCTGACACGTCATCACCTCCCGTGCGGGGCGGTGTTTCCGCTCCGCACCGGGAGGATTCGACGTATGAGCCGACTTTCTGTGCCGTTGGTGCGCCGTGCGGCGCAACGAGGTCACCCGCCCGTGTCTCCTGGCTTGCCGCCGGGCCGGGTCTCCGGCTTGGACCACGGCCATTTCAGCCGGCCGCTGCTCCTGCCCTCGGGATCGAACTCGTACTTCCACCCCTTGGGCAGCCCCAGCCGCCTGCTGTGCCCGCGCGGCACCCGGCGGTAGACGAGCACGGTGGGCGGACCGCCCGCGGCGTCCGGCACCGGGATGCGGTAGGTCTTCGGCGGGTTCCCGGTGGGCCCGACCAGGACGGGCAGGACCCGCCCGTCCATCGGGCCGCCCTCGAAGGGGGTGTCTTCGCTCTTCACGGCACCAGTGTCAGCCATCCGCCGAGGCCAGGGCACGCCGTACCAGCTCGGCGGTCTGCGCGTCCCGGGCGGCGGTCACGGTCAGCGCCGCCGCGAACTGCTCGACCAGCCAGTCCCGCAGCTCCTCGGTGGGCGGCTGCTTGTCCTCGTCCAGCCAGATCAGGGAGGCGGCCTCCACGGCCGTGATCCACATCCGCACGGTCATGCGCAGCCGGGGGCCGGGGTCCGTGACCCCGAGATGGCTCAGGATCCGCTCGGCGGCGGCCCGGCGCACGCCGTCCACGATGGCCGTCGTCCGGGAGGTCTCCACGACGCTGCCGCCCTGGAGCAGCGCGGTGAAGCCGGCGTCGTGCTGGTCGACGAAGGCCAGGTACCGGTCCAGGGCGCGGGCGAGGCGGGGCAGCAGGGGACCCTCCTGCGGCTCGTCGAAGCAGTACCGCAGCTCGTCGGCGGCGGACCGCAGGGCGGCCTCGTACAGCTGCTGCTTGCCGCCCGGGAAGTACCGGTACACCAGCGGGCGCGACACCCCCGCCGCCTCCGCCACGTCGTCCAGCGAGACCTCCTCGGGCGCCCGGTGCGCGAAGAGGGACAGAGCCGCGTCGAGCAACTGGGCCCGCCGCTCCTCGACGCTGAGGCGGCGGTACGCGGGAGTGGACGCGGCAGGGCTCATGACCAGCAGCGTAATCGCCTCCTCGGCCCACACCTACGCCTCGCCCCCCAAGGCCCGGCGAAGCCGACCGCCCCACCCGGGACCGCCCGATGCGGCGGGGTCTCGGGACCCTGCCCGGGTGAGGGCGTCGGCCCCGGGCGTCGGGTGGGGCGTCGGGCCGTCCGTTGCCCGGGGCGGGCCCGTTCGGTCAGGCCAGGAGGCCCGAGGACTGCCAGAGGCGGCGGCCGACGCCGCGGAGGACGCCGATGTCGTCGAGGAAGTCCGTCAGCCGCTTCGCGCCCGTCTGCATGACCTCCCGCCGGTGCCCGCTCGCCTTCACCTGGGCCATCGCCTCCCGCTTGTCCACGCCCACGTTCGTGTACACCTCGGGGTTGACGAAGGCCACCGAGAAGACCCGGGCGAACTCGCCCGAGGTGATCCGGGTGAACTCCTGCGACCACCTCGGCGCCGTCAGCATCTGCCGACGCAACTCCTCGCGGGCGTAGCGGACATGGCGGGCCTCCTCCACGACGTGGATCCGCGTGACGCCCCGGATCAGCGGCTGCACCCGCTCGTCCGGGAACGTCAGCCGCTGCATCCAGTCCAGGACCTCCTCACCGAGCAGGGTCGCCGTGAAGGACCCGGGGGTCGTGGAGATCGTCTTGAAGAGCCGGCCGAGGTTCTGGTGCGCCCGGCTCACCGGGTACCAGGGCGTCTCACCGCGCGCTATCACCCGCGCGAACATCTTCGAGTGCCGGCACTCGTCCTCGATCTCGGTCAGCGCGTACCGCACGTGCGCGCTCGTGGCCGCCTTGTCGTAGATGTGCCGCACGAGCAGTTGCATGAGGATGAGCTCGAACCAGATGCCGAGCGAGGCGAGCGCCGCGGCCTCGTGCCGGGAGAGCAGGATCCGCTGCTCCTCACCCATCCGCTTCCACAACGGCGTGTCGTACAGCGACACCAGCTCCGGCGGCCAGAACCACTTGCCCTCCTCGAAGGGCGCGTCCCAGTCCAGCTCCTTGTCCGGGTCGAAGGAGTGCCTGGCGGAAGAGTCGAGCAGCCGCTCGGCCACCTGCTCCCGGTCCTTCAGCAGGCCGAGCGCGTCGCGCAGGCCGGCGAGCGCGCCGTCTTCCGTCACGGTCGTCATGGCTGTCCCACCTTGTCGTACGGGATGTGGCTGGGTCGGCTGGTTACCCGGGGGTCAGGTTCTCCGCTCTTATGAGACTGCCTGTCAGCAAGCTCGTCAATCCCTCGCACACGACTTGTTGACTCGGCGTCTACGTGTGAACCTGCGAGGTATGCCGACCTACGACCTGTACGCCAGGGATCCGGGGGACTCGCACTGGCAGGTCCCCGCGACCGGCGCGGCTCGCTTCAGCTGGGAGTACGACCACGGCCGCGACCGCCTCCTCGCCCTCTACCAGAAAGGCAAGGACAAGCAGTGGGACGGGCAGAAGCGGATCGACTGGGACCTGGAGGTGGACCCGTACGACCCGCTCGGCACGCCCGAGGAGGCGATGACCCTCTACGGCACCCCGCACTGGGCGAAGATGACCGACCGTGACAAGGGCGAGCTGCGCCACCACTTCGCGGCCTGGCAGTTCAGCCAGTTCCTGCACGGCGAGCAGGGCGCGATGATCTGCGCCGCGCGGATCGTGGAGTCCGTCCCCGACCTGGACGCCAAGTTCTACTCGGCGACCCAGACCATGGACGAGGCCCGGCACGCCGAGATCTACGGCCGTTTCCTGCACGAGAAGATCGGGATGCTGTACCCGATCAACGACAACCTCCAGTCCCTCCTCGGCGACACCCTCCGCGACAGCCGCTGGGACATGCCGTACCTGGGCATGCAGGTACTGATCGAGGGCCTCGCCCTGGCGGCCTTCGGCATGATCCGCGACACCACGAACAAGCCGCTGCCCCGACAGATCCTCGCCTACGTCATGCAGGACGAGGCCCGGCACGTGGCCTTCGGCCGCATGGCCCTGCGCGACTACTACCGCCAACTCACCGACGCCGAACTGCGCGAGCGCGAGGATTTCGTCATCGAGGGCTGCTACCTGATGCGCGACCGCCTGCGCGGCGTGGAGGTCCTGGAGAACTTCGGCATCCCCCGGGCGGAGGCCGACGCACTCAGCGAGCGCTCCGAATTCCTCCAGCTCTTCCGGAAGTTGCTCTTCAGCCGCATCGTCCCCTGCGTCAAGGACATCGGCCTGTGGGGCAAGCGCCTCCAGCAGGCCTACGTCGACATGGGCGTCTTCGAGATGGGCGACTCCAGCCTGGACCAGCTCATGGCCCAGGACGAGGAGATCGCCGAGAGGCTGGACGCGGAACGCTTCAAGGCCGAGGAACGGGAGCGGGTGGCGGAGGTGGCGGAGGCGATCGAGGAGGGTCAGCCCCCCACCGGCTGATCACCCGGCCCCTCGGGCGACCCGCCGGTCACCGGCACCGCCCGCGGCGGCGGAAACGACGCCCGCAGGGTGAACGCGTACTCCGTCGGACCGTGCGCACGGAGGCGCAGGAGCCGCTCCTCCGCCTCCGCCACCGTCGGACGGTGACCCGCCGGAACCCACCACAGCGCGGTGACCGCCTCCGTCGGCCGCTCGAAGAACTCCCTGCGGCGGGCGAGCATCTCCCGGTGCCGGCCCCGGTACATGTAGGCCGTCAGGGCGTTCGCGTCGCGCCACACCGACATGTTGACGATCAGCCACGCGTCGCCGAAGGCGGTCACGTCCGTCGCGTTGCCGGAGTCGCTCTGCAACCGCCAGACGAAACCGTCCGCGGCCTCCGCGTCGGCGTTCACCGGGTCGAGCGCGTCCACGAAGTCCTTCAACAGCGGTGAGTCCAGAGGAGCGTTGAGCCGGGCGATGTTGACCTGGGCGAGTTCGTGCACCGATGCCGGAATCGTCATGCCCGCACCGTAGGTCGGCCGCCGCCGTCCCCGGCACCCCCGTCTCACCCAGCGGGCGGCGCGTGCAGCACCGCCTCCATCACCGCCCTGGCGATCGGCGCCGCCGTACCGCCCCCGCTGATGTCGCCCCGCCGCGCGGACGTGTCCTCCACCACGACGGCGACCGCGACCTTCGGCTCCATGTCGCCGTCGCCCTGCGCCCAGGACACGAACCAGGCGTACGGCGTGCCGGCGTTGCCCAGGCCGTGCTGGGCGGTGCCCGTCTTGCCGCCCACCGTGGCCCCGGGGATCGCCGCGTTCCCGCCGGTGCCCTCGGTGACCACGTCGGCCATCAGCTCCCGCAGTCGCGCCGCGGTCGCCGGGCGCATCACCTGCCGCGCGGGCGGGGAACCGGCCGCGGAGACCGTGCCCCCGTTGTGGCGCGTGGTCCGCTCCACGAGGTACGGCGACCGCACCTGCCCGCCGTTCGCGACCGCCGCCGCCACCATCGCCATCTCCAGCGGAGTGGCCCGCGTGTTGTACTGCCCGATCGACGACAGCGCGAGCTGCGCCCGGTCCACCTTGGTGTCGAAGGTGCTCGGCGCGACCGAGAAGGGGATCCCCGCCTCCTTGTCGTTGAAGCCGAACCCCTCCGCCGCGGCCCGCATGCGCCCCACCCCCACGTCCACGCCCAGCTTCGCGAACACCGTGTTGCACGACCACTCGAACGCATGCCGCAGGGAGGCGTCCTCGCAGTCGTCGGCCTCGTTGTACAGCCACGTCGACGTGCCCGGCAGCAGGTACGGGTCGGGTGAGTCGGTCGGCTCGTCCAGGTCCCGCACCACGCCCGCGTCCAGCGCGGCCGCCGCGGTGACCACCTTGAACGTCGAACCCGGCGGATAGGTCTGCCGCACCGCCCGGTTCAGCATCGGCTGCTCCGGGTCCCCGTTCAGCCGCGCCCACGCCGCCGACGCCGTCGGCCCGTTCCCGGACAGCAGCGAGGGGTCGTACGAGGGCGTGGACACCATCGCCAGGATCCGCCCCGACGTCGGCTCGATCGCCGCGACCGCACCCCTGCGTCCGCCCAGCCCCTGGAACGCGGCCCGCTGGGCGGCCGGGTCGATCGTCGTCACCACGTTGCCGCCCGGGCTCTGCCCGTCCCCGAAGCCCCTCCACAGCCCGAACCCCGCGAGCATCGGATCCGAGCCCGACAGCACCCCGTCCTCGGAGTGCTCCAGGAACGTCGTCCCGTACAGCTGCGAGGCGAAGCCGGTCACCGGCGCGTACAACGGCCCGTCCATGTAGGTCCGTTCGAAGCGCAGTTGCTCCCCGGTGTCCTTGGAACCGGTGACCGGCCGGCCGCCGACCAGGATCTCGCCGCGCGGCTGCTGGTACCGGGCGATGGCCGGGCGGCGGTTGGCCGCGTTGCCGCCGTACCTCGGGCTCTGGAACACCTGCAACCAGGCGATGTTCACCAGGAGCGCCGACAGCAGCAGCACGCAGAAGGCCTCGGCGTGCCGGATGCACCGGGTCAACGGAGGGCCTCCTCACGGGTCACGGGGCCACCGACCCGTCGTACTCCCGGCGCGCCACATGGCTCACCCGGAGCAGCAGCGCCACGATCGCCCAGTTGGTCACGACCGACGAGCCGCCCTGCGCCAGGAAGGGCATCGCCAGCCCGGTCAGCGGGATCAGGCCGGTCACCCCGCCCGCGATCACGAACACCTGGAGCGCCACGAGCGAGGCGAGCCCGATCGCGAGCAGCCGGCCGAAAGGGTCGCGCACGGCGAGGCCCGCCCGGAAGCCGCGCTGGACGAGCAGCGCGTACAGCAGGAAGACCGCGGACAGCCCGGCAAGACCCAGTTCCTCCCCGGCGGTGGCCAGGATGAAGTCCGACTTGACGGCGAAGCCGACGAGGATCGAGTGACCGAGGCCGAGGCCGGTCCCGGTCACGCCGCCCGCCGCGAACGAGAACAGCGACTGGGCCACCTGCCCGGGGCCGTGACCGGCCTCGAAGGACGCGAACGGGTGCAGCCACTCCGCGAACCGGCCGCGCACGTGCGGCTCCAGCCAGCCGACGGCGACCGCACCGGCCGCCGCGAGGAGCAGCCCGACGGCGATCCAGCCGGTGCGCCCGGTGGCCACGTACAGCATGACGACGAACAGCCCGAAGAACAGCAGCGAGGTGCCGAGGTCGCGTTCCAGGACCAGGACGACGACGCTCAGCAGCCAGATCGTGACCACCGGTCCCAGCACCCGGCCGGTGGGCAGTTGCAGCCGCCACACCTGGCGGCCGGTGAACGCCAGCGCGCTGCGGTTGGCGGCCAGGTACGCGGCGAAGAACACCGCGAGGAGCACCTTCACGAACTCGCCCGGCTGGATGGAGAATCCGCCCAGCCGGATCCAGATGCGGGCGCCGTTGACGGCGGGGAAGAGGATCGGCAGCGTCAGCAGGGCGAGCGCGGTGGCGACACAGACGTAGGCGTAGCGCTGGAGCCACCGGTAGTCGCGCAGCACGAGCACCACCAGGATGAACAGCCCCACACCCAACGTGGACCACACCAGCTGGGCGGGCGCGGCCACGTCGCCCGGTGTCTCCAGGTCGAGCCGGTAGATCAGCACCAGGCCAAGACCGTTGAGCAGGACCGCGATGGGCAGCAGCAGCGGGTCGGCGTACGGCGCGCACAGACGCACCGCGAGGTGCGCGCCCAGCGCGAGCCCGCCGAGCCCGGCGCCGTAGCCGGCGGCGCCGGGCGGGAGGGTGCCGTTCCTGGCCAGGCCGACCGCGCAGTAGCCGCACACCGGCAGCAGGACGGCCAGGACGATGAGGGAGAGTTCGACGCCGCGGCGCCGGTCGAGGCGGTCGGCGGACGCGGACGGGACAGCCGCCGCCACGGGGGTTCCGACCTGGGTCATGTCATGCGGCGCGCCGAGCCCCACGCCCGGACGCCGTCCGAGAGGCCGGAGATCCGTACGAGCCTGCCCGGCCGGCTGTCCCGGGGGGTCGCGTTCGGTTGGCCGCTCCGTCCGCCGGCGGCGGCGGGTGGCGGGGTGACCGCGGAGAGGAGTGCGGCGGTGACGGCCGCCATGGCCAGTCGGATGAGGAGGGAGCGCAGGGGCATGGAGTACCTCCACCTGAGGTGGCGAAGCCCATCGAAGCCGGGCGAGCGAATCTGACTAACCGCCACATTAGGAGTGCCGCGCGCCGGGGGCCCGTCACACTGCGCCATCGGGGGGCCGACGCCTCAGGGGGCGTCACGGTGTCACCCGACGGCGGTGGGGTTGCTCCTGAGACGGGTCACCCGGACACCGTGTCGGTCGGACCCGTGGCATCCGGCCCCATGGCGTTCGGAGCCGTGGCATCCGGTCCGGTGGCCTCCGGAGCCGTGACGTGCGGCGACATGGCCTCCGGAGCCGTGGCGTCCGACCCCAGGGCATCCGGCCCAGAAGGCGCAGGGGGTGTCTGCGGGAGTGTCAGGGTCGCCACCGCCCCGCCGTCCGGTGCGTTGGCGAACTCCAGGCGGGCGCCGAGCACCTCCGCCTGCCCCAGGGCGATCGTCAGCCCGAGCCCGTGCCCGGTCGCCCCGCCCTCCGTGCGGAAGCGCTGCGGCCCGTGCGTCACGAGGTAGTCCGGGAAGCCGTCGCCGTGGTCCCGCACGGTGACCACCGGCCCGTCCACGGTCAGCACCACCGGCGGCCGGCCGTGGCCGTGCGCGTTGGTCACGAGGTTGCCCAGCACCCGCTCCAGCCGCCGCCGGTCGGTCTCCACGTACACGTCCCGTACGACCCTGACCTCGGTGTCCGTCCCGGCCGCGGCGCCCGCCGCGCCCGTCGCCCGCACCGCTCGCTCGGCCACCGAGCTCAGGTGTCCGGCGTCCAGGGCCGGCCGCTCCCGCCCGGTGTCCAGCCGGGAGATCTCCAGCAGGTCCTCGGTGAGCGTGCGCAGCGCGGCCACCCGGTCGCGCACCAGTTCGGTGGGGCGGCCCGGCGGCAGCAGCTCGGCCGCCGCGTGCAGCCCGGTCAGCGGGGTGCGCAACTCGTGTGCCACGTCCGCGGTGAACCGCTGCTCGGCCAGCAGTTTGCCCTGGAGCGACGACGCCATGGAGTCCAGCGCCGCGGCGACGGCGGCCACCTCGTCGTGGGGGCGCGACGCGTCCCGAGCCAGCGGGTCGTGCACGCGCGCGTCCAGGTCGCCCGCGCTGATCCGCCGGGCCACACGGGCCGTGGCGTGCAGCCGCCGGGTCACCCGGGTCACCGCGAACGCGCCGACCAGCAGCGTCGCCCCGATCGCCAGCAACGACGACCACAGGATGGACTGGTCCAGCGCGTCGATGGTGCGGGCCTGCTGCGAGTAGTCGACCGCCACGGCCAGCGTCCGTCCCCGGTCGGCGGGCCCGGCCGCCCACATCGTGGGCCGGCCGTGGTGCACGTCGACCATCGTGCCGCGCTGTCCGCTCGCCGCCAGCCGCCGCAGCCGCTCCGGCAGGCCCTCCGGGTCGACCCCGGCACCCGGCAGCAGCGTGTCGCCGGACTCGTACGCGGTCGTGGCGTCCCTCAGCCGGGACAGGGCGAGGGCGCGCGCCTGGCCGACGGTCTGGTCGGTCACCGAGACGTGCACGAGAACGCCGAGCAGCGCGGCGAGCGCGCAGCACATCACCGTGATGAAGGCCGCGGCCTTCATCGCGAGCGCCCCCGTCCACCGGGGAAGCGCGACCCTCACCGCACGCTCGCGGGGGAGGCGGGAGCGAAGGTGGAGGGGGCGAGGGCGGAGGGGGGAACGGGGGAGGAGGGAGAGGGGGAAGGGGTGGGAGCGTCCGTGGACGGGAGCGGGGACGAGGCGAGGGGCGAGGGGGTACGCGCGTGCGTGGGCCGGTGCCGGCCGGTGCGCAGGAACTCGTCGCGCGAGAACACCATCGCCCGCTGCTCCGGGTCCCAGGACCACGTGGTGCGGTACTCGTACCCGGCGATCCCGGCCGGCGAGCGGATGATCACGGCCCGCCCGGCCAGCTCGACGCCGATCACCGCGTCGTCGTTGGCGAACACCTGGACCAGCCGGTGCTCCTCGAAGGTGTAGACGCGTACCGCGGTCTGGTTGGTCGGGTACAGCCGGAAGCCCAGCGCCATGTCGTCGTGCCCGTCCCCGGTGAGGTCCCGGTAGTACGGCCGCATGACGGGACACCGTGACGGATCCTTTCCGCGGCCGCACTCCGCGAGCCGGGCGGCCGTCTCCCGGTACGGCGCCTTGGCGCTCGTGTAGGCGTCCGGATGCGCGGCCACCTCGGCCCGCACGACGGCCACCGGGTCGACCTCGTGGATGTCGTCGCCGGGAGCGGTGACGCCCCTGACCGCCTCGATCTGTATCTCGTCGTAGGGCCAGGCGGGGCTCGCCGCCGGGCGCAGCGAGGGCCACAGCCGGGCCGGGCTGACCGCGGTCGGTGTGGGCCCCGCGCCGCGCAGCCCGCCCGCGTCGCCGCAGGCGGCGGTCGTCGCCGTCAGCAGGGTGACGAGGGCGGTGAACAGGGCGGGGCGTCTGCGGAACACGGTTCTCCGGTGGCTGGAGGCGAGCTGGGGGAGAGGTGCGGGTGACAGCCTGCTACACCCTATTCGTTTCGTATGGAAGTCCCTTTTGCCCATCGGTCTTTCGTTTCCCCCGGAGGTCTTTCGTTTCCCCCGGAAGCGTCCCGCGAAGACCTGAAGCCGCCGGGCGAAACGGTTACTCGGTCAGCTCCTCCAGCAGCCGTGCCGTCGGCAGGCCCGCCCGCAGATAGTCGACGAACAGCTCGTTGTGCAGCGCCCACGGGGAGCGGCGGGCGCGGATCAGTCGGATCGCCTCGTCGGCGGAGCGCCCCTGCCGGACCAGCGCGTGCGCGACCACCAGACCCGAGCGGTTGTACCCGGAGTAGCAGCGCACCAGGACCCGGCGGTCCTGGTCCAGCGCCTCACAGGCGGCCCGGGCCAGCCGGATCACCCCCGCGAGCTGCGTCCCGTCCAGCGGCCCGTCGGGGATCGGCCACACATGGTGCTCGACACCGGGGTCGGGTCCGTGCCCCGGCAGCCTGAGCAGGGTCTGCACAAGATCGAACTCATCGCGCACGACGGCGAGTTCCAGTTGCCCGGAGCGCGTCCTGAACTCGTGCGCGCCCATCCACAGGCCGGGCACGATCTCACTCCACGGACTGTCCGGAACCGGTACGTCGGGCTGCTTCCCGCGGGTCCGCAACGGCGCCTCCCCAACTCCCCCTCCCGACCAGAGCCTGTTCTCGGGCTGCCGCCCGGCCGGCGGTGGTCGGGAGCCCGGCGACGGGCCCTCTCACGGTAGCCGGGTTCTTGCCGCGGGAGCACCCCGCCTGTTCCCATGGATCGTGGGGGTGATGCTGCATGAGCGGACATCGCGGACTGCGCGTCATACCGACCTGGCGCCACGGACAGGAACGGCTGTACGTCTGCCGGCCCGACGGCAGGAACATCGCCTGGTACGACCGTGAGGCCGCCCGGGTCAACCTTGTCAGCACGGAAGAGCAGGAGGACGTGCTCCAGGCCCTGAGCCCCTTCCTCACCGGCCCGGTGGCGGTGGGCCCGCCCCCGGTGCCCACACCCGCCGAACTCGCCCGCCTGAGCCTGCACCCGGACGACGACCTCGCCCCCAACCGCCCCGGCGAGGCGCTGCTGATCGCCCTCGACCGGGAGCCCGCCCCCGCCCACCGGCTCCGCCCGGACCCGCGCCGCCGCGCCCTGACCGCCGAGCAGACGGTGGGCGAGGAACTGGACCACCTCGACGGCGCCGGCTGGCACGCCCTCCACTCCGTACCGCTGCCCGGCGGCGACCGCATCCACCACCTGGTCATCGGCCCCGGCGGCCTCTTCGCCGTCCATGCCCTGTACGCCCGCAAGCAGCGCGTCCGCATCGAGGACCCGATGGTCGCCCTCGGCAGGCACGACCCCGTCCCCGTGCTCCGCGACCTCCGCGCCCGGGCCGACCGGGCCTCCCACGCCCTGACGGCCGAGGTGCGCCCCGTCCTGGTCCTGACGGACCCGGCCGCCCTCCACGTCACCGCCCCGCCCAGGGGCGTACGCGTCCTGGAGCCCTCCGACCTGCGGGACCTGACCCGCCTGGGCGGCCTGCTGAAACCGGCGGACGTGGAAGCGCTCCACGCGATGGCGCGGGACCGCAGGACGTGGGAGCGGGTCTGACCGGACGCCCGGGTTCCCCTCCGCTCGCCCTCTGCTTTCCCTTCGCTTTCCGTTCTTCACTTCCAGGTCACGGCAGCGTGGCCGCGCGCTCGGGGTCCAGCAGCGGAGCCAGCAGGTCACCGTGGTCGCGCAGCCGGGGCGCCATGTCCGGCGCCCGGAACTCCAGCCGCCCCGGCGCCCGGCACTTCGCCACCTCGTCCCAGGTGACCGGCGCCGAGACCGAGGGCACCGGGCGTGCCCGCAGCGTGTAGGGCGCCGCGGTGGTCTTCCGCGCCGCGTTCTGACTCCAGTCGACGAACACCTTCCCCGGGCGCAGACTCCGCGTCATCCGGTGCAGCACCAGATCGGGCAGGGCGCGCTCCGCCTCCACGGCGAGCCCCTTCGCGTACTCGGACGCCCGCTCGCTCGAAGCCCCCCGCACCGCGGCCAGCAGATGCAGCCCCTTCGAACCGGACGTCTTCGCGTGCGCCTCGAAGCCGTCCTCGGCCAGCCGCTCCCGCAGCCACAGCGCCACCCGGCAGCAGTCCACCACGCTCGCCGGTGCCCCCGGATCCAGGTCGAACACCAGCCGGTCGGCCTCCGAGGGCGCCTCGACCAGCCACTGCGGGGTATGGAACTCGGTCACCAGATTGGCCGCCCACATCAGACTCGGCAGATCCTGCACCAGCACCATCCGCGCCGCCCCCGTCGACCTCGGCACCTCGGCCGTCGTCACCCACTCGGGGGTACCCGGCGGCACGTTCTTGGCGAAGAACACCTGCCCGTCCGGCCCGTCCGGGTAGCGCAGGAAGGACAGCGGCCGGTCCCGCAGATGGGGCAGCAGCGCGTCGGCGGTCGTCGCGTAGTAGTGCAGCACCTCCCCCTTGGTGAACCCGGTCGCGGGATACAGCACCTTGTCCAGGTTGCTGAGCGCGAGCCGTCGCCCCTCCACCTCCGTGATCGGCGCCATACGATAAGAAAACCATGGAAAGTGCGTAAATCAGGGTAAAGAGATCACCTGACTCAAGCAGATCGTACTGATCCGATCCGGAAGGGGCCGCACGTGCGATCCATTTGGAACGGCGCCATCTCGTTCGGCCTCGTCAGCATCCCGATCAAGCTCGTGAACGCGACCGAGAGCCACACCATCTCCTTCCGCCAGATCCACACCGAGGACGGCGGCCGCATCCGCTACCGCAAGGTGTGCGAACTGGAGGAGCGCGAGGTCACGCAGGCGGAGATCGGCAAGGCCTACGAGGACGCGGACGGCACGATCGTCCCGATCACCGACGAGGACCTGGCCCACCTGCCGCTGCCCACCGCGAAGACGATCGACATCGTGGCCTTCGTCCCGGCCGAGCGGATCGATCCGCTTCAGATGGAGAGCGCGTACTACCTGGCCGCGAGCGGTGCCCCCGCCGCCAAGCCGTACACCTTGCTGCGCGAGGCCCTCAAGCGCAGCCGGAAGGTGGCGATCGCGAAGTTCGCCCTGCGCGGCCGCGAGCGCCTGGGCATGCTGCGCGTGGTGGACGACGTCATCGCCATGCACGGCCTGCTCTGGCCCGACGAGATCCGTGCCCCCCAGGGCGTGGCACCGGACGTCGACGTCACCGTCCGCGACCAGGAACTGGACCTCGCCGACGCCCTCATGGACACCCTGGGCGAGGTCGACCTCCAGGACCTCCACGACGAGTACCGCGAGGCGCTGGAGGAGGTCATCGCCGCCAAGGCCGCCGGCGAGGCACCCCCCGAGGCCCCGGAACCCGCCCCCGGCGGCAAGGTCCTCGACCTGATGGCCGCCCTGGAGAAGAGCGTGCGCGCAGCCAAGCGGTCCAGGGGCGAGGAAGCGGCCGAGGAAGTGGGGGAGGGGGAGGCCGGGGAAGCGGCGGAGGAGGCCGAGGTCAGGCACCTCCCACGCGGTCGGCGGACCGGCGCCCCGGCCAAGAAGACCACCGCCCGGAAGTCGGCCCCCGCGGCGAAGAAGACCGCGGCGAAGAAGACGACGGCCGCCGCGAAGAAGTCCACGTCCGGCACGTCCAAGACGGCGCGGTCGTCGCGGTCCACGAAGAAGACCGCGACGACCGCCAAGGGCACGGAGAAGAAGACCCCGGCGAAGAAGACGGCCTCCCGCAAACGCACCGCGTGAGTCCGGACCCCGCCCGGCACGTGCCGTACGGGGGAAGTCCTGCCGTCGGCCCCACGGGACCGTCCCGCCGTGGGCCGTCACCGGCCCTGGTGGGTCACCGCGCGCGCCGCAGTGCCAGTACGGCGTTGTGCCCTCCGAACCCGAAGGAGTTGCTGAGCACCAGGTCGCCGTCCCGTGGCAGCGCGCGGGGGGCGTCCGTCACCACGTCGAGTCCGATCTCCTCGTCGACCTCCGCGCACCCCACGGTCGGCGGCATGAGCCCGTGGTGCAGGGTCAGCGCCGCGGCGACGGCCTCGACCCCGCCGGCGGCCCCCTGGAGGTGCCCGAGGTGCCCCTTGAGGGCGGTCACGGGCACGCCGGGCAGGCCCAGCACGGCCCGCAGGGCACCCGCCTCGGCGAGGTCGCCCTCCGCGGTGGCCGTGGCGTGCGCGTTGACGTGGACGACGTCGACGACGTGCCCGCCCGCGTCCCGCACCGCCCGCCGCAGCGCGAGGGCGACCCCGTTCCCGCTCGGGTCGGGCGCGGCCATGTGGTGCGCGTCGGCGGACAGCCCCCACCCGGCGGCCTCGCAGTAGACGCGGGCGCCACGGGCCCGCGCGTGCTCCTCGGCCTCCAGGACGAGCAGTCCGGCGCCGTCCCCGTTGACGAACCCGGCACGATCCTTCGCGAACGGCCGCGAAGGCGAGACTCCGCCCTCGAGCCCGAGGCCGGACAGGGCGCGCATGGCGGCGAACGACGCCATGATGGCGGGCGTGACGACGGCCTCGGCCCCACCGGTCAGGGCGACGTCGACGCGGCCGTGCCGTATGCGGTCCACGGCCTCGCCTATCGCCTCCGTGCCGGAGGCGCAGGCGCTGGTCACGGTCCGCGCCTCACCGGTGATGTGCAGGTCGAGCGAGACCTGCGAGCGGCCTGCGAGGGCACGGTCATGGGGGTGGTGAGCGGGGACACGCCCCGCGGGCCCTTGTCCAGCAGTTTCCGGTCCCCGCCGACGAGGACGGAGGCGTCGCCGAGGATGGCCCCGAGGCTGACGCCCACCCGCTCCGGGTCGAGCCCGCTCTCCACGGTCCCGCCGCCCGTGAAGCCGGCGTCGGCCCACGCCTCCCGGGCCGCGAGCACCGCGAACTGCGCGGCCCGGTTCATCCGCCGCGCGGCGGCCCTGGGCAGCAGCGTGGCGAGATCCACCGGCACGACCCCGGCCACCCGCACGGGCAGCTCCGCGAACTCCTCCCCCTCCAACCCCCGGACCCCGTGCCGCCCGTCGAGCAGCCCCTGCCACAGCTCGCCCACCCCCACGCCGAGCGGGGTGACGGCCCCGAGCCCGGTCACGACGACGCGCCGCGGCCCGGCCGCCGAGGGTGCGCGCTCCGGGCGCGCGTGGTGCCGTACGACGTAACCCTCCTGATCGGCGCCGGCGGCCCACTCCCGCACCTCCTCGTCGGTGGTGGTCGGCGAGGTCCTGGTGTCGAGATCGCGGTGCCAGATCCCCCACCGGCGCCGGTACGTCTCCTCGACGCCCCGGGGGTCGACGGCCCGCAGCCGGGTCACGGTGTCCCCGTCCCGGAAGGCGACGCCGTCCAGCCGGGGCGACGACACGGCCGGGACCGCCGCGACGTCCACCCGCCGACCGGCGACGACCACCTGCCGCTCGCGCGTCAGGACCTCCTCGTGATCCACGCCGCCGAGCGGCGGCCGCAGCGTCACCCGGATCGTCTCCGGCGACTCGGGGAGGGTGTGCATCACGACACACCACCGCTGCCGTTCGGCCTCCTCCGGTGACCGGGCGAGCAGATCGCCGGGGACGAGCTCGGCGGCGGTAACCGTGCAAGGAGCGAAGGGGATTTCAGGCATCTCGGGCGAAGGCGAAGGGGACATATCCGTTGCTGCTTCCTGTGGTGCGAAGTGGCTATCGCGGACGATCCCGTGTGAAAGGGGTGAGCGGACGGAAAGCCATAGAACTGGATAAGCATCCCAAAAAGGACGCCTGTGCGAATAGCTCCGAGTGCGAGGAAAACAAGTCGAGTTGGCGACCTCGCCCGGTAGCGGTGCGCGGCAGGTCACGCCCGCCCGCGAGATGGCGGCGTGTGACGCGCGGCACGCCGACCCGACCCGTCCGCCCCCGCGCGGCGGGCGAAAAAAGCGCGCGAACTCGGAACCCCCGCTGGGCTAGGCCGAGGCGACCACAAGCCCCGGGAAGACCACGAGCGGCCTCATGCCGCGGTCCCTCCGGAATCGGTCAGGCGGTGCGCGCCGACGGCGAGCAGCGCACCGGACAGTGCGAGGGACATGCTCGTCCAGTTCATCCAGCCGTAGTTGGGGTTGCTCGTATAGACGGTGCCGTCGTCGAGGAAGCAGTCGAAGCCCAGCGGGAGGTAGGAGGGCTGATGGTGGGTGAGGTGCCGGCGGATCTCACTGTCGAAGCCGTCGCGGCAGGCCGGAGCGGGTACCGAGTCCGCGCCGTTGCCGAACTCGTGCTCGGACAGCGCGACGTCGAGGAGCCCCAGTGCATAGATGGCCACGGCCGCGAGGCCGACCGTCAACGCGGCACGGCGCATCAGCTGCGCCGGCCATGGCCGGGGCCGACCCGGCAGCGCCATCACGAGCGTCCTGACCAGGGCGATCAGCGCACCGACGGCACAGACGAGGAAGACGGCGACACCCCCGAGGGCGAGAACCGTGAGTATGCCCTTCACCTCCCTGCGGGAGGGGCGCCCCACGTGTCCGACGACGCGCGACACGCACCCGGCGACGTGTGTCCGAGCACCCCATCAGGTCCTGGACCACTGCAGCTGTGACACGGGCCACTCCGCCCGTCACAACAGTGTCACAGCAGGGCCACAACCGGCCTGCGAGATCGCTTGGTTGGGCAATCCCCCCATCGGCAGAGAGAGTTGGCGTGACGGCAGACCCTAGGCGGCCTTCTGCGAGGCGGCGGCGTCGGGGCGCAGGTCGTCGAGGGTGAGCGGATGCGCCGGCGGATCGGGCAGGACGAGGTGCCGGGCGGTGTGCAGGTCGGAGCCGACGTGGAGCAGTTCGCCCGCCTCCAGCAGATGCCAGCGGGGGTTGTCGTCCATGCGCTCGCTGGCGACGACGACAGCCGGATGCCCGGCCAGGGCCTCGGAGTGGACCCGCATCCGCCCGTGGCTGCCACTGTGGTCGAGGTGCCGGGTGCCGTGCTGGCCGCCCGCCGCGCGCTGGAGGACGTACAGCTCGTGGGTGTCGGGGTAACGCAGCGCCCACAGTTGGTCGGGGGTGACGAGGACCAGGTTGAGGGCGTACACGGGCAGGTGCCCGGCGATCCAGCGCGCCGCCTGCGCGATGCCGGCGGTGACGTCACCGCCGTGCTTGCGGGCCTCCCGGGTGACGAGGGCGAAGAACCGCTCCGAGTCGGTGTCGCCCCTGACCAGTGACCGGTCCTCGCCCAGGTGGTCGTCGAGCGCGTCGAGGCCCTCGATGACCCCGTTGTGCGCGAACAACCGCCCTTCCTGCTCGAAGGGGTGGGTGTTGCGGGGGTCCAGGCCGCCGGTCGAGGCGAACCGCACATGGGCGAGGAAGGTGGCGGACTCCACCTGCCGGGCGTCCTCGGCGAACGCGCGGTCCCGGTAGGCGGCGATCGGCGCCTTGTCGACCCGTGGAGTGCCGTCCGCGCCGAAGTACCCCAGCCCGGTGCCGTCCGGATCGCGGTGACTCTGCCGGCTGAGGCTGTCGGGGGCGTCCAGCAGCCAGAAGGTGGCGCGGGTGCGTCGCGGCGCGCTGCTGAGTCCGAACAGACGGCACATCGGGTTCCTCCGCGGGGTGTCGGACGGCCCGGGCCCGGTCAAGGCGCCCGACCGGCGGCCGCTCCGGCCGACGACCTTCTCCGTGTGCCCCGTGTTCCCCGCCACCAGGCCCCGAACCGGGCCGTCCGCGAAGACCCGAACCAACACCGTCCGGCGAGGGAGCGGCAAGGGAGAGGCGCAGGAGCGGCGAGGTAAAGGAGCTGCGCGCCGCACGGTTCGCACGTGATCCAAACGAGACGACGCGAGCGTGCACGCGTGATCAGCTTCGGCCTGTCGAGAACGGGTGATCCTGGGGAGGGTCGCAGGGTGGGGGAGAGCACGTCCATGTCCAGTGCCGCGGCGGAGAGGACTCAGCCGTGCCCGGCGTGCGGTGCCGAGATCCGCGCGGACGCACGGTTCGTCGTGTGGTGTGCCGCGTGTGACTGGAACGTGGACCCGACGCCGGAGGAGGAACACAACCGGCTGGACGGGCTGGACAGGGCGCGGCGGGCCCTTGCCCGGCGCCATGGCGAGAGGCTGCTCGCCGAGGTGACGGAGGGGGAGAACCTGCGCGCCCGGCGCGATACCTCCTCGCTCCTCGCCTACGCGATCGCGATCGCCGTGCACGCCGTCACCGCGGTGCTGGCCTTGAGCGGGATCTGGTGTCTCCTGAGCGGATGGGGCGGCGTGGGCATCGCGCTGGGTGTTGTCCTCCTGGTGGCGGCATGGGCGCTCAGACCGAGGCCGCCGGGGCTGCCCCAGGACGCCCTGGTGCTGCACCGCGCCGACGCGCCGGAGCTCTATGCGCTGGTCGATCAGGTCGCCCAAGTGGTCGGTACCCGCGGCGTGGACCTGATCACCGTTGACGCGAAGATCAACGCGAGCGTCATACTCTCTACGGTCTGCGCGGGCGTCGGCTGCTGACGCTGGGGCTGCCCCTGTGGGAGACCCTCACGCCGCAGCAGAGAATCGCCCTGCTGGGCCACGAGCTCGGCCACTACAGCAACGGGGACACACGCCACGGCCTGGTCGTGTCGACGGCGTACCACTCGCTGACCACCTGGCTCTACTACTTCGCCCCGACCGCGAGACCGTCCGCCCTCGACATGGTCGTCAACGTGCTGTGCGTCGTACCGCGACTGCTCGTCCGCGGCGTGCTGTCACTGCTGGACCATCTGACGCTGCGGGCCACCCAGCGTGCGGAGTACCTGGCCGACCGCGAGGCCGCCCGCGCCGCGTCCACCGAGGCAACCGTGGGGCTCATGGACAGGCTCCTGACCACGGACTCGGTCGCCGTCACCCTGCGACGCGAGGCCAACAACGCCGCCCTCACCGGACCGCGCAAGGCGCGCAGGGCCGATGCCGGGACGGACGAACTGTGGAGGCGGCTCGCCGCACACATGACATCGGTCCCCGAGTACGAGTACGAGCGCCAGCGGCGCGTCGGCGCCCGGCGCGGACACAGCGTGGACGCGACCCACCCACCGACACACCTCAGGCGCACCAGCCTGCTCACCGGCACGCCCGTGACCGCCGCCGTGGTGACGGACGGTGACCGGGAGGACCGGATCGCCGCTGAACTCGCCGACGCGCGGGGCAAGGTGGCCCGGCGCATCGTCCGAGACGGCTTCGACGGCTAGGGCCTGTTGCGACACTGGACTGCTCACCTCTCCGCGCACATGTGCTCCCCCTCCCTCCGCGCGCCCGCCACCGGGAATACTTGAGGTCCCTGCTGGCGCGGACGCGGATCCGCAGGGGGAGGGGAGCACGCCATGGGCAGGTCGGATCAGAAGAGGGACAGGGCGGGGGCCGGGCCGGTGGGGCCGGAGCAGATGATCGCGGAGGCGCGGAAGGCGTTCTTCACGATGTTCGGGTTCCTCGCGGTGGTCTGGCTGGTGCAACTGGCCAACTACACCGACGGCTACGCCCTCTCGCGGCAGTTCGGGGTGATGTCGGGCGACCTCGGAACGCTGCCCGACATCCTCACCGCCCCCTTCCTGCACTGGAGTTGGGCGCACATCGAAAGCAACTCCGGCCCGCTGTTCATCTTCGGGTTCCTCGCCGCCTACCGGGGTGTGGTCCGCTTCCTCGGGCTGAGCCTGCTCGTCGCGGTGACCAGCGGACTCACCGTCTGGTTCTTCGAACGAGGCGGCGTGGAGACCGTGGGCGCCAGCGGTCTGATCTTCGGCTACTTCGGCTACGTCGTGGTCCGCGGTCTTTTCGACCGGCATCTGATCGACACGCTGATCGGCATCGTCATGGCGGGCTCCTTCGCCTACATGCTCACCGTCGCCGTGCCCGGGACACCGGGAGTGAGCTGGCTCGGACACCTCGGCGGCCTGATCGGTGGCCTGGTCGGTGCCTGGCTCTTCCGGGAGCGGCGCCCACGGCCCACCGGAACCGGCCGCCCCGACGGCGGCACCGGGACGACCGGCCGCGGCGACCTGCCGGTACGTGCCGACAACCCGCGCGCCGACCTGCACAAGGAACTCGGCGACCTGGGCCTCCTCCAGCTCGCTCAGGGCGTCTTCACCAGGCTGCCGGCGATGGCGGCGAGCAGCGCGTCGGGACCAGCGACCTCGTGAGAGCGTGGAGTGACGACTGGTCGCGTTGCGTTCTCGTCCGCCCGCCCGCGCACCGGGTGATTCGGGCCCGGCTACCCTCCGCGGACCGCCCCGGCTAGGGTCGAAATGACGGCACCGCGTGCCGGACATCGGCTTGGTGGGGCACGGAGGCGCCGACGAGGAGTGCCGTAGGGAGGCACACCATGAACGTGGAGCTGAACCACACCATCGTCCATGCCCGGAACAAGCAGGAGTCCGCCGAGTTCCTCGCGGACATCCTGGGTCTGGAGGTCGGCGCGCCCTTCGGCCCGTTCGTTCCCGTCGCCACCGGCAACGGCGTCACCCTCGACTACATGGCCGACCCGGAGGGGCCGATCGCCTCCCAGCACTACGCCTTCCTCGTGTCCGACGAGGACTTCGACGCGGCGTTCGACCGAATCCAGCAGGCCCACGTGACGTACTACGCCGACCCGTACCTGGAACAGCCCGACCAGATCAACCACCGCGACGGCGGCCGCGGCCTGTATTTCCAGGACCCGGTGGGCCACGCGATGGAGCTCCTCACCCGCCCGTACGGCAGCGGCGAGGACACACCACAGGCCGGCTGAGGGAACGGCTGCCGCTGATCACCATCACCACGCCGGTCGCCGTCGGTTCACTCCGTGGCGATGTGGGGGAGACCAGGCCAACTCACCTGCGGCGATGCTCCAGGAACCTTGCGCCGGCGGCCACCCGGGCGGGACGCTCCCGGCGCTCCCGCCGGCCGCCGCAGACACGTGCGTGCGGCCGGCGCCGACCGGGGGCGGTGTTCCAGGCGGTGTTCCGGTAGGAGCGCCACGACGGACAGGTCCCGCCCCCGAAGCCGGCTACGGGCCTGTCAGGCGGCGAAACGGTCGGGATCAGCGGCCTTCCAGTCCGCCGCCCAGGACTCGGGCGGCTCGATCAGCAACTGGCCGGGGGTCAGCCAGTCGTAGAGCTCCGCGTAGGAGCGGACGGTGACCGGGTCCACGCGCCGGCGCAGCATGCTCGGGCGCAGTTCGGCGGGTTCGCTCACGCCCAGCGAGGCGATGATCTGCAGTGCGCTCTTCACCGTGCCGGACTGGAAGCGGTGGACCCGGGCCGACTTGTCGGCGACGTCCAACGCGCGTGCGCGGCGCGGGTCCTGTGTGGCGACGCCGGCGGGGCAGGTGTTGGTGTGGCAGCTCTGCGCCTGGATGCATCCGATCGCGAACATCATGGCGCGGGCCGCGTTGGTGAAGTCGGCGCCTTGCAGCATGCGCTTGACGACGTCGGCCCCGGTGGCCACCTTGCCGCTGGCGCCGATCTTGATCCGGTCCCGCAGGCCGGTGCCGACCAGGGCGTTGTGGACCGTGATCAGTCCCTCGGTGAGCGGACTTCCCAGGTGGTCGGCGAACTCCAGCGGGGCGGCTCCGGTGCCGCCCTCAGCGCCGTCGACGATGATGAAGTCCGGCGCGGTGCCTTCCTCGACCATGGCCTTGCACACCGCCAGGAACTCCCGCCGGGAGCCCACACACAGTTTGAAGCCGACCGGCTTGCCACCGGACAGCTCACGCATTTCGGCGATGAACCGGATCAGTTCCCGGGGTGTGTCGAAAACCTGGTGGTAAGGGGGAGAAATGACGGTCTGCCCCTCGGGAACCTCGCGCACCCGGGCTATCTCGGCGCTGACCTTCTCTCCGGGCAGCACCCCTCCGATACCGGGCTTGGCTCCCTGGGACAGCTTCAGTGACACGCATTTCACGTTGTCGCGGGCGGCCTTTTCGGCGAACCGCGCGCGATCGAATCCGCCGTCCGCGGTGCGGCAGCCGAAGTATCCGGTACCGATCTCCCACACCAGGTCACCACCGTGGCGCAGGTGGTACTCCGACATACCGCCCTCGCCGGTGTCGTGAGCGAAGCCTCCGAGGGCGGCCCCCCGGTTCAGGGCGAGGATGGCGTTGGCGGACAGCGAACCGAAGCTCATGGCCGAGACGTTGAGCAGGGCCATGTCGTAGGGCTGGGTGCAGTCCGGGCCGCCGATGCGGACCCGGGGCTGCTCCGTCGGCACCGGGCGCGGCCTCATCGACGACTCGAAGTACTCGTAGCCCTCGGCGTAGACGTTCCGCTCCGTGCCGAACGCGATCTCCGCCTCGGTCCCCTTGGCGCGCTGGTAGACAAGGCTGCGCACATCGCGGTCGTACGGGCGGCCATCGAAATTGCGCTCAATGAAATACTGCTGCAACTCCGGCCGGATCGACTCCAGCATGAAGCGGATGTGTCCAAGGACCGGGTAGTTGCGCAGGACGGAGTGGCGCTTTTGAAGCAGGTCATAAGTGCCGAGTCCGGCTATCCCCGCGCACAACACGGCGGCCAGCCACCACCAGGGCGACACAGTCAACGCCGCGACGCCGGAGGATATGGCGAGAGCCCCGATGAATACGATCACTGCAATTCTGATCACTCGGAGGAACGTACATCCTCGCCCGTGCGCATCACAATGTTCCAAGGGTGAGACATCCGACGCATGATGCGCACGTCAGGACGGCGTCACCCGGCGTTCAGCCACCGGCGGTCCGCGCGGCGGGCCCGAGGTCGCCCTTGAGGACGGTGCGGACGATCTGCGGGCGGTCCCACAGCGCCAGGATCTCGTTGGCCAGGTCCACGGTCGGCAGCACATCCTGCCGGCCGTGGACCGTGATGGCGGCGGCCGACAGGCTGCGCGGGACCGCCCCGGCGTCGAGCAGCACCCTCCATTCCTCAGGGCCGAGCTCCAAGAACTCGAGGCCTTTGAGCCGGGCGATCTCCAGCGGATCGGCGAGCGTGCCGGGGTAGGCGCACAGTGTGCGCAGCCGCGGCAGTCCGACGACCGGGGCGAGGCTGACCGCTGCGTCGTCCCACACCCCGATGGACAGCACC
The DNA here is from genome assembly GCF_044548235.1 of Streptomyces sp. NPDC052043. NCBI lineage: Bacteria > Bacillati > Actinomycetota > Actinomycetes > Kitasatosporales > Streptomycetaceae > Streptomyces > Streptomyces sp. NPDC052043. Next base: position 516,239 of record NZ_JBIUBT010000004.1, read on the forward strand.
TCCAGGCCGGGATGGGCGGCGGCCTCGACGCTCGCCGTGCCGCGGATGTTGACGTGCGCCACGACGGGCGGCTGCTCGCCCTGCCGACCCCGTGCTCTGCGGTGCAACCGGTCGAGCACCAGGTCGGTGAGGGAGCCCGCGACGATCTCCGCGCCGACGTACCCCTCGTGACCGATCAGAATGATCTGTCCGATGTGCCCGCGCGGTCCCGGCGTCAGGTCGACCGCGAGACGGTCGCCCCCGCCGTTGTCTCCGAACACGATCCAGCCCGGCGAGCCGACCAGGCCCTGCACGGCGGCATCGGGCTCGGTGACGACCGCCTCCCTGGCGCCGTGGCCCCAGGGGGAGGGACGGGACGCGGCGTCGGCGACGTAGAAGGAGTCCAGCGGGAAGAGCTCCCCCCGACCGCCCTGTCGATCCGCTCCGCGGCCTCGTCAGCGGTCTCCGAGCCGTGCTCCCACGTCGGGTGGGCGACCTGGTAGAGCGCCTTCAGCTCCTCAGGCAGCGCGACGCCGAGCCGTGCCTCCGTGGCGGCGATCTCCGCGTCGGTCGCGCCGACGGCGTCGGGCCCCCGCTCGCGCAGCGTGCGGGCCAGCAGCGCCGGGTCCGCCGTCGGGGCCGGCACCGCGCCGGGCATCGGATCCGGCAGCCGGCGCCAGGGCTCGGGCACCGCGCCGTCGACCAGGATCAGCGCCCCCGGCTGCGCGGTGCCGATGCCGGACTCGACGGCGGGGCTCGGCCCCATCACACGGAGCGTCGCCTGCCCGGTCGGCGCGAACTTCACGGAAAAGGAGACGTCGTCGACGCCGGCCGCCTCGAGTGCCTCGCGCACCCGCCCCACCGCGTCGAACTCCTCCTGGAGGTCGTCCACCTGAGCGGCACTCCCGGGCCTGGGCCGCGGCGGCTCCAGCGGCAGGCTCCAACTACCCCGCCCTATGCGCCCTGTCGCGCGCGCGACGGCATCGGAGCGCTGACCGGTGCCGCGGTCCCGCAGCAGCCGCAACACCGGGGCCCAGGTGGCGAAGTCGTGCAGCCCCGCACAAGCGAGTCTCTGATCGACCATGCGGTGACTCCAGGGGCCGCCACTGACAGTCTCTTTCGCCGCCAGGACACTGCCTGCCGAGTGTGAACGGCTACCAGCAGCACTGCGGTAAGGGGGGCGATATTGCCGCTACCGGGATAAAAGGTTAGCCTGCCCTAAGCTATAGAGGTGATCCCGGGGTTGAGGATGTCGATGGTCTCAGTGCAGTTGGGTGGGCGTCAGAGCGGTCCGCCCGTGCCGACGGATTCAGCGGAAGGCGCGCGACTGGCCGACCTCCGACCCGGGATGAGCGGCCAGGTGACCGACATCGACGAGTCGGTCGAGCCGAGCACCGCGCGACGACTGTTCGACCTGGGGTTCGCCCCCGGCGCGGAGGTCACCGTGCTGCGGAAGGCGCCGCTCGGCGACCCCGTCGTCTTCCAGGTCGTGGAGTACGAGGTGGCACTGCGCAAAGAGCAGGCCGCCGGCATCCGTGTACGGCGCACTGCATGAGCGCGCACTGCGGTCCGGTGGCCCAGACGGTCACCGGCAACATCCGCCTGGCTCTCGTCGGCAGCCCCAACTCGGGCAAGAGCACGCTCTTCAACGCCCTGACCGGCCTGCGGACCAAGACCGGCAACTACCCCGGAGTGACCGTCGCACGCTATGAGGGGACGGCGCGCGTCGGCGAGCACGAGGTGGTCATCGAGGATCTCCCCGGCACCTACAGCCTCGACCCGATCAGCCCGGACGAGCAGGTCGTCGCCGACGTGCTCGACCCGGACAACCCGGACATCGGCACACCCGACGGGATTCTCGTCACGATCGACGCGACGACGGTGCGTCGTTCCCTCGGGCTGCTCGCCCAGGTCATGCAGACGGGCCTGCCGGTCTGCGTGGTACTCACCTTCCGGGACGAACTGGCCCGTCGCGGCGGCACCCTCGACGTCTCGGCCCTCAGCCGCGCTCTGGGCGTGCCGGTCGTCGGGGTGACGAGCGGGTCACGCAACGACCTGGCGCGGTTGCGGTCCATGCTGCTCGACTGGGCCGCATGGGAGCGGCCGGTCCTCCCGCCGCCCACCGACCCCTCACAGAGGCGGGCCTGGGTGGAGTCGCTGCTGCAGAGCGCGGACTACCGGGTCCCCGAGGTCGACCACCGCACGCGGCGGATCGACGCCGTACTGCTGCACCCGCTGTGGGGCACGCTCATCTTCTTCGCGACCATGTTCGCGTTCTTCCAGATCATCTTCACCGTCGCGACACCGCTGCAGGACGCGGTGCAGAGCCTCTTCGACTGGCTCGGCACGCTCGTCACCGAGTACGTCTCGAACCCGCTGCTCGCCGGCTTCCTCGGCAACGCCCTGATCGGCGGCCTGGGCAGCGTTCTGGTCTTCCTGCCGCAGATCGCCCTGCTGTTCCTCATGATCTCCCTGCTGGAGGGCAGCGGCTACCTCTCCCGCGCGGCCTTCCTGATGGACCGGATCATGGCCAAGGCCGGGCTGGAGGGCCGGGCGTTCGTCGCCCTGCTCTCCTCCCTCGCCTGCGCCATCCCGGGCATCATGGCCACCCGCTCCCTCCCGTCGGCCAAGGACCGCTTCGCGACCATGATGGGCGCGCCGCTGATGACCTGCTCGGCGCGCCTGACGGTCTATGTGCTGCTGACCGGCCTGCTGGTCAGCCCCGATGCCAGCGTCGGTCCCTTCGGCGCCCAGGGCGTCGTCATGTTCGCCCTGTACCTCGTCGGCGCGCTCTCGGCCATGGCGACGGCCTGGGTCTTCAAGCGGTTCAGCAGCCGGGGCGGCCCGGTGCTGCCGTTCTACATGGAGATGCCGTCCTACCGGTTGCCGCGGCCCCGGTCGGTGGTCGAGTCCATGTGGAGCGCCTGCAAGGGCTTCCTGCACAAGGTCGGCCGGATCATCCTGCTGGCCACCGTCGTGCTGTGGCTGCTGCTCACCCTGCCCATGCACAGCGACGCCCAACTGCGCTCCGCAGGGGTCGACCCGGGGGACCGGACCGCGGTCTCGGCCTACGAGGTCGACCACAGCTACGCCGCCGACATCGGTCACGCCATCGAACCCGTCTTCGAACCCCTCGGCTTCGACTGGCGGATCAACGTCGGCGTGCTGGCATCGCTGTCCGCCCGCGAGGTGTTCGTCGCCACCCTCGGCCAGGTCGCCGCCGCCCAGAACCCCGACCAGCCGGCCGAAACCCTGGCGCACATGACGTACACCGACGGGCCGCACCAGGGAGAGAAGCTCTTCACCCCGGCCACGACGGCCGCCTTGCTGGTCTTCTTCCTCTACGCGCTCCAGTGCATGTCGACCATCGGGGTCATGCGCCGTGAGACCGGCTCGTGGAGATGGCCCGCGGTCGCCTTCGGCTACATGTTCGTGCTGGCCTGGACGATGGCCTTCCTGACGCACACCGTCGTAGGACTGCTGGCATGAGCGTCGTCCCCATGCACCCCGAGGCCACCGCCGACCCGCAGGCCGTCCGCTGGGTGATCCCCGCCGGCACGCTGCCGGTCCTCGGAGAGATCGCCGAGGCACCGGACGAGCTCGGGAGACTGCTCCACTCCGAAGACGTCGCCTCCATCGCGGTGGAGACCCAGGCCGTGGTGATACGGCTCGCCGACGGCCGGAGCTGGTCCGGCGCGGGGGTGCGGATGCGCGACGCGCTCAGCGCCGCACTGCAGCACCCCCAGCGGTGGCGGCCGGCCGACGTGGTCACCGAGGACGACCGGCTGCGCGCCGCACTGCAGGACGTCCTGGACGGATCCGCCGGCGACTACATCCGCTCCCACGGCGGCGAAGTGACGATCGTGTCCGCCCACGACCGGCGGGCGGAGGTCCGGATGGCGGGCACCTGCACACACTGCCCGGCAGCCGGGTTCACCCTCCACTCCCGCCTCGAGTCGGAACTGCGCGCCCGGTTCCCCGAACTGGTCGAACTGCGGGCCACGGAGGAGCCCGGCAGGGCGGCACGGCGCACCTGGCTTACGCTGCGCCGCCGCAGCGCCTGAGACGCTCAGTAGTGCCACCGGTTCGCGCCGGACTGATAGCCACACGTGATCTCACGCCCGGCGGCGTCCGTGGTCCTCGCCCCGACGTCGGACGCCCGGCAGAACTGTCCGGCGTGGTAGCAGTTGCCGGCGTTGGACCGGATGCTGCACAGCTGTGTCTTGGTGGAGCCGCCGCCCGTCGACGAACTGCCACCCGAGCCGGAACCGGAGCCTCCAGATCCGGATCCGGAGCTACCGGAGGAAGAGGACCCGCCGGAGGACCCACCGTTGCTGGACGTACTGCCGGACGTGGCGCGCGGGGGATTCGCACATGACTCGTTGACCCCCACGATCTTGAACGCGAGCTTCGTGACGGTGCTGTGGACACCGGCGGACGGCGTCTGCGAGCACACCTTCCAGTTGTAGGTGTGCACCACGGTGCGGCCCAGCTCGCTCGCGTCCCCGTAGGACACCGATTTGATGTGGTGCCCGCGGGCGTCTGCCACGGCCTTCTGCAGGTTCCAGCCGACGTAGCTGCTCACCGTCTCCTTGACGACGGGCTGCTTCGAGGGAGTCGCGGACGGGGACGTCGAAGGCGTGGCGGAGGGAGAAGTGTCAGCGGGAGGAGTGGCGGAGGGAGAAGCGGATATGCCCGCCGAAGCCGAAAGTGTCGCTGCTGCGTTGTCGACCTGATCCGTGCCGGAGCACCCCGACAGGCCGAGGGACAAGGCCACAAGCCCGACCACCAGGCCTCCGTAGCTCCGGCGCCTCTTGCCTCCGCCGCTCTTCCTTCCCCGGGCACCACCGGATTCCGGCCACTTCGGGCCAAACTGAAAAGACATGTACGCCCCCTGGCTCTTGTGCTCAGCGTCTGCTGGCGATTCGTGTCCGCACATGCCGGCGTGGACGATTCCGTTCCGGACACGTACGCCGCCCCCACGCGGCAGACACGGCAGACAGGGGGAGATTGTATGGAAAATGTGAGGGGCGTGTGTGCCGTATGTGTCGATCGGGTCTGCTCGGCGTAGCACCCACTGCCTCAGGTCACTACACCTGGCGGGCTGAGTCGGGAGCGCGCTGCGGAGCCAGGACCCAGGCGGCAAAGGCTTCGACGCCGTCCACGACCGCCTCGAAGCGCGGGGAGTGGAAAGCGTCGAACGAGTGCTGCCCGCCGGGCAGTTCGGCGTAGACCACGGCGTTGTCCGAGATGCGGCGCAGCTGACCGGCGAAGTGCCGGGCGGCCTCGACGGTCGCCAGCGCGTCCTTGGTGCCGTGGGCGATGAGGAACGGCGGCGCACCGGGGTGGATGTATCCCTGCGGCTGGGGCGGCGGCGGGGGCTCGTCCGGCGGATCGCCGAAGTAGCGGCCGTAGTAGCCGTAGAGGCAGATCGCGGCGGTGACGGAGGTGTCGGCCGACTCGAATCCGGGCTGGAACGCCGGGTCGTTCGGCGTGAGCGCGCACAGGCCCGCCATGTTGGATCCGGCGGAACTGCCCGCCACGAACAGCCGCGAGGGATCGGCGCCGTACTCGACGCCGTGCTCGCGGACCCAGGCGATGACCTTCTTGGCGTCGATCTGGTGGCCGGGGAAAGTGGTCTGGGGCCGCAGCCGGTAGTTGGCGCTGATGCACACCCACCCCTGGCCGGCGAGCCGGTACAGCAGGGGGCGTGCCTCGCGGTTCTTCGCTCCGCTGGCGTAGCCGCCGCCGTGGAAGTAGACCAGGACCGGCCCGCTTTGCGGCGCGCCGCGGCGGCGGTAGACGTCGAGCAGATTCCGGCGCCCGGCGTCCCCGTAGCCGATGTTGGGGATCCGCTCCACGTCACGCCGCCAGAAGAAGCCCGGGAGCAGCAGGATGCGGACCCAGGGCCGGTGGCGGCGCAGCGGCACGTGCACACGCTCCCGCCAGCCGGTCCCCAGCCCCTGCTCAAGGGCCCGCCCGACCACTTGATCCGTCCGCAGGCCCCGCCAGGCGGAGACGGCGAGCCCGGCGGCGGTGACGACGGCCACGCCGACCGTCGCCTTGGCGCCCAGTGACCCCAGATCGCCCTGGGCGGCGGCCAGTGCCGTGCAGGCCACCAGTGCGTAGATGCCCAGGAACGGCACTTCGTTGAGGATCAGGCCGAACCAGAAGCTCAGGCTCGCCAGCGGTCGGGGCCGGCGCGGTGCGACAACGGCGAAGAAGGTGCACCAGGCGAGGAGCGCCGTCGTCACCAGGTATCCGATCGGCATGGTCGTGACCTACTCCCATCAACTCTGGGAAAACGCCGGAAACTTAATCGTCTTGGCCCTTGGCGGACGCCCCGGCCGACCATGTGGTCTTCTGCTCGACCGGGGCGCAGGCCTGCCCGGCTTCCGGGGCGGTCCTCTCCCGTGATCTCACCCAGGCGGTGAAGGCCTCGATCGCGTCGACGACAGCTTCGAAGCGAACCGAGTGGTACAGGTCGAAGGCGTGGTTCCCGTGGCGCAGTTCGGCGTGGACAACCGCGTTGGAGGAGGTACGGCGGAGCCGCTCGGCGGCCTGGCGGACGTCGGCCACGGGCACGAGCGGGTCCAGGTCGCCGTGTACCAGGAGGAACGGCGGGGCGCCCGGTGTGATGCGGGCCAGCGGCGAGGATGTCGGATCGTCGCTGATGGGGCCGTAGTAGGTGCCCAGGCAGATGGCGCCGGTCACCGAGGTGTCGGCGTCTTCGAAGCCCGGCTGGAAAGCGGGGTCGTTCTGGGTGAGCGCGGCCAGGGCCGCGTTGTGCCCGCCCGCCGAACTGCCCGTGACGAACAGCGTCGCAGGATCGGCCCCGTACTCGTGGGCGTGTTCCCGCACCCAGGCGATGATCTTCTTCAGGTCGATCAGGTGGTCGGGGTGCTGGGCCTTGGGCTGCAACCGGTAGTTGGCGCTGACGGTCACCCAGCCCCGGCCGGCCAGGTGGTGGAGCAGCGGCAGCGACTGGGTGTTCTTGCGGCCCTGGCGGTAGTGGCCGCCGTGCAGGTGGATCAGTACGGGCGCGCCCTGCGGGCGCGAGCGGTGATGGTAGAGGTCGAGCAGGTTGCGGCGACCTGCGTCGCCGTAGGCGAGGTTGGCCACGCGCCGGACATCCCAGCGGCGCCGGAAGATGGGCAGGAACAGGATGCGGGCCAGCGGGAGGCGGCGCCGCAGCCCCTCGGCGAGGTCGGCGTCTATGGCGGCACGCCACCCGGCACCCAGCCCGTCGGCCATGGCGCGTTCGATCCGGTCCCGCTCCCCGAGCGCGCGATGGGCGATGACCGCGAGCCCGGGCGTGGTCAGAGCGGCCAGGGCGACGACCGCCCAAGCGCCCGGCGAACGGATGTCACCTTCGCCGAACGCCAGCGCGGTCGGGAGCAGCACCAGCCACCAGAAGGCCGCGAACGGCAATTCGTTCGCGGCGAGGCCGAAGAAGTAGCTCACGTGGCCGAGCGGGCGCGACCACGGCACCGGCGCCAGCGCGAACAGCGTGCCGATCGCGGCCAACGCCACAGTGACCAGATAACCGACGGGCACGGAACCTCCAAAGATCGACAGTGCGCATGCCCGTCGCGACGGCGAATCGCAGGCAGGCCGGATCCAAGGTCTCTGAGGGACGACCGTAGCCAGCAGCGCTATATGCTGTCCAAGACCAGTTTTCCCATGTAGTCATAACGGTAGAGGCATAACGGTAGCCATCATGGATCTGCTGTCGCTGCGCTACTTCCAGGTCGTGGCACGTCACGAGCACATCAGCAGGGCGGCGGACGAGCTTCGCGTCGCCCAGCCCTCGATCAGCCGGACCATCGCGCGGCTGGAGGCCGACGTGGGCGTGCAGCTGTTCGACCGGCAGGGCAGGCGGATCCGCCTCAACCGGTTCGGCGCCGCGTTCCTGCGCCGGGTGGACAAGGCCCTGGCCGAGCTGGACGACGCCACGCGCGAACTCTCCGACGCCGCCGGCCTCGCCCGTGGCAGCGTCTCGCTCGCCTCGGAGACGCTGCTCACGGTCACCGAACCGGTCAAGAGCTTCATCGCCGAGCATCCGGATGTCGCCGTTCGTCTCTTCCAGGCGACCCCGAAGGTCATGGCCGGGCGGCTGAGCGAGGGCCAGGTCGACTTCTGCCTTGCTTCCGAGGTGCTCGAGGGACCGGGGCTGGGTCATGACGAGCTGGTCCGCGAGGAAGTCGGGCTCGCCGTGCCGCTCGGGCACCGGCTCGCCGGCCGGCGGGAGGTGACCATGGCCGACCTCGCGGGCGAACCCGTGGTCACCACCCGGCCGGGGATCTGGCAGCGCACGCTGGCTGAGCGGCTGTTCTCCGAGGCCGGCTTGGAGCTGGTGGTCGCCTGTGAGATCGACGAGGCCACCACGGCCATCGAGATGGTCAGCGCCGGGCTCGGCGTGGGGTTCGGGCCGGCGTGGTATCTCCGCTCCCCACTGGCGGCGTCGCGGGCGCCGTTCTCGCCCGTACGACTGGCGGCTCCCGGCGCCGAGCGGGTCCTGCGGCTGTACTGGCGGGAGGGGGCCTACGTGTCCGAGGCGGCCCGCCGCTTCCGCGACCATCTGGCCGCCGCGCTGACGGCGACTTGATCCAGGGGGCGAGGCGCCGCCCCGACTGTGCCGGGGCCGCTCCGACTGCGTCGGGGGTGCGCGATCACTGAGGGACAGTGAGAAAGAGCGGGAGTCGGTGAGAGCGACTCCCGCTCTTTCCGTGTCGTACTGTGCGCGCCAGGCATGACCTCACAGTCCTGAATCGGACAACAGTGACAAGTAGCACATCGGTGAGAAGTCACACAGGGCCAAGTGCTTGCTCCGCGAATGACCTCAAGGTGGGATTGCGGCAACCGTCGAGTGGGGGTCTCACCTTGCAAGGGGATTAATCATGCGCGGAGTTCGCGTGCGGCGCCGTATTGCGGTCACAGTGGCCGGGGTCACAGTCTTCGCCAATACCGCACTGATATCACCCATTTTGTCCGATTCTGCGATGGCCGCACCCGTGCAATCCGCGCAAGGAGTCAAGGCCGTGCCGGCGGCAGCCGGGCAGCAACCGGAGAGCACGGGCCACAGCTTGCTGACCACCGAGCAGTGCCAGGCGAAGTGGCAGATCTCCTGTTACACCCCGACCCAGTACCAAAAGGCGTACAACCTGAACTCGCTGCACCGGGCGGGAGTCACCGGCAAGGGCCGCACGATCGTGATCGTGGATTCCTTCGGCTCGCCGACCATCCAGCACGACCTGGATGTCTACAGCGCCCGGTTCGGCATGAAGAGCACCCACGTCGACGTGGTCAAGTGGGGCAACGTCCCGCCCTTCGACCCCTCCAACGGCGACCACAACTTCTGGGCCGATGAGAGCACCCTCGACGTGGAGATGGCGCACGCCGTCGCCCCGGACGCGCGCATCGTCCTGGTGGAGACCGGGGTCAACCAGAGCGGGGACGGCACCACCGGCCTGCGGGAGATGATGGACGCCGAGAAGTCGCTCATCGACCGAGGTGTGGGCGATGTGATCAGCCAGAGTTTCGGCGCGACGGAGAACACCTTCCCCGGCTACCGGCGCGGTGACTTCTCCAGCATTCAGAACCTGCGGTACGCCTTCAAGGACGCGGCCAGGCACGGTGTGACCGTCCTCGCCGCCTCCGGCGACGACGGAGCCACCAGCCCCACCGGAAACGGCGACGCCGACTACCCGTACAGGGCCAACTCCTGGCCGTCCTCCGACCCGTTGGTCGTCTCGGTCGGCGGCACCCAACTGCACTTGGACGCCAAGGGCGACCGCATCGCGCCGGACAGCGTCTACAACGACCACGGCGCCAGCGGCGGCGGCAAGTCCCATGTATTCGCCCGTCCCTCGTACCAGAACGGGGTCAAGCAGGTGGTCGGCGACCGCCGCGGCACCCCCGACGTCTCGATGTCCGCCGCGATGAACGGCGGCGCATGGGTGTACTCCAGCTTCGACCCGAAGCGGGTCGGCTGGGACGTCTACACCGGCACCAGCGAGGCCAGCCCGCTCTTCGCAGGCATCGTGGCCCTGGCCGACCAGGTCGCCGGACACCGGCTGGGCGACATCCACCAGGCGCTGTACACGCTGTTCGCGCAGTCCTCGCGGAACCCGTCCACCGGGATCGTGGACGCGAAGGACGGCACGAACAACACTTACGCGGGAGTCCCCGGCTACACCGCGGTGAAGGGCTACGACATGGCGACCGGCGTCGGCACGATCGACGCGGCCCGCTTCGTCCGGGCCCTCGCCAAGGAGGGCTGAGAGCATTCCCGTGCCCGGGGCGCGGGCGCCTGCCTATCGCTGAGGTGGCCCGTTGGGCCGCCAGTCTCAATGGGCCGAGTCAAGCTCCATCGAGCGCGAGCAGTGGCCGGTCTACTGATCGGCCCTTCCGCTGACCAGCGGACCTGAAGAAGCCCACGGCTCTGACCAGCTCAGACGCCGTGGGCTGCTGTCGTTGTCGGTCGGCTTCGGCTGACCTCGGACGGCCCGGAGACGGCCCCGAACTTCGCGCCGAGCTGCCCCTCCCGCTGTCAACGTTCGCAATCGACGAGTCGTCGAAAGCGCGCTTGCGGCAGTCTGCTTGGATGCCGGAGATGACGACGAGTTCTCCTGTTCCCCGCACGGACGACGCCGATTCCGACCGCCTGAGGACCCTGCTGGAACGTGCCGCCAAAGGCCGGGCAAGTCAGGCCTGGAGCGACCTCTGGACGGAGCTCTACCACAACGGTTCCCTGGACGTCGCCCATCCGTTGGTGCTGCCCACGCTGACCGACATGGCGGAGGACGACCATGCCGACACGGCAGCTTCGGCCCTCCTCCTTGCCGGCGCCCTTCTCGTCCAGGCGGACCAGCGGTACGAGACCCGGAACCTGCGCGACCGGCACGAGCCGGAAGTCGCACGCCTGCTGGCCGCCGCAAACCGGTGGCGGCAGGTCACGGTCGACCGGAATGACTACTGCCACCTGCTTGAGGCGGTCCTGAACCTGGAGGGTGACATCCACTGGGCACGGGACTTGATCTGGGGCGTCGTCAACGAGGAATACGAACTCGAGTGCCCCGATCCCGACGGGTGCGCGTCGCTGTGGGTGATCATCGGAGAGCGGGGCTTCTTCAGCGCGGCGGAAGACTACGCCCTCTCCGACGACATCGAAACCTTCCCTCTCCATCCGGCCGACCCGCATGCGCTGGAAGGTCTCGGCCGCCGCCTCTACGACCTTGCCCTGGCCGACGGCCACGAGGAAGTTGCGCGCGCCCTGACTCATGCCTTCGGTGAGGCGACCTGCCCGGAATGCGAGCAGCGCCTCTCCGTCGTCGGGCAGGTCATCGCCGGCTCCAGCTGAGAACCGCGTCGGGGTGGCGGGGTGTGAACCCACGCCCTCTTCGTCCCGAAGCAACTCGTATGGGCGCTCGACCTTGGGCTGGTGTGCCTCTCACCTGCTGCGATGGTCCGCGGATATCCGGAGGTGCCCGCACGCGTTCGCTGTTGTGCGTTGGCGTTCTCACGTAGTTGGACACTCACCGTGTCGTGCGGCCAGTCCCACCTCCTGATCCGTAGCTCTCTGTGGATCGGTCGGCGACGGCCATACCGGTCGGGCGACGGCCCCGCGACCGCATACACGGCCGTGGGTCCACACGTCGTGGAGCGGAGGTGCTTCTGGCGCTGATGTAAGCAAGTTGCGGGACCCATGTGGGCTACTACGGTGGAAGTGACCGATGTGACCTATGTTGCAAAGGGGTACGGTCATGCACCCAAGGCTCTGTAAGCGATCTGCCGTTGCTGGTTCGGTCCTCATCCTCGCCCTCGCCCCGCTTGGCCTGCAGCCGGTGGCGGCAGCAGCGGCAACGCCGAGCCAGACCCACGCCAGCTCGAGCGAGAGTCAGCGCGAATACCAACGGGGCTTCCGCGATGGATTCCGGGATGGTTACCGGGACGCTCGGGATGACTGCCGGATGCACAGGGGGTATCGGGGTAGCCACAGGGGCAGCGACTACGACCGCGGCTACCGCAACGGGTACAGCGACGGTTTCGCCCGAGCAGAAGCCCGGTACTGCTAAGCAGGCGAGGCTGAGGCCAGGAGGTTGCGGCTTCTCCGTTACGCGGGCGTACGAGACAACCGCCTCCGCTTCTGGTACTCCCGTCGGCAGTCGCGGACTCGCCGCTCGCGAGTAGGCGGTACGGCCTTCGGCACTCGGCGCTGTCGCGAGTCCGAGTAGACCCCCTGCCTGGATCCCAGGCCCCTGGCATCGCGTCCAGGGGCCTCGTCGTTGCTCTATGGCTCAGTTCCTCGGACAGCCGATCTCCGCGATGTCCTCCGCGAGGTCGGCCAGAGCGATCTCCGAGTTCAGTGTGCTGACCACTTCTTCGGTCAGAGGACGGCGAGAAAGGACGTGGCGAACGGCCTTCAGGTCGACTGGGACCTCGTAGTAGTCCTCGGCCCACTGACGAACGGTTGGCAGAGGTGGCGGTCTGTCCGCTGACCACCGGCAGGGGGGCATGCCAGCGAGTATCTACGGCGAAGGACCTCGGCGATTCGCTTCCCTGCGGTGAGCGAATACAAGGCCTGCCTCGAGCAGTACGGCTCGCTGCAGACGAAGTCGATTTGTTGGACGATGCCGGTCCAGTGCACTCGGATAGGGCCAAAGAGGTCCTGGCTGAAGCAAGCACCGACGTTCTGAAGCGTCTTGCGCCGTGGCCCTGGAGGCGTCTTTGCGTGGCGGCCGGTGCCCCCGGCTACTTCCTATGAGATTTCCTACGAGGCGCCTATCCGTCGCAGCGATGAATTTCCGGTGTGACGTTGTTTGAGTGGGACCGTAAGGCTCTCGGTGAGAGTTAGAACTCAAGCCAGGTCAGCGGAGGCTCGGACGAGGTCGCAGGCTCGGGATTGCCGGACCGTGCAAAGCGCGACGACCTGAAGCTCTTCGTCCATCAAGTGAACTTCATGAGCATTTGGCCTGCTTTCGGTGCAACACCAATGACTCAGCTCCCCTCTCTATTCACATTGCCCTCACGTGAACCACACATTACGATCCCCTTACTGCCCGTAAGCGGTTGCGTGCCAGAGCACCGCATTCGGGAATTTTTCGGGAGGGATTCACTTGAGTATATCTTTTGGCGCGAGATCGCGTGTTGTCCTGGCTTCCCTGGGAACTCTCGGCCTGGCGCTGGTCGGTGCGTCACCCGTGAGTGCGGCGAGCGGCACGCCCACCACACCCACCCAGCTCTTCAACGGCGTCCAGAGCTGCTCGACCGACGCGGACAAGCCCACCTACCTCGGGGCCCGCGAAGGCCTCACCGTCATGGGCATACCGGGAAGCGACGAGCCCACCGACAACGCCCCAGTCACCGTTCAATACCAGGCCTGGCCGGTCACCGACCCGAGCCGGATCACAACGGTCTCGCGGGAGCGCGCCGCCCTCGGGTTCGAGGCGACAGTCGACCTCCCGGCAGATGCCTTCACCGACGGAGAAACCTACGCGTGGCGGGCGCAGACGGTAGCAGGCGGCACGGCCTCGGACTGGTCGACCGAGTGCTACGTCACGATCGACAACACCGCCCCGTCGAAGTCTCCGACCCTCTCCGTGTCCAACTACTCGGACGATGACGAGTGGAACCAGGGTGGTGAACCAGTCCATGTGACCCTGGACTCCAACGGGGTCGACGACGTCACCGGCTTCGAGTTCTCCTGGACGGGGGATTTCCCCGTCATCGCCGCAGAAATCGGCCCTTACGGGGTTCCGCAGTTCGTGGACCCGTACTCGAACACGAGATATCGCACCCGCGCCGACACTCTCGGCGGTTCGGCCACACTGAACCTGATCCCGCCGCAGGGCTCCGGGGTGATGACCCTGTGGGTGAGGAGCCTGGACCGGGCCTACCACCCCTCACCCCGGACGAGCTACACGTTCCGCGTCAAGTCGACGGCGCCGACGGTCACTCCCTCCCCCTCGTTGCCCCAGTTCGGCAAGCGGACCACGTTCACCCTCAAGCCCAATCCGGCACTGCAGGCGACGAGCCGGGTTGTCAGCTATTCCGTGGCGACCACTGGCGGCCAGAACGACAAGACCATCACTGTCAAGGCATCAGCGGACGGCACCGCCAAGGTGACGCTCACGCTGGACGGCATTTACCACGAATCCGTCGATGTGAAGAGCACGAGCGCGAACGGCTGGGTCAGCGACGCGGGACGGTGGTACACCAGCTTCGACACCACCGCCACGGTGAGTTCGGACGTCTACACCGAGGACGAGTCGAGCGGCGGAGTGGGCGTCCCGAGCACCTTCACCTTCGCTCCGAAGGTGAAGGGCGTCGTGAGCTACACGTACTCCTTCAACTGGGGCCCGGAGGTCACGGTCAAGGCAGGTGCCCACCAGGCGGCCCGCATCAGCTGGAACCCGAGCCAGACCGGATTTCAGGACCTCATGGTCTATGCGACGACCCGGGACGGCGTCCAACTGGCCCCCTACGACTACGTCTTCTACGTGAACTGACGAGCCAGCAGTGTGTTGCCCTCGGAGTACGTGCCGAGGGCAAGACCCCCTGGAGGGCTCAGCTACTGAACTTGATTGGGTGATGTCGGGGCTGCTCGCCTGACAGTGGGCGGTCAGGTCCGGTAGCTCCTGGGGTGTGAGATACGCAGGGTGGTGGACTGACCGACGCCGAGAGGGCCGCGCAGGAGCGGATCCGGTTGCAGGCCGTCGTCCGTTTCAGGGGCGGGGAGACCAACGGGGAGATCGCTGCCGCTCTGCGGGTGAGCGAGCGTTCGGCGGAGCGGTGGAGCCGGGCCTGGCGCGAGCGCGGTGAGGCCGGGGTCCTGTCGAAGGGGTCTCCGGGGCGGTCCCGGCTCAGCGAGACCCCGATCGCCAGGCTGGAACGAGAGTTGGAGCGCGGCCTGCTGGTCCACGGCTGGGCGGACCAGCGGTGGACACTGGCGCGGATCAAGACAGTGGTCGGCCGCCCGTTCCGCGTCTCCTACACCGTCGAGGGCACCTGGCAGCTACTGAAGCGGCACGGCTGGAGCTGGCAGCAGCCGGCCAGGCGGGCCATCGAACACACGACGATGCGGTCGAGGTATGGAAGAAGGAGACCTGGCCGCGGGTAAGAGCACTGCGGCGGAGCATGGCGCCTGGATCGTCTTCGAGGACGAAGCCGGGCAGTCGATGACTCCGCCGCATGCCAGGACCTGGGGTCGGATCGGCCAGACACCGGTCGTGCGGGTGCGGGGCTGCGGCTCCGGGCGGGTGCCAATGGCGGGCATGGCCTGCTTCAAGCCGGGGACCGGGCCAGACCACCCATCCCAGTCCGCATAGTCGCCGATCCCCACGTCGTCGCAGAACGTCTCCCAGAACCCGCTGTGCGCGAGGGCGGTCTCGTCGATGCCGGAGACGAGATCGCGCAGCTTCTCCGCCACCTCCTCACACCTTTCCTTGTCACCCTCCGCATAGAACGGGAAGCGTGCAATCACGGCCGCGACACATCGGTTGAAGGAGTCGAGGTCTCGGTTCACGTGACTGGCCGTCGCCGACTCGATCTCGGGAATCTCCACAACGTGACCACTGGCCACATCGACAGCAATGCGTCCGAACAGGCCACTCGTCGCGATAGCGACCACCCCCTGCTCACAGATCTCCCCAAAGCACACCGGCTCGCTCAACGGCCGGTACTCGTATCCGATCAACCCGCCTGGGATGCCAGTCTCCCTGAGCTCGACAGCGAGTCGGGTGGGCACCTCGGGTGGGGCCCCGACGGGGATCAAGACGAACTCGGCTTTGGCAACTGAGGCAGGAACTGGCTCACGAGATGGTCCTCTCCCGACAGACTGCCCGGCAATACCCATAGGCCCGGGGGACGGGCGACTCATTCGGGGCAACCCGTCCCGACATCACTCAATCAAGTTCAGTAGTAATGGATTTCACCTGCGGAGAAGAGTGCACGATGCAGCGGAGCGAGCCTCCAGCTCGTACGGGCAGCGCTTGCGCGGCCTGGTGCGCCCCCCCGGGCCGGCGCGGTGGAGGCACTCTGGGGCTCACTCGCCACTCACTCGGGATCCGTGAGTGAGAACGACAAAGAGCCGGACTCAGTGAGACTGAGTCCGGCTCTTTGTACATGGCACCTTGGCTGGTCAGCGGCTTGATCGCGCTGTTCCGGCTTCTGTGCCCCCGGCAGGATTCGAAACCTGCGCCCACGGCTCCGGAGGGCGCTTGTGTCCTGGGAAGGACGACACGGCCGCCATCTGCGACCCGCGCCACTACGTCCGGCAGCAGTACGCCGCCTCCCCGTTGATCGCGGAGCGGAGGAAGGCGGTGCGCCGTCCGTGGCCCGTGAGGGCGACCGTGATCGGCGTCTGTGGAGGCAGCGGGGCCGGGCGCAGGAGTTCGGCGAGCCAGCCCGGCAGGGGCGCCACGGGGCCGTGGTGAGTGATCTCGTACGGGTGTCCGGCGAAGGTGCTGCCTGCGCCGACCTGCACGTCGCCCCCGGACGGTCGCCGCATGAGCGCCAACCCCATCCCGCCCCTGCACCTGTACTCCGTGCCCAGCGACCCCGAGACGGCCCCCACGGCGCCGCCGAAACGGGAGCGTCCACGGACGGCATGGACGGCTGATCAGCTCATGGCCGCGCACTTTCCCGAGCCGAAATGGGCCGTGCCCGGCATCCTCGCCGAAGGCGTCAACGTGCTCGCCGGACCGCCCAAGGTCGGCAAGTCCTGGCTCTCCCTCGGACTGGGGCTGTCGGTGGCGGCCGGCGGCAAGGCGTTCGACTCCGTGTCCGTCCAGGGCGGCCCGGTGCTCTACCTTGCCCTGGAAGACACCCCGCGCCGTCTCCAGACCCGCATGGGCAAGCTCCTCGGGGGCCAGCCAGCACCCGCCGGGCTGACCCTGGTCACCGAATGCCCACCCTTCCCCGACCAGGTCATCGCAGAACTCGGCGTACCGCGAGCGACCTTCTACCGCTGGCGACAGCTCAGGAAGGGACCGAAGGCCATCAAGCTCCCCAACGGCTCGGCGCGTATCCGGCGGTCGGAACTGGAGCGCTGGATTGAGGCGTTGGAGGAAGCCGCGTGACCTACCGCAACAACTCGAAGGGCGCCCGCGATAGCGGGCGCCCGCCCGCGGCCGAGGAACCGAACCTGTCTACGGATGTGCGGGTGTGGAAGATCAACCGAGTGCGGAGCAAGAGAGCCCCGTATCAGCTTCGGTGGCTCGTAGCGGGCAAGGTCAAAACCGCCAGTTTCTCTACGGTCACCCTCGCCGAGAGTCGCCGTTCCGACCTGTGGAAGGCGATGGTCAAGGGCGAGGCGTTCGACGTCGAGTCGGGGTTGCCGGAGTCTGAACTCAGGGCGGCTACCGCACGGGAGAACGCCAAGCCCGACCCGTCATGGTGGGACTTCAGCCGGGAGTACATGGCCAGCCGGTGGCGCACGTCTGCGGCCAAGACCCGAGAAGGGGTGGCGGACAGCCTCGCTACGGTCGCGCTCGCGATGATGGACGACGGGAAGAAGGCGCCGTCACTCGAAGAGGTCCGCTTGGCGATGCGGTGGGCTGTCGTACCGGCGCATCAGGACGAAGACCCTCCCGAAGGTCTCGCGGCTGCCTGTACGTGGCTTCAGCACCGCTCACTGTCCCTGTCAGCCCTTACCGACCCCAAGGTGGTCCGGGACGTTCAGTACCGGCTCTCGTTCAAGCTGGACGACACCCCGGCGGCGGGGGAGACCTACAAGCGTCGCCGTCGCGGCTTCAACACCGCCATGGAGTACGCGATCGAGTGCGGGTACCTGGATATGAACCCGCTCGCGGGAGTGAAGCGCGCGGGTTCCACCCGTGGTGACGTCGTAGACCCCCGGGTTCTGGTGAACGTGGTGCAGGGAGCCCAACTCCTCACGGCGGTCTCGTACGTCGGGTCGGTGCACCGCAACCGAGGGCGTCGGCTGGTCGCCTTCTTCGCTTGTCAGCTCTATGCGGCGATGCGGCCGGCCGAAGCGGTTGGCCTCAGGGAAAGGGACTGCTACCTGCCCGAGAAGGGCTGGGGCACGCTAACCCTCAAGGAGACCCGTCCGGTCTCCGGTAAGAAGTGGACGGACTCCGGCAAGCGGCACGACAAACGCGGACTTAAGTCCCGCGAGGTCAAGGCCGACCGCCCGGTACCCATCCCACCGCCATTGGTAGCGATGCTGCGCGAGCACATCAGGGAGTTCGGGACGGCGAAGGACGGCCGGGTCTTCCATAACGAGCGCGGCGAGGTGCTTGGGACTTCGAGCTACTGGCGGGTGTGGCAGGAGGCTCGTCCCATCGCTCTCCCTCCGGACAAGGTGGATTCGCCGCTCGCGCATCGGCCCTATGACCTGCGCCACACCTGCATTACGAACTGGCTGAACGCGGGCGTCCCCGTTGCCGAGGTCGCCCGCCGAGCGGGCAACTCGCCGGAGGTCATCCATCGCCGGTACGAGGGCTGCATCGACGGCCATGAGGAGCTCAACAACGGGAGGATCGAGAAGGCCATGGGCTGGCAGTGAAGCATCTCGTTGAGCACGGCGGTGACCAGCCGCTCGGGGGCGGCCGGGTTGGGGAAGACCTGCACGACGTCGGTGCGGCGCTTGATCTCGCGGTTGATCCGCTCCAAGGGATTTGACGACTGGATCTTCTTCCAGTGGGAGATGGGGAAGGCGGCGAAGGCGGTCAGGTCCTCCTTGGCGTCAAGGCCACTCGATTAGCGGCTCCCATTCCTCTCGACGTGATCGCGGCCACGTGCCAGTGAAGGTTGCCGACCGCGCAAGGCCAGTACGGCTGGCCCATCCAGTTGAAGGGCCTGAGGCATCTGCTACCCGGGAGAGGCTCCGTAAGGGCTCTCAAATACTTCCTTAGAGTGGAAACGGGAGGGGATGGAGAGGTATGCAAGAGGTCCGGGTAACCATGTCTACCAGCACCTGAAATGCCCGTGCGTGGATTTTTGGAGCCTGGCGAGGAAAGAGGGTGTGGGATGCGACATGCGGCAGCGGAGTCGGGAGTGCCACATCGTCCGGAATCAGGGATCCTGTCCACTTCTATCTGAGAGCGGTATCGCTATGCCTGATGGTTATCACTGGTCGAGGCCGCAATACCTCCATGAGGCCGTAACCAACCCCAACATCCACGTGACAGGAACCCGCAGTTACTACAGCCACGCCTGGTCCGGCGACTTCGAGGGGTCCGTGGTGCGTTACCTCCACGGAGATGCCTACAGTCGAGCGAATCGGGACTTCGTGCCAGCCTGGCCCATCGACCAACTATATATCGGCGACTACGTGTGCATTGGAGCCGAAGCTGTAATCCTCATGGGCGGCAACCATCTTCATCGCACAGACTGGTTCAGTCTCTATCCTTTCCGTGACGTTCGCGCCAACGCTTACCAGGGAAAGGGAGACACTGTGATCAAGGGCGGTGCCTGGATTGGCATGCGCGCCATGATCATGCCTGGCGTAACGCTAGGCGAAGGCGCCGTAGTCGCTGCTCAAAGTGTAGTCACCCGGGATGTGCTGCCCTACACCCTTGTGGCCGGCAGTCCTGCACGGGAAGTCCGGAAGCGCTTCGATCCGGAGGTCATCGACCGACTCCTCGCACTGGACATCTACAAGTGGAGCGACGAGAAATTCGACTCTCTGCGTCCGGTTATCTGCGGATCAAGCATCGACGCCCTTGAGGAGATGTCCCAGGCGTGGGATGTCTCAAGCTCAACCGTTCATAGAAATGTAGCTGCTGACCCTGTGGCATAACCCAACCAGTAAATGGATGCAGCCGGAATCAGAATCGCCGAGTGCGGGTCTCTTTAAGGCCGCCGGTATAGCGTTAAGGAGGAAACAGGAATGTCCCACAGTCCTTATTCCCGTGTCGCCCTCGTCACCGGCGGGTCCGGCGGGATCGGCCGCGCCATCGTCAGACGGCTGGCGGAAGACAAGTTCTGTCTAGGCGTTCACTATGCAAAAAACAAGGACACGGCCTACAGCCTGGTGGAGGAGATCACGTCGAGTGGCGGTCGGGCGATCGCAGTCGGCGGCGACGTCGCTGATGAGGACGCGATGGCCGCAGCCTTCAATGAAGTCGAAGTTGAATTCGGGGGAATCGACGTCCTCGTGCACACCGCCGGTATCATGCGGACTGGACCAATCGCGGCCCTGGACCTGACTGAGCTCGACCAGATCCACCGCACTAACATCCGCGGCACGTTCGTCGTCGACCGGCAGGCGGCCCGGCAACTGCGCGCCGGCGGAGCAATCATCAACTTCTCCACCTCCATGACACGCACACAACGCCCCGCCTACGGTGCATACGTCACGAGCAAGGCGGCTGTCGAGGCAATGACCCTGGTGCTCGCCCGCGAGCTGCGCGGCAAGGACATCACGGTCAATGCTGTCGCCCCCGGCCCCACCGCCACCTCGATGCTTTTCGATGACAAGAACGAGACAACCGTCAGCGGCCTCACCAAGGCCGCTCCGCTCGAGCGTCTGGGACGCCCCGAGGACATGGCCGAGATCGTGGCCTTTCTCGCAGGGCCGGCACGCTGGGTAAACGGCCAGGTACTGTTCGGCAACGGCGGTCTTGCCTGACCTGCACCGTGTCCTACATGGCCAGTTTGAGGAGCCCTTGTAGCGACTGCGGTCAGCGCGAGCGCCGCGCCTCGGATGCTGTGCTCCGCAGGGGATCGGGGGCCACTGGCTTGGCGGGGCTCACTCGCTACTCACTCGCGATCAGTGACACGTAACGACAAAGGCCCGGACTCAGTGGGACTGAGTCCGGGCCTTTGTGCTTGGCGCTCTTGCTGGTCAGCGGCTTGATCGGGCTGTCCGAGCTGGAGTGCCCCCGGCAGGATTCGAACCTGCGCACACGGCTCCGGAGGCCCCTTCACTCTCAGACAATGCAGCAGGTCCGAGGCACGTTCGGGATCGGGAGGACGTGATCTGTCCACGGGTGGTCCACGGTTCCACAGCGTCGGCGTCAGCCACACACTGCTGTCGGAGGAGCATACGGTACGACTCGACGGCCTGCCTGTCAGCGGTGCCCGAGGGTTGGGGCGCGACTACAGCTGCGTTCCCGTATCAGCACCTTCATGGCCGTAGTCAACATCCTCCCCCTGACCTCGACCGTTTAGACTCGGGTGAAGACGGCGCTGGGGTTGTGCAATAACTTTCGGACGTAAATGACGCTCATGGCCGCCCCTCGATTGTGCCTAGATAGCGCTCGCCGTAACCATAAACGAGGAGTCCGCCTTACGGCCGGAGAATCCCCGACCTGCTCGGCAGCTACTCGGCGTCCTTCTCTTCCTCCATACCGTTAAGGAGTCTCCGGGCGAGGATGGCGAGCGTTTCTCCGTCCTGGGTAGCCCAGCGGGCGGTGCCCTGGTTCGAGACGGGCCGTCCTTCCCATTCGGCCAGCTCCCACATCCGTGCGATGAGCCCACTGGGCGAATACGCGTTGCCGTCGGCAGCCCAGACGATCGGGCGTGCCCGGTTGGTGTTGGTCCACTTCGCGAGTGCCCGGCGCGGGTTCGCGTTGAGCCATGCGGCGAGCGCGTCCTTCTCCGGCTGCAGGTACAGGGCCAGGTGCAGCGGTGCCCCTTCCTCCAGGGCGCCCTTGTCGACGATGACATGCACCGCGTTGGGCCTGCGGCGTTTGCGGGGCTTGCTCTCCTCGCGCCGGTACTGCGCGGCGGCGTCCTCGGTCCCGCCTCCTTCGAGCGCTGCCAGGGCCGCGGTTACGAGGTCGGCGGCCTGCCTCGGATCGGCGCACACGCGTTGCAGGCTCGACCGGGTTCCCACTCCGTCCAGAGCCTGTACGAGCGCCGGGACGACACGCTTGACCAGGTCGGGCACCTGCTCCTTGGCTTCGGCGGCCCAGGTGAGCGACTGGTCCGGCTCGCCCATGCCGGCGTCCTGGGCGAGGAGTTGCTGGAACACCAGGTGGGTGATGAGGAACGTGCCGTCGTCGATGACGGCGGCCGCGCGCCCGGCGTACTGTTCGCGTTCCGCACGCAGAGCCGTACGCACCGCCCGCAGGACGTTCACGGCGTTCCAGGTCTCGTACACGCTGGGCACGGACCGGAAGAGAGGGTCGTAGATACCGCTGCCGCCCCGTTCCCACAGCACGTCGGTGGTGCCGGACGCGACGAGCCGGGCCGCGAACCGGCTGCCGCTGTGGGCGCAGGCGAGCGCGCACGCGGCTTCCACCACGGAGCAGCCCTCGTCGTCCTGGGGTTCGAGTTCGCTGCGGCGCACGCTGTATACGAGCCCCAGTTCGGCACGGAACTCCTTGATGAGCACCGCCTGGACGGGTTCGAGGGCGATCCGGTCACGCTCGGTGATGTGGTTCTGCCGGTTGGTGGCCTGAGTGGTGCGGTTGGCGAACTCGGTGTCGCCACCGGTGACGATGAACCGGATGGTGACCTGGGCGAGTCCGGCTTCATCGGACTGCTCGGCTGCGTCGATGACGGAACGCACCGTCTGTGCGCCGTTCACGACACTGGCGCCCTTGGCGGTGATGCGGACGGGATGGCGCTCGGGGAACTTCTGCGATCCAGGCACCGCTTCCAGGGAGTCGCACAGGACGGTGACGCCGTTGTTGAAGTACCAGAAGTGGGACGGCTCGCCGGTGAGCGTGTCCAGCAGTTCCTTGTTGATGGGGGTGAGCCCCAGCGGGTCGCGGATGTTGCGGACGAACAGCTCGTTGCCGTGCTCGGCCCAGGTCGCGACCTCTTCGGCCTGTATGACGCCCTCGTAGGAGAGGTAGGGCGAGGGCACGCTGAACCAGGGGTGGAGCGTCGCCGTCAGCGTGATGGGCTCGCTCTGATGGTCCTTCAGCACCAGGGCGTGGATGTCAGGGGCATGCAGGAAGCGGTGGTCGACGTACTCACCGTGGGAGTTGAACTCGCTCTCGCCGTTCTTGATGACCTGCAGCACACCCGGCGAAGGCAGCTTGGTACCCATGAGGGCGATCACCTGGGTGATTTGGGTGCTCTTCTCACCGATCAGGTCGTGTGCCCGTTTGGCGAGTATCTGACCGCGGGGGTTGAACTGGGCGGCTTCCCCGGAGTCGATGAGAGTGAGCCCGGCGAAGAGCTTGTGCACCGCGGTCTCGTCCGCCTTGGCCGTCCCTTCGGGGCTCCACTTGGCCTGCACGAGGTAGATGTGCGCGTTCGCCTCGTCGATGGCGATGGCGTCGATCCCCTGGTCCTGGCCGCCGTCGATGACGCAGTCGGCCGCCTGCTCGGGGGTCCAGCCGGTCATGATGCGCACGGCGTGCGCGGCCAGGGCGCGAGAGCGGAACGCGGGCTGGATCTTGTCCGGCGGCCGGTTGCCGAAGTCGCTCACGTCGATGAGGCCGGGGTACGTCATGTCGAAGGCACGCGCGGTCTGGCGGACCGGGGTGGGGACGGGGGGCTGCTGGGGAGTCGCGTTCATGGTTTTCCTGTACGGCTGACGGGGGGCGGGAGCGGCGAAAGACGGCGGCACGGGGATCGAACGTCAGCTGAGCGAGTCGAGCACGACCTGGAAGCTCCTCTGTGCCTCGCCAAGGTGGTCCACGATCAACTGCGCAATCTCGCGCGGGTCGCCGAAGTCGTCAGGCGCGTCGGTGGGATCCGCGTTCAGGAGGAGGCTGGCATCGCGGCTGTTCAGTATCTTGCGCACGGCGTCACGGTCGTACCGCTTGAAGCGCGACGATTCGTCGCGGCCCGCGCGCCCCTCCTCTCCGGGCCGGTACGCCTCCAGGAACTCCGCGAAGTCCTCCTCCGTGAGCGGATTCTCGGTGTCGGTGTGGTGCAGGTCGCGGGCGTCGTACACCCACAACTCATCGGTGGCCGGATCGCCGTTCGGGCGCAGGACGGACTTGGTAAAGAACAGCACGTTCGACTTGGAGCCGGTGTCGTGGAACATGCCGGTCGGTAGCCGCAGCAGGGTGTGCACGTCGCAGTTCCTCAGGAGTGCCTTGCGGATGGTGGCCGCCGCTCCGCCATGGAACAGCACACCGTCGGGGACGAAGACGGCTGCTCTGGCCCCCTGCGGCAAAGTGATGGCCAGATGCTGGAGGAAGTTGGCGGGGAGCGTGGCGTTCTGCGCCCAGAAGTCGTCGCGCCGCTCGGTGTTCGCCTCGACGTTGCTCTTGAACGGCGGGTTGCAGATGGCGACGGTGGCGGCCACGCCCTGCTCGTGCCGGTGCACCAGGCGTTCCTTCGTATCGAGCGAGTCCGCGCGCAGTATCGGCGGTACGTCGTGGAACTGACGCCCGGTGTTGAGGAGGACGTTCATCGTCGCCAGGCGGCACATCTGTACGTCGATGTCGGCGCCCGCGATAGCGGCGGCGTCCACACGGTCCCCGTGCGCGGCCATCTCACGGTGGGCGGCGATGAGGCTGGTGCCAACCCCGACGGCCGCGTCGACGACCCGGTCCCGTGGGGTGAGCGCGAGAGCCTTGACTATCACGGTGAGCAGGTGGGGCGGGGTGAGGAACTGGCCCGTCTCCCGCTTGGCCCGGATGTCGCCCCGGCAGTCGGCTATCAACAGCGAGAAGGCGGAACCGAGCTCGTCCCGGCGCACATCCGACCAGCGGTACGGGTCGAACTCCTCGACGATCAGCCGTCCGAGATCCGCCATCTTGTCGGCCGGCCAGGGGCGGGAGTCGTGGAAGAGGACACTCGCGATGGCCCGGCGGGGATCCTGCGGGTTCGGCTTGCCGAGTTCGGCCATCAACCCGGTCAGGGCACGGTGCAGATCCTCACCGCCGGCGAGTACGAGGCTCGGCCAGCTGCCCGCCGGCGCGATCGGCGGGCTCGCGAACATCCCCGTCCGCTGGGCACGCTCATGGTCGAGCTTGAGGAAGAGCAGATACGCGATGTGCTCGGTGAACTCCAGCCGGGTCAGCCCTTTGAGGCTCGGCTTCTGTTCGAAGAACCGCTGCCAGCGTCGGAAGATACCGTCTGCCGTCCAGTGGCCCTCCGGCCCTCTCGCCCCGATGTTCTCGCGCTCCGTCGCCATGCCCCACCCGTTCTCGAACGTCCCTGTCCGAGTGGATACGCCGACGGGCCACTCCCCTGTTCCGGCAGTGCCGGATCCGGTGACGAAGCGCTCCGAGAACACATCGGAACCGGCCGATCGGGCCGCAGACGATCAACTCCCTTCCAGGGTAGGCGCAAGGTCGGCGCCCGGGGCTCCGAGCAGTACTTTTTTCGGCCTGTCAGACCCTGTCCCCCCTTTTGAGCCGGAATCCAGCAGCGCACCTGCTTACCGGCCGGCGTCCCCGTGACCCGCCACCCTGGTGCGAGCAGATCGACCAACGGCAGACCACGCCCCGACTCCGCCTCGGGATCGTCGAGCCGTACGGCTCCCCGCACGGGCAGCATCCGACGGTACGGGTCGTGCAGCCTGACCCGGACTCCCCGCCCCGCGTCCCCACCGCACCCCGACGACGTGACCCCCACCTCGGCGACGAGCGGAACGATGGCCGCGTTCCGGGCGGGTGTGATCGCGGGCGAGCTCTGAGCACGAAGAGAGGCGAACAGCGGACGGGCCGGTGGTTCTGGTGAACCACCGGCCCGTCCGCTGGCTCTAGTCCTCGTCGGCCGACGGCGGCACGTCCTTCTTCAGTGCGCGGGCCACGGCCGTGAACTGGGCCAGTGCCACTTCGAGTTCGTCGACGATCTCCTGGGCGATCACGTCCGGTGACGCGTACTCCGTGGTCCCGGCGGCGTCGGACTTGATTACCGTGAGGTCAAGATTGACCTTGTCCCGGGCGATCAGCCCGTCGTAGTCGTACGCACGGAAACGGTCGCTCGGGGTGCGCTTGCTGAAGTCCGTGCCGCCGGAGTGGTACGCGGCGACGAAGTCATCGAGGTGCTGGCGGCCCAGCTGTCGCTGCTTGAGCGTGAATCGCTGGTCCGTACGGAAGTCGTAGACCCAGAGCTGGCGTGTGCCGGGGCGGCCTCCGGTGCGCTGGCCGGTCTTGTCGAAGAACAGGACGTTGGCCTTGACGCCGTTGGCGTAGAAGATGCCGGTGGGCAGACGCAGCAGGGTGTGGACGTCGCAGAGGTTGAGGAGGTTCCGGCGGATGGTCTCGCCGGCGCCGCTTTCGAAGAGGACGTTGTCGGGGAGGACGAGGGCGGCTCGGCCGTTGGTCTTCAGCAGGTTGTAGATGTGCTGGACGAAGTTGAGCTGCTTGTTCGTCGTCGGCGCCCAGAAGTCGGTGCGGGAGGTGTACGACTCACCGGTCACCGAGCCGACGCCGAAGGGCGGGTTGGCGAGCACGATGTCGTAGTGCCGCTTCGGCGGGCGGGCCAGGGAGTCCTGGATGGTGATGAGCGGCTTGGCCTCGGAGCTTCCGATGCCGTGCAGCAGCATGTTCATCAGGGCGAGGCGGCCGGTCTCGCGGACGAGTTCGTAACCGGTGATCGCGCCGCTCTGGAGGGCGCGGCCCTTGTCGCCGTACAGCTCGTCCTCGTAGTTCTGGACGAGGTGGGCGTGCGCCGCGATGAGGAAGCCGCCGGTGCCGCAGGCCGGGTCGGTGATGGTCTCACCGGGCTTCGGCTGGACGCAGTCGACCATGGCGTCGATGAGCGGGCGGGGCGTGAAGTACTGGCCGGCTCCGGTCTTGCGGTCCTCGGCACCGCGCTGGAGAAGGCCTTCGTAGGCGTCGCCCTTGAGGTCCTGGTTCTCGGTGGTCCAGGTGTAGGGGTCGATCAGGTCCTTGATCAGGCGGTCGAGGACAGCCGGCTCATGGATCTTGTTCTGCGCCTTGGTGAAGACCTCGCCGAGCATGGTGCCGCCGCGCTGGCCGAGGTCCTTGAGGATGAACTCGTAGTGGTCGAGCAGCGCTTCGGCGGACCGGGTCGTCAGGCTCTTCCAGTCCCGGCCTTCGGGGACGAGAGGCTTCTCGGGGACGTTGCGCCGGAAGGCCGCCGGGCGGTTGGCGCGCTCGTCGGCCATCTTCAGGAAGAGGAGGTAGGTGAGCTGCTCGACGTAGTCGAGGGTGGAGACGCCGGAGTGGCGCAGCAGTTCGCAGTACGACCAGAGGCGGTTGACCAGGGTGGAGGTGGAGGCTGGGGCAGGGGTTGCCTTGGCCCTCGCTTCCGCCGCGCGAGGGGCAGGCGTCGTGCTGGATGCTGGAGAAACCGCCTCGGCGGGATCCTCGGGGGTCGGCGTGTCAGTACTGCTGCTCATGACGGTGCTCACAGGGGAAGTGCTTCTTGGCTGCCGGAGGGAACCGGGCGGCCGGAGGTCTGGGGGGCAGCCGGGGAGGTCGTACGGGATACGCGCTTACGCCTGGACTGCTTGACAACGGCAGTCCGCTCAGCGCGAATCCGGTCGAGGAGGACGGAGGCGGGCTCGTCATCGGGATCTTGGGGCACCAGAGCTCCGGTGAAAGCTGCGTGGAGGAGGGCATTACGGAGCCTCAAAGCCCTCGCCCAGCCGTCAGTTACCGCTTCTCGCAGTCCCCGCAGGTCCTCTTCCAATTCCTGAACACGAGCAACTATGTTCCGCTGCGTACCAAGAGGGGGAATCGGAATTTCGAGGTTCTGGATCTTCCCCTTGTTAAGCGCTGGTTGATTTCCCCCTGAAGCCTCCCTGCGCGTTTCCTCATAGCGAGCCATGAGGAAGTAGTACACAAACTCGGGCAGAATGGCAGTTTCTGAGACTCGGATTGATGCACAGTTCTGGTTATGTGCCGCAGGAATATCAAGGATTGCCGCCTGCCCGCGCGTTCGCCCTTCGCCGATCATCGCAATCATCACCGTTCCGGGCGGGTGAATCCGGGCCTCAGGATTTGTGATCGAATCAACCGTGATTGACTCTCTCGTAGATGAAATGTGGCCGAAGGACACCTCTCCACTGCTCACCCAGGGGACATCACCACCCCAGTAAGCTGGATTGCCGCGTGAGGGAGTTGACCCAACAGCAACTTTGAAAAGCTTTCCTATAGTTGCCCATCGCCACCCGTTGGGGACATCCCAAGGCCCCTCATCCAAGGCAACGGAGTCCCGGACGAGAACCTGCGCATCCCCCTCAGAAAGGTCTTCGGGAACGAGTTTTCCGCGCAAGGCATCATGAAGGACGGCCTGAAGAAAGTTCTTCCCTTTTGCGTCCGCAGCATCGAGAGCCGCCTCGCCCGCCTCGATGTACGCCAGCTGATCGTCCAGCTTGGCGACGATGCGGTGCTGTTCACTCAAAGGCGGAAGCAAGACGGGGAAATTCGAGAATTGCTCCCAGTAAGCCCGGGGGCGGTCACCCTTCGGGTTCTTCTGCATGACATAGCGGACGAAATCAGAACTCAAAAGTCGATGCAGCAAGAAGCGGGGATCGATGGCTTCACTCGGAGGGAAAACAATAAATTCCCCCGAGCAAATTCCATCAAAGTCGGCAAGGACCACCTTGTTCAGATAAGGACGCAACCGCCCATACAGGAGATATCCTGGCCTTACGATGGGCGATGAACTTTTGATCGAAGCAGCCGAGCCGAAGTTCATCACCCGCCCCGTATGCGACTCGACGTTATCCATCCCCAGATACGGAAGGTCGTCTCTCGCGGTCGGTTTATACCTATCCGAAATCGGGGAGATGATCTCTCCGAGTGTTGTGCGAACCCACCCCGGAGGCAGCTCGCTCGCGACATCCCCCTCGGAGCCCGAACAGCCCGGCCCCACACCTGAGTCGGTCGTCACGCGCTCAGCTCCCTGTCCAGCTCATTGATGATGTGTTCCGCCCGCGTCCCCCCGAATTCGGCGATGAATCCGTCCGTGCCGTTGTGCGAGGTGAAAGGGGCGTAATCGAGGTCAGCGGTGTCGAAGCGTACACGCTCAGCCGTCGCCGCGGCGATGCGGTCGAGCCACCAGCGCTGTCGTTCGGTGAAACGCGCGCCCGCCTGTTCTTGGCGGGCGATCCAGGCTTGATAGCGCTCGCGCACGAGCTCCTCGTGCGGGCGGGGTGCCGGGGCGCCTTGTGCGGCTCCGCCCGCGAGTTCGTAGCGGAGCAGGGCGAGCAGATCGGAGACCGTGTGCTTGCGCTGGGCTCCGTCGGTCACCGCCTCGCCGACCTTCTCGTACGCCTTCCACAGTCTGTCCGGAGTCCATGCACGCGGCGGGCGGGCGATGCTGCGGACCACGTCCTTGAGCCGGTCCATGGCGACGCCAGGCGGCACGTCGGAGCCGGCGCTGAACGCGACGGACAGCGCCGCGATCTCGTCACGGTTCTCCGCGATGTAGCGGCGCCAGTCGCGGACCGTCTCCGTCGCCGCGTCTTCGTCGTCGGCGACGGCTCCCGCGCGAAGCAGCTCGTCGGTGCCGTTCTCGTCGTAGAGGATGTCCTTCGCGCGCCGCATCTCCAGCAGGCGGGCGCGCAGCGGCGGTGTCGCGGCGAGGGGGCGGACGGACTGCTCGATGAGGTCGCGTACCGCGCGCTCGGGGTCGCGGCCCGCGCGCTCGGCGGCCTCACGGACTTCCATCTGCCGGTCCGCCGAGACGGCTTCGACCATCCCGTGAACGATCTTCTTCAGTTCCAGTCCGCCGCTCAGCCGCTGGATCTCGGCGCGCTCCTCGTCCGTCATCTGGATGTCGAGCTTGGCGAGGCGGGCCGCGAGGGTGGAGACCTCTTCCTCCTCGATGGTGTTCGCTGCGGTCTTGCGGAGCAGCTTCTCCAGGCTGATCTGCTTCTCGGTGTGGCGTTCCAGTGGTGCCGCGTCGACCTTCGGCTTCTTCGTCACGCCGACCGCGTCGACGATCACGAAGCGGGTCTTGGGGCCGACGCCGGGGGTGACCTTCTCGAAGTCGGTCAGGGACAGGGTCCGGGCGCCGCGGCCCTTCATCTGCTCGAAGTAAGCCCAGCTCTTGACGTCCCTGAGGAACAACAGGCATTCCAGCGGCTTGACGTCCGTGCCCGTGGCGATCATGTCGACGGTGACCGCGATGCGCAGTTCAGGAAGGTTACGGAAGGCGGCGAGGCGCTCGGAGGCGTTGCGGGCCGCGCTGGTGATCTTCGCGCAGAAGTCGTTGCCCTTGCCGAAGACATCGCGGACGACCTCGACGATCTCCTCCGCGTGGTTGTCGTTCTTGGCGAAGACCAGCGTCTTGGGCACGTACATCTCGTCGCACCGCAGCGCGCCGGTGGCCGGGTCGTGTTTGGCCCGCTCGGGGAAGATCTCCGTGAACAGCCGGTCGTGGAAGGTCTGGACGACCGTACGCAGCTGATCCTTGCTGATGACTCCGACACCGACCTGGTTGGCGCCGTACTCGATGTCCTCGTCGATGTCCTCGTAGCGCTGGCGGCGGGTGCGGCGGTCGCGGACCGGGATGGTGCCGTGTGCGATGACACCGCCCTCGGCCGTTATCCGCGTCTCGATCTCGTAGACGGAGAAGTCGACGTTGACGCGGTCGGCCACCGCCTCCTGGTAGGAGTACTCGCTGACCAGGTTGCCGTTGAAGTAGCCGAAGGTCTGGGCGACGGGGGTGGCGGTGAGGCCGACGATGGGGGCGTCGAAGTATTCGAGGACGGAGCGCCACTTGCCGTAGATGGAGCGGTGGCACTCGTCGACGACGATCAGGTCGAAGGCTTCCGGAGGGATGTCGGTGTTGTAGCCGACCCGGATGCCGCCCGGCACGTCGACGTCGTAGTCGATCTCGCCGTCGCCGCGGTCGCTGCCCGGCAGGCTCGCGCCGGTCAGCTCCATGTAGAGGCGCTGGACGGTGGAGATGACGACCTTGGAGGAGGCGAACATGCCCTCCGCGCCGAGGCGCTGGACATTGTAGAGGTCGGCGAACTTGCGGTCGGTGTCGGGAGTCTTGAAGTTTTCGAACTCGGCGAAGGCCTGCACACCTAGGTTGTTGCGGTCGACGAGGAACAGGACGCGCTCGGCGCGCGCGTACTTGAGCATCCGGTACGAGAACGTCACGGCCGTGAACGTCTTGCCGGCGCCGGTGGCCATCTGGACGAGGGAACGGGACTGCCCCATCCCGTGCTGGCCCTTGCCGAGCGCCACCGAGTCCTCCACGCCGCGCACCGCCTTGATCTGCGCCGGGCGCAGCGGGCGTTCGTCGAGGTCGGGCATGCGCCAGCGCAGCCGGGCCCGATAGCTGGGGGCCTGCTCGTCCTCCTCGGCCTGGCGGACCCAGCGGGCGAGGGTGCGCGGCTGGTGGAAGGAGAAGATGCGGCGGGTACGGGAGTCCGGGTCGAGGATGGACCGGAAGCGGGTCTCGCCGCCGTCGCTCACGTACCGGAACGGAAGCGGGGTGCGCCAGGCGTTGAGGCGCTGCTGGGCGTCGGTGAGATGGTCGGCGTAACGGTCGGCCTGTGTCTCAGCGGCGGACAGGTCGGCGCCCTCGCGCTTGGCCTCGATGACGCCGACGAGTTTGCGGTCGACGTAGAGGGCGTAGTCGGCGCGGCCCTTGGCAGTGGTGACCTCGCGAACGGCGACGCCGTTGCCCCGCCGGTCGCCCTGGACGTGGAGGTTGAGGTGCGCGCCGCCGTTCTGGACGTCCCATCCGGCCGCCCTGAGCATCGCGTCGAGCCGCTCGCGGACCTGCACCTCGGTGAGGGGTTCGAGGGAGGCCTGCTCCGCGTTGTCGAGGAGACGGGCGCGTTCGGCGACGGCGGCCGACGCGGCGGCCCGGTCGGTGCGGTCGGCGCGGCTGCGGCCGATCCGTGTGGCCTCGGCGGCGGCCTGGAACTCCTTGAGTTGGTCCTGCATGGCCGCGACGGCGCGGGCCAGCTCCTCACGCTCGGCCTGCGCCTGAGCCAGCTCGCGCTCGACGGCGCTCCGGGCGGCCTGTTCGGCCTGGCCCTGGGATGCCTGGTCGTGGTAGCTGAGGCGGGCGTCTTCGAGTTCCTTGCGGGCCTGGGCGACGTCCTGAAGCAGGCGCTCGTTCTCGGCGGCCGGGGTTCGATCGGGGCTGGGCGGCACGAACGGCAGCTGCTCGCGCGAGCCGGTGAGCAGCCGGTGGTACCAGACCCCGAGACGGAAGCAGGTGCGCAGGGCCCGGAAGGCGTCGTCGGCGTTGTCGAGTCCCGCATGGCTCGCCTCGTTGCCGAGGGTGCGCACCTCGTGGAAGGCGGTGCCCACGTCGCCGTGGAGGTAGCCCTCCCGGTCCAGGGCTCGCAGGCGATCGAACTGCGTGCTGCCCTCCACGCGGACCCGGGCCCGGCTCACCAGGTCGGCCGCCATGGCCTCCGCGAACTGGCGGGATTTGATCAGGGACGTGTTCGGGTCGCTGAAGACATGACTCTCGGCGGCGGTTCCGTATGCGACGAGCAGCGGAAGGTGCGGCAGCAGGAAGCCGAAGTTGCGGGACTGCCCGGCCAGGCGTACGAGTCGGGGGTCTGGTGTCTGGGGCGCCCCGCCTGCGCTGCTCATGGGGTGGTACCGCCTCTCCGGGAGTGCAAAGGTCGCCGATGCTTTGTGCAGCGTGATCGCTCGTTGAGCCTAACTGGCGGCCGGTCTTCTGCGCCGGTCTTCGGCACTACAGTTCCAGCTGGCCTGACCTGGTCCCGCCACCATCGCATTGCCACGCGCCAGCGCCCGACCCGAACCGCTGCCGGTGGATTGACGTTGGATCTGGGGAGAGCATCGAGTGATGAGAGAGAGGGGGGTCCCCGATCACCGTGACGATCCGGCCGGACGAGAAGCGTGACGTCCAGCCGATTGCCGGACTGATCGGGGAAATCAAGGTTGGCGGAGCGGCTTTGGGGCGGCGCTGCTTTGGCGCGAGTGATCATGGCCCCGTAAGCTTCCGGCGCGTCGGGCAGTCTGTGGACCTGCCCGGTAAAGCACGACGTTGGGGCCATGATCTTCGAGGCTCGCGCCAAAGTGGCTCCGTAAAGCCGCGGAGCCGACCGCCCCAGCCACGACTCACCCCTTCTCTAGCATCAGGCGGCTGATCGCCAAGAGCGCGGCACGGGCGCCGGCCGGGCTGGAGCGGGGCGGAGACAGGAGCGCAGGCCCGGCCGGGGGCCGGGCCGCGCGCGGCGAGCGGAGCGAGCCGCCTTGAACCCGTGAAGAAAGTTGTAACTCACTGGCCATCGGGCTCGTGGATCAAGGATGTGTCCCTGGTCAGAACGGTGGTTCTTCGTTGCACCCATCGGCCCACGACAGGAGTGGGTTCTCCGGACGTTCCAGGCCTGATGCGTCTTCGCCCCAGGCTTCGAGGGTGTCGACAGCCGATGCGCGGCGCTGCCAAAACACGCTGGTGCCCAAGTCTTTGCGGATCAAAGGCACGAGAAGTCGCCGGTGGTGCAGCAACTGTGGGTCGTCAAGAAGCGGGATGCAGGCTGCCAGGGCTTCTTCGCGTACATGCCGGTCGGTGTCGTCTGCATAGGGCACAGAGGCTGAGAACAGGAGGGGTCGCAGACCTTGGATGGCGACGGCCGGCGGCCAGTCGTGCAGAGAGTGCCCGTCCTGCTGACACACCGCTTCGGCCTCTTCTGTGACCTCTCTCGCAACTGACGCTATCCAGGCCAGCAATTCGGAGCGCAGGCAACCGGAGTCGTACTGCTTCTTGTCGATGGCACGAGTCGTTCGCGGATCAGGCAGGATCGCGGCCACGTACCGTGCCGCGGGCACTGTCGCGTCGTAGAGGGTGTTCCCGTGGTGCAGCGTGCCGTGCAGGTATCTGAGGGCTTTGGTCCTGATGCTCTGGTCCGCTTCGAGTAGTGCGGCAAGCATTGGGGGCGCGTCGGCGGCTGAGCCAAGGGCATGCTCCAACGCAGCCCAGTCCGTGTCTGCGAGCACGTTTGCGGGATCGGGCAGACTGACCGACGAGAACAGACTGTCGCTGGTCATACGATTTGCCAGAGGGGCGCTGCGTACCGTTCTGGGCGTGCACTGATCATGAGATCGCGTAGCTCGCCGCGCTGCGAGCCGCCGAGGTTTAGGGCCTCAGTGACGCGGCGGAATGTCGTGTGGGTGACTCCGCGGGCTCGGGCCTCGGCCTCGAACTGCTTGAGCTGGGCCCAGATCGCGGCTGGGTCGAGCTTTGGCGGCTGCTGCTCCTTGAGCCACAGTGCCTTGTTGCGCTCGTAGTCGATCTCCGAGTAGCCGCAGATCTCGCGGCTGTAGGCCTCGGCCTCGTCCAGGTGGGCGGTCGCCATGATGGCTCGGGCCAACTGGTTGCGGTTGACGGCATCGTCCAGGTCGACCTCGTGCAGCGTCGGGCTCTCGTCCGTGAGCGGCACGGGGAGCCCAGCGTCTCGGATCTCGCATGTGCCCCGCACGCCTAGGGCCGTCGCCGCGAGGAGCGCGGTCGCCTCGGACGGGTGCCACTCCAGGACTGAGCTGATCGCCGCGGCGTCCCCCGCGGTGAAGGTGTGGACAACGGGGCCCAGTACGTCGCCCACATCTTCCGGCAGGAGTTCGCCGTCCAGACCCGGACCCGCTACCAGGAGCCGCACAGGCGCGTTCACCTGGCAGCACGCTGCCAGCGCGAGGGCATCAGCGAGCGGGCTTTTGAGTGTCGGCTCGTCGCCCCGCGCGAGGATGTCTCCGCCCACGTCCAGGAGGTCGATCGACTCGGGCTCCAAGTGGCTCACGAGGTCTTCGAGTTGGTGGGTGAGGCCTTCGGCTCCCTGGTAGGGGTCGAGCAGGGCGAAGGTGTGCGGGAGCTCTGCTGCGAGTCGGGGGAGTGTGGAGCCTGCGGGTGCGATCGGGCGGGCCTGCGCCGGCACTGTCCAGACGGCAGCGGTGAGGCGTTCCAGGCCGGTGAAGTCGGCGGCACGCCGCGGGCCCGGTAGCGGGTCGATCAGGAGGCGATCCCATGCGTACGTGAGGATCACCGCCTGGCCCTCGTCGCCGTAGAGGGCGGCGTGAAGCATGGCGGCGGCGACTGCGTCGCCCCCTCCTCCTGCTGCGACGATCAACCGCGTCATGCGATCAGACTACGGGTTCACAGGTTGGCCACTCACCCTATAGTGGCCAAAGGCCATAGCCAGTTGGACAAGGAGGGGAGATGCCTCAGATCGAAGAGGCTCAGCCGAAGTATCTCCAGATCGCCCACTACATCCGTGATCAGATTCTTCGGGGTGACCTGCGGCCGGGGGACGAAGTTCCCTCGGAACGGCAGCTCGCCGCGGACTGGAAGGTGTCCCGGCCTACGGCCGCGCGGTCACTGGAAGCGCTGAGCCATCAGGGCCTGGTCGAGAAGCGCCAGGGCTCGGGAACGTACGTGCGCAGCCTCGAAGTGAACCGGCGCGCACGAGAGTTGTACGGGCGGGCCCGGCAGACCGGGAAGATCTATACGCCCGGAGAGTACGCGGTGATCACGTCGGCCGGTTGGCTGGAGGCGCCAGACTACGTCGCCGAGGCCTTGGGGCTGGTGAAGGATCGTCGAGCCGTGCACCGCCGGCGCGTGACAAACAACCAGCACGGTCCGATCACGCTGTCCACCTCGTGGTTCGCTCCGGACGTCGGCGAGCGGGCGCCCAAGCTCACGGATCCCGAGCGGATCCAGGAAGGGACGCTCATGTACGTCGAGAGGATGACGGGGCGTCAAGGCAGCTACGCGGAAGACCGCATGTGCGCTCGTGCCGCCACGGACGAGGAAGCGACTGATCTGCGGTTGGAGCCGGGATCCGCGGTCCTCATCGTCCATCACGTCGTCTTCGACCTCCAGGACCGGCCTCTGGAGTTCGCCGAAGCCACCTACCCGCCGCACCGCTGGGCGTTCGAGCAGGGCTACCCGCTTACCTGACGACTTGCCAGTTACGGCGAATCGCTTGCGCTCCCGAAGTGGCCAATGCCACTATCCACGAAGTGGCTAAGGCCACTTGGATGAGGAGGGGGCACGACGTGACGAGTCGGCGGCCGGAGCAGGGTGCACGGTTAGCTTGCCGGGGGTGTCGGGGGCGTGGATGGAAGCGCGTCGGCTCCCGAACGGCGCTGGCGCTCTCCACGGCCAATGACCGCAGCCGTGCCACGTCGAAGCGGCGCTGCCTCGACTGTGACGGCAGCGGCAAGGAGTGAGCACGCATGGCCTACACAATCGACCGTTACCCCTGTCAGGACTCACCGCGGCTCGGTGCGATGATCTTGCATCCAGAACCTGAGTCCGTACCCCGTGCCCGGCGCTGGTTCCGGAAGTTCATCGCTCCGTACAGCCCGGCCTGCTCGATCGACGACTGCACGCTGATGATCTCGGAACTGGTGACCAACGCCATCCGTTACGGGAGGTCGGACGACCCCTGGCTGGTGCGGGTCGAGTGGTTCCGCGAGGGAACCTCGCTCCGCGTCGAGGTGCACAACCCGGGTTTCCCGGCGAATGTACGGCTGCGGCACCCGGAAGCGAACGACGCTCACGGGCGGGGGCTGCTTCTGGTCGACTCCATCGCCGACTCCTGGCATTCCGGGCCCAGCCACCTCGACGGAACGGTCGTCTCCTTCGTGGTCGCTGATGCCTGGCCGGCGTGATGGGATAGCCCGCCTCTTCTACTGCCACGCTAAAACTGCCGCTAGTCTGGTTGACCAGTTGACTTGGCCAATCTCGACAGGCGGCGTTCATGGCGTATGAAGTGGAGCCACCGAAGTACGTGCGCCTCGCGCAGACGCTTCAGCGTCGCATCGAGGACGGCACGTATGCGCCCGGCGCCCGCGTACCGAGTGAGAACCAGCTGGTGCAGGCCTTCGGGATGTCCCGCCCGACCGTCGTACGAGCCCTGGAGCTGCTGAAACGGGACGGTTGGCTTGAGTCCCGGCAGGGGTACGGCACCATCGTCCGAGGTCGCCCGGAAGTCGTCGAACAGAAGGACCGGCGGGGGCGTGAGGCGCTGGAGCGCGACGAGTCGCAGGGCGCGGGCCGCCTGGTCGAAGTCAGGCACGTTCCTGTCCCGGCTCGGGTCGCCTCGGAGCTTGGCCTGCCGAAGAGGGCCGAAGTCCTCATGCGTCGCTTCCTGGTCGAAGAGGACGGCGAAGCTGTCGAGTTGGTCTCGTCGTACTTCCCCGCCGGCCTGGTCGAGGGCACTGAGCTGGGGTCCGACGAACCTTTGAGCGGGAGTACCCGCGAACACCTCGAAGCGCGGAAGAAAGTCCGCTTCGACCACGTGGTCGAGCGCGTGTCGGCTCGGCTGCCCGAGGCGCGTGAGGCCGAGCTGCTGGATCTGCCGGACGGCGTTCCCGTGCTGAGCGTCCTGGTCGTCGCCTGTGACGCCTCCGGCCGATCCTTGCAGGTCTCTGACGTGCTCCTTCCGGCTGACCGGCAGGAACTCGAAGACACCTACCGTCTGAGCTGACGCCGCCCTTCGGGCGAGACCCCCCGATAGCCACTTGACAAGTCAACCTGGCATCCCTAGCGTCGAACTTGCTAAGTCAACTTGTCAGGTCGACAGGTTGATCGACTCTCAGAAGGAGCAATCCCTGTGCGTGTGATCCGCGTTGACGCCTCAACCGCCACAATCCTGCTCACCGAGGCTCCGGCGCCGAAGGTGCGCGACCGGCAGACCGGCGAGATCGCCAAGGATGCGGTGACCGGTGAGGCACTGATGACCGTCGGCGTCGTCTACATCGACGAGGGCGAGTCGTCGCTGATCCAGGTCACCGTCCCGGAAAGCGGAGTGACCGAGGGCCTGACGGTCGGTGCTCCGGTCTCGCTTCCGGGTCTGGTGGCGCGGCCCTGGGAGAGCGTGTTCAACGGCAAGGAGCGGCACGGCATCGCCTACCGGGCGACCGCCGTTGCCCCGGGTGCCTTCCCGATGGCTCAGGCGGGCTGATCGCCGTGACGGAACTGGTGACGTTGGCCGAGCTGGGCGGTCCGCTCGCTGCGATAGGCGGCGCCGCCTACGCCCGGCACACCTACCCGGCGGCGTACTGGTCCATGGTCGGGCTGCCGCTCTCGGTGGCCCGGCTGCTGGCCTCGTACCCCTCGACCATGGACGCCTGCGGCCTGACCGTGGAGCCGTCCCGGTGGCGGGCAGTGGCCGTCCAGGCGACCACCCGCCGTGAGGTCCGGCCGGTGCCTCCTCGTCGGGGCATCATCCGGCCCACCACGACCGGCCTGCGCATGCGGCTGCGGCTGGCTCCGGGCCAGGAGCCGGCGGACGTGGCGGCCTCCGCCGAACGCCTCCGGCACGCCTGGGGCGTCCACGCCGTCCACGTGCGGGACATCAAGCCCGGCGTCGTCGAATTGCAGCTCGTCGGCTTCGACGTGCTGCGAAAAGTGCGGATGCCCCGTCGGCTCAACGGCGGCCCACTTCAGGTCCCGGTGGCATTACGGGAAGACGCAACCGCGTTCGTACGGGACTACCGGACCGTGCCGCATGAGTTGGTGCTCGGCGCCACGCTCTCGGGCAAGTCCATGTACCTGCGGAACCTGCTGACCGGGCTTGCCGCTCAGCCGGTCGTCCTGGTCGGCATCGACTGCAAGCGCGGGGTCGAGCTGGCGCCCTTCGCACCCCGGCTCTCTGCCCTGGCCACCGACCCGGACCAAGCGGCCGAGCTGCTCCCCGCGCTCGTCAAGGAAATGGAGGACCGATACGACCTGATCAAGGCTCGGCAGGGCATCGCGCCCGGCACCCCGGAAGAGCTGATCACCTCAGACATCTGGGGACTGCCAGAGGACGAACGTCCCGCCCCGATCGTGCTCTTCATCGACGAGGTGGCCGAACTCTTCCTCGTCGCCACACGGAAGGAGGAGGAGCGGCGGGACGAGATGGTCACCCAGCTCATCCGCCTCGCCCAACTCGGCCGGGCCGCCGGCATCTACCTCGAAGTCTGCGGACAGCGCTTCGGCGCCGAGCTGGGCAAGGGCGCGACCATGCTCCGCGCTCAGCTCACCGGACGCGTCTGCCACCGGGTGAACGACGAAGCCTCGGCCAAGATGGCGCTCGGCGACATCGCCCCTGAGGCCGTCCTCGCGGCCTGCGCCATCGCCCCCGAGCTGCCCGGCCTGGCCGTCATCGGCGACACCTCCGGCGGCTGGTCCCGCATCCGTACCCCTTACCTCTCTCTCGCCGACGCTGCGGCCACCTGCCGTACGACGGCTCACCTCGCCCCCGACGTACCGGCGCTCGATCCCTTCCGACCGTACGTCTCGCCGATGCCAGTGGAGGCGCCCGGGCCCGTAGCCGCGGCTCGCCCGGTCACCGAGTAAGCGCACCCGCTCCCACGGCCGGCACGGCCGACCCGTGCCACGTCCCTACCCCCTCCATGCCTGGAACCGGAAGGAGTTGCGCCGTGCGTACCCTGCCCGTCCGCCTCGACGCCGTACTCGTCCAAGCGCTGATCGCTGCCGCGCTGTCCTTCGCCCACCTGCACGACCTGGCCTCGGCTGCCGGACAGCACGGATGGAAGGCATGGGCCTACCCGGTCTCCGTCGACCTGCTGCTGGTGGCGGCCTGGCGGCGGCTCCGCTCCGGCGGGGCGAAAGCGGCCGGGTGGTGCTGGTTCCTAGTCGCACTGACCGCCTCGCTCGGCGCCAACGTCGCCACGGCCGGGCTCCTCGACCTGGGCGCCGTACCGGCCTGGCTGCGCATCCTCGTCGCCGGATGGCCCGCGGTCGCCTTCCTGGGCGGGACGCTGCTCGCCCACGGCGCAACCGCAGATGCCTCACCGGCGGAACGTGAGTCGGCCCCGGAGCCCACGGCGTCCGAAGCGCCCGCCTCTGCACCCGAGTTGCCCACTGCGGAGCCCCAAGCAGCTCCGCTCTCCACGACCCCGGTTCCGCCGGCGCTCGTCACGCTCGCGCGCAAGGTCGCCGACGAACACCGCGCCCGGACCGGAACGCCCATCGACACCTCGACCCTTCGCGCCCGGCTCGGCGTCCCGCTGCCGCTGGCCGAAGCCATCGCCGCCCAACTCGCCTGACCCGGAGGACCTTCCACCGTGCGCCCGTCCACGCTCCGCGCGCTCAAACGCGCCGCCGAGCTGACCCGACAGAACCGCCTCACCGAAGCCGTGCTCATCGCCGAGCCCGTGATCCTCGCCGCCGACAGCTACGAGGGCGACGAGATCTTGCGCTGGCTGGCCGACCACGTCACCGACTTCACCGGCGAAGACCCGAAGGAGAGCCGCTGATGACCACCAACCGCCGCTTCCGTAACGTCGCACGCATCGGCCCCATCCAGGTCGCCACCTACTACGACGGCCGGGGCCGCGAGAAGCACACCGCCGCCTGCACGGCTCCGCGCTGTGGCTTCGCCACGGACTACGACAGCCGCGCCGCCGCAGAGCTGGCCGCCCGTACCCACCGCTGCGCCGTCCGCTGAGGAACTCCCGTGACCATCTCGCTGCCGCTCGTCTTCGTCCTGGGCGCCATCGCCTGGGCCGCGATCAAGTTCCTCGGCGTCCGTCTCTGGGTCGCTGTCGTGATCGCGCTGTTCGGCTTCTGGCTCTCGCACACCTTCCTCGCCCCTGCCATCGAGTCCGGCACACGTTCCGGGGTCGGCGTCGTCAACGGAACCCACGAGTGACAAGGAGGTCCGCCGTGCTCCGCCCCAAGCTGCCCGACATCCCGACTCTGCCGACGACAACCGTCACGCCTCAGCAGACGCAGGCACCGGCCTCCCCGGCCGGCCACCTGGTCGCCCCGTATGTGGGCGTCGGTGTCGGCGCGGTCGCTGCCGTGGTCGTCGTCGGAATCGTGCTCACCGCGCTCCTGGCGGCGGTCGCCGTCTCGGCCGTGTCCGTGGCCATCGCCGCCGTGGTCCTGCGCTCCCTCGTCAGCAGCGCGAACAAGCGCTGGCCGGCCGCCGGGGTGGCAAACGCCGCCAAGCATCCCGCCGCCCCGGGGCCGTCCCTCCCAACCGTCGCAACAGCCGAAAGGAACTCCCATCATCACCCGGCAGACCCCGCCCCCGCTGGCGGAACTCTCCATGCTGGCCTCCCTCGGCACCATGCCGGAGCTGGCCCGCCAACTGTCCGGCCTGGGCGGCTGCACCCGCCCCGTACGCCTCGACGGCCACCGCACCGAACACGCGGTGGACCACACGACCGGCGAGATCGGCCGCGTCCTGCACCACCTGGACTCCTCGGCCCTCCCCGCTGGTCAGCTCCTCGTCCGCTGCAACAACCGCCGCTCCACCCGGTGCGCGGCCTGCGCCGAAACCTACCGCCGCGACACCTACCACCTGATCACCGCCGGACTCCGCGGCGGCAAGGGCACCTCCGAACGGGTCGCCACGCATCCGCGCGTCTTCGCTACCTTCACCGCCCCCGGCTTCGGGCCGGTCCACAACCGCCCCTCCGGCGGGCGGAACTGCCGTTGCGGGATCCGGCACGAGGAAGGTGACGCCGTCCTGGGGACTTCCCTCGACCCGGAGTCCTACGACTACGAAGCGGCCGTGCTGTGGAACGCGCACGCAGGGGCTCTGTGGCGGCGCTTCTCGATCTACCTCCGCCGGGAGGTCGCCAAGCGGGCCGGCCTCACACAGCGGGCGTTCCGGGACCACGCCCGGATCTCCTTCGCGAAGGTGGCCGAGTACCAGAAGCGGGGAGCCGTCCACTTCCACGCCGTGATCCGGCTCGACGGCCCGGAGGG
This sequence comes from Streptomyces sp. NPDC052043, assembly GCF_044548235.1. Lineage (NCBI taxonomy): Bacteria > Bacillati > Actinomycetota > Actinomycetes > Kitasatosporales > Streptomycetaceae > Streptomyces > Streptomyces sp. NPDC052043. Next base: position 557,693 of record NZ_JBIUBT010000004.1, read on the forward strand.
AGGCGACTGTCCGCCTCCTGTCTGGGCCACGGCCGAGCTGCTGACCGATGCCATCCGGGTAGCTGCCACCACCGCGCGAGTCGACGGGCCGGTGATCGACGAACGGGCCCACACCTTCGTCTTCGGCCGACAGCTCGACATCCGCACGATCCGCTCCGCCGACTTCGACGACGGCCAGGAGCTGACCGAGCGGGCCGTAGCGGCGTACATCGCCAAATACGCCACCAAGGGAGCCGAGACAGCGACCGGCACCCTGGACCGGCCGATCAAGTTCCTCGCCGAGCTGGCCCAAGCCCGGATCACCGAACACGCCCAGCGCATGATCCGCACCGCCTGGACCCTGGGCGCCCGTCCCGAGCTGGCAGACCTGCGACTGCGGGCCTGGGCCCACATGCTCGGCTTCCGCGGCCACTTCTCCACCAAATCCCGCCGCTACTCCACCACCCTCGGCGCCCTCCGTGACGCTCGTGCCGACTGGCGCCGGACCCAAGCGGCTCCGCCCGTCCCGCAGGACGGCGAAACCACGCTCGTCCTCGCTCACTGGGTCTTCGCTGGTACCGGCCTGTCCCGCGCCGAAGCCTGGCTCGCCGCATCCCTCGAACCCGCCCCCGGAACGGAAGGAGAACCGACATGGACGCCCGCCGCGACGAGCTGATGACTGTTCGCCAAGTCTTAGACGAGCTGGGCGGCGTTTCTCGCCGGACGTTCTACCGCTGGCGCGAGCTGGGACAGGGGCCGGCTGCATTCAAGCTTCCCAACGGTGAGCTTCGAGTCTGGCGCAGCGATTTCACCTCGTGGCTCCGGCAGTTGGAGGCGGCTGCATGAAGTCTCTCGATGTCAAGGTCTGGGGCGTACGCAAGCGGGACACCAAAACGCCCTCGTACGGCGTCCGCTGGTCCGTGGCGGGTAACGTCTCCTCGGACTCGTTCCGCACCAAGGCGCTCGCTGATCACTACCGAGCGAAGCTCATGCGAGCCATGCGGGACGGCGAAGAGTTCGATACGGAGACTGGTCTTCCGGCTTCGCTGGAACAGAAGAAGTCGCCCTTGTCCTGGTACGACTTCGCCCTCAAGTACCTCACGATGAAGTGGCCCCACGCTGCACCCAATACACGAGACGGCATCAACGAATCTCTCACCAGCGTGACCATGGAACTGCTCGTGGAACGCGCAGGACGGCCGTCCGACGAGGAGATCCGTAAGGCACTGCGCAACTGGGCTTTTGTGCTGCCCGGACCGAACGATCGGGAAGTCCCGGACAACGTCCAGAACGTTCTGCACTGGGTGGCAAAGGCATCCCGACCGCTCGCGGATCTCGCTGAACCGGCAACGGCCCGTGCGGTGCTCGACGGGCTGAAGCTGAAGCTCGACGGCACCGCGGCAGCCGCTGAGACCGTGCGGCGAAAGCGGCGGACCCTCGTCAACGCTGCGAACTACGCGGTCGACCTGGGGGAGCTGCGTGAGAACCCGATCACGGCGGTTCGCTGGCAGAAGCCCAAGGTCTCGAACCAGGTCGATCCGCGCGTTGTCGCCAACCCGGAGCAGGCCCGCAATCTCCTGGCGGCAGTGTCGTACGTGGGCGGTTACCGGCGCGCTCGCGGTCGGCGTCTCGTCGGGCTGTTTGCAGCGATGTACTTCGGTGGCCTCCGGCCTGCTGAGGCGGTCGGCCTGGTGGAGACTGACCTTGTCCTCCCCGAGCAGGGCTGGGGATCGGCGCTGCTCCACCGGACTCGTCCTTCGGTCGGCAAGCAGTGGACCGACTCGGGGGAGACCCACGACGACCGCGGACTCAAGAACCGGCCGACCGAAGACGTTCGGCGCGTGCCCATTCCGCCCCAACTCGTTGCAGCGCTGCGCGAGCACCTTGCCACGTACGGCACGGCGGAAGACGGGCGGCTCTTCTTCAGTGAGAAAGGATCGGTCGTCCCGTCCTCGACCTACTACCGCGTATGGCAGGAGGCCCGGCTCCTGGCGCTCCCGCCGGCCGTCGTGGCCTCGCCGCTCGCGAGTAGGCCGTACGACCTTCGGCACTCGGCGCTATCGACGTGGCTCAACGCGGGCGTCGATCCCACCGAGGTCGCCGAACGCGCTGGCAACAGCGTCGAGGTCCTGCTGACCCGCTACGCGAAGTGCCTCGACGGACGTCAAGACGTCGCCAATCGACGTATCGAGGACCTACTGCGCGAATACGAGTAGCGCGTCGTGCCACTGTTGAGGCCCCCGGACCGTCGTCCGGGGGCCTCCGTGTCGAGCTTCAGCGGCGTTTATGCCTCACGCCATGAAGGACTATGGAAGGAAAGCGGGTGGAATACCCGCCACCCCAACGGAGTGCCTTCCTCGTAGGTGCGCCAGAAGTCGGCCCAGCTCTGGCTGATCACGGCTGCAGTGTGTTCTGAGCCCAGTACGCGCCTCAGGTCGCTATACAGCGCGTCGTGCATCTGTGCGGCCCTGGCTGCGTCTCCAGCGGCACCTACGCACTGAGCCCAGTAAATTCTGGCTTCGAGCGTGTCCATGTGTTCCTCGCCCAGCAGACAGACCTGATGGTCGATCAACGCGTCGTACAGACGGACCGCCCGCTCTGCGTCCCCTGCTTCGGCCACGAGTATTGCCTGCCGCCTTCGAGCCGCAAGCACGTATTGATCATTGGCACCTCGCGCTTGCGTCAGTCGGGGGATCAAGTCGTCGTACAGTCGGACGGCTTCTCCTGCCTGGCCCGCCTCACCAACCCACATTGCATGCTGGTAGCGAACCATGAGCACTTCTGGATCATCAGGCCCGGACAACCTTGACCAGTGGCGTACGACGTCACCGTACAGTCGTGCAGCCTCGGCAGCATCTCCGCTTTCGCCGACCGCTGCGGCATGGTTGGAACGACCGATGAGCACGTTGCGATGGTCGGGGCCGAATAGTCCGGTGACGTCCCTGACAAGGCTGGCTAACTCGGCGGCCTTCTCGGCGCGCGAAGTGGGTGGTTGGTGGTACACGGTCCCGATGTGGCCAATGTGACCGCCGCTGATGCTGCCAATGTTGTTGTTGTTCGATCCAGAACCGCCATCTACCTTTACGTGGATCGACCTGTCCGTCTCAGCGGGACGAATCGATTTCAGCAGGCGGTCCAGGTCGGCGGCAGCTTCCTCGCGGGCTGCTGGGTTGAGGCCCATGAGAAGCCCCTCGAACTGACCTTGCCAATATCTCCGAAGTTCACCGCGTACCGCCTCGACGCGCTGTGGCTCCGCAGCAGCGATTTCGTCAGCACTGACCTGGAGCCGGCGCATGGCGTCCGCCTCATGTTCAGGGTCCCCCCGGCCGACCCACCCGGCCACTCGCTGCTGCAGGGTATGCCAAACGTCCGTTCCAGCAGCCTGCACCACCGCTGTTCCGCCAGCTGCCGCAGTGGCCAGCAATAGCTCATTAAACATGCCACCCCCCTTTCGAGCGACAGGGTAATGCCAAGAAAGGCCTCAGGGGGCGGTGTTGCACGATCAGAGCTCACCTGCCGATTGACCAGACGGGCAGCCTGGCTGCCGGTGTGTTCTGGGATCGCGTGCAGGGCACCCCGGTGCCGTAGATACTGTCCGCGGCCAGGCTGTCCGGTCCGCTGCGGGTCCTGCCTGGCCCAGCAGGACGTCGTCAACTGACGTATCGAGGACCTGCTTCGCGAATACGAGTGACGGTCACCTAACCGTGTCCGAGGCCCCTGGCATCCGGTGGATTCCAGGGGCCCCGTTGATTGCCGGTCAGGCTCCTCGCGCACCGCGTGTGGTGCCAGGCCTCGCGAAGGCCAGTTCCCGCGGTGGATGAGCGCTCGTCTTGCGTGCGCCACCCCCTCTGGCCGCTTCCCCGGTTGTTGCCGGCCGGAGTTGATCGAGTGGCGGGGCGGTGGCTCGGGCGTGCCGGGGTGGTGGCCTGCGGGGGTAGTTGAGAGTTGCAGTGTCACAACTCGGTCACCTTCTTTACTAATCCCTCACATCTGGCGTGTCCGTGTAGATAGCTTCACCCTGCACGTACTCAAGCAGGGGGATCCCATGAGCTACTACCAGCCCCAGCCGCCGTTCCAGCCTCCGCCCGGACCGCCGGCCGTCCGTCCCGCACCCAAGTGGGCCCGCAAGCGATTCGTACTGCCCGCCCTGGGCCTCGCGTTCATCATGGGCGTGGGCAGTGGCGGCGCCGACGGTCAGAACCCGGACGCGACGAAGTCGGTGGCTAACGACAAGGTGCAGCCGACGGCCACGGCCACGGTCACTGCGACGGCCACGGCGACGGAGACCGCGAAGCCGAAACCCGCGCCGACAGTGACGAAGACGGTCGAGGTGAAGGTGACTGTCACCGCGCACGCCGCTGCCGCGGGGTCGGGAACGGGTGGCAGTTCGACGTCTGGCGGATCGTCGTCCAGCGGCGGGTCCAGCTCGTCGGGAGGCTCCAGTTCTGCGGGCGGGGGTGCGACGGCTCTGTGCAACGACGGTACGTACTCGTACGCCGCTCACCATCAGGGAGCCTGTTCGCATCACGGTGGCGTGGCCGTCTTCTACCGGTAGTCAACGTCTCGGGGCGGTGCTCCAACTGGTGGTGTGAGCGTGGGGCCACCCACCCCGTTGAATCGGGGGGCCGGTCACGTGTCTCCGAGGCTTCTGCGCCCGCACGGCTCCGGACGCACGACCACCGCGGCGGCCTCGGCCGTGGCCGCGCCGGATGGGGCGGAGGGTGACGTCGGTGATGCCGAGTTCCAAGCGGCGTCCCCTACGCTCGCGAGGCCCTTGGTATGAACAGTCCATCTTTTTTGAGGGCGGAGTCGCATGGCCGACGAGATCAAGTACGAGTACAAGACCGTGCAGACAGTTCGCGGCACCGACGGCTTGGTGATCTCGAAGATGCAGAAGGATGGCTGGGAGCTCGTGGAACAGGCCCAGGGCAGGCTTCGTTCCACCCTCAACTTCCGTCGGCCGAAGAAGCCGCAGCCGTGGCTCCTGATCGGCTCGGCGGCCGCCGTCCTCGTGATCCTGGCCAGCATCATCGGCGTTGCCTCCGCTCTCAGCGACGGAGGCGAGAAGAAGGACGAGCCAGGCAAGTCGATGGCCGCTGCGAGCGAGGAGCCTTCCGCTACGCCGACTCCGACCGCGGCCGAGTCGGCTGCCGCTGAGGTGATCACGCCTCAGAACAACCCGGAGTTCGCGGCGCTGCTGAAGACGGCGGACCACTGCGACGAAGCGAACCTGGACTTCGCGACCAGGCACAAGGGCCAGACGGTCGCGTTCAACGGCTCGATCGTCAACATGGCGCCCCACGGTGACTACAAAACCCGCTACGACATCCTCCTGGGCCCAGGCGACAAGGGACCGCAAACGACGGTCGGGCCGGCCTTCAAGTACGAAGACGTCAACATCTTTGACCTGAAGCTGACCGGCAAGAAGATCCCCGCCACCGTCGGCGAAGGCGACAAGTTCCGCTTCGTCGCCCAGGTGCGCGAATTCAACGCGGTCCAGTGCCTCTTCTTCCTCGACCCGGTCTCGACGGAAGTCCGGTAGCCAAGATGGGCGGCGCATCGGCACGCCGCGCGGAAGTCGGGCGCTCGGTCCATTCTCGCCAGGCCGTGCTGATCTGTGCGTTATGCGGACCGGTTCGCTTGAGTGTGCTCTGAGTCGAGTTGGCGTTCAAGGCTTCTTCGCTCACTGTCGAGGGCGGCGAGACCTCGCATGAGGGAGCGCTCGAAGTCAGGCTTTACCTCGACGCCGAGGTCATGTCGCAGGGTGACCCGCAGTAGATACACGCCATCGGACAGTGGGCCACTGAACCAAGCGTTCGCCCGGCTGTATGCCGGCCTCGACAGCTTGCGCCGCCAGCCTGATTTCCCCGCCGCGGCGCAGAAATCAGGGCCAGAACGACGATAGCGAGGGGCAGGCCTGCGCGAGTCGGATCAGGCTCATTACCTGCGGCGATGCTTCAAGATCCCGTCCACGCCTCGTCCACAGCCCCCGACATACGGCCGCTCCGGGCGGCATACGCCTGCACATACGCGAAGACCCCGGCCTCAGCGTTTCCGCTGGTGACGGGGTCTTTGGGCACCTCATGAAGGGTGCCCCCGGCAGGATTCGAACCTGCGCACACGGCTCCGGAGGCCGTTGCTCTATCCCCTGAGCTACGGGGGCGGGTCGGGCGCGTTGTCTGCGCGGCGACGGGTAGAACACTACCAGTTCCGGGAGGGTGGTCATGAACGTTTTCCGGTGGGGTCCTGGGGGTGGGTCCCCCGGAAGGGGTGGAAGTGGGGAAAAGCCGGACGCGGTGGCTGGTCCCGACCTACTCTCGAGTGGTGCCAGCCGCTTCGGGCCGGGTGCTTGTTGTGGACGACAACAAGGTCATCCGGCAGTTGATCAGGGTCAATCTTGAGCTTGAGGGGCTCGAGGTCGTGACCGCGGCCGATGGTGCCGAGTGTCTGGATGTCGTGCATCGGGTGCGGCCCGATGTCGTCACGCTCGATGTCGTCATGCCGCGACTTGACGGGCTGCGGACCGCGGCCCGGTTACGGGCCGATCCGCTCACCCATGATCTTCCGCTCGCCATCGTCAGCGCCTGTTCGCAGTACGAGGTCGAGGCCGGGCTCGACGTGGGCGTCGACGCCTTCCTCGCCAAGCCCTTCGAGCCGGCGGAGCTCGTGCGGGTCGTGCGGCGGTTGATCGACGGTGGTGCCCGTGGGGCGGGGGAGGCCGAGCCAGCCGGGCGTAGCAGCGGGTGAGACGGTTCCCGGTTCCTGGAGGTCGGCAGTCCCAGTTCGGCACTCCCAGCTCGGCAGCCTCGTGGATTCCGGCGGTTCTCGTTCACATGGTCCACATGGCGATACCGCGCCCAAACCAGTTCGCTTACCCACCCCCCTCCTCCCCTACGCTTGTCCCGTGACCCCCGTGGAGCTCTCTCGTACCGTGCTGAGTGCGGTTCGTCGCGCTGTCGACGTGGGGGAGCTGAGCGTCGGTGTGCCCGAGCGGGTCGTGGTCACGCCGCCTCGGCCCGGTGGTTGTGGTGACTACGCCACCAACATCGCCCTCCGGCTCGCCCGGTCCGCCGGACAGCCGGCCCCGGTCGTCGCCCAGGTGCTCCGGGGGCATCTACTCGGCCTCGACGGCATCGACGACGTCACCGTCACCGGACCCGGGTTCCTCAACATCAGCCTCCGTGACGCCGACGCCGAGGCCGCCCTCGTCCGGCTGGTGGAGGACGTTCGGCGGTCGGGGGAGCGCTACGGGTACGCCCCGCCGGCGACGGGAGCCCCGGAGACGACGGGGACCCCACGGGCGACGGGCACCCCTCGGTCCCCTGCGACGGGGAGCCCTCAGCCGACCCCGACCGTCCTGGAACTGTGCTGCCCCCGCGAGGTCCGCGCCGTCGTCGTCGCGGATGTCGTGGCGCGGCTGCTCCGGTCCCAGGGGGGCGAGGGGCGGGTCGTCTGCGCGAGTCCTGTCCCCGCCGACTGGGAGTGGGTCCTGGGCGTGCACGTCGATGCCCCCGGTCACGTCGATGCTCCCGGCGAGGACACGCCGCACGGCCTCCGCGTCCCCGTTCGCGTCCGTGTCCGGCCCGTTCCCGTCTCCGCCGACCCCCTCCCCCTCGGCCGCGACGCTGCCCGCTGGGCCCTGCTGCATCCCGCCGGCCACGATCGGCCCCGTATCGGCCACGACGGGCCCCGTATCGGCGCCGATCACGACGATCACGACGAGCGCCACAGGCACCTCGTGCAACGCGAGAGCAACCCGCTCTTCCGCGTCCGGTACGCCCACGCCCGCACCCGGGCCCTCGGTCGCAACGCCGCCGACCTGGGCTTCGGGGCCGAGGCGGGGCCCGTCGACGTGGCCCCGCCCGAGTTGTTCACCCTGCTCGCCGACCATCCCCGCGTGCTCGCCCGCGCCGCGGACCACCGTGCTCCCGACGTTCTCGCCCGGCACCTCGTCAGCGTTGCCGATGCCGTGCTGCCCTTCCTCGCGACCGTGCTGCCGCGTGGGGAGGAGAAACCCTCGGCCGCCCACCGCGCCCGGCTCGCCCTTGCCGAAGCCGCCGGGACGGTGCTGACCGGTGGCCTGTCCCTGCTTGGCATCGACGCACCCGAACACCTCTGAGAGAGCCCACAGAGAGCCGCACTGACATGAGCCGTTCCGCACATCCCGCCGGGCCCCGCCACGCCGACGTCCTGCCCGAGGGGCACTACTCCGCCCCGCCCGCCGACCTCAACGCCCTCGATCCCAAGGTCTGGGCGCAGACCGTCGACCGGCGCGAGGACGGCGTCGTGACCGTCGGCGGTATCGCCGTCACCGACCTCGCCGAACGGTTCGGCACCCCCGCCTACGTCCTCGACGAGACCGACTTCCGCGCCCGGGCACGGGCCTGGCGCAACGCCTTCGGGCACCACGCCGACGTCTTCTACGCCGGCAAGGCGTTCCTGTCCCGGGCCGTCGTGAGGTGGCTCGACGAGGAGGGGCTGAACCTCGACGTCTGTTCCGGCACCGAGCTCGCCACCGCGCTGTCGGCCGGAATGCCGGCCGAGCGGATCGCCTTCCACGGCAACAACAAGTCCCCGCACGAGATCCAGCGGGCCGTCGAGGCCGGGGTCGGTCGGATCGTGCTCGACTCCTTCCAGGAGATCGTGCGGGTCGCCCACATCGCGCAGTCCCTCGGGAAGCGGCAGCGCGTGCAGATCCGGATCACCGTCGGCGTCGAGGCACACACGCACGAGTTCATCGCCACCGCGCACGAGGACCAGAAGTTCGGCATCCCGCTGGCCGGGGGCCAGGCCGCCGAGGCCGTACGACGGGCCCTCCAGCTCGACGGGCTCGAACTCATCGGCATCCACTCCCACATCGGGTCGCAGATCTTCGACATGTCCGGGTTCGAGGTGGCCGCGCACCGCGTGGTGCGGCTGCTCAAGGACATCCGGGACGAGCACGGGGTCGAGCTGCCGGAGATCGACCTCGGCGGCGGGCTCGGGATCGCCTACACCAGCAACGACGACCCGCGTGAGCCGCACGAGATCGCCAAGGCGCTGACCGAGATCGTCACCCGTGAGTGCGAGGCCGCCCGGCTGCGGACGCCCCGCATCTCCGTCGAGCCGGGGCGCGCCGTCGTCGGGCCCACCGCCTTCACGCTCTACGAGGTCGGCACCATCAAGCCGCTGGAGGGGCTGCGGACGTACGTGTCCGTGGACGGCGGCATGTCCGACAACATCCGCACGGCGCTCTACGACGCCGAGTACAGCGTGGCGCTCGTCTCCCGTGTCTCCGAGGCCGAGCCGATGCTCGTCCGGGTCGTGGGCAAGCACTGCGAGAGCGGGGACATCGTCGTCAAGGACGCCTTCCTGCCGGCCGACCTGGCACCCGGTGACCTCGTCGCCGTGCCGGCCACAGGCGCGTACTGCCGGTCCATGGCCAGCAACTACAACCACGCGCTGCGGCCGCCGGTCGTCGCCGTGGCGGACGGGGAGGCCCGGGTGATCGTCCGCCGGGAGACGGAGGAGGACCTCCTGCGGCTCGACGTCGGATAAGGCTCGACGTCGGATGAGACCCCACGTGATCACGATGGCCCCACACGATCACGACGGCCCCACGCGACCACGACGAACAACGGTGACATCGCCGAGGCGCGGCCGGAAGATCTCCTGTCTTCCCGGCCGACGGAAATGAAATAAACGTCTCACGTTCCGGACAAATAGCAGATACCCCGGACCGGTGCGTGAGACTGGTCCCACCGAAGACGGTATGAGGAAACGAGGTCGGATGATGCGTACGCGTCCGCTGAAGGTGGCGCTGCTGGGCTGTGGGGTTGTCGGCTCAGAGGTGGCGCGCATCATGACGACGCACGCCGCCGACCTCGCGGCCAGGATCGGGGCCCCGGTGGAGCTCGCCGGGGTCGCCGTGCGGCGCCCGGACAAGGTGCGTGAGGGCGTCCCCGCCGACCTCGTCACCACCGACGCCACCGCGCTCGTCAAACGCGGCGACATCGACGTCGTGGTCGAGGTCATCGGGGGGATCGAGCCCGCCCGGACGCTCATCACCACCGCCTTCGAGCACGGCGCCTCCGTCGTCTCCGCGAACAAGGCCCTGCTCGCCCAGGACGGGGCCGCCCTGCACGCCGCCGCGGAGGCGAACGGCAGGGACCTCTACTACGAGGCCGCCGTCGCCGGCGCCATCCCGCTGATCCGGCCGCTGCGCGAGTCCCTCGCCGGGGACAAGGTCAACCGGGTGCTCGGCATCGTCAACGGCACCACCAACTTCATCCTCGACAAGATGGACTCCACGGGGGCCGGCTACCAGGAAGCCCTCGACGAGGCCACCGCGCTCGGGTACGCGGAGGCCGACCCGACCGCCGACGTCGAGGGGTTCGACGCCGCCGCCAAGGCCGCCATCCTCGCCGGGATCGCCTTCCACACGCGGGTACGGCTCGACGACGTCTACCGCGAGGGCATGACCGAGGTCACCGCCGCGGACTTCGCCTCCGCCAAGGAGATGGGCTGCACCATCAAGCTGCTCGCCATCTGCGAACGGGCCGAGGACGGCGGGTCCGTCACCGCGCGCGTGCACCCCGCGATGATTCCGCTCACCCACCCGCTGGCCTCCGTGCGCGGCGCCTACAACGCCGTGTTCGTCGAGTCCGACGCGGCCGGGCAGCTGATGTTCTACGGTCCCGGTGCCGGCGGCGCGCCCACCGCCTCCGCCGTGCTCGGCGACCTCGTCGCCGTCTGCCGCAACCGGCTCAACGGGGCCACCGGGCCCGGCGAGTCGGCGTACGCGGCGCTGACCGTGTCGCCCATGGGGGACGTCGTCACGCGGTACCACATCAGCCTGGACGTCGCCGACAAGCCGGGTGTGCTCGCCCAGGTCGCCACCGTGTTCGCCGAGCACGGGGTGTCCATCGACACGGTGCGCCAGCAGGGCAAGGACGGTGAGGCCTCCCTCGTCGTCGTCACCCACCGTGCTTCCGACGCCGCCCTCGGCGGGACCGTGGAGGCGCTGTGCAAGCTCGACACCGTGCGGGGTGTCGCCAGCATCATGCGGGTTGAAGGAGAGTAAGCAGCAATGACCCACCAGTGGCGCGGAATCATCGAGGAGTACCGGGACAGGCTGCCGGTGTCCGACAGCACGCCGGTCATCACGCTCCGTGAGGGTGGTACGCCCCTCGTGCCCGCGCAGGTGCTGTCCGAGCGCACCGGCTGCGAGGTCCACCTCAAGGTCGAGGGCGCGAACCCGACCGGGTCCTTCAAGGACCGCGGCATGACGATGGCGATCAGCAAGGCCAAGGAGGAGGGCGCGAAGGCCGTCATCTGCGCCTCCACCGGCAACACCTCCGCCTCCGCGGCCGCCTACGCCGTACGGGCCGGGATGGTCTCGGCGGTGCTGGTGCCGCAGGGCAAGATCGCGCTCGGCAAGATGGGCCAGGCGCTGGTGCACGGCGCCAAGATCCTCCAGGTCGACGGCAACTTCGACGACTGCCTCACGCTCGCCCGCGCGCTCAGCGACAACTACCCCGTGGCGCTGGTCAATTCGGTCAACCCGGTGCGTATCGAGGGTCAGAAGACGGCCTCCTTCGAGATCGTCGACATGCTCGGCGACGCGCCCGACATCCATGTCCTGCCGGTCGGCAACGCGGGCAACATCACCGCCTACTGGAAGGGCTACCGCGAGTACGCCGCGGACGGCCTCGCCACCAGGACGCCCCGCATGTGGGGCTTCCAGGCCTCCGGCAGCGCGCCGATCGTGCGCGGCGAGGTCGTCAAGGACCCGTCGACCATCGCCACCGCGATCCGGATCGGCAACCCGGCCTCCTGGACGTACGCGCTGGCCGCGCGCGACGAGTCCGGCGGTGCCATCGACGAGGTCACGGACCGTGAAATCCTGCGCGCCTACCGGCTGTTGGCCGCGCAGGAGGGCGTCTTCGTCGAACCGGCGTCCGCCGCGTCGGTGGCCGGCCTGCTGAAGGCCGCCGAGCAGGGCAGGGTCGACCCCGGCCAGCGGATCGTCTGCACGGTCACCGGCAACGGCCTCAAGGACCCCGACTGGGCCGTCGCCGGCGCCCCCCAGCCGGTCACGGTCCCCGTCGACGCGGCCACGGCGGCCGAACGCCTGGGCCTGGCCTGACGGCACCTCCCGTGCCGTCGACCCGTACCGTCGACGGCGATCGCGACGACTGACGGCGGCCGGCCCCACACGGGCCGCCGCCGGTCGAACCTGTGGCGGTCGAACCGGTGGCGGTCGGGCGTCGCCGGTTCAGCCGTCCGTCGCCCGTGTGTCATCGCCCGCCTGACCGTCGTGGCCTCCGGATGCCGGATGCGTACGGCACCGAGTGCCTGAGCGCGGCCCGGTCGGCGGCGCTCGCCGCCGACGTCCCCGTCAGCGGTCCTCGCCGTCGACGCCCCGCCCGCCCCGTTTCGCCCGGTCGGCGCAACGCGCGTACCCCGCGCCGGGTACGCAACCGCACAGCGTGTGGAGGCGTCTTGGCCAAGGGACGTCGGAGGAGGGTGGCACAGGGGGCTTGCGACACGCATCGTGCGCCTCCCGTGCGCCCTATGTCGCCACTGAACTTTCCTTCGATAGGCTGTAAGCAACCCGACCGCCGCACACGCCCATGCAGGTGGCGGTGGTCCGCCGTCTTTCGCGGCCTGAGGGTCCTCCCCGTTCCTGTCGATCGTCATTCGACCATCACGCAGCTCAAGGAGAGTCAACGAGCGATGGCCGGTCCCGCGTTCCGCGCCGCCGCCGTCCGGGTGCGCGTCCCCGCCACCAGCGCCAACCTCGGCCCGGGCTTCGACGCCCTCGGCCTGTCGCTGGGGCTCTACGACGACGTCGTGGTCCGGGTGGCCGACTCCGGGCTGCACATCGACATCGCCGGCGAGGGCGGCGAGACGCTGCCGCGGGACGAGAAGCACCTGCTCGTCCGCTCGCTGCGCACCGCCTTCGACGTCCTCGGCGGACAGCCGCGCGGCCTGGAGATCGTCTGCGCCAACCGGATTCCGCACGGCCGCGGCCTCGGCTCCTCCTCCGCCGCCATCTGCGCCGGAATAGTCGCGGCCCGCGCCGTGACCATAGGCGCCGAGGCCAGGCTCGACGACACCGCGCTGCTCGAGCTGGCCACCGAGATCGAGGGCCACCCGGACAACGTGGCGGCCTGTCTGCTGGGCGGGTTCACCCTGTCCTGGATGGAGGCCGGAGCCGCCCGGGCCATCAGGATGGAGCCCTCCGATTCCATCGTTCCGGTGGTTTTCGTGCCGGGAAAGCCGGTACTCACCGAAACCGCGCGCGGCCTGCTGCCGCGCACCGTGCCGCATGTCGACGCCGCCGTCAACGCGGGCCGCGCCGCCCTGCTCGTCGAGGCCCTCACCCGGCGCCCCGAGCTGCTGCTGCCGGCCACCGAGGACCGCCTCCACCAGGAGTACCGCGCCCCTGCCATGCCGGAGAGCGCGGCGCTGGTGGAGCGGCTGCGGGCGGACGGCATTCCCGCGGTCATCTCCGGCGCCGGACCCACCGTCATGGCGCTCGCGGACGCGGGAACAGCAGACAAGGTGGAGCAACTGGCGGGCGCCGACTGGGCCGCCAACCGGCTGAGTCTCGACCTGAAGGGAGCCTGCGTACTGCCGCTCGCGGCGGGCGTGGAGATCTGAAAGCCGGCTGTTGCCGGTTTCGAGAGGGGGAATGTTTGTTGGATCCGGTAGTGTTAACCTCAAGTCTGCACCCGACCCCACCATGGCGAGGTGCTTCGTGTCCCCGTCCGGGACAGACATTTCTCCGGGAGCCCCCCAAGCCGCACTGTGTGGTGTACGTCGTACCTGGGCAGTACCTCGTATGCGCACACTGAGCGGTCCGCCGGGCACGCTCCGGAATCGGCGCGACCAGGCCACGTGACTCAGCGACACTCGGTGCCGCTGATGGTCGAGGAAGCGCCAATCACCAGATATCTCTTCCGCCGTTTTGGGCGGACCACCGCCCCGGCACGGTTCACCAGCAAGGACCGAAGCCGGACAGCACAACCGGTCGCCGAGCCAGACAGGCCGACGTCCGCTCCAGGGAAGGACCCTTCGTGAGCGACACCACCGATCTGATGGGCGCACGTGTCGAGGAGACCGCTGCCGCGCCCGCCACGGACGCCTCCGCGCCTGCCACCGGTGCCGGCTCCCGGCGGCGCCGCGGTACCGGCCTCGAGGGCATGGTGCTGGCCGAGCTGCAACAGGTCGCATCCGGCCTCGGCATCAGGGGTACCGCGCGGATGCGCAAGAGCCAGCTGATCGAGGTCATCAAGGAGGCGCAGGCGGCCGGGGGTGCCCCCGCCGCGAAGGCCGCTCCTGCCGCAGGGGACGCCACCGAGACCAAGCCGAAGCGCCGCAGCACCTCCCGGGCCCGTTCGGGCGAGGAGGCCGCGCCCGCGAAGAAGGCGGCCGAGGCCCCCGCAGCCAAGACCTCGAACGAGGTGGAGCAGTCCGGGACCCCCGCCAAGGGCGTGGCGCAGCAGCAGATCGAGATCCCCGGCCAGCCGGCCGGCGGGGCCGAGCGTGGGGGAGAGGACGCTCCGGTCGAGCGCCGCCGGCGCCGTGCCACTGCCGAGGCGGGCGCCCCGGCGGGCAGCACCGACACCGTCGCCGCCGAGGCGAAGGGCGAGCCGAAGGCCGAGACCGCGGCCCAGCAGCAGTCGCACGGCGACGCCGGTGACGGCGGCGAGGGCCGCCGACGCGACCGCCGTGAGCGCGGCCGGGACCGCGACCGCCGCGGCAAGGGCGACGAGCAGCAGGGCCAGGGCGGTCAGCAGCAGCGCCAGCAGCAGGGCGGCGGCCGGCAGGACCGCCAGCAGCGGCCCGACGAGGACGGGGACGACTTCGAGGGCGGCCGCCGGGGCCGTCGCGGCCGCTACCGCGACCGCCGTGGCCGCCGTGGCCGCGACGACGTCTCCGAGCCGCAGATCGCCGAGGACGACGTCCTGATCCCCGTCGCGGGCATCCTGGACATCCTCGACAACTACGCCTTCATCCGCACGTCGGGCTACCTGCCGGGTCCCAACGACGTGTACGTCTCCCTCGCCCAGGTCCGCAAGAACGGCCTGCGCAAGGGCGACCACGTCACCGGTGCGGTCCGCCAGCCGAAGGACGGCGAGCGCCGCGAGAAGTTCAACGCGCTGGTCCGGCTGGACTCCGTCAACGGCATGGCGCCCGAACACGGCCGTGGGCGGCCGGAGTTCAACAAGCTGACGCCGCTGTACCCGCAGGACCGGCTCCGTCTGGAGACCGACCCGGGCGTCCTGACCACCCGCATCATCGACCTGGTCTCGCCCATCGGCAAGGGCCAGCGCGGTCTGATCGTGGCCCCGCCGAAGACCGGCAAGACCATGATCATGCAGGCGGTCGCCAACGCGATCACGCACAACAACCCCGAGTGCCACCTGATGGTCGTCCTCGTCGACGAGCGTCCGGAAGAGGTCACCGACATGCAGCGGTCGGTCAAGGGCGAGGTCATCTCCTCGACCTTCGACCGCCCGGCCGAGGACCACACCACGGTCGCCGAGCTCGCCATCGAGCGCGCCAAGCGCCTGGTGGAGCTGGGCCACGACGTGGTCGTGCTGCTGGACTCGATCACCCGTCTGGGCCGTGCGTACAACCTGGCGGCCCCGGCCTCCGGCCGAATCCTGTCCGGTGGTGTCGACTCCACCGCCCTGTACCCGCCGAAGCGGTTCTTCGGTGCGGCCCGCAACATCGAGGACGGCGGCTCGCTCACCATCCTCGCCACCGCCCTGGTGGACACCGGGTCCCGCATGGACGAGGTGATCTTCGAGGAGTTCAAGGGCACCGGCAACATGGAGCTCAAGCTCGACCGGAAGCTCGCCGACAAGCGCATCTTCCCCGCGGTGGACGTCGACGCGTCCGGCACCCGCAAGGAGGAGATCCTGCTCGGCGCCGAGGAGCTCGGCGTCGTCTGGAAGCTGCGCCGGGTGCTGCACGCGCTCGACCAGCAGCAGGCGATCGAGCTGCTCCTCGACAAGATGAAGCAGACCAAGTCGAACGTCGAGTTCCTGATGCAGATCCAGAAGACCACGCCGACTCCCGGCAACGGCGACTAGTCGTTTCGCCGGGTAAGCCGGCACGCCGGGCAAGCCGGTAAGAGGCGCACGAAGGCCGCCCCCTGTCTCAGGGGGGCGGCCTTTTGCCGTTGCGGGCCCTGCGGCGCGGTTGCGGACCCTGCGAGGCCGTTGAGGTCCCCGCGAGACCTTCGCCACAGGCTCCGCGCCTCCCCTCGACCCCCACGGCGCCGCCCGGCCCGGCGTCACCGCAGGTGAGCAGGGTTACCAACTGGTACACAGCGGCGCATGGTGGCTATGTCCGTATGGGGTGGACACATAGCGTTGTGCAACCCTTTCCCGAGTTCCCCCGTCTGACCGGAGGAGCGACGATAGTGCGGTACGGGTCTCATCGACCGAGAACCGACCGGGGCCCGACCCCGACCGCAGGGGGTAACCGACCGCAGACGCGAGAGCCGAGGAGCGCATGCCTGCCGACAGCACGCGAGGACCGGGCATACCAGGGGAGCCCGGCGACACCGGGCCCCGCCGCCGCGGCAAGGGCCGCCGGCGCAAGCCCCCCACCGGGCGGCGCAGGGCCCTGACGGTCCTGGCCTGGACCGCCGCGGGGATCGTCGTGCTCGGCGGCGCGGGAGCGGGCGTCCTCTACTTCAAGCTCAACGGCAACCTCAGGACGGTCGACATCAACCAGGCCCTCGGCGGCGACCGGCCCACCAAGGCCGACAACGGCTCCGAGAACATCCTCGTCCTCGGCTCCGACACCCGCGCCGGCGGCAACAAGAAGCTCGGCGGCGGCGCCGACGACGGCACCGCCCGCTCCGACACGGCGATGATCGTGCACATTTACAAGGGCCACAAGAAGGCCGGCGTGGTCTCGATACCGCGCGACACCCTCGTCGACCGCCCCGAGTGCACCGACGCCAAGGGCGGCAGGCACGCGGCGGCGCACGACGCGATGTTCAACGAGTCGTTCTCCGCCGGCGGCGCCGCCTGCGCCGTGAAGACCGTCGAGTCGATGACCGGCCTGCGCATGGACCACTACCTGGAGGTCGACTTCACCGGTTTCCAGAAGCTCATCGACGATCTGGGCGGAGTCCAGGTCACCACGACGAGGAACATCGACGACCCGCAGAGCCACCTCGCCCTCAAGGCCGGCACACACACCCTCGACGGACAGCAGGCCCTCGGTCTGGTCCGCACCCGGCACGGTGTGGGCGACGGCTCCGACCTCGGCCGCATCCAGCTCCAGCAGGCCTTCGTCAAGGCGCTGGCCGACCAGGTCAAGCACATCGGCGTCCTCACCAACCCCAAGAAGCTCTACGACCTCGCCGACACCGCGACCAAGGCCGTCACCGCCGACTCCGACCTCGGCTCGGTGAACTCCCTGATCGCCTTCGCCGACGGTCTGAAGGGCATCAGCTCCTCCCACATGACCATGGTCACGATGCCGGTGCAGTACGACCCCTCGAACCCCAACCGCGTCCTGGTGCAGAAGGACAAGGCCCAGCAGGTCTGGAACGCTCTGAGGGACGACAAGCCCATCCCCAAGGCGGCCACCGAGGGCACCGCCACCGGCAAGGCCAAGGGCGTGGTGAGCGCCCCGTAGGGGCGCGGGGAACGGCTTGACAAGCCACGGCGGACCGGCACCCGCCCGCAGCGGACAAACGGCACCCAAGCGGTACCCCGGGCACGCGGAAAACCCGCCACAGCCCCGCGGGACCCGCGGGGAATACCCGACCCCACCCCCCGGTTTGGGTGGATGGCCCCAGTCCTGGCAGACTGGTACGTCGGCTCCGGTTCACGCTCCGCATCCCGCGGCTGCGACCCGGCGCCCTCCAGGAACATAGGAGACACCTTGAAGCGCGACATCCACCCCGAGTACGTCGAGACGCAGGTCAGCTGCACCTGCGGCGCGTCGTTCACCACTCGTAGCACCATCGACTCCGGCACCATCCGTGCCGAGGTCTGCTCCGAGTGCCACCCGTTCTACACGGGCAAGCAGAAGATCCTCGACACCGGTGGCCGTGTGGCCCGCTTCGAGGCCCGCTTCGGCAAGGCTGCCGCCGGCTCCAAGAAGTAGCGAGCCCCTTTTCGCCGGTCCACGGCCGTGCCCCCGCCGCGGGGTGCGCCGGGACCGGCGTTTTTGGTCGCCCGCCTTCCCCCACCCCAGCAGTACCGGCAGTACAGGAGCCGAAAGATGTTCGAGGCCGTCGAGGAACTCGTCGCCGAGCACGCCGACCTGGAGAAGCAGCTCGCCGACCCGTCGGTCCACGCCGACCAGGCCAACGCGCGCAAGCTCAACAAGCGCTACGCCGAGCTCACCCCGATCATCGTCGCGTACCGCTCCTGGAAGCAGACCGGCGACGACATCGACACCGCGCGCGAACTCGCCGCGGACGACCCCGACTTCGCGGCCGAGGTCAAGGAGCTGGAGCAGCAGCGCGAGGAGTTGACCGAGAAGCTGCGCCTCCTGCTCGTCCCGCGCGACCCCAGCGACGACAAGGACGTCATCCTGGAGATCAAGGCGGGCGCGGGCGGCGACGAGTCGGCCCTGTTCGCCGGTGACCTGCTGCGCATGTACCTGCGGTACGCCGAGCGGGTCGGCTGGAAGACCGAGATCATCGACGCCACCGAGTCCGAGCTGGGCGGCTACAAGGACGTCCAGGTCGCGGTGAAGACCCGCGGGCAGACCGAGCCCGGCCAGGGCGTGTGGGCCCGGCTGAAGTACGAGGGCGGGGTGCACCGCGTGCAGCGGGTGCCGGCCACCGAGTCCCAGGGCCGTATCCACACCTCCGCGGCCGGTGTGCTGGTCACCCCCGAGGCCGAGGAGGTGGACGTGGAGGTCAACCCCAACGATCTTCGCATCGACGTCTACCGGTCCTCCGGGCCCGGCGGCCAGTCCGTCAACACCACCGACTCCGCGGTGCGCATCACGCACCTGCCCACCGGAGTCGTCGCCTCCTGCCAGAACGAGAAGAGCCAGCTGCAGAACAAGGAGCAGGCGCTGCGTATCCTGCGCTCCAGGCTGCTCGCCATGGCGCAGGAGGAGGCGGAGCGGGAAGCCGCCGACGCCCGCCGCAGCCAGGTCCGCACCGTCGACCGCTCCGAGAAGATCCGCACCTACAACTTCCCGGAGAACCGCATCTCGGACCACCGCGTCGGGTTCAAGGCGTACAACCTGGACCAGGTACTGGACGGCGAACTGGACGCGGTGATCCAGGCCTGCGTCGACGCGGACTCGGCCGCCAAGCTCGCGGCCGCGTAAGACTCGTGCGCACGCGGGACGTGCGCACGTACGAGCACCAACGGAGGACCAGCGTGCAGCAAGAATCCGGGGGGCGGCCCCCGAGTCCCCGCAGCGTGCTGCTCGCGGAGGTGGCGCAGGCCACCCAGCGGCTGGCCGACGCGGGCGTCGACTCGCCGCGCACCGACGCGGAGGAACTCGCGGCGTTCGTGCACGGCGTCAAGCGGGGCCAGCTGCACACCGTGAAGGACGCCGACTTCGACGCCCGCTACTGGGAGGTCATCGCCCGGCGCGAGCAGCGCGAGCCGCTCCAGCACATCACCGGACGCGCCTACTTCCGGTACCTGGAACTCCAGGTCGGGCCAGGGGTGTTCGTGCCCCGGCCGGAGACCGAGTCCGTGGTCGGCTGGGCCATAGACGCCGTACGCGCCATGGACGTCGTCGAGCCGTGCATCGTCGACCTGTGCACCGGCTCGGGGGCCATCGCCCTCGCCCTCGCCCAGGAGGTGCCGCGTTCGCGTGTGCACGCCGTGGAGCTGAGCGAGGACGCCCTGAAGTGGACCCGCAAGAACACCGAGGGGTCCAGGGTCGACCTGCGCCAGGGCGACGCCCGGACGGCGTTCCCGGACCTGGACGGCCAGGTCGACCTCGTCATCTCCAACCCGCCGTACATCCCGCTCACCGAATGGGAGTACGTCGCACCCGAGGCCCGCGACTACGACCCGGAGCTGGCGTTGTTCTCCGGGGAGGACGGCCTCGACCTGATCCGCGGGATCGAGCGCACCGCGCACCGGCTGCTGCGGCCCGGGGGAGTCGTCGTCATCGAGCACGCCGACACCCAGGGCGGACAGGTGCCGTGGATCTTCACCGAGGAGCGGGGCTGGGCCGACGCCGCCGACCACCCCGACCTGAACAACCGGCCGCGGTTCGCCACCGCCCGCAAGGCGCTGCCGTGACCCCCATCAGCACTTCTAACCAGCAGTACGTGTACGAGGAGGTCCGCT
This sequence comes from Streptomyces sp. NPDC052043, assembly GCF_044548235.1. NCBI lineage: Bacteria > Bacillati > Actinomycetota > Actinomycetes > Kitasatosporales > Streptomycetaceae > Streptomyces > Streptomyces sp. NPDC052043. Next base: position 577,966 of record NZ_JBIUBT010000004.1, read on the forward strand.
GACAATGGCACGGCGATACGACACCAACGACGCCACCGATCGCGTGACGGGTCTGCGCGAGGCGGCGTCCGCCGTCCGCCGGGGCGAACTCGTGGTGCTGCCCACCGACACCGTGTACGGCATCGGCGCCGACGCGTTCTCCGCGGAGGCCGTGGCCGACCTGCTCGCCGCCAAGGGCCGGGGCCGCTCCATGCCCACCCCCGTCCTCATCGGCTCCCCGAACACGCTGCACGGCCTGGTCACGGACTTCTCCGAGATGGCCTGGGAACTCGTGGACGCCTTCTGGCCGGGCGCGCTGACGCTGGTCGCCCGGCACCAGCCGTCCCTCCAGTGGGACCTCGGGGACACCCGGGGCACGGTCGCCGTGCGGATGCCGCTGCACCCGGTCGCCATCGAACTGCTCACGGAGGTCGGCCCGATGGCCGTGTCGTCGGGGAACCTGACCGGCCATCCCGCGCCGGAGACCTGCGGTGCCGCGCAGGAGATGCTCGGCGACTCCGTCTCCGTCTACCTAGACGGCGGCCCGACCCCCGGCAACGTCCCGTCCTCCATCGTCGACGTCACCCGCAAGGTGCCCGTGCTGCTGCGCGAGGGCGCCCTGTCGCCGGAGGAACTGCGCAAGGTGGTACCCGACCTCGAGGTGGCGAATTGACGGCCCCTGACGCGGGGCGTGGCATAGGCGACACCTTCCGCATCCTGCACGTCAGCACCGGCAACGTGTGCCGTTCGCCCATCACCGAGCGGCTGACCCGGCACTTCGTGGCGGACCGGCTCGGGGATCCGCGAGGCGGCGGGCTGATCGTGGAGAGCGCGGGCACCTGGGGTCACGAGGGCGCGCCGATGGAGGCCAACGCGGAGGCGGTGCTGGCCGACTTCGGCGCGGACGCCTCCGGCTTCACCGGCCGGGAACTGCTGGACGAGCACGTGATCCGCGCCGACCTGGTGCTCACCGCGACCCTCGACCACCGTGCCCAGGTCATCTCCATGGGCCACTCGGCAGGTCTGCGCACCTTCACGCTCAAGGAGTTCACCCGCCTGGTGAGGGCGATAGACCCGGCCACGCTGCCGCCGCTGGAGGACGGCGTGGTCGAACGCGCCCGCGCCCTGGTCCGTGCCGCCGCCGCTCTACGCGGGTGGCTCCTGGCCCCGACCGCCGAGGCCGACGAGGTCTACGACCCCTACGGTGCCCCCCTGACGTTCTTCCGCTCCGTCGGCGACGAGATACACCAGGCCCTGGACCCGGTGGTCACGGCCCTGACAGGCGTCCCGACCCGAGCCTGACGCACCGGCCTCGCGGCCGACGGGTCTCGACGCGGGCCCCGCGGCCGGCCGCCGGCTCCGCCGGCCTGGAGGTGCCCCGCACGCGGAGGCTGTTCCCCCGCGGCCTGGAGGCCGTGCCCCGGATCCGGAGGCTGTGCCTCCGGCCCGAAGGTCGTGCCCCGGCCTGGGGGGCACCCGGCCCCGGGGCTGTGCCCCGGCCCGGAGGTGTCCCGGATCCGGCGGCCGTGCCCCCGATGCGGCGTCGTGGCGGAGCTCCGAGAGTGATGCCGAGCGGAGGACGCCCACGGGCCGGTGCGCCCCGGTCGGCCCTTCAGGGGCCCTGAGCCGGTGTGTATCGGATCGGCAGGCCCGCGGGCGCACCCGGAGCCGTCCACGAGCTCCCGGGCCGCCAGACGCCCGCGAACCGGCGCCACCATTGCCGCGAGCCGCGCCACCTGCCCACCGACCGAAGCGGACCCACCGAACCTGCCACACCTCGTCCGGCCGCAGGGGTAGTCGTGACGGCGTAAGGAGCCGCGCGGGGTGGGGTGGGGCGGCCTACATTGGACGTACGTCAACGTCGACCGTCCGGAGCGCGACATGTCGGTCATCCCCGTTCTCGAGGCCGATCTCCTGCGGCGGCAGGACCCCGAACTGGCCGACGTCCTGCTCGGGGAGCTCGACCGGCAGTCGACGACGCTCCAGCTGATCGCGGCGGAGAACTTCACCTCGCCCGCGGTGCTCGCCACGCTCGGCTCGGTGCTGGCGAACAAGTACGCCGAGGGCTACCCGGGCGCCCGGCACCACGGCGGCTGCGAGATCGTCGACGTCGCCGAACGCCTCGCCGTGGCCCGGGCGAAGGCCCTGTTCGGCGCCGAACACGCCAACGTGCAGGCCCACTCGGGCTCCTCCGCGGTGCTCGCCGCCTACGCGGCGCTGCTGCGGCCCGGCGACACCGTGCTCGCCCTCGGCCTGCCCTACGGCGGGCACCTCACGCACGGCTCACCCGCGAACTTCTCCGGCCGCTGGTTCGACTTCGTCGGCTACGGCGTCGACGCCGAGACCGGGCTCATCGACCACCAGCAGGTCCGCGCGCTCGCCCACACCCACCGGCCCAAGGCGATCGTGTGCGGCTCCATCGCCTACCCGCGCCACATCGACTACGCCTTCTTCCGCACGGTCGCCGACGAGGTCGGCGCCTACCTGATCGCCGACGCGGCCCATCCCATCGGGCTCGTCGCGGGCAAGGCGGCGCCCAACCCCGTGCCGTACGCCGACGTGGTGTGCGCCACCACCCACAAGGTGCTGCGCGGGCCGCGCGGCGGGATGCTCCTGTGCGGCGGCGAGCTGGCCGAGCGCGTCGACCGCGCGGTCTTCCCCTTCACCCAGGGTGGCGCCCAGATGCACACCATCGCCGCCAAGGCCGTGGCGTTCGGCGAGGCCGCGACCCCGGCCTTCGCCGCCTACGCCCACCAGGTCGTCGCCAACGCGCGCGTCCTCGCCGCCCGGCTGGCCGCGGAGGGCCTGGCCGTCACCACCGGCGGCACGGACACCCACCTGATCACCGCCGACCCGGCGCCGCTCGGCGTCGAGGGACGCGCCGCGCGCGGGCGACTGGCCGCCGCCGGTATCGTCCTCGACTGCTGCGCGCTGCCGCACGCCGACGGCCGCGGCCTGCGCCTGGGCACCGCCGCGGTGACCACCCAGGGCATGGGCCAGCAGGAGATGGAGCGGATAGCCGTCCTGTTCGGCAAGGTGCTGCGCGGCGAGGTCGACGGGGCGAGCGCGCGTGAGGACGTGCGCGAACTCACTGGCCGGTTTCCGCCGTATCCCGGCTGAGACGAGGTGGCGGAACGGGCGTACAAACCCGTACACAGCCACACGTGCAACCATCGTCGCTACCCGGAAGTCCCCATACATATGCCTGCGTCGCTAGGGTGTGGGGCTGAGAAGGCCAGCGAGACCTGTGGGGAAGCCTGTGCGTGAATACCTGCTGACGCTCTGCATCACGGCCGCGGTGACGTATCTGCTGACAGGGCCGGTACGCAAGTTCGCGATCGTGGCGGGGGCGATGCCGGAGATCCGGGCACGTGACGTGCACCGGGAGCCCACTCCCCGGCTCGGCGGGATCGCCATGTTCTTCGGCCTGTGCGCGGGCCTGCTGGTCGCCGACCACCTCACCAACCTCAACGAGGTCTTCGAGAAGTCGAACGAGCCGCGCGCGCTGCTCTCCGGCGCCGCCCTGATCTGGCTGATCGGCGTCCTGGACGACAAGTTCGAGATCGACGCCCTGATCAAGCTGGGCGGCCAGATGATCGCCGCCGGTGTCATGGTGATGCAGGGACTGACGATCCTGTGGCTGCCCGTGCCCGGCGTCGGCACGGTCGCGCTCACCCAGTGGCAGAGCACCCTGCTCACGGTCGCGCTGGTCGTCATCACCATCAACGCGGTCAACTTCGTCGACGGCCTCGACGGCCTGGCCTCCGGCATGGTGTGCATCGCGGCCGCCGCGTTCTTCATGTACGCCTACCGGATCTGGTACTCGTACGGCATCGAGGCCGCCGCCCCCGCGACCCTCTTCGCGGCCGTCCTCATGGGCATGTGCCTGGGCTTCCTGCCGCACAACATGCATCCGGCGCGGATCTTCATGGGCGACTCGGGGTCCATGCTCATCGGGCTGGTCCTGGCGGCCGGCGCGATCTCGGTGACCGGGCAGGTCGACCCGGACCTGATGAACCTGTTCACCGGCTCCGAGCGCAACTCCGTGCACCAGATGGTGCCGGTCTACATCCCGCTGCTGATGCCGTTGACGATCATCGCCATCCCGGCCGCCGACCTGGTGCTGGCCATCGTGCGGCGCACCTGGCACGGTCAGTCGCCGTTCGCCGCCGACCGCGGCCATCTGCACCACCGCCTGCTGGAGATCGGCCACTCGCACAGCCGGGCCGTGCTGATCATGTACTTCTGGTCGGCCCTGATCGGCTTCGGCGCGCTCTCCTACTCGGTCAAGTCGGCGTCCATGTGGATCGTGCTGAGCATCGTGGCCCTCAGCTTCATCGGCCTGGTGCTGCTCCTGCTGCCCCGCTTCACCCCGCGCGCCCCGCGCTGGGCCGAGCGGTTCGTGCCGCCGCGCTACCGGCGCCGTCGCGCGGGCGCGGCCCCGGACGCCGCCACGCCCACGGCGACGCCGTCCGCACCCCAGGAAGAGCCCCAGGGGGAGCCCGGGGAGCACGCGGAGGCGTCCGCGGCCGGGGAGAGCCCGGCGCCGGGGGAGACGCCCGTGGCGGCGGGCGTGGGGGTCCGTGCCGGGGCCACCGGTGTCAACGGAGCGACCGCCGTGGGAGCCCGTGCGCGCGTCCTGGACGGGCGGAAAGCCGGAACGTCGCGCTGACGGGCGTCAAGGTAAGAATCTGACTAAGGCGTTGCCAACCCGTGGGGCGTCAAATTCCCCCAATACCGGGCGAATGGGTCTGGATTTTGCACAGAAGTGCGGCTGTACTCTCACGTGTGAGGGTCAGCACACTCGCGAGGTAAAGACCTCATCAAATAGTTTGTGATACCGTTCACGAGTATCCCGGAGAGCCGAAGGGCCACAGTGCGAAGGTCCTGGTGGGGCCGAGGTTTTCCCCCTCGGCACCGGGACTACGCTCGTCCCATGACGACGCCCTGCCCCCTGTGAATGCGGAGTTGCCGCGATGCCGTCCAATGACGCCCGGATCCTGGCCGAGGCCGCTGTGCCCACAGCCGCCGTCGGTGCGGTCGCCGCCGTCATCAGCGGTGTGGTCGCCGGTGGCAAGGGTGCGATCGGTGCGGTCGTCGCCGCCGTGATCGTGATTCTCTTCATGGGTATCGGCCTCTACGTCCTGCAGCGCACCGCCAAGTCGCTTCCGCACCTTTTTCAGGCCATGGGCCTGATGCTCTACGCGACGCAGATTCTCCTGCTGTTCGTCTTCATGGCCGTGTTCAAGCACACGACGCTGTTCAACCCCCGGGCCTTCGCCTTCACGCTGGTCGCCGGCACGCTGGCATGGATCGCGGCGCAGACGCGGGCCCACATGAAGTCCAAGATCCTCTATGTCGAGCCCGACTCGGCTCCGTCCACGGCCGGCGAGAAGTCCGAAAAGACGGAGCGCTCGTCGTGAGCGGTAGGGCCGGGATAAAGACGCATGAGAGATCCTGCTATCGTCCGGTGCCAACTGCGGCATCGCGGGCGCGGGCATCCGAGCTGACGCCTGTTCGATCGCGAGGCGAGATGCCCCACTGCCGCCCCCACATCCGTAACACCAGTCCCGTGCCGAACCGCGGCCGCACGCCGCGCCGACACAACGAGGTTGCCGTACCTATGCGCCATGCTGAAGGAGCCCGCGGTGAGTGCTGACCCGACGCAGGTGCTCGCCTTCGAGACCGACTGCCACATCTTCGCCGGCTGTGGCTTCCCCGCTCCGGGCCTGCACTCGTTCCTGTTCGAGCCCCTCTGGGGCAACGCGGACAGCAACCTGTACTTCAACAAGCCGATGCTGCTGGCGCTGCTCGGCTCCATCATCGTCATCGGGTTCTTCTGGACCGCCTTCCGCAGGCCGAAGGTCGTGCCGGGCAAGCTCCAGATGGTTGCCGAGGCGGGCTACGACTTCATCCGGCGCGGTGTCGTCTACGAGACGATCGGCAAGAAGGAAGGCGAGAAGTACGTCCCGCTCGTCGTCTCCTTGTTCTTCTTCATCTGGATGATGAACCTCTGGTCGATCGTCCCGGTCGCCCAGTTCCCGGTGACCTCGATCATCGCGTACCCGCTGGTGCTCGCCGTGATCGTCTACGTCCTGTGGGTCTCGCTGACCTTCAAGCGGCACGGCTTCGTGGGCTTCTTCAAGAACGTCACGGGCTACGACAAGTCGCTCGGCCCGGTGCTCCCGCTGGCCATGACGATCGAGTTCTTCTCGAACCTGCTGGTGCGGCCCTTCACCCACGCGGTGCGACTGTTCGCGAACATGTTCGCGGGCCACACGCTGCTGCTGCTCTTCACCATCGCCAGCTGGTACCTGCTCAACGGCATCGGCATCGCCTACGCGGGCGTCAGCTTCATCATGACGATCGTGATGACGGCCTTCGAGCTCTTCATCCAGGCACTGCAGGCGTACGTCTTCGTCCTCCTCACGTGCACGTACATCCAGGGCGCGCTCGCAGAGCACCACTGAGCACCCCGCGGAGCAACCCCCTGATCGTCCGGTGGCCAACCCCCACCGGTCCGTAAAGAAAAGGAAGAACTGGCATGTCCCAGACCCTTGCCGCTGTTTCCGGCTCGCTCGGCTCCATCGGTTACGGCCTCGCTGCCATCGGCCCCGGCGTCGGCGTCGGCATCATCTTCGGTAACGGCACCCAGGCCCTGGCCCGCCAGCCCGAGGCCGCCGGCCTGATCCGCGCCAACCAGATCCTCGGCTTCGCCTTCTGTGAGGCGCTGGCGCTGATCGGTCTGGTCATGCCGTTCGTCTACGGCCAGTGATCAGCTGATCCACTTCCAGCCGACTAGACGAAAGGCAGAAACATGAGCCCGCTGCTCACGGTCGCGGCCGAGACGGAGAACCCGCTCGTCCCGCCGATCCCCGAGCTTGTCATCGGCCTGATCGCCTTCGTCATCGTCTTCGGTTTCCTTGCCTGGAAGCTCCTCCCGAACATCAACAAGGTTCTGGAGGAGCGCCGCGAGGCGATCGAGGGCGGTATTGAGAAGGCCGAGGCCGCGCAGACCGAGGCCCAGAGCGTCCTTGAGCAGTACAAGGCTCAGCTCGCCGAGGCCCGCCACGAGGCCGCGCGCCTGCGCCAGGAGGCACAGGAGCAGGGCGCCGTGCTCATCGCCGAGATGCGGGCCGAGGGCCAGCGTCAGCGCGAGGAGATCATCGCCGCAGGCCACGCCCAGATCGAGGCCGACCGCAAGGCCGCCGCGTCCGCCCTGCGGCAGGACGTCGGCTCGCTGGCCACCGAGCTGGCCGGCAAGCTCGTCGGCGAGTCCCTCGAGGACCACGCCCGGCAGAGCCGTGTCATCGACCGCTTCCTCGACGGTCTCGACGAAGCCGCTTCGAAGGCCGAGGCGACTCGATGACCATGCACGGAGCCAGCCGTGAGGCACTGACCGCCGCACGTACGCGTCTGGACGCGCTGACGGACTCCACCTCCGTGGACGCCGCGCAGCTCGCCGACGAGCTGGCGGCCGTCACCGCGCTGCTCCACCGCGAGGTCGGCCTGCGTCGGGTCCTGACCGACCCGGCGCAGTCCGGCGAGGCCAAGGCCACGCTGGTGCAGCGCCTGCTCGGTGAGCAGATCGGCGGCACCGCCGTCGACCTGGTGTCGGGCCTGGTGCGTTCCCGCTGGTCGCAGCCCCGCGACCTGGTCGACACGCTCGAGGAACTGGCGGACACCGCCGACCTCACCGCAGCCCAGCGGAACGGCACGCTCGACAGCGTCGAGGACGAACTGTTCCGCTTCGGTCGGATCGTCTCCTCCAGCACCGGGCTGCGTGCGGCCCTGACCGACCGCGCCGCGACCGCCTCGGCCAAGAAGGAGCTGCTGCGCCGGCTGCTCGGCGGCCGCACGGCCGCGACCACCGAGCGTCTGGTGACGCGCCTTGTGACCGCGCCGCGGGGACGTAGCCTGGAAGCGGGACTGGAGTCCCTGACCAAGCTCGCCGCCGACCGTCGCAACCGCATGGTCGCCGTCGTCACCTCGGCGGTCCCGCTGAGCGACCCGCAGAAGCAGCGCCTCGGCGCGGCCCTCGCCAAGCTCTACGGCCGTCAGATGCACCTCAACCTCGACGTGGACCCCGACGTCCTCGGCGGGATGCGGGTGCAGGTCGGCGACGAGGTCATCAACGGCTCCCTCGCGGACCGGCTCGAGGACGCCTCCCGCCGCATGGCGAGCTAGCAGTAACTCAACACGCAAGACGTACACGACGGCCCTGGTTGGGCCGTGCAGAGGATTCACCTCTTACTGGGGGGAGTCCCGAACTCGTGGAACACCCCCCAAGTGAAACTTCGGGCCCAACAAGGAGAGCAGGGAACCCAGATGGCGGAGCTCACGATCCGGCCGGAGGAGATCCGGGACGCGCTGGAGAACTTCGTCCAGTCGTACAAGCCGGACGCGGCCTCGCGCGAGGAGGTCGGTACGGTCACCCTTGCCGGCGACGGCATCGCGAAGGTCGAGGGCCTTCCCTCGGCCATGGCCAACGAACTGCTGAAGTTCGAGGACGGCACCCTCGGCCTCGCCCTCAACCTCGAGGAGCGCGAGATCGGTGCCATCGTCCTCGGTGAGTTCAGCGGCATCGAGGAGGGCCAGCCGGTGCAGCGCACCGGTGAGGTCCTGTCCGTCGCCGTGGGCGAGGGCTACCTCGGCCGCGTGGTGGACCCGCTCGGCAACCCGATCGACGGCCTCGGCGAGATCGAGACCGAGGGCCGCCGCGCCCTCGAACTGCAGGCCCCCACGGTCATGCAGCGCAAGTCGGTGCACGAGCCGATGGAGACGGGCTACAAGGCCGTCGACGCCATGACCCCGATCGGCCGCGGTCAGCGTCAGCTGATCATCGGCGACCGCCAGACCGGCAAGACCGCCCTGGCCGTCGACACGATCATCAACCAGCGCGACAACTGGCGCACCGGCGACCCGAACAAGCAGGTCCGCTGCATCTACGTCGCCATCGGTCAGAAGGGCTCCACCATCGCGTCGGTCCGGCGCTCGCTGGAGGAGAACGGCGCGCTGGAGTACACGACCATCGTGGCCGCCCCGGCGTCCGACCCGGCCGGCTTCAAGTACCTGGCGCCGTACACCGGGTCCGCGATCGGCCAGCACTGGATGTACCAGGGCAAGCACGTCCTGATCATCTTCGACGACCTGTCGAAGCAGGCCGACGCCTACCGCGCCGTGTCGCTGCTGCTGCGCCGTCCGCCGGGCCGTGAGGCCTACCCGGGCGACGTCTTCTACCTGCACTCCCGGCTGCTGGAGCGCTGCGCGAAGCTGTCCGACGACATGGGCAAGGGCTCGATGACCGGTCTGCCGATCGTCGAGACCAAGGCCAACGACGTCTCGGCGTTCATCCCGACCAACGTCATCTCCATCACCGACGGCCAGTGCTTCCTGGAGTCGGACCTGTTCAACGCCGGTCAGCGCCCCGCGCTGAACGTCGGTATCTCCGTCTCCCGAGTCGGTGGTTCCGCGCAGCACAAGGCGATGAAGCAGGTCTCCGGCCGACTGCGCGTGGACCTGGCCCAGTTCCGTGAGCTGGAGGCGTTCGCCGCCTTCGGTTCCGACCTGGACGCCGCCTCGAAGTCCCAGCTGGAGCGCGGTCAGCGCATGGTCGAGCTGCTGAAGCAGGACCAGTACCAGCCGATGGCCACCGAGGACCAGGTCGTCTCCGTCTGGGCCGGCACCACCGGCAAGATGGACGAGGTGCCCGTCTCCGACATCCGCCGCTTCGAGAAGGAGCTCCTGGAGTACCTGCACCGCAAGGAGCAGGGCCTCATGACCTCCATCAAGGAGGGCGGCAAGATGTCCGACGACACGCTCCAGGCCATCGCCGAGGCGATCGCCGAGTTCAAGAAGCAGTTCGAGACGGGCGACGGCAAGCTGCTCGGCGAGGACACCCCGGCCGCTGCCGCCAAGTGACGTAAGGAAGGGACCTGACTCATGGGAGCCCAGCTCCGGGTCTACAAGCGTCGCATCCGATCCGTCACCGCGACCAAGAAGATCACCAAGGCGATGGAGATGATCGCCGCCTCGCGCGTCGTCAAGGCGATGCGCAAGGTGTCGGCCTCCACGCCGTACGCGCAGGAACTGACCCGCGCGGTCACGGCGGTCGGAACCGGGTCCAACACCAAGCACCCGCTGACCACGGAGGCGGAGAACCCGACCCGCGCCGCGGTACTGCTCCTGACGAGCGACCGCGGCCTGGCCGGCGCCTTCAACTCCAACGCCATCAAGGCGGCGGAGAAGCTGACCGCGCGCCTCGAGCGTGAGGGCAAGCAGGTCGACGCCTACATCGTCGGCCGGCGTGGTGTGGCCCACTACAACTTCCGTGAGCGCACGATCGCTCAGTCGTGGAGCGGCTTCACCGACGAGCCCTCGTACGCGGACGCCAAGACGGTGGCGGCCCCGCTGATCGAGGCCATCCAGCAGGACACCGAGGACGGCGGCGTGGACGAACTCCACATCGTCTACACGGAGTTCGTCTCGATGATGACGCAGACGGCGACCGACGCCCGGCTGCTGCCGCTGCGCCTCGACGAGGTCTCGGAGCAGGCGGCGCCGAAGGACGAGATCCTTCCGCTGTACGACTTCGAGCCTTCGGCGGAGGACGTCCTCGACGCGCTGCTGCCGCGCTATGTGGAGAGCCGTATCTACAACGCGCTGCTCCAGTCGGCCGCTTCGAAGCACGCCGCCACCCGGCGTGCGATGAAGTCGGCCACCGACAACGCGGGTGAGCTGATCAACACGCTCGCACGTCTTGCCAACGCGGCCCGCCAGGCCGAAATCACCCAGGAAATCAGCGAGATCGTCGGTGGCGCGAGCGCCCTGGCCGACGCGACCGCGGGGAGTGACAAGTAATGACCACCACTGTTGAGACGGCCACGGCGGCGGGCCGCGTCGCGCGGGTCATCGGCCCGGTCGTCGACGTGGAGTTCCCCGTCGACGCGATGCCGGAGATCAATAACGCCCTTCACGTCCAGGTCGCCGACCCGGCCAACGAGGGGGAGCAGAAGACGCTGACCCTCGAGGTCGCCCAGCACCTGGGTGACGGCATCGTCCGTACGATCTCCATGCAGCCCACCGACGGCCTGGTCCGCCAGTCCCCGGTGACGGACACCGGCTCGCCGATCTCCGTCCCGGTCGGCGACTTCACCAAGGGCAAGGTGTTCAACACCCTCGGTGAGGTGCTGAACGTCGACGCGAAGTACGACGGTGAGCGCTGGGCGATCCACCGCAAGGCGCCGAACTTCGACGAGCTCGAGTCGAAGACCGAGATGTTCGAGACCGGCGTCAAGGTCATCGACCTGCTGACCCCGTACGTCAAGGGCGGCAAGATCGGTCTGTTCGGCGGCGCCGGCGTCGGCAAGACGGTGCTCATCCAGGAGATGATCTACCGCGTCGCCAACAACCACGACGGTGTCTCCGTGTTCGCCGGTGTCGGCGAGCGCACCCGTGAGGGCAACGACCTCATCGACGAGATGAGCGAGTCGGGCGTCATCGACAAGACCGCCCTGGTCTTCGGTCAGATGGACGAGCCCCCGGGCACCCGTCTGCGCGTCGCGCTGGCCGGCCTCACCATGGCCGAGTACTTCCGTGACGTCCAGAAGCAGGACGTGCTGTTCTTCATCGACAACATCTTCCGCTTCACGCAGGCCGGTTCCGAGGTCTCCACGCTGCTCGGCCGTATGCCGTCCGCGGTGGGTTACCAGCCGAACCTGGCCGACGAGATGGGTCTCCTCCAGGAGCGCATCACCTCGACCCGCGGTCACTCGATCACCTCGATGCAGGCGATCTACGTCCCCGCGGACGACCTGACCGACCCGGCCCCGGCCACCACCTTCGCCCACCTCGACGCGACGACGGTTCTGTCCCGTCCGATCTCGGAGAAGGGCATCTACCCGGCCGTGGACCCGCTGGACTCCACGTCCCGGATCCTGGACCCGCGCTACATCGCGGCGGACCACTACAACGCGGCCATGCGCGTGAAGAACATCCTGCAGAAGTACAAGGACCTGCAGGACATCATCGCGATCCTCGGTATCGACGAGCTCGGCGAAGAGGACAAGCTCGTCGTCCAGCGTGCCCGTCGCGTGGAGCGCTTCCTGTCCCAGAACACCCACGTCGCCAAGCAGTTCACCGGTGTGGACGGCTCGGACGTGCCGCTGGACGAGTCGATCGCGGCGTTCAACGCGATCTGCGACGGCGAGTACGACCACTTCCCCGAGCAGGCGTTCTTCATGTGCGGTGGTATCGAGGACCTGAAGAAGAACGCGAAGGAGCTGGGCGTCTCCTGAGCATCCAGCTCACCTGAGGGGGCGGGGTACGTCCCGCCCCCTCTCCCACGCCCCTTAGAATTGACCCCAACACCCGGCAGTCCCGCCGGGTGGTGACCCGAGGAGCCACTCTTGGCTGCTGAGCTGCACGTCGAGCTGGTCGCTGCCGACCGCCAGGTCTGGTCCGGCGAGGCCACCCTGGTCGTCGCGCGCACCACGTCCGGCGACATCGGCGTCATGCCCGGTCACCAGCCGCTGCTCGGTGTGCTGGAGTCGGGCCCGGTGACCATCCGTACGAGTGAAGGTGCGACGGTCGTCGCCGCGGTGCATGGCGGTTTCATCTCGTTCGCGGACGACAAGCTGTCGCTGCTGGCGGAGATCGCCGAACTCTCCGACGAGATCGACGTCCAGCGCACCGAGCGGGAGCTCGAACGCGCGAAGGCGGAGGGCGACGCTCATGCCGAGCGTCGCGCGGAGGTCCGACTGCGCGCGGCGACCGCGAGCTGAACCAGACAGCCGTGTGATGACGTCACTCAGCCGCGGCCGGTACCGGAGCAATCCGGAACCGGCCGCGGCTGAGGTGAATGTGGGTGTTTTTTCCGTTCCATTACCTAGGAGACGAGGAGGTCGGTGTCGATGGTCCTCGCTCTGACTGTGTGCGGGCTGGTGGTCTTGCTCGTGGTGGTGGGACTGTTCGTCTTCGGCCTGCGCCGCAGGCTCATCCAGCGCTCCGGCGGCACCTTCGACTGCAGCCTGCGCTGGGACGTACCGGAGAAGACCGACACCAGCGGCAAGGGCTGGAGCTACGGCGTGGCCCGCTACAACGGCGACCGCGTCGAGTGGTTCCGTGTCTTCTCCTACGCCCTGCGGCCCCGCCGTACCCTGGAACGGGCGTCCATCGAGGTGGCCGGCCGCCGGCTGCCCGAGGGCGAGGAGGAACTCGCCCTGCTCTCCGACGCGGTCGTCCTCACCTGCCTGCACCGCGGCACCCGGCTGGAACTCGCGATGAGCGAGGACGCGCTGACCGGTTTCCTCGCCTGGCTGGAGGCGGCGCCGCCCGGGCAGAGGGTGAATGTGGCGTAATACGACGGAAGAGTTCCCCCGGACGTGGATCCGGGGGAGCACTTCCGGTCTCGGGGGCCGGTGGGCCCCTACGACAGACCGCTGTTGATGGCGTTCACCAGTTCGCCGTTGCCGGTGTCACCGCTGAACTCCCAGAAGAAGGCACCGCCGAGGCCCTGCTGCTTGGCCCAGGACATCTTCGTGCCGATGGTGGCCGGGGTGTCGTAGGACCACCAGTTGTTGCCGCACTTGGCGTAGGCGGTGCCGGCGATGGTGCCGGTGGCCGGGCAGGACGTCTTGAGCACCTTGTAGTCCTCGATGCCCTGCTCGTACGTGCCGTTCGCCGGGCCCGTGGCCGTGCCGCCCGGGGCGTCCTGGGTGACGCCGGTCCAGCCGCGGCCGTACAGGCCGATGCCGATGAGCAGCTTGCTCGCCGGGACGCCCTTGGACTTGTACTTGGCCATCGCGTCGGCCGTGGTGAAGCCGGCCTGCGGGATGCCGTTGTACGAGGTGAGCGGGGAGTGCGGGGCGGTGGGGCCCTGCGCGTCCCAGGCGCCGAAGAAGTCGTACGTCATCACGTTGTACCAGTCGAGGTACTGCGCGGCGCCGCCGTAGTCGGCGGCGTCGACCTTGCCCCCGGAGGTGCCGTCGGCGGAGACGGCCGCCGTGACCAGGGCGCCGTTGCCGAACTTGGCGCGCAGCGCGGCCGCCACGTTCTTGATGGCCGCGGAACCGCTGGTGTCACAGGTCAGACCGCAGGCGTTCGGGTACTCCCAGTCGATGTCGATGCCGTCGAACACGTCCGCCCAGCGGGAGTCCTTCACCAGGTCGTAGCAGGACTGGGCGAAGGCGGTCGGGTTCTTGGCCGCGTCCGCGAAGCCGCCGGACCAGGTCCAGCCGCCGAAGGACCACAGCACCTTGATGTTCGGGTACTTGGCCTTGAGCTGGCGCAGCTGGTTGAAGTTGCCGCGCAGCGGCTGGTCCCAGGTGTCGGCGACGCCGCTGACCGACTGGTCGGCGGTGAACGCCTTGTCGTAGTCGGCGTAGGAGTCGCCGATCGCGCACTTGCCGCCGGTGACGTTGCCGAAGGCGTAGTTGATGTGCGTGATCTTCGACGCGGAGCCGGAGGTCACGATGTCCTTGACGTTGTAGTTGCGGCCGTAGATGCCCCACTCGGTGAAGTACCCGAGCCGCACCTTGCTCCCGGGCGGGGGAGTGCCGCCGCCGTTGTCGCCGCCGGTGGTGCGCACGGCGACCGAGCCGCTGACCGGGCCGGTCTGGCCGGCGGTGTCGCGGGCCTGGACGCTGTAGGAGTAGTCGGTGCCGGCGGTCAGTCCGGTGTCCGTGTACGAGGTCGTCGTCACGGTCGCGACCGTCCTGCCGTCACGCAGCACGTCGTAGTTCTTGACGCCCTTGTCGTCGGTGGCCGCGCCCCAGGTGAGCTTCACCGAGGTGTCGGTGATGTTCGAGGCGGTCGGGGTGCCCGGGGCGGAGGGCGGGTTGTCGCCGGGTACGGTGCTGCCGCCGTCACAACTGCCGCCGTTGAGCTTGCAGTTGCTCGGGGAGCCGGCGCCGGCGCCGTTGAAGCCGAAGGAGACGGAGGCGCCCGGGGCGAGGGTGCCGTTGTAGGACTTGTTCTTGGCGGTCCAGTGGGTGCCGGAGCTGGTCACGTCCGCGTCCCAGGCGGAGGTGACGGAGGTCCCGGAGGGGAAGTCCCACTCGATGGTCCACGAACTGATGGCGGCGGAGCCGGAGTTGGTCACCGTCCACTTGCCCTCGAAGCCGGTGCCCCAGTCCTGGGTCTTGGCGTAGGTGGCGGTGGCCGTTGTCGCGGCCTGGGCGGAGCCCGCGAGGCCGACCAGGCCGGCCAGCGGGAGCAGCAGGGTCGCGAACCCGGCCGCGGCTCTGTGTCTGAAGCGCATACCGCGCCTCCTCTTTTGATGTCGCCTGCGGGGCGCTGCGGCCACCCCTTCGGCGGTGGGGGTTGTGGTCGGGAGCGTGGCTGAGCCATCACGCCCACCGGTGCCGCGAGAATAGAAAGGTCTGGACCACGGGTCAATAGGTCTGGACCACTAGTCCCTGTGGGTCCTCAGATCCCCAACTCCTGTGCGAGGACGGCCGCTTGCACTCGGCTGCGCAGCCCCAGCTTGCTCAGCAGGCGGCTGACGTGGGTCTTCACGGTGCCCTCCGCGAGGTCCAGGCGGCGCGCGATCCCGGCGTTGGACAGCCCCTCGCCCAGACACGACAGCACCTCGCGCTCCCGCGGGGTGAGGGTGCCCAGCGCGGCCGGCGCCGCCTTCGCCTCCCGTGCCGGACCGGCGGCGAACTCGGCGATCAGACGCCGGGTGACGGCGGGCGCGACGATCCCCTCCCCGCGTGCCACCGTGCGCACCGCCTCCACCAGTTCCCGCGCCTCGGCGTTCTTGAGCAGGAACCCGGCCGCTCCCGCGCGCAGCGCCCCGAAGACGTACTCGTCGAAGTCGAAGGTGGTCAGCACGAGGACGTCCGCCAACTGCTCCGCCACCACCTGCCGGGTCGCCGACACCCCGTCCAGGCGCGGCATCCGGACATCCATCAGCACCACGTCGGGACGCAACTCGCGGGCCAGCGCCACCGCCTGCTCGCCGTCCGCCGCCTCGCCAGCCACCTCGATGCCGGGCGCACTGCGCAGGATCAGCACCAGCCCGGCGCGGACCGCGGACTGGTCCTCGGCGACGAGGACACGGATCATGCGGGCTCTCCTTCGCCGTCGCCCAGGGGGAGGGTGGCACGGACGGTCCAGACGGCGTCCTCGGGACCGGCCGCGAACGTGCCACCGAGCAGCGCGGCCCGCTCCCGCATCCCGATCAGGCCGGCACCGGAGCCCGGAGCGCGCGGCCCGCCCCGGTGGCCGTAGGGGCTGGTCACCCGCACCTCCAGCGCGCCGTCGCCATCCGAGTGCCTTGGCGGCCCCGGAGGTGCCCCCCTGGCCAGCGTGACGGTGACGGGGCCCGGCGCCGCGTGCTTGAGCGCGTTCGTCAGCGACTCCTGCACGATCCGGTACGCCGCCAGCTCCACCGGCGTCGGTACCTTGCCGTGGCGGGCGTCGAGCGTGACCTCGAGCCCGTTGCCGCGGGCGGCCTCGGCCAACGCCTCGAGACCGTCCAGGGTCGGCGCGGCGGTAGGGGGGCGCTCGTCGCCGCTGTCGCGCAGGACGCCGATCAGCCGCCGCATCTGGGCCAGCCCCTCGACGCTGTTCTCCCGGATCACGGCGAGCGCCTGCCGCGAGGTCTCCGGATCGTCCAGGGACAGCGCGGCCGTGGAGTGGATGGCGACGGCGGACATGTGGTTGGCGATCATGTCGTGCAACTCCCTCGCCACCCGGGAGCGTTCGGCCAGGACCGCCTGTGCGCGGTCCATGTCCGCGAGCAGCGCGGTCTGTTCGGCCCGCAGCCGCTCGGCGACGGCCGTGTCACGGTGGTTGCGCACCACCCAGCCGGTCGCCGCCGGCACCAGGCTGACCAGCGCGACGCCCACGCCCAGCAGCAGTGCCTGCGGGGTGCGCCAGGCGACGAGCGGTACGACCGCGGCGACCACCGTGAGCAGACCGGTGATCCAGGGGATGCGGCGGGCAAAGGCGGGCCGGCCGTACAGCACCGCCGCGTAGACGAGATCGGTGAACATCACCAGGGTGGCCAGGCTGCCCCGCGTCGGGAGGTCCGCGACCACCGCCGCGGTGCCGACGAGCAGGGCCGGCCCCGGCCGGGTGCGGCGCAGCAGCTCGCACCCCGCCATCACCAGCAGCGGGAGGGCGACCGCCCAGTCCTGGTCCAGGACGGAGACCGGGTCGTGGCGGGTGCGGGTGTACAGCCCGGCGCCGATCAGCACCAGCCCGCCGAGCAGCCCGCCCACGGCGATGTACGCGTCGTGGCGGTGGGGGTGCGGTCCTCGGGCCATGGGTCCATCCAACACGGGGGAACGGCCCGCCGCCTGATGCTCCGGGAGGGTCCGCGCGTACATCGAAGGATGCACACGCGGTTCGTCACCGCCGACGACGTACCGGAGGCGATCCCCCGGAACCCTGGAGGAGGGAAGCGAGAGGAGCAACCGTGATCGTCGGACTGATCGTCGCCTGCGAGGTCGGCTTCTGGGTACTGCTGGCGCTGGGCCTGACCGCCCGCTACCTCCTGCGGTGGCGCCGTACCGGCCTGGCCCTGCTGCTGTGCGAGCCGCTGCTGGAACTGGTCCTGTTCGCGGTCACGGCCTTCGACCTGAGGAACGGCGCGAAGCCCGGCTGGGAGCACGGCCTGGCCGCCCTGTACCTCGGCTTCACCGTCGGCTACGGGCACTCCACGATCCGCTGGCTCGACGGCCACGCCGCCCACCGCCTGGCCGGCGCCCCGCGCCCGCCGAAGCCGCCCCGCCACGGCCTGGCGCGCGCCCGCCACGAGGGCCGCCTGTGGCTGCGGACCCTGCTCGCCTCGACCGTCGCCCTCGCCCTGCTCCAGGCGGCCGTCCGGTACGTGGACACCCCGTCCGCCGCGGACCCGCTCAGGTCCTGGCAGTGGACGACGCTGCGCATCGCCGGGATCCACGGCCTGGTCGCCCTGACCTATCTGCTCTTTCCCAAGAAGGCGCCGGCCGGACGGTGAGCGGGCGCGGGGCACCCGTGCGGCAGGTGGCCGCTCAGCGTTCGCCGCCCGGTACCCACAGCACGTCCCCGGAGGCCTTGTTGGCCGTGCGGGCCAGGATGAACAACAGGTCCGACAGCCGGTTGAGGTAGGTCGCGGTGAGCGGGTTCATCGTCTCGCCGTGCACCTCCAGGGCGGCCCAGGTCGAGCGCTCCGCCCGGCGGACCACCGTGCACGCCTGGTGGAGCAGGGCAGCGCCCGGCGTCCCGCCGGGGAGGATGAAGGAGCGGAGCTTGTCGAGCTCGGCGTTGAAGAGGTCGCAGTCCGCCTCCAGCCGGTCGACGTAGAACTGCTCGACCCGCAGCGGTGGGAACTCCGGGTTCTCCACCATCGGCGTGCACAGGTCCGCACCCACGTCGAACAGGTCGTTCTGCACCCGGGTGAGGACCTTGACGACGTCCTCGCCGAGACCGCCCAGCGCGACCGCCGTGCCGATCGCCGCGTTCGCCTCGTTGGCGTCGGCATAGGCCGAGATCCGCAGGTCGGTCTTGGCGACCCTGCTCATGTCGCCGAGGGCGGTGGTGCCCTTGTCGCCGGTGCGGGTGTAGATACGCGTCAGGTTGACCATGAGGCCAATCTAGACGTTCCCGCGACGGCCGCGACGCGGCGTTGGTGCGGTGGCGCCAACCCGGCCCGAGCGGGGAGGATTTCGTGGCCGGCTTAGCTGCCCCGGACGTGACCGGCGTCTCACGCCCTGAGACAGTGACACGCATTACTTAAGGGTCTCAAGGACCCGGGTGAGCGCTAGTGTCCGCACAGGAGCCATGCGTAAGCAGCGGGTGAACGCCGGCGCTCACGCAGGCGTCGCGCAGTCGTTTCGAAGGGGAGTCGTCAGTGGCACGGAAGCTCGCCGTCATCGGGGCCGGCCTCATGGGGTCGGGCATCGCCCAGGTCTCCGCGCAGGCGGGCTGGGACGTCGTCCTGCGGGACGTCACCGACGAGGCACTCAGGCGTGGCACGGACGGCATCAAGGCCTCGTACGACAAGTTCGTCGCGAAGGGCAGGCTGGAGGCGAAGGACGCCGACGCCGCCCTCGCCCGCATCACCACGACCACCGACCTGGACGCGGCCGCCGACGCGGACGTCGTGGTCGAGGCCGTCTTCGAGAAGATCGAGGTCAAGCACGAGATCTTCCGCACCCTGGACAAGCTCGTCCGCGAGGACACCGTGCTCGCCTCCAACACCTCCGCCCTTCCGATCACCAAGATCGCGGCCGTCACGGAGCGCCCGGAGCGGGTCGTCGGCGTGCACTTCTTCTCGCCGGTGCCGATGATGCAGCTCGTCGAGCTGGTCCGCGGCTACAAGACCAGCGACGAAACCCTCGCCCGGGCACGGGAGTTCGCCGAGTCCGTGGGCAAGACCTGCATCGTGGTCAACCGGGACGTGGCCGGCTTCGTGACCACCCGGCTCATCTCGGCGCTCGTCGTCGAGGCGACGAAGCTCTACGAGTCGGGCGTGGCCACCGCCGAGGACATCGACCTCGCCTGCAAGCTCGGCTTCGGTCACGCCATGGGCCCGCTCGCGACCGCAGACCTGACCGGCGTCGACATCCTGCTGCACGCCGCCGACAACATCTACACCGAGACCCAGGACGAGAAGTTCGCGCCGCCGGAGCTGATGCGCCGGATGGTTGACGCCGGTGACATCGGGCGCAAGAGCGGGCAGGGCTTCTACAAGCACTGAGACCGCACAGGGGCCACTGGGGTCACCCTCCTGGGTGAATTCGGTATCGGTTCGCTTACAAGCAGCAACCAGACCGCCGCGGAAGCAGTCAGAGGTTGCACAGCCACCGCCACGGAGTACGCCACAGCATTCACGGGGAGCGCATATGCACATCAGGGGCGACCACGCCGAGCTGGTCGTCGGGGGCCGCCTCGACGTCCGCAGCGCGGCGGACGCCCGTACGGTCCTGCACTCGGCGGTCGACGACGGCGTCGGCGACCTGGTGCTCAACCTGTCCGAGCTCGACTCCTGGGACGCCACGGGCCTCGGCGTGATCATGGGTGTCCACCGCCGGGCCGGCCGCTGCGGCAGGCGGCTGGTGCTGCGCGACGTGCCGCCGCAGATGCAGCGCCTGCTGGTGGCCACCCGGCTGCACCGCATCCTCGCCATCGAGGGCGGCATCGGCGTCGACTCCCTGCCCCGCGTCTAGACCGGTCCGCATGGGCCCGGCCCGAACAGGGGTGAAACCGGGCGACGGGGGAGACCCGGGCGCACGTCGGCGAACCGTACGTGGCGCGCAATCCTCATGAGACCGTGACGTCTCGGGCCGGGCGGTACCCCGGCCTGTCGTGGATACTGGCCGAAGGTTTAGGGTTCGGTCGCCCGCAGCTCAGCAACCCTCGAGCGGGCCCGGACCAGAAGCGACAGCGCGGTGTGCGGCAAGGCCGGGAGGGGCCGGCCGCGGTCGGCACACGACGCTTTTGGGGGGCTTGGAACCTTATGGACCCGAACACCCGGGAACCCGAGGACATGGGCCACGGCGGCGACGGCCACGTGCCGAGCCGGCGCCCACCCAGGGATTCCCTCGCATCCGACTTCGTCCAGCACGCGCCCGCACCGGCCCGCACGGTGCAGCTCGTCTCGGGCGACTTCCTGCTCACCGTCAACCCCGTGGACGGCAGCGAGATCGAGGTCTGCCCGCCCGGGGAGCACCCCGACCGGCCGCGCAAGTACACACCGGCCGAACGCGCCGAGCACGACCGCGGGGCCAGGCCGCCCGTCCTGCCCGGTCCCGCCCCGGACGCGCAGCCGCTGCTGGAGCGCCAGGACGTGCGCGAGCAGCTGGTGCGGCTGCTCGCCCGCGGCCGCTCCGTACGCCTGACGGGACCGGGCGGCTCCGGCCGCACCAGCCTCCTCGACCTCGTCGCCGACGACTGCGCGGACCTCGCCCCCGACGGCGTCGTCCGCCTCAGCGGTTACCGCCGCACCGCGAGCGACCTGCTGTACGACCTCTTCCGGGCCGTGTACAGCGCGCCGCGGTACCGACCCGACCGGGACGAACTCCTCGAGCACGTCCGGGAGGTCGGCGCGGTCGTCGTGGTGGACGACATCGAGTTCGGCGGCGGCACGCTCGACGAGCTGATCGACGCCACCCCCGAATGCGCCTTCCTGATCGGCGCGGCCCCGGACGTGCCCGCGCCGTCCGCCGAGTCGGAGATCGAGGAGGTCCTCCTCAGCGGCCTGGACCGGGCCGGCGGAGTCGAACTCATCGAGCGCGCCGTCGGCCGTGTGCTCACCGAGGAGGAGGCCAACTGGGCCGGGGACCTCTGGTTCGAGTCCGAGGGCCTGCCGCTGCGCTTCGTGCAGGCCGGCGCCCTGCTGAGCCAGCACGACCACCTGCGGGCCGGCACCAGCGCCGTCGAGGAGTTCGGCGTCTTCCAGGACGCGCCGCCCGTGGAATCCGTCCTGGACGGGGACGACGGCGACGACGTGCCCCTGCCCTCGCTCGGCGAGGCCGCCGCGCCCGCGCCCCTGCTCGCCTCCCGGCTGAGCACCTCCGCGCGCGCCGCACTGCGGTTCGCCGTCGCGCTCGGCGGCGAGGTGCCCCACCAGTCGCACCTGCCCGCGCTGGTCGGCGACACCCACGCCGACGCCGCGCTCGGCGAGCTCGCGAGCTGCGGCCTGATCTCCCCGGCCGGCTCCCGCCACCGGCTCGCCGCCGGTGTGCTGACCCAGCTGGAGGCCGCCGGATACGGCGAGGACGCCGAGGAACAGGCGCTCACCGCGGCCCGCCACTACGCCTGGTGGACCGGCCACCCCTCGGTCACCCCGGAGCGGGTGTGCGCCGAGGCGGACGCCGTGCTCGCCGCGCTGGCCGTGCTGGTGCCGCTCACCACGCCGTCGGCCGGGGGCGAGGAGAGCACGGCCGTACGGCTCGCCCGCGCCGCGGCCCCCGCGTTCGCCGCGGGCCTCGACTGGAACGCCTGGGCACGGGCGCTGCGGTACGGCACCGAGGCCTCCCGGCTCGCCGGAGAGGTCGCCGAACAGGCTTACTTCCACCACGAGTTGGGCATCGACGCGCTCTGCGACGGCCGGCTGGACCGGGCCCGTGCCGAGCTGGAGGCCTCCATCGGGCTGCGCGGCGCGCTCGCCGACAAGCGCGGCACGGTCGCCGGGCGCCGCGCCCTCGCCCTGGTCGCCGACCTCTCCGGTACGGCACCGGGCCTCGCCGCGACGGCGGGCGAGGAGGTGCCGGAGGCACGCACCGAGGAGTCGGCGGCCCCGCCGGGCGGGGTGGCCGTACCCGTCGCGGCGTTCCCGTCGTTCGACGGGGACACCTCCACACTGGTCACCCACCAGAAGCCGGTCCCGGGTCCGCCGTCCACCCCGGCCAGGCACCGCGTCGGCCTCAAGGGCCTGGCCCGGCGCAACCTCGTGGCGGCCGGCGCCGGCGCGCTGCTCGCGGCCGTCCTCGGCACCGTGGTGACGCTCGGCGCCACCTCCCAGAACGGCGCCGACACCCCCTCCGACAACGTCAACCCGTCCGCAGGCCAGGGCGTAGACGACGGCGGCCTGAGCGCCGACACACCGCAGCAGGACGGTGGCGGGGCAGGCGGCACCGACACGGTGACCGGCACGCCGAAGGATCCGGGCCACGACGGCACCCCCGGCGCGTCCGATGACCCGGTGCCGGGCGGCGCCGAGCCGTCGGAGAGCCACGTGCCGTCGGGCGACGGCACGTCCTCGGACTCCTCGTCCAAGCCCCCGAAGCCGTCGGGGTCCGCCGACTCCTCGGGCGGCGGCACCGGCGGAAAGACCGGTGGGTCGACCGGCGGGAACTCCGGGAGTTCCGGGGGCTCCGGGAACTCCACGGGCGGCGGCACGCAGGGCGGAAGCGGCGGAGGCCCGTCCGGCGGGGGCACCGGAGGCGAACCCACGAGCGGCGGCGGCTCCTCCTCCGGCGGCTCCGGCGACCCCACGGGTGGGAGCACGGGAGACCCCGGTGGTGACCCCTCGGGCGGGACCTCCACCGGCCCCACCGGCGGCACCGACTCCGGCTCGTCCGGGGAGCCGAGCGGCGGCACCTCGGCGCCGGCGTCCGGCCTCTCGGCCGCCCCGTCGGCCGACGCCTCCGAGAGCGGCACGGCTCCGGCGCCGTCCGACCCGGCGACGGTCGCCTGACACGCCCTGACGCACGAAGAACCGGGGGCCGGGTCCGTGGAGACGGACCCGGCCCCCCGGCGTCGTACGAGTGCCCCGCGGCCGTCCTCAGAACAGCCGCAGCTTGTCGTCCTCGATGCCGCGCAGGGCGTCGTAGTCCAGCACCTGGCAGCCGATGCCGCGGTCGGTGGCGAGGACCCGGGCCTGCGGCTTGATCTCCTGGGCCGCGAAGACGCCGCGGACCGGGGCGAGGTGGGGGTCGCGGTTCAGCAGCTCGAGATAGCGGGTGAGCTGTTCCACGCCGTCGATCTCACCGCGCCTCTTGATCTCGACCGCGACCGTGCGTCCCTCGGCGTCCCGGCACAGGATGTCGACCGGGCCGATGGCCGTCATGTACTCGCGGCGGATCAGCGTGTACCCCTCGCCGAGCGTCTCGATGCGGTCGGCGAGCAGCTCCTGGAGGTGGGCTTCCACGCCGTCCTTGATCAGCCCGGGATCCACGCCGAGTTCGTGCGAGGAGTCGTGCAGGACCTCCTCCATCGTGATGATGAGCTTCTCGCCCGCCTTGTTGACGACGGTCCAGACGCCCTCCTCGTCACCGGTGCCCTCCTTCAGGGTGCACGGCGGAGACATCCAGTTCAGCGGCTTGTAGGCGCGGTCGTCCGCGTGGATCGAGACGCTGCCGTCGGCCTTGACCAGGATCAGACGGGGCGCTGACGGCAGATGGGCGGTGAGCCGGCCGGCGTAGTCGACGGAGCACCGGGCAATGACGAGACGCATGGTCGGCAACGCTACTGGACGGAGGGCGGTGCGCGCGATTCGCCCGGGGACCTCCCGCCGGGCGTCCACCGGGACTCCCCGCCGGACGCCCCATTTTTCCCTGGATCACCCGTGTTCACTTGTGGCCGATTGTGTGCCCAACTAGCCCGGTCTGTATATGCATTTGCCTAGTGGGCGTCCGCTCTTGTGCCTACCGTAGTGAACGGGAGGTCGCGACCCGTGTACTCACCGTATTGGGAGTCGCGCGCCCCCATGACCTGTCCGGCAACCCCTGTCGTTCGGGGGTGCGAGAGGAGAACCCATGTCGCTCGACGTCTCACCGGCCCTACTCGAAGCGGCCGAGCGAGGCGAGGTCGACGAAGCTGAATTCGTCGACTGCGTCCGGACCTCCCTGCCCTACGCGTGGGAGATGATCAGCTCCCTGGTGGCCCAGCTGAAGGTGGACGGCGGCCAGTTCGCCGACAACCAGACGCCCCCGCCGGACGAGCAGGCACGCGGTCAGCTGCTGCGTGCGCTGGCGAGTGACGCCATACGCGGAGCGCTTCAGCGGCACTTCGGTGTGCGGCTCGCCTTCCAGAACTGCCATCGGGTCGCGGTGTTCCCGCTGGACGCCTCGGTCGACGAGACGCTGGCCCGTTTCACCTCGGTGCGCGGCCAGCTCCTCAACCAGTCCCCGGAACTTCGGGACTGCTGACGCCGTGAGTCGCCTGCTTGCCGCTCCTTCCGCGGGAGGTGCTTGGAGTACAGGGGGCGGCAAGCTTCCCATGACGCGCCCTGGGTCAACGGAGGTGGGGCAGTACCTCGGCGCCGAGCCGTCGCAGGTTCTCCTCCGTCGCCGCCAGATCGCCCGAGCCCTCCGTGAGCAGGGCGAAACGGGAGACACCGGTCCGCTCGGAGGTCGCCGCGAGCCGGTCGGCGCACAGCCGCGGGGTGCCCACCGGGTGCAACCCGCAGAGCAGTTCGGTGTACTCCAGCGGATCGCGCATCGCGCGCATCCGGCCGTCCACGGTGACATGGGCGTCCAGACCCTGTTTCAGCCAGCCCGGCATCGCCTTCAGCAGGGTCTCGGCCGCGTCCGTGCGCCGGTCCGCGATCTGGCAGACGCCCGCCGAGACATGGCCGGCGCCCCGGATCTCCTCTTCCGGCCGGCCCGCCGCCCGCGCGCACCGCTGCCACAGGGCGACCATCCCGGCCTTCTCCTCGTCCCCGATGTGCATCCCCAGCAGCATCGGCAGCCCGCGCTCGGCGGCCAGCCGCACACTCGCCACGGAGGTGCAGGCGACGACGACCTCGGGACCCGGGACCTGGGTCAGTGCCTCCGAGGGACGCGGCACGACGGGGACCTCGCGGAAGGTGAACCGCTCTCCCGAGGCCGACACCGACGGCTCGCGCAGCCAGCGCACCAGCAGGTCCAGCGACTCCGGGAACCCCTTCTCGTACGCCTCCAGCCCCTTGCCGAACACTTCCAGGTCCACCCACGGGCCGCCGCGCCCGACACCGAGCGAGAACCGCCCGCCGCTCGTCACATGCAGCAGTGCCGCCTGTTCGCCGAGCGCGACCGGGTGGGCCGTGGGCAGCACGCTGACCGCCGTACCCACCCGCAGTCGGCGGGTGCGGCCCAGCAGCAGCGCGGCCAGGGTGATCGCCGACGGGCACGTCCCGTACGGGACGAAGTGGTGCTCGCCCAGCCAGACCGCGTCAAGACCGGCCTCCTCGGCGACCTCCGCGGAGCGGACCGCCCGGTGCAGCGCCTCGCCTTGGCCCTGCCCGGGGAACTGGGCCGCCAGCACGAAACTTCCTACGCGCATTGCTCTTTCCTGCTTCCTCGGCTCCGACGCGGAGCTCCCCCACCGGGCATAACCGGGGGACACGTGCCGAGGACACGGCCTGGCGAAGAGATTTGCGGATTGTCTGCGGAATGGCTGGTCCGGGCAGGGGACTTGTGGTGTCCGGTTCTCCCCACCCGCCCGTGTCGGCGGCGCGTAGGCTGGAAGAGCCCCTGTTCCCGTACCGCTTCGTGAGGTGTCCCGTGTCCCCCCGCCGCAACCGACCCAAGGATGCGAGAGGCGCCGCCTCGTCCGGCCGGACCGAGGACGACACCCCGGGCCGCTACGGAGGCTGGCAGTCCACCGAGAGCTGGCAGGGCGAGGACTTCAGCGTGCGCCATGTCGCGGGCGCGGCCGCCGGGGGCAAGACGTACCGCTGCCCCGGCTGCGACCAGCTGATCCGCTCCGGCGTCCCGCACGTGGTCGCCTGGCCCCAGCACGCGGGGGTGGACGACCGCCGGCACTGGCACAAGGAGTGCTGGAACGCCAAGGACCGCCGCACCACGCGGGTGCAGCGGTCCCGAAACGCGCCGCGGTTCTAGGGTCTTGGCGGCACACCGGCGACTCAGACGTCCCGGCTCCGCAGCAGGATCCAGGCGCCGGCGAACGCGGCGGCCGTCGCGACCAGCAGGATCCACAGCGGGTCCCAGCCGGTCGGGCCCGAGTCGGTGAGGGAGTTGGAGTAGAAGACGCTCAGCTGGTTCGGGATCGAGTACTCGAACAGGAACTGGCGCACCTTCTCCAGCGAGCGCGTGAACATGAACAGCGCGATCACCAGCGGGGCGAGCACGACACCGATCATGATCGTGATGGCGCCCGCGGAGTGCCGCAGCAGCGAGCCCACGACGAGCGAGAACAGCCCGAGCAGGGCCATGTAGAGGCTGACGCCCACGGTGGCCTTGAACCACTCCGCTCCGGTGGGCTGCCGGGCGCCGGAGCCGTCGAGCATGGCCGTCTGGACGAGGCCGACCACGCCGGTGGAGACCAGGGTCACCACGAACGCGACCAGGAAGAACACCACCGCTTTCGCGGTGAGCACCCGCCCACGGCTCGGGCACGCCGTCATCGTGGTCCGGATCATGCCGGTGCCGTACTCCGAGGCCGTGGTCAGCACGCCGAGCGTGATGATGCAGATGCTGCCGAGCAGCAGTCCGAAGAAGCCCAGCGCCAGCATGTTCTCGTCGCCGTGTATCTCCCCTGTGGAGTTGGCGATGATCAGGCCGGTCAGCAGCCCGATCCCCACCACGAGCAGGATGAACACCCCGAGCGTCCACATCGTGGAGCGGACCGACTTGATCTTCGTCCACTCGGAGGCGAGGGCGTGCCCGAGGTGCGTTCGGACCACCGGGATCGGCGAGGTGTAGCCGGGCCGGGGGGAACCGGCCGCCGCCTCCCAGGCGGGCGGCGCGGCCTGCGGCACAGGGGTCTGCGGCGTGCTCATCGGGCGTCCTCGGGCTTGGTGGAGTCGGCGGCGGGGGAGGGCGCGGGCGCCGGTGCGGACGGCTGCGCGGGCGCGGCCCCCGGGTGCGGCGCGGCGGCGGGCTGGGCGGGCACCTGCGGGGCCTGCGGCGCGCTCTGCGCGTACGGGTTCGGGGCGCCCGCGCCCGGAGCGGCGTACGGGTTCGGCTGCCCGCCGGGGGCGCCCTGCGGGCCCGCGTACGGCTGTCCGCCGGGCTGGGGCGGTGGCGGTGCGTACCAGCCCGGCTGGCCCTGACCGGGAACCGGCACGGGCGGCTGGGCGCCGGGCGGCAGGGGCTGCATCAGCCCGGCCTTCTGGTCGTGCGTGGAGCGGTAGTCGACGACCCCCTGGGTCATCCGCATGTACGCCTCCTCCAGCGAGGCCTGGTGCGGCGACAGCTCCCACAGGCGTACGTCCGCCTCGTGCGCGAGGTCGCTGATGCGGGCCAGCGGCAGCCCGGTCACGCGCAGCGCGCCGTCCTGCTCCGGCAGCACGTGCCCGCCCGCCTCGGTCAGCGCGGACGTCAGCTTCTCCCGCTGCTGCGGCTCGGTGTCGGGCGTGCGGACCCGCGCGAAGTCCGCGGAGTTCGCGGAGATGAAGTCCGTCACGCTCATGTCGGCGAGCAGCTGCCCGCGCCCGATGACGATCAGGTGGTCGGCGGTCAGCGCCATCTCGCTCATCAGGTGACTGGAGACGAACACGGTCCGCCCCTCCGCCGCGAGCGACTTCATCAGATTGCGCACCCAGAGGATGCCCTCGGGGTCGAGACCGTTCACCGGCTCGTCGAACAGCAGCACCTGCGGGTCGCCCAGCAGCGCGGCGGCGATGCCCAGCCGCTGGCCCATGCCGAGGGAGAAGCCCTTGGAACGCTTCTTCGCCACCCCCTGGAGGCCGACGACCCCGAGCACCTCGTCGACGCGGCGGGCCGGGATGCCGGACAGCTGGGCCAGGGACAACAGATGGTTGCGCGCGGACCGGCCGCCGTGCACCGCCTTCGCGTCCAGCAGGGCACCGACCTGGCGGGGCGCGTTCGGCAGCGTGCGGTACGGATGGCCGCCGATCGTCACCATCCCCGAGGTGGGGTTGTCGAGTCCCAGGATCATCCGCATCGTCGTCGACTTGCCCGAGCCGTTCGGACCGAGGAAGCCGGTGACGGCACCGGGCCGCACCTGGAAAGAGAGGTTGTGCACGGCGGTCTTGTCGCCATAGCGCTTGGTCAGGCCGACTGCCTCGATCATGCTCCGCACCCATCGAACGGTTCCAGGTCAGCGGGGCAGACGCCCCCCGTAAGGGTTAGGAGGATATCCGGGCGCTGACGGTTCCGCCCAAAGGAAAGTAAAAGCCTTCGCGCTCAGGCGTCCCGGTTCCGCAGTAGTACGTACCCTCCGGCGAGCGCCGCGATCACCCACAGCAGCATGATCCCGAGGCCGCCCCAGGGGCCGTAGGGGGTGTCGTCGGCGACCCGGGGAACCACCTGCATGATGCGGCTGCCGGCCTGGTCGGGCAGGAACCGGCCGACCTTCTTCGTCGCCGAGACGTTGCCGAGGATGTTGGAGATCAGGAAGAAGAACGGCATCAGGATGCCAAGGGACAGCATCGGCGAGCGCAGCATCACGGTGACGCCCATGGAGAACATGGCGATGAGGGTCATGTAGAGGCCGCCGCCGACGACCGCGCGCAGCACACCCGGCTCGCCGAGGGAGGTGCCGAGCGATCCGAGCATCGCCTGCCCGAGGAAGAACGAGGCGAAGCTGGTGACCATGCCCACCACGAGGGCCAGCCCGGCCGCCACCGCCACCTTGCTCGCCAGGAAGGCACCGCGCTGCGGGACGGCGGCCAGCGAGGTGCGGATCATGCCGGTGCTGTACTCGTTGGACACCACCAGCACCGCGAACACGATCATCGCGAGCTGGCCGAGGCCCATGCCGGCGAAGCTGACGTAGGTGGGGTCGAAGGAGGCCCGGTCCTGCGGGTGCATGTTCCCGAACTCGTGCTTCGACAGGGCCGAGAGCAGCATGCCGAGGGCGATCGTGACGACCGCCGTCAGGGACAGCGTCCACACCGTGGACGCCACCGACCGGATCTTGGTCCACTCGGACCTGATGACCTGAGTCGCCGCCATCGCTCAGCCCTCCTTCTCACTGTCGGCGCCCCGCGGCGGGGTGGGCGCCCCTTCCGGCACGGCCCCTCCGGCGTGCGCGTGGTACTCCACCGCACCGGCCGTCAGCCGCATGAACGCCTCCTCCAGCGACGACTGCTGGCTGCTCAGCTCGTGCAGCACGACCTGGTGCTGTGCGGCCAGCTCCCCGATGCGCTCCGCCTTGCCGCCCTCGACCTGAAGCAGTCCGCCCTCGCCCGGTACGGCCGTGATCCCGGCCTCGTGCAGCACGTCGAGCAGGCGTTCGCGCTGCGGGGTGCGGACCCGGACGTGGGAACGGGAGTTCCGCTCGATGAAGTCGGCCATGGAGGTATCGGCGAGCAGCCGGCCCTGGCCGATGACGACGAGGTGGTCCGCGGTCAGCGCCATCTCGCTCATCAGGTGCGAGGAGACGAACACCGTACGGCCCTGGGCGGCGAGGGACTTCATCAGACCGCGGATCCAGTGGATGCCCTCGGGGTCGAGGCCGTTGACCGGCTCGTCGAACATCAGGATCCGCGGGTCGCCGAGCAGCGCGCCGGCGATGCCGAGCCGCTGGCTCATGCCGAGCGAGAAGCCCTTCGCCTTCTTCCGCGCCACCGGGGTCAGTCCGACGGTGTCCAGGACCTCGTTCACCCGGTGGGTGGGGATGCCGTTGCTCTGGGCGAGGCAGAGCAGATGGTTGTAGGCGCTGCGCCCGCCGTGCATGGCCTTGGCGTCAAGGAGCGCGCCGATGTACGTCAGCGGGTCCTTGAGCTCGTGGTAGTGCCGCCCGTCGATGCGGACGTACCCGGAGGTCGGACGGTCGAGGCCGAGGATCATCCGCATCGTCGTGGACTTCCCGGCGCCGTTGGGCCCGAGGAACCCGGTGACGGTGCCCGGCCGGACGGTGAAGGTGAGGCCGTCGACCGCCAGCTTCTCTCCGTACCGCTTGGTCAACCCCTCCAGTTCGATCATGTGGGACACGCTAGAACGCCGCGAAGCTCTCCGCCACCCCTGGGGCGGAGAGCTTCGCGGTCAGCGATGTACTTCGGCCGCTGTCAGGCCCGGTGAACTCGGATCAGCGGGACTGCTGCGCCGGAACGCCGCGGGAGATCGGCTCGTCCTCGGTCGCCGGCGCGCCCGCGGCGGCCACCGCGGCACCGGTGAGGGTCGCCAGCATCTCGCGCACGTTCGTCAGCTGAGCGTTGATGGAGTCGCGGCGGTTGGTGAGCGCCGCGAGCTCGCGCTCGGACTCCGAACGGATGCGGTCCGCCTTGGCGTTGGCGTCGGCCACGATGTCCTCGGCCTGGCGCTGGGCGGTCTCCACCGTCTGGCGGGCGCGGCGGTCGGCGTCGGTGCGCAGCTTCTCCGCCTCCAGACGCAGCTGCTCGGCGCGGTGCTCGATCTCCGCCAGCCGCTTCTCGGCCTTGGCCTGACGGGAGGCCAGGTCCCGCTCGGACTGCTCGCGCCGCTTGGCGAGGTTCGTCTCGAAGTCCGCGGCGGCCTGTGCGGCCTTGGCGCGGGTCTCCTCGAAGAGGGCGTCCGCCTCCTCCCGCTTGGACTGCGCGTCCTTCTGCGCCTCGGCGCGCAGCTGGGAGGCCTCGCCCTTGGCCTTCTCGACGATCCGGACGCCCTCGTCCTCGGCCTTGGCCTTGCGGTCCACGGCGAAGGACTCGGCGTCGTTGCGCACCTGCTGGGCCGCCGACTCGGCCAGTTCGCGATGCTGTTCGGACGCGCGCCGGGCCTCGTCACGCAGGTCCTTGGCCTCCTCCTCGGCGAGGCGGAGGATCTTCTCGACCCGCGCGCCGAGGCCCGCGTACGACGGCTCGGCGTCGCCGACCTGGGCCTGGGCGTTCTGCGTCTCGAGGTGGAGCTCCTCGATGCGCTTCTCCAGGGCGGTGATACGGGTGTGAGCACTGTCACGGTCGGAGGCGAGCCTGGCGATGTATTCATCCACCTGAGCGCGGTCGTACCCACGCCGCACATGCTCGAAGCCGTAGGGGGAAGTGTCGCTCATGGGGTTCCTGTCGAATGAGACCGGTGAGGTGATAGGTGGAATCCTAGGGGCGGAAGCGGTGTGTCATCGAGCGGATACGTGTTTGATCTGGAGAATGACACCTCTTTTGAGTGGCTGACCGTTCCAGGGCTTGCCAAAGAACAGGTCAAAGCACGCAGAAGACCGGAATCCGCCTACAGGCTAGCCGTCTGACGACTTGCCACCCGACCGGGGTGCCCCCACCGTCGCGCCGGCCTTCACCGCGCCGTCCTTCCCGGACGGCGCCTCGAACGACTCCAGTGCCTCCAGCACGTCCTGGACCCGGGAGATCTCGGCGTTGATGTCCTCGCGCCGGCGCACCAGGATCTCCAGCTCGCGCTTGCCCTCCTCGACCGTGCGCCGGGCCTCGCTGACCGCCTCGGCCTTGAGCTCCTCGGCCTCCTTGACGAGCTTCGCCTTCTTCTGCTCGGCCTCCTTCAGCAGCCCCTCGGCCTTCTTCACCGCGGCGATCCGGACCTTGCCCGCCTCGGAGTTGGCCTCCGAGACGATCTCCTTCGCCTTGGTCTGCGCCTTGGTCAGCTGCTCCTCGGCCGCCTTGACGAGGGCGTCGCAGCGGTCGCCCGCCGACTTCATCGTCTCGGCCGCCTCGCGGCGGGCCCGCTCGTGCAGCTCCTCGATCTCCGTCGTGAGCCGCTCGCGCAGCTCCTCCGCGCGCTCCCGGATCTGGGTGGCGTCCCGGCGGGCGCCGACGAGCAACTCGTCCGCGTCCGTACGGGCCTTCTCCACCGTGCTGTTGCCCTCGACCTTCGCCTCGGACAGGATCCGCTCGGCCTCCTTGCGGGCCGCGCCCACCATCGAGTCGGCCTGGGACTCGGCGTCCGCCTTCGTCTTGACCGCGCTCGTCTGCGCCTCGGTGAGCAGCTTGTCGGCCTCGGCGGTGGTCTCGGTGATGAGCGTGTCGACCTGCTCGGCGGCCTCCGAGCGCCGCTTGTTGGCGTCCCGGCGGGCCTCGTCCAGGGTCCGCTCGGCCTCCTGGCGGGCCTCGCCCACCAGCCGCTCGGCCTCCGCCCGCGCCGTCGACTCGACCCGCTCGGACTCGCCACGGACCCGCTCGGCGTGCGCCTGCGCGGCGCCGACCGTCTCGGCGGCATCGGCCCGCAGCCGCTCCGCGTCCCCGGTGGCGTCCGAGATCAGCTGCTCCGCCGTGGCGACGGACTCGGCGCGGACCCGGTCGGCCTCCTCGACCGTCTCCGTCTGGAGCCGCTCCGCCTCCGAGCGCGCCTCGGAGATGAGCGTGTCCGCCTGGGTGGCCGCCTCCGACCGGATGCGGTTGGCGTCCTCGCGGGCCTCCGCGCGGGTGCGCGAGGCGTTCTGCTCGGCCTGCGCGACGGTGTCGGAGGCCTCGGTGCGCACCCGCTGGGCGTGCTCGGAGACGTCCGCGCGGATCCGCTCCGCCTCCGTGATCGCCTCGGACACGGTCCGCTCGGCGAGCACCTTGGCGGCCTCGGCCTCCTCCCGCGCCTCGCCGCGCAGCCGGCCCGCGTCCTCGCTCGCCCGCTCCCGCTCGGCGTAGGCGTCGGTGCGGACCCGGTCCGCCTCCTCCTCGGCCTCCCGGCGGGTCCGCTCCGCCGCGTGCTCGGCGGCCGAACGCAGCCCGGCGATCTCCTCCTGCGCCTGCTCGTGCAGCCCGGCGACGGACTCCCGCACCTGCTGCGCGTGCTGCTCGGCGGCCGACACCATCTCGGTGGCGCGCCGGTCGGCCTCCTCCACCAGACGGGTGGCCTCGGCCTGCGCCTCCTCCACCCGCTTGCGCGCGGAGGCCAGCAGCTCCTCGCTCTGCTCGCGGGCCCGCTCGCGCTCCTGTTCGGCCTCGCCGCGCGCGTCACCGAGCAGTTCCTCGGCCTCGCGGCGGCGCCGGGCGGCCTCCTCCTGGGCGGCGGCCAGCGTCTCGGACGCCTCGGTGCCCAGCCGCTCCGCGGCGGCCTGCGCCTCCGCGCGGACCCGGTCCGCGGTGTCCTGCGCCTCCGCCTTGAGCCGCTCGGCCTCCACCGCGGCCTCCGAGCGCAGCCGTACGGCGACGGCCTCGCCCTCGGCGCGGGAGGCGGACGCGTCGGCGGCGGCCTCCGTGCGCAGCCGCTCGGCCTCCGTCTCCGCCTGCTGCTGCAGCGTCCGGATGCGCTCGGCGGCCTCGGCGCGCAGTCGCTCGGCCTCCTCCGCCGCCTCGCGGCGGATGCGCGTGGCCTCCTCGCGGGCCTCGCCCAGCGCCTTCTCGGCGTCCGCCAGCCGCTCCTCGGCCTCGGTGTGCAGCCGGGTGAGCTCCTCGGTGGCCTCCGCCTTCCGGGCGGCGATCGCCTGCTCGGTCTCCTCGCGCAGCTCGCGCGCGGCCTTCTCGGCGTCCGCCGTGACCGACTCCGCCTGCTCGGCGGCCTCGGCACGGTGCCGCTCGGCCTCCTGGCGGGTGCGCTCCAGGGTCTCCTCGGCCTGCCGGCGCAGCGTGGTGGCCCGCTCGATGGCCTCGGTGCGGACCTTCTCGCTGTCGGTCTGCGCGGTGCCGCGCAACTCGTCGGCGTCGGCCTTCGCCTTGGCCAGCAGCTCCTCGGCGGACTTGGCCGCCTCCTCGATCTGGAGCACGGCCTCGCGGCGGGCCTCGGCGCGGATCCTCTCGCCCTCGGCGACCGCGTCGGCGCGCAGCTGCTCGGCCTCGCCGCGCAGCCGGCGGGCCTCCTCCTGGAGCTCGACCGTCTTGGCGCGGTACTCCTCGGTGTCGTCCTTGGCGGCGCCCTTGAGCTGCTCGGCGAGGTCGTGCGCCTCGGCGCGCAGCCGGTCCGCCTCGGCCTCGGCCTCCGTGCGGATCCGCTCGGCCTCCTCGGCCGCCGACTTCGTGGTCTGCTGGGCTTCGTCCGACGCCTTGTTCAGCACGTCCTCGGCGGTCTTCGCCGCCTTGGACAGCTGGGTCGCGCTCTCCTCGGCGGTGATCGTCCGGGCCTTCTCGGCGGCCTCCGCGACGATCTTCTCCGCCTCGGCGCGGGCGTCCGCGACCAGCTGCTCGGCCTCGGACCTGGTGGCCTCGGCCTCCTTGGTGGCCTCCTGGACCAGCCGGGCGACCTGCTCCTTGGCGGTGCGCGTGCGCTGCTCGTTGGCCGACTCGGCGCCCGCGAGCGTCTTGGCCGCGGCCTCCTCGGCCTCGGTGACCAGCTTCTCGGCCTCGGTCTGCGCCTTGCGCAGCGCGTCCTCGGCCTCCGTCATGCGCTGCTCGGCGGCCCGGCCCAGCTCGGTGGACCGGCGGCGTGCGGCGTCCGACTCACTGGCGGTGGCGGAGCGCAGCTGCTCGGCGTGGTCGGTGGCCTCCTGGGCCTGGGTGGAGGCGGCGTTCAGCAGCCGCTCGGCGTCGGTGCGGGCGCGGCGCAGGAGCTGCTCGGCCTCCGCGCGGGCCGCCTCGGCGTCGCTCTGCAGCCGCTGCCGGGCCTCGGCGGCCAGCCGCTCGGCCTCCGCACGGGCGGCGGACATGGCCTGCTCGGCCTCGGCACGCGACTCGTCCAGCAGACGCCGGGCCTGCTGCTCGGTGCGGGCGCGCAGCTGCTCCGCCCACGCCACGTTCTCGTTGACGTGCGACTCGACGGTCTGCCGTCGCTCGGCGAGCTCCTGGTCGAGCTGCTGGCGCCGGTTGACCGCCTCGGCGTGCAGCTCCGCCTGGAGGCGCGCGGCCTGCTCGGCGTGCTCCTGGAGGATGCGCTGCGTCTGCGCCCGTGCCTGGCTCAACTCGCGCTCGGCGTCGGCGCGGATCTGGTCGGCCTGCACTTGCGCGTTGCGCAGCAACTGCTCGGCCTGGTAGCCGAGGTCGGCGCCGTCGTAGGCGGGCCGGGTCATGATGGTGCGGCGCGCCTCGTGCAGCTTGGCGCGCAGCACCTCGACCTGGTAGCCGAGGTCCTCGGCGTGCTGGATCGCCTTTTCCCGCTCGGTCTTCAGCCGATCCATCTCGGCCTCGAACCGAGAGAGGTGGTCGACGTCAGCCGCCGGCTCTCGCTCCTGGCGTTCGTAGCCCCGCACTGCGCGGTCCCATCCGTCCCCTGGTCGCAAGCCTGTCCAAACGAGCACCGTCCATCCGCCGAACGGGGCCCCCGGGAAATGGTGTCAGATCAACAGCGGAGCACGGGCTGCTGCCCCGCCGCTCGTCCCCCGAAACACGGACCCCGGCGGTCCTGTCGCTCTTGACGGCAGGACCGGGTCGTCCCCGTTCGGGGACGACCGCCCCCAACCCTACCGGCCCTTATGTACGGGAGTCAGTGCTCAACCGACTCAACGGCCGCCGAAGTGACCAGTTCTGTCAGGACTCCGTGGCAATCCTTGGGGTGCAGGAAGGTGATCCGGGACCCCATCGAGCCGTGCCGCGGCTCGTCGTACAGAACGCGCACGCCCTTGTCGCGGACGGCCGCGGCCTCCGCGTCGACGTCCGCCGTGCCGAAGGCGATGTGGTGCACGCCCTCGCCGTTCTTGGCGAGCCACTTCGCGACGGTGGAGTCCTCGCGGATCGGTTCGAGCAGTTGCAGGTAGGAGGCTCCGCCGTCGGAGGTTTCGTTGATCTTGAGCATGGCCTCGCGTACCCCCTGCTCCTCGTTGACCTCGGTGTGGAACACCTCGAAGCCGTACGTGGTCCGGTAGAACTCGACGGTGGCGTCGAGGTCGTGGCAGGCGATCCCGATGTGGTCGATTCGCGTCAGCATGGAATCAGTGCAACGCCAACGGGGTGGTTACGCAACGTGCGCGCGATCACACCGACGGCCCGATGACGGGGCGGAGCAGCCCTCAGTACATTCGAAGTAAACCCTCGTTCACTTCTTGGCTGAGCAGGCCGGTAAGGGGATCGCAGCTCATGTCTTCTGGAACGTCCGGTACGACCGGCTCGGTGATCGTCGCGGGCGCGCGCACGCCCATGGGGCGGCTGCTGGGCTCGCTGAAGTCCTTCTCCGGAGCCGACCTCGGCGGCTTCGCGATCAAAGCCGCCCTCGACCGTGCGGGAATCGGCGGCGACCAGGTGCAGTACGTGATCATGGGCCAGGTGCTCCAGGCCGGGGCGGGGCAGATCCCGGCCCGCCAGGCCGCGGTCAAGGCCGGTATCCCGATGAGCGTCCCGGCGCTCACCGTCAACAAGGTGTGCCTGTCCGGTCTGGACGCCATCGCGCTCGCCGACCAGTTGATCCGTGCGGGTGAGTTCGACGTGGTCGTGGCCGGCGGCCAGGAGTCCATGACCAACGCCCCCCACCTCCTGCCGAAGTCCCGCGAGGGCTACAAGTACGGCGCGGTGGAGATGCTGGACTCCATGGCTCACGACGGCCTGACCGACTCCTTCGAGGGCATCGCCATGGGCGCCTCCACGGAGACGCACAACACCCGCCTGGGCATCGGGCGCGCGGCGCAGGACGAGATCGCCGCCCTGTCCCACCAGCGGGCCGCCGCGGCGCAGAAGAACGGCGTCTTCGAGGCCGAGATCACCCCGGTGGAGATCCCGCAGCGCAAGGGCGACCCGGTCCTGTTCAGCAAGGACGAGGGCATCCGCGGCGACACCACGGCCGAAGGCCTGGCCAAGCTGCGTCCGGCCTTCGCCAAGGACGGCACGATCACCGCCGGCTCCTCCTCGCAGATCTCCGACGGCGCCGCGGCCGTGGTCGTGATGAGCAGGGCCAAGGCCGAGGAGCTGGGCCTGGAGTGGATCGCCGAGATCGGCGCCCACGGCAATGTCGCGGGTCCGGACAACTCCCTTCAGTCCCAGCCCTCCAACGCCATCCTGCACGCCCTGAAGAAGGAGGGCCTGGAGGTCTCCGACCTGGACCTCGTGGAGATCAACGAGGCGTTCGCCGCCGTGGCCGTGCAGTCAATGAAGGACCTCGGCGTGTCCACGGAAAAGGTGAACGTGAACGGCGGCGCCATCGCCCTGGGTCACCCGATCGGGATGTCCGGCGCCCGTCTCGTGCTGCACCTGACGCTGGAGCTGAAGCGGCGCGGCGGCGGTGTCGGCGCGGCCGCGCTGTGCGGTGGCGGCGGCCAGGGCGACGCGCTGATCGTCCGGGTGCCGAAGGCCTGAGCCGGGTACGGCACGACCGACCCCCTTTCGACCGAACCCTTCGCGCGACCCCCTTCGTGCGAACCGTTTCGTGCGAACCCTTTCGTACGAACCCTCGTACGCGGACCGCGTACGAGGATCACGTGAACGGAGCTGTGATGCAGGACGTCTCCTCTCTGGTGGCCCAGGCCAGGGAAGGCCGGCCGCGAGCCGTGGCCCGGCTGATCTCCTTGGTGGAGGGGGCGTCCCCGCAGTTGCGGGAGGTCATGCGCACGCTCGCGCCGCTGACCGGCAACGCGTACGTCGTCGGTCTGACCGGCTCCCCGGGCGTGGGCAAGTCGACGTCCACGTCCGCGCTGGTGACCGCGTACCGCAAGCAGGGCAAGCGGGTCGGCGTCCTGGCCGTCGACCCGTCCTCGCCCTTCTCCGGCGGCGCGCTGCTCGGTGACCGGGTGCGGATGTCGGAGCACGCCTCCGACCCGGGCGTCTACATCCGCTCCATGGCCACCCGCGGCCATCTGGGCGGGCTCGCGTGGGCCGCCCCGCAGGCGATCCGCGTCCTGGACGCGGCGGGCTGCGACGTGATCCTGGTCGAGACGGTCGGCGTCGGCCAGTCGGAGGTGGAGATCGCCTCCCAGGCCGACACGTCCGTCGTCCTGCTGGCCCCGGGCATGGGCGACGGGATCCAGGCGGCCAAGGCCGGCATCCTGGAGATCGGCGACGTCTACGTGGTCAACAAGGCCGACCGGGACGGGGCGGACGCCACCGCCCGCGAGCTGAACCACATGCTGGGCCTCGGCGAGGCCCGCGGCCCCGGCGACTGGCGCCCGCCCATCGTCAAGACGGTCGCCGCGCGCGCCGAGGGCGTGGACGAGGTGGTCGAGGCGCTGGAGAAGCACCGGGCCTGGATGGAGGAGCGGGGCGTGCTGGCGGAGCGCCGCCGGGCCCGCGCTGCCCACGAGGTGGAGACCATCGCGGTCACGGCCCTGCGCGAACGCATCGGCGACCTGCACGGCGACCGCCGTCTGAGCGCCCTCGCGGAGCGGATCGTCGCCGGTGAGCTGGACCCCTACCAGGCGGCGGACGAACTGGTGGCGGGACTGACCGAGGGCTGATCCCCGCCTCGTCCGGAAACACCGTGGTCAATCCCGGCGGGTACCGCTAACTTGATCCACATGTTCCTCCTCTTGGCATAGACCGCGCACCGGCGCCGCGTCCCGGCCGACGACCGACTGTCGGCGGACGCGGCGCCTCGGTGTGCCGTCTTCATGCCTTCCGTTGGGGGAACCACTCATGTCCGCGCCCACTTCGTCGCGCCCAGCCCTGCCCGCGCGCCCCTCGTACGCCGCCGTCCTGCGCGTCCCGCACGCGCGCCGCACCTTCACCGCCGCCCTGACCGCACGCCTGTCCTACGGGATGGTGTCGCTCTCGGTGATGCTGGCCGTCACCCGGGCCACCGGGTCGTACGCCGTGTCCGGTGTCGTGATGTCCCTGTTCGGCGCCATGTCGGTCTTCCTGCTGCCCCTGCGAGCGTCCCTCGTCGACCGGTACGGACCACGTCGCGCCCTGCTCCCCATGGCCACGCTCTACGGCGCTCTGCTGTGCGCCCTGGCGGTCCTGACCTGGGAGCCCGGCGCACCGGCCGCGGCCGTCGCCGCGACCGCCGCCCTCGCGGGCGCCTGTGCGCCGCCCCTGGGCCCCACCATGCGCGCCCTGTGGTCCGAACTCGTCGCCGACCGGGGCCTCCTGCTGCGTGCCTACAGCCTGGACGGCGTCGCCGAGGAGTTGCTGTTCGTCTCCGGCCCGGCCCTCGTCGGCGTGCTCGTGGGCTTCGCGCCCCCGGCGTCCGGCCTCCTGCTCAGCGCGCTGCTGATCGTCGCCGGCACCTGGGCCTTCGTCACCTCCCCGGTCCTGGCCGGCCCCCGTCCCGCGCCGCGGCGGGAGCGGTCCCGCGGCCGCCTCGCCGGGATCCGCGGCCTCCTGCCGCCGGTCGCCGTGGCCCTGGGCGTCGGCCTGGCGCTCAGCGGAGTGGACCTGCTGGTGATGGCGTTCGCCGCCGAGAAGTCGTACGACACGGCCCTGGTGCCGTGGGTCCTGGGCGCCCTCTCGGCGGGGAGCGCGGTGGGCGGCCTCGTCAACGGGGCGATCGACTGGCGCAGACCCGCCCGGGTGCGCCTGACCTGGTTCGCGGTGGGCCTTGGCCCCGTGATCGCCGTGGCGGGCCTCGCGCCCGGTGTGTGGACCCTGACGGCGGCCATGGCCTGCGCGGGTGCGTTCATCGCTCCGGCGCTGACCACGGCGTATCTGCTGGCCGACGAGACGGCGGCGGAGGATTCCCGGACGCGGGCCGGAGCGTGGGTGAACGCGGCGGTGAACGCCGGTGGTTCGGGTGGAGCGCTGGTGACGGGACTGCTGATCGGTGCCCTGCCGCTCGGGGTGTGCTTCCTGCTGGCGGGAGGGGTGTCCGTGGCGGCGGCGCTGGTCGCGGCACCGTGGCGGCGCCGGTAGGCGCGTTCCGCCCGTCGCGGCTCCGGGGCCTCGGGTCACCCCGGGGTCCCGGACGCCTCGGCCGGGCTCAGGGGCGACCGCGCTGCGCCCGCAGATGCTCGGCGATCGGCTTCAGGGACTTGTCCAGCTCCCCCAGCGCCTCGTGGTCGAGCAGGTCGATGAAGTGCCTGCGCACGGACGCCACGTGGTGCGGCGCGACCTTCCGCATGGTCTCCAGGCCGTGCTCGGTGAGGACCGCGTACAGGCCCCGGCGGTCGGACTCGCAGTTCTCACGGCGCACCAGGTTCGCGTTCTCCATGCGGGTGATCTGGTGCGAGAGGCGGCTCTTGGACTGGAGGGTGGCGGACGCGAGGTCGCTCATGCGCATCCGCACGTCCTCCGACTCGGAGAGATTCACCAGGATCTCGTAGTCGTTCATCGTCAGGCCGAACGGCTGAAGGTCCTTTTCGAGCTGGTACGTCAACAGCCTGTTGACCTCCAGGTGGGTGCGCCAGGCGCACTGCTCCGCATCGGTCAGCCAGGGCGTGGCCGTCTCGGTCTCCATGAATGAAGTCTACCTAAGAAGTTGAAAGACGAACTAGCGAGAGTGGTGTGACGCCGCGCATGCGTTCGATGTCACACTCCGCAGACTACCGTTCACACGCCGAAGCGACGCTGGAGATCTCCCAGCTGTCCGGGAAGACGCGTCTGACCGGCGTGCTGTCCGCGGGTTCCGGACACCCTTCCCCCTCCGGGTACCCCGGGCTCGTCCGGAAGCACCCCCGCCGCCTGCTCCGCCATGAGGCTCTCGCTCGACTGGAGCAGGACCGTCCCGGCGCCCACGAACTCGAACTGGTGCTCCTCCCCGGAGACCGGTCCGAGGCCCGTCATCGAACGCAGCCCGCCCAGTACGCCGGTCAGGTACCCGTGGTCGTAGTGATGGCACGGGGACGGGCAGTCGGCCCAGCCGACCAGCGCCTGCGGGTCGACCCGGATCGGGGGCTCCATGAACACCACGGGGCCGTTGGAGGCGGCCACGAACTTCCCGGTTCCGATGAGGGTGAGGAAGCCGGGCACGATCGACTGCTTCAACGCCAGAGTTGGCTGGAATGCGAGCAGATTGCCGGAGCGAATGGTCAGATTGCCGTCGTCCAGGTCGAAGGAGTTGACATCGAAGGCCCGGTCGGCGAGCAGCATCCGGCCCGAGCCCTGGGCCACCACCCAGTCGCTCGCGTGCAGAGGCGAATGGAACGACGTACGGGTCAGCAGGTCCAGCGCGCCGTGCCCGATGCCGTTGAACTCGATCGCCCCGTAGTAGGCGATCATCTTCCCCTTCTGGAGGAACCACTGGCTCCCCTTGAGCTCCACGCAGAAGGTGTACGGGTTCACGTTGTCGTCGGCCGGCAGGGTGCTCGGGTCGTGGACCACCGGCCCGGCGCCGGGCGTTCCGTACGCGCTCACAGCTTCTCCTCCGACGCCTGGACGTACACCGTGCCGTTGCCGCTCAGCTCCAGCTGGAAGCCCTCGCCGGAGCCGCGGCCCACCATCTCGCGCCAGCCCAGCGCGGTGGAGAGCTTGTTGCGGACGTCGCCGTGGTGGGCGACGTAGGCCTGCGGGTCGACGTGGACGGGGCGCTGCGGGGTGATCGGCACCTCGAAGACGCCGCCGTGCGCCATGACCGCCACCGAGCCGTGGCCCTGGAGGGTCGTGGTGAACAGGCCCTGACCCGACACCTGGCCCCGCACCATGCCCATGACCCCGCCCTGCGAGCCCATGAACATGGTCCCCTGCTGGAGCGTGCCCTCGAAGGCGAGCAGACGGTCCGCCTCCACGTACAACGTGTCACCCGTCATCTCGATCAGGTGCACATGGTGGCCGCCGTGCCCGAAGTACACCGTGCCGCTGCCCTCCACGGTCATCAGCGGTGTCGCCTCACCCGCCACCCGGCGCCCGATCATCGACATCAGACCGCCCTGGCCGCCCTGGATGTTGGGCGTGAACTCCACGTCACCCCGGTAGGCGAGCATCGCGCCGCGCTGACTGAACAGACGCCGGCCGGGCACGACCGCCGCCTCGACCATCTTCGAGTTGATCTCCCGGAAGGTCATCTCACAGGTCCCCCGCGATCGTGTTCCGCTCGCTCGGCTGGACGTACACCAACCCGTCCCCCTCGAACCGGATCTGGAAGGCCTCCCCGCCGCCCTCCCCGAGGAACGTGCGGAAGGTCACCCCGGACTGGAAGGACTGCCGGACGTTCCCCTGGTGCGCGACGTAGGCGCCGGGGTCGACGATCAGCGGGTACTGCGGGCTGACCCTGAGCACCACCGCCGGCCCGTCCGACATGATCGCCGCCTGCCCGTGCCCCTCGACCGTGGTCGTGAACAGCCCGTTGCCCTGGGAGGCGCCGCGCAGCCCGGTGAACGTCGTCCCGGTGCGCAGCCCGGCGTCCGTCGCGAGCAGGTTGCTCGACTCGACGTACAGCTTGTCCCCCTGGAGCCGGACCAGATTGATCTCGGCCGCCCGGTCCGCGAACCAGCACGTTCCCTGCCCCCGCACCTCCATCACGGTCATCTGCTCGCCGGTGAGGCGGCGGGTCACCACGCCGCGCAGTCCCTCGCCGCCACCGGTCAGCCTCTTGAAGGCCATCTGCCCGTCGTACGCGACCATCGAGCCGTTCTTGGCCTTCACGGCATCCCCGGTCATGTCGACGGCGAGCACCCTGCTGTCTTGAAGTCGGAACATCGCCACGCAGCGAAGGTAGCGGCGGACGGGGGCGGCCGACAGGGTCCACGGGGGGACAACGACCCTGATTCACACCCTTACGGGTCGGCCGCGGGCACCCCCTGACCGGACGCGCGCGGTGGGTTTGCCACAATGGACGAACGTTTGTGCTCGCATTCACAAGCCGGCCGGCGCCCCTCCCGCGGCCCGCCGGTCCGTCTCCCACCGAAGGTGACCCGTGGACATCAAGACCGCCACCGCCCTCCGCCGCCTCCGCCTGGTCTCCGCCCCCGAGGCGGTCTCCTTCCTCCTGCTGCTGGTCTGCTCGGTCCTGAAGCGGACCACGGACTTCAACGCGGTGCCCGTGATGGGCGCGATCCACGGCGTCCTGTTCATCCTGTACGTGATCTTCTGGGCCGACGCCTGGAACCGCGCCAAGTGGTCGCTGGGGACCGCCGCCCTCTACTTCGTCCTCTCGGTCCTGCCCACCGGCGGCTTCTTCGCCGAGCGCAGGCTCAAGCGCGAGGCCGAGGACGCGGTGATCGCCTCCCGCGCCCGCCGCGAGGGAGTCGTGAGCGCGTGATCGTCGCCTTTTCCGTGACCCCGCTCGGGGTCGGCGAGGACGTGGGGGAGTACGTCGCCGACGCCGTCCGGGTCGTCCGCGAGTCCGGACTGCCCCACCGCACCGACGCGATGTTCACCTCCGTCGAGGGCGAGTGGGACGAGGTCATGGACGTCGTCCGGCGGGCCGTCGCCGCGGTGGAGGCACGCGCCCCGCGCGTGTCCCTGGTCCTGAAGGCGGACATCCGTCCCGGCGTGACGGACGGCCTCACCGCCAAGGTGGAGCGGGTCGAGAGGTACCTCGCCCAACAGGGTCGGCAGGCAGAGCAGGCAGAGCAGGCGGGGTAGGCACCCGGCGGCGCGTCGTGGGACTCCCGTCCCACCCGCGCCGCCCGTCTCGCGCGCCTCACCCGCCCGAGACCAGCGCCATCCCCAGCGGTGTGCGCTCGTACAGCACCTGGTGCCCGTACCGGCGGGACGTGAGCAGGCCCGCGTCCCGCAGCACCGTCAGATGCGCCGACACCGACGACGGAGCCAGGCCCAGCCGGTGGGCCAGGGTCGTCGTCGTCGCCGGATCGGTCAGCGCGGCCAGGACCGCGGCCCGCCCCCGCCCCAGCAGCCGCACCAGGGCCTCGCCGCCCTCCGCGCCCGGCCGGGCCCACAGGCCCGCCAGTCCCCGCGCCGGATACACCAGCGTGGGCTGCCAGGGCGGGTCGTAGCCGCTGATCACGTCCGGCCAGGAGAACACGCTCGGCATCAGCACCAGGCCCCGCCCGTCGAGGTCGCGCCCGTGCTCGCCCGGCCAGTCGACCGTCAGCGTCCGGCCGTCCCAGGACATCCGCCGGTCCAGCTCGGGCAGCAGCGCCCCCAGCCCCACCTCGGCCAGCCGCCGCGAGTGGAAGGCCACGTCGGCCTCGAGGAGCGCCCGCAGCCGGGGCCACTCCGGTTCGACCAGCGCATGCCACGCGGCCTCCAGCAGGTCGGCCAGCTCCCGCACCGCGCGCCCCGGATCGGCGAGCATCGCCCGCCCCCGGGCCGACTCCAGCGCACCCGGCGTATCGGCGAGCGCCCGCGCCAGCTCCTCCCGCGCCGTCCCGGGGTCCGCCGCCCGCAGCTGGGCGATCTCGTCCTCGAAGACGGCCGCCGGCCCGATCGGCGGCGGCCCGAGGAAGTCGGGGCTGTGCCCGCGCCGGGGCATGAGCAGCCACAGCGGGGCGAGGTCCAGCTCCCGCGCGGCCTCCCGGATGCGACGCAGCCAGTGCGGGTGGTACCCGTGCCGGTCCGGCCGCCGCAGCGTCCGCACCGCCTCCTGCGTCTCCCACAGCGGCGACACCGCGAACCGGCACCGCATGAGGTCGTCGTCCCCGAAGTGCAGACGGAACGGCACGGCACCCCCAGGAA
Organism: Streptomyces sp. NPDC052043; assembly: GCF_044548235.1. Taxonomy (NCBI): domain Bacteria; kingdom Bacillati; phylum Actinomycetota; class Actinomycetes; order Kitasatosporales; family Streptomycetaceae; genus Streptomyces; species Streptomyces sp. NPDC052043. The sequence continues at coordinate 622,463 of NZ_JBIUBT010000004.1, forward strand.
GAACAGCGAAGACCAGCGAAGAACAGCGAAGACGGCGAAGAACAGCGAAGACGGCGAAGATTCGGCGGAGGCCGAAACTCTACGCCGCCCGCCCCTCCCACCGGCACGCTGCGGCCCATGCAGCAAGCCCCCGAGCCCACCCCCGCCCCGCAGACCCCGGACCAGCCGGAGCCCCCGCCCGCGAGCGCCCCCGCACCGGAACCGGCGACCGGCTACGCCCGGGTCTTCGCCGTGCCCGAGTTCCGGGCGGTCTTCGCCGCCCACGCCCTCTCCCTGCTCGGTGTGGTCGTCAGTGAGATCGCCCTGTCGGTCCTGGTCTACGACCTCACCGGCTCGCCCCTGATGAGCGCCCTCACCTTCGCGCTGGGCTTCCTGCCGTACGTCGTCGGCGGCACCCTCCTCGCCGGGATCGCCGACCGCTTCCCGGCCCGCCGGGTGCTCGTCGTCTGCGACCTGGCCTGCGCGGCCTGCGTGGCCCTCATGGTGGCGCCGGTGGCCCACATCGGCGTCCTGCTCGTCCTGCGCTGCGTGCTCGCCGTCGTGTCCCCGGTGTTCCAGGGGACGCGCATGGCCACCCTCACCGACATCCTCGGGGACGGCGACCTGTTCGTCCTCGGCCGCTCCCTGCTGCGGATCGTCTCGCAGAGCGCGCTGCTCGTCGGCTACGGCCTCGGCGGCCTGCTGCTCACCGTGGTCAGCCCCCGGCACGCCCTGCTCATCACCGTCGGCACCTTCCTGACCTCGGCGGTGCTGCTCCGCTTCGGCACCCGGCGCCGCCCGCCGCGCACCGGGCGGCCGGGTGCCCTGGTCGGCGACTCGCTCCGGGGCGCCCGGCAGATCCTCGCCGACCGCCGGACCAGGGTGCTGCTCCTGCTGTTCTGGCTGCCGCCGATGTTCGCGGTCGTGCCCGAGGCGCTGGCGGCGCCGTACGCCGCCGCGCTCGGCGCCGGCTCCACCGGCCTCGGCCTGCTGATGTGCGCGCTGCCCGTCGGCGCGATCGCGGGCGAGCTGTACGCGGGTTCCCGGCTGCGGCCCGCCGCCCGCGAGCGGATCGCCCTTCCGCTGGTCTGCCTCATGCTGCTGCCGTACCTCGGCTACGCCCTGCACCCGGACCTCACCGTCTCCCTCCTCCTGCTGCTGCTGTCGGGCACCGGGTCGGCGTACACCCTCGGCCTGGACCAGTGGTTCGTGCGGGCGGTGCCCGAGGAACTGCGCGGCCGGGCGATGACCCTGCTGACCGCCGGACTCATGACGATCCAGGGCGTGGGCATGGCGCTGGCCGGGGTCGCGGCGGAGTTCGCCGGGGTGGCCGCGACGGTCGCGGGGGCCGGAATCCTGGGGACGGTGTGCTGCGTGGGGCTGGCGGTGGCCGCCCGCCGGACCGAAAGCTGAGACGGGGCTGAGCCGGATATGACCGACGGGTAGGGTCTGGTGACGTGCCGAAGCCCCTCAGTCTCCCTTTCGACCCCATCGCCCGCGCCGACGAGCTCTGGAAGCAGCGCTGGGGAAGCGTGCCGTCGATGGCCGCGATCACCTCGATCATGCGCGCCCACCAGATCCTGCTGGCCGAGGTCGACGCGGTGGTCAAGCCGTACGGGCTGACCTTCGCGCGCTACGAGGCCCTGGTGCTGCTCACCTTCTCCAAGGCGGGCGAGCTGCCGATGTCCAAGATCGGCGAGCGTCTGATGGTGCATCCCACCTCCGTGACGAACACCGTGGACCGGCTGGTCAGGTCCGGTCTCGTGGCCAGGCGCCCCAACCCCAACGACGGGCGCGGCACGCTCGCCGTCATCACCGACAAGGGCCGCGAGGTGGTCGAGTCGGCCACCCGCGACCTGATGGCGATGGAGTTCGGACTCGGGGCCTACGACGCCGAGGAGTGCGGCGAGATCTTCGCGATGCTGCGGCCGCTGCGGGTCGCCGCGCACGACTTCCACGAGGACCGAGGGGCCGCGTTCCACGAGGACTGACGGGCCGCGGCAGGGGCCGGCCGCGGCACGGCCACCCGGGGCAAGATCTCCCGGAACGGGTGGTTACGCTCGTCCCCATGAAACGAAGCGTGCTGACCCGCTACCGGGTCATGGCCTACGTCACCGGTGTGCTGCTGGTCCTGCTGACTCTTGGCGTGATCGCCAAGTACGTGCTGGGCATCAACGGCGCGGCGAGCTTCACGAGCGTCGTCGGCATCGCGCACGGCTGGCTGTACGTCGTGTACCTGGTGTTCGCCTTCGACCTGGGCTCCAAGGCCAAGTGGCCGGTCGCCAAGCAGCTGTGGGTGCTCCTCGCGGGGACCGTCCCGACCGCCGCCTTCTTCGTCGAGCGCCGGGTCAGCCGCGAGCTGGAGTCCCGGCTCGCCGCGCAGGACGAGGCCCCCGCGGTGGCCAAGGCGTAGGCACGCGCCACCGCCGTACGGAACCCGTACGGCGGTCAGCCGTCGACATTTACTTGGACGTCCTAGTAAATTCGAGGGTATGGACGCTGACGCCATCGAGGAGGGCCGCCGTCGCTGGCAGGCCCGGTACGACGCCGCACGCAAGCGCGAGGCGGACTTCACCACGCTCTCCGGCGATCCCGTGGAGCCGGTGTACGGCCCCCGGCAGGGAGACACGTACGAGGGATTCGAGCGGATCGGCTGGCCGGGGGAGTACCCCTTCACCCGCGGCCTGTATCCGACCGGCTACCGGGGACGCACCTGGACGATCCGGCAGTTCGCCGGGTTCGGCAACGCCGAGCAGACCAACGAGCGCTACAAGATGATCCTCGGCAACGGCGGAGGCGGGCTCTCGGTCGCCTTCGACATGCCGACGCTCATGGGCCGCGACTCCGACGACCCGCGTTCCCTGGGCGAGGTCGGCCACTGCGGCGTGGCCATCGACTCGGCGGCCGACATGGAGGTGCTGTTCAAGGACATCCCGCTCGGTGACGTCACCACGTCGATGACGATCAGCGGGCCGGCCGTCCCCGCCTTCTGCATGTACCTGGTCGCCGCGGAGCGGCAGGGCGTGGACGCCGCCGTCCTCAACGGCACGCTCCAGACGGACATCTTCAAGGAGTACATCGCGCAGAAGGAGTGGCTCTTCCAGCCCGAGCCGCATCTGCGCCTCATCGGCGACCTGATGGAGCACTGCGCCTCCAGGATCCCCGCGTACAAGCCGCTGTCCGTCTCCGGCTACCACATCCGCGAGGCGGGGGCGACGGCCGCGCAGGAGCTGGCGTACACGCTGGCGGACGGCTTCGGATACGTCGAACTGGGGCTGAGCCGCGGTCTCGACGTCGACGTCTTCGCGCCCGGCCTGTCCTTCTTCTTCGACGCGCACCTCGACTTCTTCGAGGAGATCGCCAAGTTCCGCGCGGCGCGCCGCATCTGGGCCCGGTGGATGCGGGACGTCTACGGGGCGAAGACCGACAAGGCGCAGTGGCTGCGCTTCCACACGCAGACCGCCGGGGTCTCGCTGACCGCCCAGCAGCCGTACAACAACGTCGTGCGTACGGCCGTCGAGGCGCTCGCGGCGGTGCTCGGCGGCACCAACTCGCTGCACACCAACGCGCTCGACGAGACGCTCGCGCTGCCGAGCGAGCAGGCCGCGGAGATCGCGCTGCGCACCCAGCAGGTGCTGATGGAGGAGACCGGGGTCGCCAACGTGGCCGATCCGCTGGGCGGTTCGTGGTACATCGAGCAGCTGACGGACCGGATCGAGGCGGACGCCGAGAAGATCTTCGAGCAGATCAAGGAGCGCGGACTGCGCGCGCACCCCGACGGGCAGCACCCGATCGGGCCGATCACGTCCGGAATCCTGCGGGGGATCGAGGACGGGTGGTTCACCGGCGAGATCGCGGAGTCGGCGTTCCGGTACCAGCGGGCGCTGGAGAAGGGCGACAAGAGGGTCGTCGGCGTCAACGTCCACACCGGCTCGGTCACCGGCGATCTGGAGATCCTGCGGGTCAGCCACGAGGTGGAGCGGGAGCAGGTGCGGGTGCTCGGCGAGCGGAAGGCCGCGCGGGACGACAGCGCCGTGCGCTCCGCGCTGGACGCGATGCTGGCGGCCGCGCGCTCCGGCGCCAACATGATCGAGCCGATGCTCGACGCGGTGCGCGCCGAGGCGACGCTGGGTGAGATCTGCGGGGTGCTGCGGGACGAGTGGGGGGTCTACACGGAGCCCGCGGGGTTCTGAGGGCCAAGGCAGGACCAGGAGCCGGGGCGGGTTGATCCGTCCCGGCTCCCCCTCAGCCGTTCGCCGCCAGCCCGGTCAGAAGGAGCCGGGTGAGGTCGTGCACCCATCGTTCGTCCGCCGGTTCGTCGCTGACCAGGGTGCGGTGCACCACCGCGCCCGCGACGACGTCGAAGATCAGGCCGACCGTGCGGGCGGCCTCCTCCGGGTCCGGTTCCGGGGGGAGTTCGCCGCGCGTCTGGGCGCGGGCGCGGCCCTCCAGGACCAGGTGTTTCTGGCGGTCCACGATCGAGGTGCGGATGCGTTCGCGCAGGGCCTCGTCGCGGGTCGACTCGGCGACCACGGCCATCAGGCCGCTCTTGGTCTCGGGCCGGGCCAGGATCGCCGCGAACTGGAGCACCACGCCCTCGATGTCGGCGGCGAGGCTGCCGCGGTCGGGGAGACGGAGCTCGTCGAAGAGTTCGGCGACGGCATCGACCACGAGTTCGTTCTTGCCGGCCCAGCGGCGGTACAGCGTCGTCTTCGCGACCCCGGCCCGGGTGGCCACGTCCCCCAGGGTGAGTCCGGACCAGCCCAGCTCCACCAGCGCCGCCCGGGTGGCGGCCAGGATCGCCGCGTCCGCGGCGGCGCTGCGCGGCCGGCCGGCGCGGGCGATCGGGGTGCGGCTCTGCATTCCCTGACCATAACCGGACCGAAAACGAGTGATTCCTGTCCGGTCGTGAGAGAGATCACCGCGATGAGCTTCCACGAGGGCACCCGGCGCCATTACGCTACGTGCCGTAGCGAAACGCGGGCGCGAGCCCGCGTCCGAGCGACGACCACAGGGCGCCAGGTGGGGACCGGGCGCCCGCGGCGGTACGGCTTTCCCGGCGGTTTTCACTCAGGCGGGCAGAACGGGGGAGGATAGGCGCATGCAGCCACGGAACATGTCCATGAGCGGAGTCGTCGACCTTGCCGCGGTGAAGGCGGCCCAGGAGGCCAAGGCGAAGGCGGAGCAGGCGCGCGCCCAAGCGGCCAGGGAGGGCGGCGCGGGGGCGGTCTCCCCGGCCGATCTCGTCATCGACGTCGACGAGGCCGCTTTCGAGCGCGACGTCCTTCAGCGGTCGGCCGAGGTACCGGTCGTCATCGACTTCTGGGCCGAGTGGTGTCAGCCCTGCAAGCAGCTGAGCCCGGTCCTGGAGCGGTTGGCCGTCGAGTACAACGGGCGCTTCCTGCTCGCCAAGATCGACGTCGACGCCAACCAGTTGCTGATGCAGCAGTTCGGCGTCCAGGGGATCCCCGCGGTCTTCGCGGTGGTCGCGGGCCAGGCCCTGCCCCTGTTCCAGGGCGCGGCGGCAGAGGCGCAGATCCGGGAGACGCTGGACCAGCTGGTGCAGGTCGCCGAGCAGCGGTTCGGGCTGACCGGCCTGACCGTCGACCCGGACGCCGAGGCGGGCGCCGAGGCGGCCCCACAGGTCCCGGTCGGCCCGTACGACGCACTGCTGAACGCGGCCTCGCAGGCCCTCGACGCCGGCGACCTGGGTGGCGCGGTCCAGGCGTACAAGAACGTGCTGGCCGACGACCCGGGCAACCCGGAGGCCAAACTCGGCCTGGCGCAGGCCGAGTTGCTCCAGCGGGTGCAGGGTCTGGACCCGCAGCGGGTGCGCAAGGAGGCGGCCGAGAGGCCCGCCGACGTGCAGGCGCAGATCATCGCCGCCGACCTGGACCTGGTGGGCGGTCACGTGGAGGACGCGTTCGGCCGGCTCATCGACACCGTGCGGCGCACCGCCGGTGAGGACCGGGACACGGTGCGGCTGCGGCTGCTGGAGCTCTTCGAGGTCGTCGGGGCCGAGGACCCACGAGTGACGGGGGCGCGCCGGGCGTTGGCGCGGGCGCTGTTCTGATCCGGGCCAATGCTCCTGCGGTGGCCAGTCGTTGAACCTCACGGCCTGTGATGCCCGAGTGAAGGATTGGCCGAGGGGCCGTCAGTGCGGCCGCGCTTTACCAAAACTTGGTAAGCGCGGCCGCTGTTACTGGCAGTAAATCAGGGGTGTGCTTCCGCCCGGTTCCAGCCGGAGATGGGGCGTTTTGTTCTGCCCTTTGTTGCCACCCAGTGTCGCCGTTCGAGACCGGTGCGTCGTGTCCCGGTGGCCCGGCCGTTACCAGCGAGTAACGAACCCCCTTGTGCGGGCGGCGAGAATGCACCACGATCGGCGACGCTCGGTCCATCCCCGTACCCCGGCAGCCGGCCGGGTCATGGGGTGCCTGGGTCCCCACCGAGCAGGGGCGGCGGTAGTGACGCCGGCCCTTGGGACAGGGGGGTCTTCGCCGGCTGGCGAAGCCTGTCCAGCAAGGTTGTGCGTGATGTGTGTCAGGCGCGACCAGTGGTTGTCGCTCGGGGGTGATCGCCGGTGATTCGGGCGCGGTTGGCGTCACCGAGTACGGGCGCTCTCCTTCCCGAGGACGTAGCACTTCTCCCATCCCTGCCCGGCCGAACCGCCGGCCGGTGGTGAGCCGGGCCAGGAGATGTACGTCCGAGAAGGAGGAAAAATGGAGTCCCAAGTGCGTGGCGGGACCAGATGGAAGCGGTTCGCTGTGGTCATGGTGCCCAGCGTGGCCGCGACGGCGGCGATAGGCGTGGCCCTGGCTCAGGGTGCCCTCGCCGCGTCGTTCAGCGTGTCGGGCCAGTCGTTCAAGGTGACGGCGGACCGGCTCGAAGGCAAGGGGTTCTCCCAGTACGGCGCGATCGACTCGGGGAAGAGCCTCGACGGCAGCAAGGACGAGAACCACCCGGTCGCGGTCTCGGCGTTCCGGACGGCCACGATCAACAACCTGTGCCAGTCGGTCGTCACCCCGACGCCGTTCGGCAACGTGAGCCTGATCCTGAAGGCGGGCGGCGGCAAGTCGCCGGTGGAGGCCGAGAACCTCTACATCGACGTCGCCGACCTCACGGCCGACGCCACGTTCACCAACATGGACATCGGTGTCGCCGCCGGAAGCATCGACAAGGGTCCGGGCGTCAAGGCGGGCGAGCTCAAGAACAAGCAGACCAGCCCCTTCGGGTTCGCCCAGCAGGCCGAAACGGCCACGCTGACCGGCGTGAAGCAGACGGCGTGGGCGACCACCGCCGGAACCTTCAAGCTCAGCGGACTCAGCATGTCACTGGCGACGGGTACCAAGGAGTGCTACTAGGCACTCGGTGACGGGCGGGGGAGCCGATGGCGCCCCCGCCCGTTCCACCTTCCACCCGCTCTTCACACACCCCCCACACCGACCAAGCACCACCCTCATCACAGCAACGCCGCACCAGGGAGCTGTTTTCCATGAGCGCCGAGACTCCTGCCGAAGCCGGCCAGTTCACCCGCCGGAGGCTGCAGTTCCGCGCCTGGCGGGGCACACGTCCGTTCTGGGCCGGTCTGTTCGTCCTGCTCGGCGGCTTTCCGATCATGTACTTCCCGTACGCCCACCTTCAGCTCGGTCATCTGACGCTGGCGATGGCCACCACCGCGGGAGCCGGGTCCCTGATCATCGGCGTGCTCCTCGTCGTCCTGGGCGTCAGCCTCTGGTTCCAGAAGCACATCCGGGTGTTCGCGGGTGTCGCGGCGATCCTGCTGGCGCTGGTGTCCATCCCGGTGTCCAACTTCGGCGGCTTCGTCATGGGCTTCCTGCTCGCGCTCATCGGCGGCGCGATGGCCGTGGCCTGGGCGGAGGGCGTACCGCCCGCTCCGGAGGACGTCGAGCGGGCCCGCCCGGTACCGGGCGGTGCTCCCGAGGCCGAGCCCGGCCCGCTGGTGGACCCGATGGTGGACCCGGTGAGTGAGGGTGACCCCTCCCAGAACCTCGAGGCGCTGGGGGAGAACGACCTGTCAGGAACGAGCCCGGCCAACGGGGCGAACGGGAGGCGAAGTGCCGGCTGACGAGGTGACTCACGGGACGGGAGTGGAGGAGTTCCGTGTGAGAACCGGGCCGCGCCACGCGGCACCCAAGAAGCCGCTGTTCACCAGGTTCCACATGCCGGCCGGCAGGGCGATAGCCATGGCGGCGATGCCGACCGCGGTCCTCATGGGGATGGGCCTCACATCGACGCACGCCGTCGCCGACAACAACGCGCCGACGCCGTCCGCCAAGAGCCTGACCGCCGACGAGTACAAGGACTGTGTCGCGGCGCTGGACGGCTCCCAGGACAAGGCCTCGCCGGCGCCGTCCGCCTCCGCGAGCGCCGGCGACGCCGCGGAGGACGGCGGCGCCACCGCGAAGCCGGCGTCCCCGGCCCCGTCCGCCACGGGGCAGGACAGCCAGGCGGACCGCAACGGTCAGCAGGACGCGTCCTCCTCGCACGCCTCCTCCTCGCCCGGCACGGCCTCCGGCGACAAGGCCGCGCCCGAGCCGGCCCCCACCGCCTCCCAGAGCCAGCCCGGCGGTTCGGGGACCGGGGGAGCCGCCCCGGCGGCCCCAGCGGCCCCGTCGGTGGCCGGGAGCGGCGGCGTGCTGGGGACCGTCGGCGACGCGCTCGGAGGCGTCGGGGACGCGCTCGGAGGCCTCCTCGCCGGCGGCAAGCAGGGCTCCGGGGCCTCCGCGGACCCGGGGGTCGCGCCGTCCGCCTCCTCCTCGCCCGCGGCGGGCGGGACCGGCGGCACCGGCGACGGCGCCTCCGCCCCGGCCGAGGACACCGCCCGGAAGGTCACCGGCACCGTCAAGGACACGGTCGAGGGCACCGTGAAGGACACGGCCGGCGCGGTGTCCAGAACGGTCGGGGAGGCCGGGAAGGCCGTCGAGGGAGCCAAGGACACGGTCGGCGAGGCGGCCGACGCGGCGACGGCCTCCCCGAGCCCGTCGGCGAGTTCCACGACGGACCCGGAGGACTGCCCCGTCGCCACCGACACCGTGGGCGGCGTGGACAACACGGTGCTCCTGGCCGACGACCCCTGGTACCTGGACGCCAGCTCGCTGGAGCTGAAGGGCGCCGACTACCAGGGCGTCGTGGAGGTGCGCACGGCCAGCGGCAAGGTCAAGAAGGTGCTGAAGTACGTCATTTCGCAGGGCACCAACATCGGCGACCTGCACCAGACGGTGAAGGACAAGCAGGCCGGCAAGACCTACCACGTGCAGGCCGCCCAGGGCTCGATGTCCACGATTCGCGGTGGCGACACGGTGATGTACACCGAGAGCATCTCCGGCAACCTGTTCGGGCTGATCCCCATCACCTTCGACCCGACGTGCCCACCGCCGCTGAACATCCCGTGGATCTACTTCACCCACGTCAAGGTGGTCCAGGCGGCCCAGTTCGGCGGCAACCTGCACGTCCCCGGAATGCACGTGTACACCACCGACTGACCGGCCGCGGGCCCGTCCGGGAGCCGCGACACCGCTGAGGGCGCCCCCTGTACGCAGGGGGCGCCCTCAGTCATGTGCCGGTCCGTGGCGATCCGCGCCGGTCGGCCGTGCGCGCGCTCAGTCGCGGGAGCCGCCGCCCAGGTGGTGGACGCGGACCATGTTGGTGGTGCCGGGGACGCCGGGAGGCGAGCCGGCGGTGATGATGACCGTGTCGCCGGGGGCGAAGCGGTTGAGCTTGACCAGCTCCTGGTCGACCAGGTCGACCATCTCGTCGGTGCTGTTGACGAACGGCACCACGTGCGACTCCACCCCCCAGCTGAGCGCGAGCTGGTTGCGGGTGGACTCGTCGGTGGTGAACGCCAGGATCGGCTGGCAGGCGCGGTAGCGGGACAGCCGGCGGGCCGTGTCGCCGGACTGGGTGAAGGCCACCAGGCCCTTGCCGCCCAGGAAGTCGGCGATCTCGCAGGCGGCGCGGGCCACCGAACCGCCCTGTGTGCGCGGCTTCTTGCCGGGGACCAGCGGCTGCAGGCCCTTGGAGAGCAGCTCCTCCTCCGCCGCCCTGACGATCTTCGACATCGTCTTGACGGTCTCGACCGGGTAGGCGCCCACGCTGGACTCGGCCGACAGCATGACCGCGTCGGCGCCGTCCAGGATCGCGTTGGCCACGTCGGAGGCCTCGGCGCGGGTCGGACGGGAGTTGGTGATCATCGACTCCATCATCTGGGTCGCCACGATCACCGGCTTGGCGTTGCGCCGGCACAGCTCGATCAGGCGCTTCTGCACCATGGGGACCTTTTCGAGCGGATACTCGACGGCCAGGTCGCCGCGGGCCACCATCACGCCGTCGAACGCCATCACGACGTCCTGCATGTTCTCCACCGCCTGCGGCTTCTCCACCTTGGCGATGACGGGGACGCGGCGGCCCTCCTCGTCCATGACCCGGTGGACGTCGGAGACGTCCTTGGCGTCGCGGACGAAGGACAGGGCGACCATGTCGCAGCCCATGCGCAGTGCGAAGCGCAGGTCCTCGACGTCCTTCTCGGACAGCGCGGGCACGTTCACCGCGGCGCCGGGCAGGTTGATGCCCTTGTGGTCGGAGATGACGCCGCCCTCGATGACGATCGTCTTCACCCGCGGGCCCTCGACGTCCAGGACCTTCAGCTCGACGTTGCCGTCGTTGATGAGGACCTGGTCGCCGCGCGAGACGTCGGCCGGCAGCCCCTTGTACGTCGTACCGCAGATGTGCTTGTCGCCCGGGACGTCCTCGGTGGTGATGGTGAACTCGTCACCCCGCTCGAGCTCCACCGGACCCTCGGCGAAGGTCTCCAGCCGGATCTTCGGACCCTGGAGGTCCGCGAGGACGGCGATGGCCCGGCCGGTCTCCTTGGCCGCGGCGCGGACACGGTCGTACCGTGCCTGGTGCTCGGCGTGCGTTCCGTGGCTGAAGTTGAAACGGGCCACGTTCATGCCCGCCTCGATCATGGCGACGAGCATCTCGTGGGAGTCGACCGCTGGGCCGAGAGTACAGACGATTTTCGAACGGCGCATGGGGCGATCCTATCGGTTTGTTTCGCTCCGGAATATTCCGTCAGGTGGAAGATACAAATGGGCGCCTTCGCGCTCACTCGAGTGCCGGTCGAAATTCCGTGGACGTGCTCAGCCGTCCTTTCCGACCAGCGCGTAAGTCTGGGCGGCGATCTCCATTTCCTCGTCCGTGGGAACCACGGCCACGGCGATCCGGGCGCCCTCGGGCGAGATCAGCCGCGCCCCGTCGCCGCGTACGGCGTTCCGCTCGCGGTCCACCGCCAGGCCCAGCCCTTCCAGGCCGTCGAGGGCGGCCTCGCGCACAAAGGCCGCGTTCTCGCCGACCCCGGCCGTGAAGGCGAGAGCGTCCACGGTGCCGAGTACCGCGTAATAGGCGCCCACGTACTTCTTCAGCCGATGGATGTAGATCTCGAACGCGAGCCGTGCCCCGTCGTCGCCCTCCTCCATCCGGTGCCGAATCTCCCGCATGTCGTTCTCGCCGCACAGGCCGAACAAACCGCTCTTCTTGTTGAGGAGAGTGTCGACCTCGTCCATGGACATTCCGCCGACTCTCTGCAAATGGAAGATGACGGCCGGGTCGAGGTCACCGGAACGCGTTCCCATCACCAGTCCCTCCAGCGGGGTGAACCCCATGGAGGTGTCCACGCACCGGCCGCCCCGGACCGCCGAGGCCGACGCGCCGTTGCCCAGGTGCAGCACGATGACGTTGACGTCCTCGGGGGCCCTGCCCAGCAACTCGGCGGTCGCCCGGGAGACGTAGGCGTGCGAGGTGCCGTGGAAGCCGTAGCGCCGCACCCGGTACCGGTCGGCGGTCCGAGCGTCGATCGCGTAGCGCGCCGCGGACTCCGGCATGGTCGTGTGGAACGCCGTGTCGAAGACGGCGACCTGCGGCAGGTCGGGGCGCAGCGCCATGGCCGTGCGGATGCCGGTGAGGTTGGCCGGGTTGTGCAGCGGCGCCACCGGGATCAGCCGCTCGATCTCGGTGAGCACGGCGGAGTCGACGACGGTCGGCTCGGTGAAGAACATGCCGCCGTGCACCACCCGGTGCCCGATCGCGGCCAGTTCGGGGGAGTCCAGGCCGAGCCCGTCCTTGGCCAGTTCCTCCGCGACCGCCTTCAGCGCGGCGTCGTGGTCGGCGAGGGGGCCGTTGTGCTCGCGGGTGCCCTCCGCGGTCAGGCAGGTGTGCTGGAGCCGGGAGGTCCGCTCGCCGATGCGCTCCACCAGACCGACGGCGAGCCGGGTCGCGTCACGCATGTCGAGCAGCTGGTACTTCAGCGACGAGGAGCCGGAGTTGAGGACGAGGACGCGGGTCGCGGTCACGAGCGCTGACGCTTTCTGGTCGGGAGCTGGGGAGGTCTGCGGCCGGGGCCGTGGGCGGCCCCGGCCGCACGCGTTCGACGGGAGGTCAGGTGCCGGACGACTGGGCCTGGATCGCCGTGATGGCCACGGTGGTGACGATGTCCTGCACGAGGGCGCCCCGGGACAGGTCGTTGATCGGCTTGCGCAGGCCCTGGAGGACCGGGCCGACCGCGATCGCGCCGGCCGAACGCTGCACGGCCTTGTAGGTGTTGTTGCCGGTGTTCAGGTCCGGGAAGATCAGCACGGTGGCCTGCCCCGCCACCTCTGAGCCGGGCAGCTTGGTGGCGGCCACCGACGGCTCCACGGCCGCGTCGTACTGGATCGGTCCCTCGATCATCAGGTCCGGGCGGCGCAGCCGCACCAGGTCGGTCGCCTCGCGCACCTTGTCCACGTCGGCGCCCGAGCCGGAGGTGCCGGTGGAGTACGACAGCATGGCGATCCGCGGCTCCACCCCGAACCGGGCGGCGGTGGCCGCCGACTGGATGGCGATGTCGGCCAGTTGCTCGGCGTCCGGGACGGGGTTGACCGCGCAGTCGCCGTAGACGAGCACCTTGTCGGCCAGGCACATGAAGAACACCGACGAGACGATCGAGGCGTCGCTGCGGGTCTTGATGATCTCGAACGCGGGCCGGATGGTCGCGGCCGTGGAGTGCACCGACCCCGACACCATGCCGTCGGCCAGACCCTCCTGCACCATCAGCGTGCCGAAGTAGTTCACGTCCGAGACGACGTCGTAGGCCAGCTCGACCGTGACGCCCTTGTGGGCGCGCAGCAGCGCGTACCGCTCGGCGAAGGCGTCCCGCAGGTCGGAGGTGGCCGGGTCGATCAGCTGCGCGTCCGCGAGGTCGATGCCGAGGTCGGCGGCCTTCTTGCGGATCCCTTCCACCGGGCCGAGCAGGGTCAGGTCGCACACGCCCCGGCGCAGCAGCACCTCCGCCGCGTGCAGCACGCGCTCCTCGGTGCCCTCCGGCAGCACGACCCGGCGCCTGTCGCTGCGGGCCTGTTCGAGCAGTTGGTGCTCGAACATCATCGGGGTGACCCGGTCGCTGCTGGGCGCGGAGACGCGCTTGCTGAGGTCGGCGGTGTCGATGTACCGCTCGAACAGGCCGAGCGCGGTCTCCGCCTTGCGCGGCGTGGCCGCGTTCAGCTTGCCCTCCAGGGAGAACAGCCGCTCGGCGGTGGGGAAGCTGTTGCCGGACACCGAGACCACCGGGGTGCCCGGGGCGAGCCGGCCGGCCAGGGTGAGGATCTCCTGCCGCGGCGCCTCGTTCAGGGTGAGCAGCACACCGGCTATCGGCGGGGTGCCGGCGCTGTGTGCGGCGAGCGAGCCGATGACCAGGTCGGCGCGGTCGCCGGGGGTGACCACCAGGCAGCCGGGGGTCAGCGCCTTGAGGAGGTTGGGCAGCATGGCGCCGCCGAAGACGAAGTCGAGGGCGTCGCGGGCCAGGCCGGAGTCGTCGCCCAGCAGGACCCTGCCGTCCAGGGCCTGGGTGATCTGCGCGACCGTCGGCGCGGACAGGGCCGGCTCGTCCGGCACCACCCAGCAGGGCACCGGCAGCCGGCCGGTCAGCCGCTCGGCGATCTCGTCGCGGTCCTCGCGGGCCACCCGGTTGGTGACCATGGCCAGCACGTCGCAGCCCAGGCCGTCGTAGGCGCGGTAGGCGTTGCGGGTCTCGGCGAGCACCGACTCGGCGTGCTGCCTGCGGCCGCCCACGACCGGCAGGACGGAGGCCCCGAACTCGTTGGCGAGCCGGGCATTGAGGGACAGCTCGTCCGGGAGCTGGGTGTCGGCGAAGTCGGTGCCGAGGACGAGGACCACGTCGTAGTCGCGGGTGACCAGATGGAACCGGTCGACGAGGGCCGACACCAGTTCGTCCGTGCCCTGTTCGGCCTGGAGGGCGGACGCCTCCCGGTAGTTCATGCCGTAGACGGTCGCCGGGTCCTGGGAGAGGCGGTAGCGGGCGCGCAGCAGTTCGAAAAGACGGTCGGGGCCGTCGTGGACGAGAGGGCGGAAGACGCCCACCCGGTCCACCTGCCGGGTCAGCAGCTCCATGACTCCCAGCTCGACGACCTGTCGGCCGTCACCGCGGTCGATGCCGGTCACGTACACGCTGCGGGTCACGCGGGCTCTCCGTTTCCTCGGGGGATCACTCGTCGGCCGGGGATGGCGTCCTGCAAAAAACGCCCACCGGGGTGAGCGGAATCCTCTTGACAATACCCCTGACGGTAGCTATGGCGCCCGTCAGGCCATGGTCGCCGCCCGGACATGAAACAATCGGACGGGATCACCGGTGTCAACAGCGAGCAGGAGACACAGCAGCATGCGTATCGGAGTTCTCACGGCGGGCGGCGACTGCCCGGGCCTGAACGCGGTGATCCGGTCGGTCGTACACCGGGCGGTCACGGCGTACGGGGACGAGGTCATCGGCTTCGAGGACGGCTACGCGGGCCTGCTCGACGGCCGTTACCGCACGCTGGACCTCAACGCGGTGGGCGGCATCCTCGCCCTCGGCGGCACCATCCTCGGCTCCTCCCGCCTGGAGCGGGACCGGCTCCGCGAGGCCTGCGAGAACGCCTCGGACATGATCCACCGGTTCGGCATCGACGCGCTGATCCCGATCGGCGGCGAGGGCACGCTGACCGCGGCGCGCATGCTGTCGGACGCCGGGCTGCCGGTGGTGGGCGTGCCGAAGACGATCGACAACGACATCTCCTCCACCGACCGCACCTTCGGCTTCGACACGGCCGTCGGTGTGGCCACCGAGGCCATGGACCGGCTGAAGACCACGGCCGAGTCGCACCAGCGCGTGATGGTCGTCGAGGTCATGGGCCGGCACGCGGGCTGGATCGCGCTGGAGTCCGGCATGGCGGCCGGCGCCCACGGCATCTGCCTGCCCGAGCGGCCCTTCGACCCGGCCGACCTGGTGAAGATGGTCGAGGAGCGGTTCGCCCGCGGCAAGAAGTTCGCGGTGATCTGCGTCGCCGAGGGCGCCCACCCGGCCGAGGGCAGCATGGACTACGGCAAGGGCGAGATCGACAAGTTCGGCCACGAGCGCTTCCAGGGCATCGGCACGGCCCTGGCGTACGAGCTGGAGAGCCGGCTCGGCAAGGAGGCCAAGCCGGTCATCCTCGGCCACGTCCAGCGCGGCGGCGTCCCGACCGCCTACGACCGCGTCCTCGCCACCCGCTTCGGCTGGCACGCGGTGGAGGCCGCCCACCGCGGTGAGTTCGGCCGCATGACCGCGCTGCGCGGCACCGACATTGTGATGGTCCCGCTGGCCCAGGCGGTGACCGAGCTGAAGACCGTCCCCAAGGACCGCATGGACGAGACGGAGTCGGTGTTCTAGTGCCGCGGCGGGCAACGTTTGCCCGTCAAGGAGCGGCGTCCGGTGCGTGCTCTCGGTGTGCCGGGCGGAAGTCCGGGGCCTCCTCCTACCGGTCCCCGCCACTCTCCCGCACCCACCGGTACACCAGTTCCGGCCTGCCCACCTGCCCGTACAGCGGGCTGCGTACCGCGCGGCCCGCGTCCACCAGGTGCTCCAGATAGCGCCGGGCGGTGATCCGGGAGATGCCGACCGCCCCGGCGACCCGCGCCGCGGTGAGCCCCTCCTCCTTCGCCCGCAGCGCGTCCGTCACCCGCTGGAGCGTGGGCGCGCTCAGGCCCTTGGGGAGGGCGGCCGGGCTCGGGGCGCGCAGGGTCGCCAGCGCGCGGTCCACCTCGTCCTGACCGCCCACCTCCCCGACCGCCGCACGGAACTCGGCGTACCGCACGAGCCGGTCCCGGAGCGTGGCGAAGGTGAACGGCTTCAGGACGTACTGGACCACCCCCAGCGAGACCCCTTCGCGCACCACCGCCAGGTCCCGTGCCGAGGTCACCGCGATCACGTCCGCGTGATGGCCGCCCGCCCGCAGGGACCGGGCCAGCTTCAGGCCGTGCACGTCCGGAAGGTGGAGGTCGAGCAGCAGCAGGTCCAGCGGGGTGCGCTCCAGGGCCCGCCGGGCCTCGGCGCCCGTGTGCGCCTTGCCGACCGCGACGAAGCCCGGCACCCGGTCCACGTACATCACGTGCGCGTCCGCCGTGACCGGGTCGTCCTCCACCACCAGGACACGGATGGGCTGCGTCCCGCTTCTGCCGTCCGTCATGCCGCGCCTCCGGGCAGGCCGCCCCGGGCCCCGGACACGGCCGCGCCGGCCACGTGCTGGTCCGTCCCGTGCGCCAGGGGCAGCCGCGCCTCGAACACCGCGCCGCCTCCTTCGGCCTCCGTCACCGCCAGCGTCCCCTCGTGCCGCCGCACCGCCTGCCGTACCAGCGCCAGGCCCAGCCCGCGCCCGCCGGGACCCGTCGGCTTGGTGGAGAAGCCGTGCTGGAACACCAGGTCCGTGTGGTCAGGACGCACGCCGGGGCCGGTGTCCGCGACCCGCAGCACCAGCTCGCCGTCCCGCGCGCACGCCGTGACGGTCACCCTGGCCCGCGCGCCGCCCTGCGCCGCGTCCACCGCGTTGTCGACGAGGTTGCCGAGGATCGTCACCAGGTCCCGCGGCGGCAGGCTCCGCGGCAGCAGTCCGTCGTCCAGGCCGCTGTCCGAGGACACCACCAGCTCCACGCCGCGCTCGTTGGCCTGGGCCGTCTTGCCGAGCAGCAGCGCGGCCAGCACCGGCTCGCTCACCGCCGTGACCACCTGGTCGGTCAGCGCCTGCGCCAGCTCCAGCTCCGCCGTCGCGAACTCCACGGCCTCCTGGGCCCGCCCCAGCTCGATCAGCGACACCACCGTGTGCAGCCGGTTGGCCGCCTCGTGCGCCTGGGAGCGCAGCGCCTGGCTGAAGCCGCGCTCCGAGTCCAGCTCCCCCATCAGCGACTGGAGTTCGGTGACGTCCCGCAGGGTCACCACCGTGCCCCGGTGCTGTCCGCCCGACACCGGTGAGGTGTTGACCACCAGCACGCGCGAGTCGGTCAGGTGCACCTCGTCCACCCGCGGTTCGGACGCCAGCAGCGCGCCCGTCAGCGGGGCCGGCAGACCGAGGTCCGCCACCGACCGGCCCACCACGTCCTCCTCGCGTCCCACGCCCAGCAGGATCCGCCCGCCGTCGTTGATGAGCGCCACCCGGTGCTGCGCGTCCAGCATCAGCAGGCCCTCGCGCACCGCGTGCAGGGCGGCCTGGTGGTAGTCGTGCATCCGGCTGAGCTCGGCTGCGTTCATGCCGTGGGTGTGGCGGCGCAGACGCGCGTTGATGACGTACGTGGCGACCGCGCCGAGCGTGAGGATCCCGGCGGCGACCGAGAACAGGGCGATGACCTGTTCCCGGACCCGCTCGCTGATCGCCTCCACCTTGATGCCGGCGCTGACGAGACCGACCACGCGGCCGTGCTCCTCGACGGGCGTGACCGCGCGGACGGACGGGCCGAGGGTGCCGGTGTAGGTCTCGGTGAAGGACCCGCCGTGCTGGGCGCGGGAGATGTTGCCCAGGAAGGGCAGCCCGATCTGGTCCGGGTCCGGGTGGGTCCAGCGGATGCCGTCCGGAGTCATGATCGTGACGAAGTCGACCCCGGTGTCCTGCTGGACCCTCAGCGCGTACGGCTGGAGCTCCGACGAGGGGTCGGAGGTGTGGACGGCCGCCAGGACCGAGGGGGCGTCGGCGATGGAGCGGGCGACCGCCGTGGCCTGGCGGCGGGCCGCCTCCTCGGCCTGGCCCCGGTCGCTGATGTAGCTGAAGAGCGCATATCCGGCCACGACGAGCGCGAGCAGCACGGCCTGCATGGCGAACAGCTGGCCGGCCAGGCTGCGGGGTCGGGGAAGGACGGGTATGTGCATGCCTGCCAGTCTGCCTCTTTCGTCCTGGCCTGAACTGCGTGGCGTGAACTTAATGAACGGAAGCGTGACCGCGCTCACAGGACGGGAGATAGTCGGCGCATTCCCCCATGCCCGGACGTGAGCCGCACGCCGGTGATGCCGATGACGTCGTCAAGGAGGGCCGCCTTGAGCAGCGCAGCCGATACGGCACCTGCCGCACCCGCACCCGCACCCAAGCGGGACCGTACCCACTACCTGTACATCGCGGTGATCGCCGCGGTGGTCCTGGGCGTCGCCATCGGGTTCGCCGCGCCGGACTTCGCCAAGGAGCTCAAGCCGCTCGGCACCGGTTTCGTGAACCTGATCAAGATGATGATCTCGCCGATCATCTTCTGCACGATCGTGCTCGGCGTCGGTTCGGTGCGCAAGGCCGCGAAGGTCGGCAAGGTCGGCGGGCTCGCGCTCGGCTACTTCCTCGCGATGTCGTTCGTCGCCCTGGCCATCGGGCTCGTGATCGGCAACATCGTCCACCCGGGCAGCGGGATGCACCTGACGGAGGCGGCCAGGGGCGCCGGCCAGGCACAGGCGCAGGCCGCGAGCGAGGGCCCGGTCGACTTCGTGCTCGGCATCATCCCGACCACGCTCGTGTCGGCGTTCACCGAGGGCCAGGTGCTGCAGACCCTGCTGGTCGCCCTGCTCGTCGGGTTCGGGCTCCAGGCCATGGGCCGCAAGGGCGAGCCGGTCCTGCGCGGAGTGGAGCACATCCAGCGGCTGGTCTTCCGTGTGCTCGCCATGATCATGTGGGCCGCCCCGATCGGTGCCTTCGGCGCCATGGCCGCCGTCGTCGGCGAGACGGGCATCGACGCCCTCAAGGCGCTTGGCGCGATCATGCTCGGCTTCTACGTCACCTGTGTGCTGTTCGTGGTCGTGGTGCTGGGCGCGCTGACCCGGCTGGTGGCCGGCGTCAACATCTTCCAGCTGCTGAAGTACCTGGGCCGTGAGTTCCTGCTGATCCTGTCGACGTCGTCGTCGGAGTCCGCGCTGCCCCGGCTCATCGCCAAGATGGAGCACCTGGGCGTGAGCCGTCCGGTCGTCGGCATCACCGTGCCGACCGGCTACTCCTTCAACCTCGACGGCACGATGATCTACCTGACCATGGCGTCCCTGTTCGTCGCCGACGCCCTGGACCAGCCGCTGTCCATCGGCCAGCAGATCACCCTGCTGCTGTTCATGATGATCGCCTCCAAGGGCGCCGCCGGCGTCACCGGCGCCGGACTGGCCACCCTCGCCGGCGCCCTGCAGACCCACAAGCCCGCCCTGGTCGACGGGGTCGGCCTGATCGTCGGCATCGACCGCTTCATGAGCGAGGCCCGCGCCCTGACCAACTTCGCGGGCAACGCGGTCGCCACCCTGCTCATCGGCACCTGGACCGGCGAGGTCGACAAGGACCGCGTCCGGCGCGTCCTCGCCGGCGAGCTGCCCTTCGACGAGAAGACGCTGCTGGACGACGCCGAGGACGGCGCCGGGATTCCCGAGCAGCGCGAGCTGGCCAAGGCGTAGCGCTCCGCAGGGACATCGCAGACCCCGCGAGGGACACCGAGACCCCGCGCCCCTTCCGGGGGTGCGGGGTCTCTTCGTGTTCGAGGCGGTCAGTCGCTGAGCCCGGCCACCAGGGCGGCGGCGAGGGAGGCGGGCACCCCGGCCGCCGTCAGTACAGTGACCGCGGCGGAGCGGCCCGCTTCGTGTGCGGCCAGCAGGTCGTCGTTCACCGCCTCCATCAGCGCGAACACGATCTGCTCATGGACGTAGGCGAGCGCCGGCGCGGGCAGCGCGGAGCTGAAGACGCCCTGGTCGAGACCGCGCTGGAGCACCTCGGCGCAGCTGTCGCGGACCGGGGCCAGCCGCTCGCGGATGCCCTGCATGGTGACCGTGCGCTGGGCGAGCGCGACCAGCAGCCGGTAGCGGTCGGCGATCGGCCAGAGCGCCAGCACCGAGCGCGCCACGGCCTCGGCCGGGTCCTCGACGCCCTCGCGGCCCGCCGCGTGCGCCGCGGCGAGCGCGAGCACCGCCTCGTCGACGAGCGTGCTGATCAGCGCCTCCCGGCTGGGGAAGTGGCCGTACACCGTGCGCCGTACGACGCCGGCCGCCCGAGCGATCTGGTCCATGGACGCGTCGGGATCGCGCAACAGCTCCGCGAGGGCGACATCGAGGATGTGGCGCCGGTTCACGTCGGCGCGACTGGTGTTACCCGTGGTCATGGCTGACATTCTGCCCTCCTTCGACTTGCACAGCACTGTGCAAGGGTCGTACATTGCACAGCGCTGTGCAATTGCACTCCGTTGTGCAAGTAGACCGAGGAAGGCGACCCCTGCCCATGCGACTCGTCATGAACGAACCGGCCGAGAGGACGGACCGCCCCTACACCCGGCGCTGGTGGGCGCTCCTCGTGCTCTGCCTCAGCCTGCTGATCATCGTGATGGCCAACACCGCGCTCACGGTCGCCGCGCCCGACATGACCCGGGACCTCGGTCTGACCAGCGCCGACCTCCAATGGGTCATCGACGGCTACACCGTCCCCTACGCGGCGCTGATGCTGCTGCTCGGCGCGATCGGCGACAAGTACAGCCGGCGCGGGGCGCTCGTCCTCGGGCTCGTCGTGTTCGGCGGCGGCGCCGTCTTCGGCCACCTCGCCGACAGCGCGGCGACCGTCATCGCGGCCCGCGCCGTGATGGGCGTGGGCGCCGCGCTGATCATGCCGGCCACTCTCTCCCTGCTGGCCGCGACCTTCCCGCGCGCCGAGCGGGCCAAGGCGATCACCCTGTGGACCGCCACCGCCGGCCTCGCCATCGCCGCCGGTCCTCTCGTCGCCGGCGCGCTGCTCCAGGACCACGGCTGGTCCTCGACCTTCCTGATCAACGTGCCGGTCGCGGCCGTCGCCCTGGTCGGCGCCCTCGTCCTCGTACCGCCCTCCAGGGCGGCGCACCACGGCCGGATCGACTACGTCGGCGGACTGCTGTCGGTGGTGTGGATCGGCTCGCTGGTCTACATGATCATCGAGGGCCCTCACTTCGGCTGGGACGCCAAGGCGGTCACGGCCGCCGCGGTCGCGGGCGCGGGCCTGGTGGCCTTCGTCCTGTGGGAGCTGCGCCACCCGCGCCCGGTCCTCGACGTACGGCGCTTCACGCAGCGCCGCTTCGCCGGCTCCAACCTGGCCGTCGCCCTGTTCTTCCTGGCCGTCTTCGGCGCCTTCTACTACCTCACCCAGCACCTCCAGTTCGTCCTCGGGTACGACGCCCTGGCCACCGGCCTGCGCATGCTGCCGCTGGCCGGCGCCGTCTTCGCCGGCTCGGCGCTGACCGGCTACCTCACCCCGCGCGTCGGCATGAAGTGGACGGTGACCGCGGGCATGGTCGGCGGCACCGCGGCCCTGGCGCTGCTGACGCGGGTGGACGGCTCGTCCGGCTACGGCGACCTCGTGGCACCCCTGGTGATCCTGGGTCTGGCCATCGGGCTCGCCCTCTCACCCTGCACCGACGCCATCATGGGCGCCTTCCCCGAGTCCGAGCTGGGCGTCGGCGGCGCCGTGAACGACACCTCCCTGGAGCTGGGCGGCTCCCTCGGCATCGCGATCCTCGGCTCCCTGCTGTCGACCTCGTACGCCCGGCACCTCTCCGACGCGACCGCCGACGGCGGGCTCCCGGCGGGCGCGCTGTCCATCGCCCAGGACTCGGTCGGCGCCGGGTACGCCGTCGCCCAGGGCATCGGGGAGAAGGCCCGCGATCTCGCCGCGCAGGCCGCCCACGCGACCGACCCGCAGCAGGCCGCGCAGCTCAGGGAGCAGGCCGGCCGGCTCGCCGAGGGCGCCCAGCGGATGAAGGAGGCGGTCGGCTCGTCCTTCTCCGACGCGGTGGCCCACACCAGCCTGGTCGGCGCGGTGATCCTGGGCGTGGGCACCCTCGCCGTCGCCCTGCTGCTGCCGCGCGGTGCCGACCGCGACGATCAGCGCACCGAGGAGGCGAAGGAGCTGGTGGGCAGCGGTGTGAGCTGAGGCCGCCCGGCGGTCGTCCCTTGCCCACAGCGAGGGCCCGGCGCACGTGGACGAAGCCGTGCCGCGTACGGCCGCGGCGCTATCCCCTCCGTGTCCACGGCCGCAGCTTCTCCGGGTTGCGGACCACCCAGATCCGGGTGACACACCCGTCGCCGACGTCGAACGAGGCGACGGTCATGACGACGCCGGCATGCCGGGCCACCAGGCCCGGCACACCGTTGACCGACCGCTCCAGGAGCTCGAGCCCCGGGGCCCTGTCGGCGATGGCGACCATGTACTGGGCGATGCGCTCGCCGCCCTCGACCGGGCGCAGGACGGTGCCGACCGCGCCGCCGCCGTCGGCGGTCATCACGGCGGCCGGGTCGAGGAGACCGACGAGGGCGGCGATGTCCTTGGTCTCCCATGCCTCTTTGACGTCCCTCACCACGTCGGCCCGGTCGGTCGCGGTGACCGGAGCGCGCGCGACGCCCGCCCGCCGTCGGGCGGAGGCCGCCAGCTGCTTGCAGGCCGCGGGGGTCCGGCCGAGAACGTCGGCGATCTCGGCGAACGGGTACCGGAAGACGTCGTGCAGGACGAACGCCACCCGCTCGGCGGGCGTCATCGACTCCAGGACGACGAGGAAGGCCATGACCACCGACTCGTCCAGGACGATCTGGTCGGCGGGGTCGGAACCGCCCGCGTGGTCCCACTCGGCGCGGTCGGGCAGCGGCTCGGGCAGCCACGCGCCGACATAGCGTTCGCGGCGGGCCCGCGCCGAGCCGAGCAGGTCCAGGCAGATGCGGCCGGTCACCGTCGTCAGCCAGGCGCCGGGCGAGAGGATCTCCTCCCGCCGGCTTCGCGGCAGCCCGTACCAGTGTGCGTAGGCGTCCTGCACGGCGTCCTCGGCCTCGGACGCCGAACCGAGCAACCGGTAGGCGACATTGATCAGTTGACGCCGCTCGCCGGCTATCCCGTCCGTGCTGTTCCCGACAGTCCCCATGCTTCAGGCCGCCCCCTCGCCTTACCTTTCGCGGGCCCGCGTCGTCGAGCTGGTGAGACCTTACAGACCTACTGCCCGAGGGCGGAAAAGGGGACTGTGGCATGGCCACTCAGGTGACGGCGAACACAGGGCGCGGCCTCTCGTTCCTGCGGATCGCGATCGCGGTGCAGACCCTGACCATCTTCTTCCAGGCGGTCTCCGCCGGACTGCTGCTGACCTCGTCCTACGGAGAGACGATGCACAGCGTCGGAGCCCGTGTGATGTACGGGGCGGCGATGCTGTACGTGCTCGCGGCGGTGCTGGCGTGGAAGCCGGGCGGCGGCTCGCCCCGGCCCATCTGGCACGCGTCGGGATTCCTCGTACTGGCCTCGGTCCAGGTCGTGCTCGGCATCGCGCACGTCCCGTCGGTCCATCTCCCCCTGGGTGTCCTGATGTTCGCTCTGAGCGTGCTGGCGCTGACCCGGCGCTGAGCAGCTCGTCCCCGGCCACGACGCCCTGGCCGCGCCGTCGTCTCTTACCGCGATGTACTACCGTGCCGTGCCGTGCCGCGCCGGGAAGACCGGCGCGGCACGGCCGCGTGCACAGGGAAAGGTGCACAAGGAAGGTATGGAGGCAATCACGGGATGGCGATCGACTGGGACCGGCGCGCGTGCGCGCGCAAGGGGCATGTGACCTACGCACCGGACGACCCGAGGCTGCGGATCCGGCTGCACGCGCGGACCGCGCTGGGGGACGTGTGGCGCTGCCTGCGCTGCGGCGACTTCGCGCTCGGCGAGCCGCACGGCTCGGGACCGGCCGGCGACGCCCCGCTGGTGCCGCGCGGCAAGGTGCTGCGGGACCTGTTCATCCTGCGGTTCCTCGCGTTCGAGCGGGCCCTGCGCGGGGTCTTCATCGTGCTGGTCGCGGTGGCGGTGTGGAAATTCAGCAACAGCCAGGACGCGGTACGCCGCCTGTTCGACGAGTACCTGGACGTCTTCCGCCCCGTCTTCCGGCACTTCCACTACGATCTCGACCACTCACCCGTCGTCGGCACCATCCAGAAGACCTTCGGCTACCGGCATTCCACCCTGCTTCTGGTGGCCTGCGTCCTGGTCGCCTACGCACTGGTGGAACTGATCGAGGCGGTCGGCCTGTGGTACGCCAAGCGGTGGGCGGAGTACCTGACGGTGGTCGCCACCGCCGCCTTCCTTCCCCTGGAGATCTACGAACTCACCGAGCACGTGAGCGCGGTCAAGATCACCACACTGGCCCTCAACATCGTCGCCGTCCTCTACATCGCCTTCGCCAAGCGCCTGTTCGGCCTGCGCGGCGGCCGCAGGGCCTTCGACGAGGAGCGGCGCGGCGCCTCCCTGCTCGAGGTGGAGGACTCGGCCGGAGTGCCGGCCTGAGCGGACGGCCGGCACGCCGCCGTTGCCTTGACGTCGGCGTCAGGGTTTACGTTCGTGGGCATGCGAATCGGCGAGCTGGCCGAGCGGGCCGGGACCACGACGCGGGCGCTGCGGTACTACGAGTCGCGGGGGCTGCTGCCCGCGCGACGGGACGCGCAGGGCCACCGCTCCTACGACGAGCGTGATCTGCGGCTGCTGAGGCAGATCAGGACGCTGCGGGACTTCGGGTTCGAGCTGGAGGAGACCCGGCCGTTCGTGGAGTGTCTGCGGGCCGGGCACCCGGAGGGCGACTCGTGCCCGGCGTCCCTCGCGGTCTACCGGCGCAAGCTGGACCAGCTCGACGCGCTGATCGGCGAGCTGCGGGCCGTGCGCGAGCAGGTCGGCGCCCAGCTCGCGAGAGCCGAGCGGGCGCGGGAGGCGCTGGCCGCCGACGCGGGGGTTCCGGGCGGTCCGGAGCCGAGGTGCGAGCTGGGAGGGCAACAGCGGTGATCAGGGCAGCGGGAGTGGCAGAGGTGACGGACGCGGACTTCGCGGCGGAGGTACTCGGCGCGGACCTGCCGGTGCTGGTGGAGTTCACCGCCGACTGGTGTCCGCCGTGCCGGCAGATGGGCCCCGTACTCAGTGCGCTGGCCGCCGAGCAGGGCGACCGGCTGAAGGTGGTCCAGCTCGACGTGGACACCAACCCGGACACCACGAACGCCTACAAGGTGCTGTCGATGCCGACCTTCATGGTCTTCCGCGCCGGCGAACCCGTGAAGTCCATGGTGGGCGCACGCCCCGGGCGCCGGCTGCTGGAGGAGCTGTCGGACGTGATGTGACAGCGGACCGGAGAATAAGAAATCCCCCGGGCAATTGCGCCCGGGGGATTCCTTTGCGTATATTCGGTGATTCGCGACTCGGTATTCAACGGGTCACGAAGAAGTCCAGTGAGCACAGTATATCCGGGCGGGAGCCGAATTGTCAAACACCGAATTTCCAGACGGTGAATTGCGGCAGGAGCAGGAATTCATCGACGGACTGTACGCACGCGTGGACGCGCTGCGCGGTGACACCGAGGTATCCGTCACGGACGCGCTCGCCCAGGGGAACACGCCCATGCAGGCCCGGCTGGAGCGGGACATCCTCGTCGCCGAGCGGTCGGGGCTGCTGGCCGCGCTGGACGCCGTGGACGGCTCGCTCTGCTTCGGCCGGATCGACCTCACCGACGGCGACACCCACCACATCGGCCGCATCGGCCTGCGCGCCGACGACGCCGAGCGCACGCCGATCCTGATCGACTGGCGCGCCGACGTCGCCCGCCCCTTCTACCTGGCCACCGGGCACACCCCGATGGGCCTGCGCCGCCGCCGGCACATCTCCACCGGCGGCCGCCGGGTCACCGCGCTGCACGACGAGATCCTCGACCTCGGCGACACCAGCCGGACCGGCCACGAGGACCCGACCGGCGACGCGGTGCTGCTCGCCGCGCTCGACTCCGCGCGCACCGGCCGGATGGGCGACATCGTGCGGACCATCCAGGCCGACCAGGACCGCATCATCCGCGCGCCGCACCGCGGCGTGCTCGTGGTCGAGGGCGGCCCGGGCACCGGCAAGACCGCGGTCGCCCTGCACCGGGCCGCGTACCTGCTGTACGAGCACCGGGAGCTGCTGGCCCGGCGGGCCGTACTGATCGTCGGCCCGAACCCCGCCTTCCTCGGCTACATCGGCGAGGTGCTGCCCTCGCTCGGCGAGACCGGGGTGCTCCTGGCGACCGTCGGCGAGCTGTTCCCCGGCGTGCGGGCCACCGCGACGGACACCCCCGAGGCCGCCGCGGTGAAGGGCCGCGCCGACATGGCCGACGTGCTCGCCGCCGTCGTACGGGACCGGCAGGCACTGCCCGACCCGGTGATCGCCATCGAGCACGACCGCGAGGTCCTGATGCTCGACGACGGCCTGGTGAACGTCGCCCGTGAGCGCACCCGCGCCGCGCGGCTGCCGCACAACGTGGCCCGCGAGCACTTCGAGGGCCACATCCTGAACACGCTCACCGACCTGGTCGCCGAGCGCATCGGCACCGACCCCTACGACGGCTCCAACCTCCTCGACCCCAGCGACATCAGCCAGATCCGCGACGAACTCGCCGAGAACCCCGAGGTCTGGTCGGCCATCGACGAGCTGTGGCCCCGGCTGACCCCGCAGCGGCTGGTCGCGGACTTCCTGGCGGATCCGGAGGGGTACGTGAGCGACGAGGACGCGGCCGCCGTCCGCCGCCCGGTGACCCGGGCATGGTCCGTGGCCGACGTTCCCCTGCTCGACGAGGCCGCCGAACTGCTCGGCGAGGACGACAGGGTGGCCCGCGCCCGCGCCGAGCACGAGCGCGAGACACAGATCGCCTATGCCCAGGGCGTGCTGGACGTGTCGTACGCGTCCCGGACGTACGAGTTCGAGGACAAGGAGGACGGCGACCCGGACGCCTCGGAGGTGCTGTCCGCGCACGACATCATCGACGCCGAGCGGTTCGCCGAACGCCACGAGGAGGACGACCACCGCAGCGCCGCCGAGCGTGCGGCGGCCGACCGCACCTGGGCGTTCGGGCACATCATCGTCGACGAGGCGCAGGAGCTGTCACCGATGGCGTGGCGGCTGCTGATGCGGCGCAGCCCGACCCGCTCCATGACCCTGGTCGGCGACCCCGCGCAGACGGCGGAGGCGGCCGGCGTCGGCTCCTGGGCTGACATTCTCCGGCCGTACGTCGAGGACCGCTGGGAGCACACCCGTCTCGGCGTCAACTACCGCACCCCGGCCGAGATCATGGACGTGGCGGCGGCCGTGGTCCGGGCGGAGAACCCCGGCTTCGAGCCCCCGAGCTCGGTCCGCTCCACCGGCGTACGGCCCTGGGCCCGCGCCACCGACGACCTGCCCGGAGCGGTGGAGAAGGCCGTCGCCGAACTCACCCCGTCCCCCGAACTCTCGGCTTCTCCCCCAAGTTCTCGACTCCGCTCGAACAGGGGGGACCCCCATGAGCAGGGAGGTGCCCCCATGGGCCGGCTCGCCGTGATCGCCCCGCGCGACCTGCACCAACGGCTGGCCGCCCGGCTGGACGGGATCACCGCGGGCGCGGAACCCGACCTGACGCACACGGTCGTCCTCCTCGACCCGCGCCAGGCCAAGGGCCTGGAGTTCGACTCCGTCCTGGTGGTCGAGCCGGGCCGCTACGGCACGAGCGACCTGTACGTGGCGCTGACCCGCGCCACCCAGCAGCTGGGCGTGCTGTACACGGAGGTGCTGCCTCCGGCTCTGGTGGAGGCGTTCGGGGAGTAGCGATGGCTGACCCGGGGGCTGCCGCATGTCCGGGGGCCGCCGCCCCCGGACCCCCGCCTCGGAGAGGAAGTCCTCACGCCGGGCGCAGCCACACCGTCGCCAGAGGTGGCAGCGTCAGGCGGATGCTCGCCGGGCGGCCGTGCCGGCCCTGGGGCTCCGGCTTGACCGGGTCGGGGTGGACGACGTCGCTGCCGCCGTAACGGGCCGCGTCGGTGTTGAGGACCTCCCGCCAGGCGGGCACGTCGTCGGGGACGCCGATGCGGTAGTCGGGGCGGACGACCGGGGCGAAGTGGGACACCGCCAGCAGCGGGGTGCCGTCGGCGTCGTAGCGCAGGAAGGCGAGGAGGTTGTCGTCCCCCGCGTCCCCGGTGATCCACTGGAAGCCGTCGGGGTGGACGTCGCGCGCCCACAGGGCGGGCGTGGCCCGGTAGACGGTGTTGAGGTCGCGGACCAGGTCCAGCACTCCCCGGTGGTCGGCCGCGGCACCGTAGTGCGGGTCGAGCAGCCACCAGTCCGGGCCGCGTTCCTCGGACCACTCGGCACCCTGGGCGAACTCCTGGCCCATGAAGAGGAGTTGCTTGCCCGGGTGGGACCACATGAAGCCCAGGTAGGCGCGCAGGTTCGCCCGTTGCTGCCACCAGTCGCCGGGCATCTTCGACACCAGCGAGCGCTTGCCGTGCACCACCTCGTCGTGCGAGATCGGCAGCACGTAGTTCTCGCTGTAGGCGTACGCCATCGAGAAGGTCAGCTCGTGGTGGTGGTACCTGCGGTGGACGGGGTCGTGGCTCATGTACTGGAGCGAGTCGTGCATCCAGCCCATGTTCCACTTCAGCCCGAAACCCAGCCCGCCGAAGCCGCTCGGGCCCCGGTGGTGGGTCGCGCGGGTCACTCCGTCCCAGGCCGTGGACTCCTCCGCGACGGTGACCACGCCCGGCACCCTGCGGTACACGGTCGCGTTCATCTCCTGGAGGAACGCCACCGCGTCCAGGTTCTCCCGGCCGCCGTGCTCGTTGGGTGTCCACTGGCCCGGCTCGCGCGAGTAGTCCAGGTAGAGCATGGAGGCGACCGCGTCCACCCGCAGGCCGTCGATGTGGAACTCCTCGCACCAGAAAAGCGCGTTGGCGACGAGGAAGTTGCGCACCTCGCGGCGGCCGAAGTCGAACTCCAGGGTTCCCCAGTCCGGATGCGCGGCCCGCAGCGGGTCCGCGTGCTCGTACAGGGGGCGGCCGTCGAACTCGGCCAGGGCCCACTCGTCGCGCGGGAAATGCGCCGGCACCCAGTCCATCAGGACCCCGATGCCCGCCTGATGCAGCGCGTCGACCAGGAACCTGAAGTCGTCCGGGGTGCCCAGGCGCGCGGTGGGCGCGTAGAAGCCGGTCACCTGGTAGCCCCAGGAGCCGCCGAACGGATGCTCGGCGACCGGCATCAGCTCCACATGGGTGAAGCCCAGGTCTTTGACGTACGTCGGGAGCTGCTCGGCCAGCTCACGGTAGGTCAGGCCAGGCCGCCAGGACGGCAGGTGGACCTCGTACACCGAGAACGGCGCCTCGTGCGCGGGGGTGTCCGCCCGGTGGGCCATCCACTCCGCGTCGCCCCACTCGTGGTGCGAGGCGTGGACGATGGACGACGTGGCCGGGGGCACCTCGGTACGGCGGGCCAGCGGGTCGGCGCGCAGGGTCCTGGAGCCGTCCGGCCGGGTGATCTCGAACTTGTACAGCTCGCCCTCGCCGATCCCGGGCACGAACAGCTCCCACACGCCCGTGGCGCCGAGCGAGCGCATCGGATGCCCGGTGCCGTCCCAGAAGTTGAAGCCACCGGCGACGCGCACCCCCCGGGCGTTGGGCGCCCACACCGCGAACCGGGTGCCGGTCACGCCCCGGTGGGTCGTCGGACGGGCCCCGAGCGCCTGCCACAACTGCTCGTGCCGGCCCTCGCCGATCAGGTGCAGATCGAACTCGCCGAGCGTGGGCAGGAAGCTGTAGGCGTCCTCGGTGTGCTGCACCGCCCCCGCGTACTCCACCTCCAGCCGGTACGCGGGCACCTCCGGCAGCGGCAGCAGCCCCGAGAAGAACCCCTGCCCGTCGTCGCGCAGCCCGGTCCGCCGCTCACCGGCGACCACGGTCACGCCCAGCGCGTACGGCCGGAACGCCCGGAAGGCGATCCCGCCGGGTACCGGGTGCGCCCCGAGCACGGAGTGCGGATCGTGATGCGCCCCGGCGAGCAACCGCTCCCGGTCCCCGTTCCCGACGGCGACGGTGTCGCCACCCTCCGGGTGCCAGGCGACCACGGGTTCTGGCGTCGCGGGCCTTGCCGCCGCGGGTTCTGGCGCCGCCGCGGGCTTCGCCGCCGCGGGTCCGCCCACGGCCGGTCGGACCGCCGTCGTGGCCGGTGCCTTTTTCGCCGCCGGTGCCTTCCTGGCGGTCTTCCTGGCGCTCTTCTTGGCGGCGGCCCCGGTGGCCCCGGCCTGCGCGGCCGTCTTCTTGGGCCTCGTCTCCTTGGCGGTCGTCTTCTTGGCCGCCGACTTCGGCGCCGCCGGCTCCTTGGCGGTCGTCTTCTTGGCCGCCGACTTCGGCGCCGCCGGCTTCTTGGCCGTCGTCTTCTTCGCCGCCGCCTTTTTGGCCGTGGCCTTCTTCGCGGCTGCCTTCTTCGCGGTCGTCTTCTTGGCAGCCGTCCTCTTCGCGGGGGTCCCCTCCGGCGCTGCCGGGGTTTCCGTGGCCTTCCGCGCGCTCTGCGCGGCTTTCGCCGTCTTCTTCGGATCCGAACCGCTGGACGGGGTGCGGGGGGTCACGGGCGGAGCCTCCTCGGCGCAGGTCGATGGGAGACAGGGATGGGGTCAGGCCGTGTGCGGAGCGGCCAGGCGGTGTATCGCGGACATCGGTACCGGGAGCCAGTCGGGGCGGTGCCTGGCTTCGTAGAGGACCTCGTAGATCGCCTTGTCCGTCTCGTAGGCGCGCAGCAGGACGGGGTCGGTGCGCGGGTCGCCGCCGCCGGCCTCGGCGTAGCCGGTGCAGTACGCGGCGCGGCAGGCCGCGGCCCACTCCGGTGCCGGCGGGCCGCCCGCCGAGTGCGCGGCGTAGTCGAAGGAGCGCAGCATTCCGGCGACGTCCCGCACCACGGGCTGGGCCATCCGCCGCTCGGCCAGCGGCTTCGCCGGCTCACCCTCGAAGTCGATCAGCCACCACTGCCCGGAGGGGGAGCGCAGGCACTGCCCGAGGTGGAGGTCGCCGTGGATGCGCTGGGCGGTCCAGGTGTGGCCCTCGGACGCCAGATCGGCCAGCGCCTCGAACGCGGAGCGCAGACCGGGGACGTACGGACCGAGGGCGGGCACCGCCTGGGCGGCCGACTCCAGCCGCTCGGTCATGCCGTTCACCAGGGACTCGAGCTGCACATGGCCGAGGGTGACCGTGGGCAGCGCGCGGGCCAGCGCGGTGTGCACCTCGGCGGTGGCGCGGCCCAGCGCCCGCGCCTCGGCGCTGAAGTCCTCGCCCTTGGCCAGCTCGCGCAGGGCCAGCTCCCAGCCGTCCGAGGCGCCCTGCACGAAGGGCTGGAGCACCCCGAGCACATACGACTCGCCGTCCAGCTCCGCCGTCATCCACGCCGTCGGCGGCGGCACCCGTGAGCAGCCCTCCTTGGCCAGGGCCAGCGGCAGTTCCAGGTCGGGGTTGACGCCGGGCACCACCCGGCGCAGCAGTTTCAGGATGAACGTGTCGCCGTAGACCACCGACGAGTTGGACTGCTCGGCGGTGACCACGCGCGGCACCAGGTCGGGGCGTATCTCGTCCCGCCGTTCGAAACGCAGCCCGCCGATGCGGGCCCGGCTGCGCAGTGCCTCCAGGACGACCTCGGCGGGCCGGGGGTCGTACAGGGCGTCGTACACCGTGCGTCCGGTGAGCGGGCCCTCGTGCACATGGCCGATCAGCGCGGGCGCCAGCCGCGGGGGAAGCGCCTCGCGCACGCCTATGAGCAGCTGGTAGCAGTCGCCGGGGTGCGGGACCGTGTCGTGCACGGGAGTGAGCGGCTGGTGGGCGCGCACGAGCAGGTGGTACAGGCCCAGCTTCCGGTCGCCGGGCAGCAGCTCGGTGGCGGCGACCAGCGAGAAGCCCGTCACCGGACGGCCCTTTCCCGAGAACCAGCGCTGCCGCGGCAGCCACTCCCGCAGCAGCGGGTCCAGTGAAGCGAGGAGACCGGGGCCCCCGGTGGTGACAGAGCGTGTGACGGCTTGCGACATGGCTTCCGACATGGCGTCGCGTCCAATCGCTGGTCGGTGTGACTGACGCGTGCCCACGCGTGGGGCGGAGGAAACGCCCGCCCCACCCGGGCATCAGACGGCCGCGTCCCCGCGCAGCCGAAACCAGTAGAAGCCGTGCCCCGCCAGGGTCAGCAGGTACGGCAGCTCCCCGACGGCCGGAAAGCGCACCCCGCCGAACAGCTCGACCGGATGCCGTCCGTGGAACGCGCTCAGGTCCAGCTCCGTGGGCTGGGCGAAGCGGGAGAAGTTGTGGACGCACAGCACCAGGTCGTCCTTGTGCTCGCGCAGGAAGGCGATGACCGCGGGGTTGGAGGAGGGCAGTTCGGT